>NZ_JBAKBA010000008.1:0-112585 GCF_038155225.1 Psychromonas arctica | reverse complement strand
AACTCATTTTTCCTGCGCAAAATTTAGATCACTTATTTAATGTAATCGGTATAATACCAAAAGAATTAATAAGGTGATCATTCTTGCTGGTTAAAATCGCCCCTAACTGCGTTGTGAGTTTTGAAGTCAGAACAACTATCTCCTACAACTCACGCCTTATTAGTGTTAATTTTTCCTGCGTAATCTCTGATCACTTATTTAATTCCATTAGTATAATACCCAATCAAAATTTCAATATAAAAAATACGAAGAGACAGACCTTAACTGTTTGCCTCTACTGGAGGTTTGGTTAAAGGCTCTGGTTTTGCAAAATAATAACCTTGCGCATAATCTACGCCTAGTTTAGTTAATGCTTCAACTAAACTAAAATCTTCCACAAATTCTGCAATAATATCTTGTTTAGCTGCTTTACCAATCTCACAAATAGACTTAACAGCGGTAAAGTCTATTGGATTGTTCATCATATTCGCCACAATAGCACCATCTATCTTAATTTTATCCGTAGGTAATTGCTTAATATAAGCATATGAAGAATGACCACTACCAAAGTCATCGAGTGCAAACTGACAACCTAATGCTTTTATATTTTCCATAAACAACTGCGCCCGCTTGATATTTTTGATGGCAGCCGTTTCAGTAATTTCAAAACAAATTTTATCTAAAGGTATTACGCAGTTAGTAAGCTTTTCGATAATAAAGGTCTCTAGCTCATTATCAGTTAAAGAGTATCCGGATAAATTAATAGCGATTGTTTCAATAGACTCGAGTTGATCACCGTAAGATTTATAGTGTTCACAAACTGCATTAATAACCCAACGATCTATTTTACTTGTGAGCAAATAACGTTCGGCGACCGGTAAAAAATAAGCAGGGCTAATCAACTGGCCGTCATTGCCTAACATCCTTAATAATATTTCAAAGCTTTTACCTATTTTTTGCTGTTGTAAAGGCACAATATCTTGTTTGTATAAAACGAATAAATTGTTATTTAATGCGTTATTTAGATGGTGTACAGATATTAGTTGTTGCTTGGTATCTGAACACATCTGCTGGTTACTATCAAAAAGATACACAGCGTTTCTTCCTGAGTTTTTGGCTAACCCACAAGCCATATCTGCCGAGTTCAATAACTCTGTGACAGTATTTTCACAAGCTTTAGGTGCAACACCAATACTTGCACTTAAGTTAAAATTTTCACCTTCCCAATGATAAGTTAACAAGTTAATAGCTTGCTTTATTTTATTCGCTATTTCTAAGGCTTTTTGCTCTGTACATCTATTAATTAAAATAGCAAACTCGTCACCACCTAATCTCGCTACGGTGTCGTAATTACGTACATTTTGCTTAAGTATATGGGCTACACTCACTAAAACCTGATCGCCTACAGCATGCCCACAGGTATCATTAATAGTTTTAAAATAATCTAAATCGATAAAACATAAAAACCAATTTTGATCATTCACTTCTGAATTACCCATTACCTCGTTTAGATGACGCTCAAAAGCGCGGCGATTATAAAGCTCTGTTAGTGGATCATGTGAGGCTTGGTGGGACAATGTTTGTGTTAATAATTTAAAATCGTTACTTAGTGCTGTAATTTCAATGGGCGCATTATCGACTTTTTGAAAGTCATGCCCAGCTAATGCTTTATGTGATGAAACAATCAAGCCATTTAATGGATTACAAATTTTTCTATTTGCCCACCACCAAACAGCGATAATGAATAAAAAGAAAAATCCGCGAGAAACCCAAGCAGCAATCACTATAAAACTTTTTTCTTTTTGCAAAGCGATTGTATCTTGTTGAATAGTATTCTTTGTCTCAGACATCATAAATTGAATACTTTTTACCAAAGATAAACTAATAGAATCGTAATTTGGCAATAACTGACGTAAATGTGTAATCAGTTCCTTTTCTGGTGTATTGCCAATCGTATCAAGCTGTTTATTAATGTTTTTGATATTAACGATTGTTTTCTTAATTTCAGCGTTAAGTTCAGCAGAAAGATTGACGCCTTGTATTTTTGATAGTTCAGCACTGATATAGTCTCCCATATTTTTTGCACCAAAAATGAGGTAAGTATTGCCTGAAGCAATCACCAGATCCGTAGAGACTAAAAATTGCGAAGTGCTATTTTCAATTCGTTCGAAATCTTTAGCTCGTAAAAGACTTTGAGTGTGTTTGCTCGCTAATATTTGGACATGATTGAAGCGATACCCTAATACTTGCTCTAACATATAGGCACCAAGTAAACAGGCTAAAACAAGTATCGCTAAATAGCTTCTTATTCTCATTCAATACCTTCAGTTAATATATCAATTCAATTATCAGTAAATTTATTAATAATTAGCTTCAATTTTTTCAATATCTGGTGCCCAACTAATATCAGTAATAGCTAAGGTTTTTAATGCTGAACGTAATACTAATAACGACAGTTTTGGTGAAGTTAAAAATGCGCTTTCTCCAGCTTCTGATAGCGCCTCGCCATCAGCAGAGAGAAATAATTTCAGTTGTTCAATACTTTTATTATGAAGCTCTTTATTGATGCTTTTTACGACTGTGTCGTTACATTCTGGGCTACGACAACGTTGAAAATAAAAACCTTTCAAGCTTCTATCTAAATTTATAGCCCATGCAATTTCTACTAATCCCCATTTAGCCCACTCGGAGCGAGCTTGTAAAAAACCAGCAGGCTTTTCATTTTTATAAAGTACGTATAAAGTATGTTTGCTCACTTCACTTTGATGGATAGTAAAAGGTAGTATCTTTTTAACTGCTAATCTATCTTGTTCAGTCACCGTCCCAATTAATGAACGATATTGGTAACCCCCTTGATAAAGTATTTGAATAGCAGAGACAGGGTCTCTTAAGGAACAAAATGCAGCATAAGCAGAAGAAATTGTCAGCATTTCTACTACTAATAATATAATTAATCCACAAACTCTATTTCGTTTCATACAACCTACCATTACATTCTATATCTCAACTGCAAACTAAAACTAGGATCAATATTAATACCTTCTGCTTCTTTTAATTTTTGTTTATATTGAGCACTAATATCAAACCCACCATCGCTTACCCATTTTATGCCAGCAGTCCAATTACTTTTTGAGTCATATTTACTGTTCTCCGTCTGGTCAACTTCAAATCGTTGGTAATCTATTTGAGTATAAACTGATAAATTTTCTTTCACGTTACGCCATAACACCTCTACAAAACCATTGAGTGTATTATTATTCTCAACCTTTCCAATAGAAGATTCAGCTATAAACTGCCACTGATAGTAATAATAAGAAGTATCTAAACCAATATATTTCCGTTCAGTAACGCCATTAGCAGTTAAAACATCACCCGTTAACCATGATATGCCAGCCACTGTATTTTTATTGCTAAGCGTAGCGATTCGACCAGAAAATAAATGTGGATTACCGTTACTATTAAATTCGATACCAGAGCCACGTGTTAGGGCAACTTCATATTCAAAACGAGGCATAATACCATTAATAGAAATTCCCCAATCGGTTTTTATACCTCGTTGTGCAGCGGTTAATTGACGTAATGTACCACTTGTATCTATCTGGTATTCTAATCCGAATGGCACTTCAAAATGCCCTACTCTAATATTAAACTTACCTTGATTTAAAGCAGTATAATTGAAGTTAGCAATACGCCACGTAAGCTTTGTATCGTTACCATCATCAAAAATAAAAGGAGGGTTATTCACGTTATTTAGTTTAAAAATATAAGGTTGTAATATTAGCGTTCCAATATCCGCAGTATCATTACTGAAAACTTTATGTATATCGATCCCAAATACATTCAAAAAAGAATACTTTTGAGTATTAATATTACTATTAATTCGTGAAGAAAAATCAATAGAACTACGGCTATTCTCCCCTAGAAATACCCAATCCCTTGCAATTGTTAAAGGAGAAAAAAGAAGATTACTGCCTATACTTATAGCTAGCCACTTTGAATAACTTTTTGGCATAACAGATAACCCTTGTTTAAGCTAAAATTTAAAATGGCCAGAGTCATAAACAACATAACTTTTTAAACGGATAAATTAGCCTGCGAGTTAAATTAATCAATGAAATAAAGAGTTAGCTTAAATACAACTTAGCAATCATGTTTCAATATTATTCAATAGTTTTACTAACAACTGTATCCTATGAAACTTCATTATAGTACAAACAATGCATACATAAAGTGGTATGAATTTAAAATATGGACATTCCTCTCGACACAGTATTATTATCTTTTATTTAGTAAGCTATTAATTACTTTCTAGTGGTCCGGTGTAACTTTATCGTCAATAGCCCTAACTCATTTAACATTTGGATTCAGACAAAAAATTATGGAACCAAGCGTCTAATAAAAGGTACTTTAACTAAAGTCATGGTGAAGATTAGTGACACGATTAATGTCACCAAAGTAATCATTGGAATAGCAATCCAGTTGCTCCCAAACAGATCATAAAAACCATTATTTAGCTCACGTACTGGAATCAATAAAAGTGGATGAATTAAGTAAATACCTAAGCTATAAGTAGAAATAAGTGTTATCAGTGCGCGAAATTTTCCTGTTATTTTTTCAGCATAGGCTTGGGCTAATACAAATAACATCCCGCCAATAACAGCAGTGTTCAGCGTTTTATATCCCATAAAGAATGAGCTGTATTCACCCGTTTCATTCGCTAAAAACCAGGTACCAAAGAAGTTAAGTAAAAGCATGCTCGTACCAGCAATAAGCCATAGTTTTAGTTGTGGACGATTGTCTCTATTAAATAAGTACCAACCTAAAACGAGATAACCACTGTATAAGACTAAGTTTTGTTGTAAGAAGCTACCCACTTTTAGCCAATGCATAATGAATAAAATAGCCCAACTGAATAATGCTAATTTAATATGTTCTGGTGATGCCTTTTTTAGTAATGGGATTAAAAATGGGATCACAAAATACAATGGAATAAAGTCATAGAAAAACCATAAGTGATACCAAGCAGGATCAATAGCTGCATTTTTTAATACATCAATAGCAATAGTACTCACCCACTGCCCAGTAAAGACATCATCAATCATAAAACCAGAGATCAGCCCATAGATAATGGTCCAACCGATAAAGGGAATAGCCACTTTACTTAAGCGTTTAGTTAGATAATGTTCGCATTGAAAAGCTCTTTCGGTAGACAATAACAATGCACCACTAATCAACATAAAAACAGGCACTGCCCAGCGAGTTAAGCTATTCATTCCAGCCGCCGCTAACCAATCACTATCTGGGATATCACCATACAGAAAACGAAAAGGTCCCAGTACATGAATAGTAATGACTGCAATTGCCGCGATAAAACGTAAAAAATCTATATAAAATATCGATGTGCGTTTTGTTGGCATACTAATAACCCATATTAACTTAATTAAAAAAGAGTACCTACTTGCTACTAAGCTTGCAATGATAGGTAGTTAAGACAATATAACCTACTTGCAGTTCATCCCTTAAAACAATCTTATTGAAGTAAAATAATTTACCGCATTGATATATCTGCAACACCTCAAAAATGAGGTATTGCAGAAAGATGAAAAAACACGATAATAAGCAAAAATGCCCTCCTATTAAATCACTATTATTAACGCATATAATTAAGTCTATATGTGAGGCTATTAAATAATTGGCTTTAACTCTACTCAAGGATTTATCTGTGATTATCACAAAGCACGCTACTCGTTCGCTTTTTTTATTATTCTCTATATCAACGCACAGCTTATTATTTGCAGCAGAAGAGATAATAAGTGATATCCATCAATCAGCATCAAATGAAGTTAATAAGGCTTCAAGTAAAGCAGTTTCTACTAAATTACCTATTGCTGAAAATAATGATTTACAAAAAACATCGGTATATGAAGGGACAGACCAACAACTACTCGCTCCATTACCAGAAATTCTAGCAACAGATGTTCAAACAGAAACAACCGATAACGAGAAACAAGCGGCGGAGTACAAAACTGCGTTTACTAACTCAGCTTGGGAACAATTTGATGTGCCAGAAAGCTTTTATGACAATCCTTATAAAGTCTCTTTATTTTCACCAAAAAATGGAGAAGATAGCGAGCGTTTATTATCACAAACGTCTTCTATTTTTTATTATGGGTTAGGTGTTATCTCGGTACTTGCAGTTATGCCTGAATCAGTCACCAATTGGAATAATGATGAGGATGTTAGCTTAGCGCAGAAATGGCTTGATCACGTGTCAGAAGGCCCAGTATGGGATAGAGATGACGCCATATTAAATTATATTATGCACCCTTACTTTGGTGGTGTTTACTACCAAGCAGCACGTAAGTCAGGCTACCGACAATGGGATTCATTTTTATACTCAGCGCTTATGTCTAGCGCATTTTGGGAATATGGTGTTGAAGCCTTTGCAGAAAAACCGTCTATGCAAGATTTAGTGGTGACGCCCGTATTAGGTTGGGTTTATGGTGAATGGGCCTTTAACACTGAACGCGAAATTTGGGCTGGCGGCGGTACGGTATGGGGAAGTGAATACTTAGGTAACACTGCCCTCTTTTTATTAGACCCGATTGACTCTATTGGACGTAACTTTAACCGTTTATTTGGCAGAGATTTAATTAAAGCCGGTACCGGTTATATTAAAATTTCAGAGCAAGGCGATGACGCAAGAGTCCCTAACGAAAGACAAATTATGTTTGAAATCAATTACCTGTTTGGCGAAGATAGTAGCTCAGCTCAATCTGGCATTAGTGGTAAACGTAAACTAGGCACTGGTTATTCATTTGCAAATTCTAATGACCCTGTTAACTTTGGCATTGTCGGCTTAAGTTTAGGATCTGGCTACCTTAACTATGATGACAAACGCGGCCTGACCAATGAACAATATGCACAAGTATCATTGGGTTTATATTTTTCACCACGCTTTTCAGCGCGTTTAAATTATGCCTCAACAAAAATGATGCAAGCTTTCACAACACCAAATGAAACCTATGAAACCTATGAAACCTTTAATGTTGATGGCCAATATTACTTTAATGCCAGTTCAAACTTACGCCCTTATATAACGGCAGGGTTAGGCGAAGAAATTTGGAATGAAGATGACGATCAATACAACTTTCAACTTAACACAGGTGTTGGCCTTCATTACCGTTTAAACGCGAACTGGGCAATACAAGCTGACTATGTTAATTACTTCACTACACATGAAAGCAGTCATGATCAACAAATGACGGGGAAACTCGTTTACCGTTTTGGTGAAGGCGAAACAATGCTAGTTCAATAAATGTTAAATCAGCTGTATTAACAAAAAAGGCCAGTGATAACGTTTATCACTGGCCTTTTTTTATATTCGAGTTGAAGTTTCACCTTAAATTTAAAGTGAAATGAAGCCGTGTGAAATATCAATTAACCTTTGATACTACAGCTCTCACAGCCCGATTTTTAGCTTCAGTCTTTCCACTATTACTATTTCAACATTCGCTTTTCATTACGTCCACTAATGCTTTCGCAAGATAGCTAACTTGGGCTTGTTTTAAACCCGCAATGTTAATTCTACCATTTAACATACCGTATATTGCATGCTTTTCACGTAGAGCGGTCATCTGCTCTGGCGTTAATGGTAATAAAGAAAACATGCCTTTTTGTCTTGTTACTGCTTGTAAAGAAACAGGAGCATTCATTTCTAACAATAAGTTTCCTAATGCTTTACGTAAATCATTAATACGTTCTCTGCACACCGACAGTTCGGCTAACCAAGGTTCAGGATCTGAGAACAATAACGATGCGACTGCCGCACCATGATTTGGTGGCATAGAATAGTTTGCACGCGTAATACGTTCTAATAAAGTACGTAAAGGAGCATGTTGAGAGTGATCATTTGTTATCACCATCGCGACACCAGTACGCTCACAATATAACCCCATATTTTTTGAACAACTTGCCGCCACCAGCATGAAATCGACTTGCTCAACAAACAGTCTTAAACCAGCAGCATCTTCTTCAGGCCCATCACCAAAACCTTGATAGGCAATATCAATAAAAGGCACGACTTTTTTAGCAAGACAAAAATCAATAAATTGTTGCCACTGTGCGAGTGAAGGATCTACGCCAGAAGGATTATGACAACTCCCATGTAACAATAAGATATCACCTTCTTTCGCTTGCTCTAGATCTTCAAAACACGCCTCTATATCTAAAACGCCTCCAACATGCTGCCAGCGGAACGGTTCAACGTTGAGACCAGCCCCTTCCATAATTGGACGATGATTAAGATAACCTGGGTTAGTATTCCAAATCACAGCATCCGGTGATAGCGTCGCAACAAAGTCGGCAATAACTCTTAACGCACCTGAACCACCAACGGTTTGAATAGTGCATTGATCAGAAAATCGCTCACTATCACCCAATAAAAATTTGGCCATGTGGTCATTAAACTCAAGATTTCCAGACAACATCTTATAAGACTTCGACTCGGCTACCGCTGCTAATTTTTGTTCTGCTTTCTGTACTTGTTGCATCACAGGTGTTTGCCCTGTCTCATCACGATACACACCCACTAACATATCAATTTTATGGTCTCGTTGGTCTGCATTAAATTGATGTAATAGCGCCCAAAGAGGATCGCCTTGGACAATAGGTAAGTTTTCTAACATAACGACATTCCTTAAATAAAAGGCTTAGAGAAAAGAACTAAATAAAAGTACTAAGTAAAAGTACAGAAATACCCATACTTAAATAAAAAAACTTAAACAAAATAAACTAACAACGACTCGATAAAATAACGCCTATCACTGTTAAGGCAACTCCAATACAAACAAAAACAGATAATGATTCACCTAAAATCGGCACGGCTAATAATGCAGTGGCGGCAGGAGAAAGTGAACCTAGCACTGAAGATCGAGCTGAACCTAATTGGCTTACTGCATAAGAAAAGCAAATAGTTGCCACTACGCCAATACCAAGCCCTTGGATTAAAATAAACGGTAGCGCTTGTTGGAAAGAAAAATGCCCCAAATTACTTGGCACCATACCCGTTCCAATCAGCAGTAACATAATAAAACCTGAGAGGTAAGAGATAATAAGCGTAATAGTCATTGGTTTCAAAGCGATTTTTCTAAGGCCAATGATATAAACAGACCAAAGAAAACTAGCACCAAACAAAAAACAAAGACCAATAATCACATCCAACGACATACCTTCTGACTCGCCAACAATCATAATGAATATGCCAACTAATATAAATGAGAGTGTAAACAATCGTTTTTTAGAGAGTGCTTGAGCCAGAAAGAAGTAAGAAATAATAGCAACAAAGAATGCAGGAGTACCAGCGAGTATGGTCCCAACGTAAGCCACAGGAACACTTTTAGCACCTAATGCAGCTAAGAAAACAAAAGGAATTCCACCAAGCAAAATAAGTGTGGTATCGGATAACTTCACTTTTTTGATAGTTTTACAATGAGAAACCAACCAGGGTGACAATAATATTGCAGGTACTAAAAAACGAATTAACGCGACATCAGCAATCTTTAATGCTGAGCCATCAATAATACGTATAGTCAGAGCAAAGCCAGACCAAATGAATAAAACCAATAACATTGAAATATATCCCCAAATAACAGGGGAATTTAAAGCGATAGAGAAGTTATCGCTTAATCGTTTATAAACGTTGCCTTTATA
Organism: Psychromonas arctica; assembly: GCF_038155225.1. Taxonomy (GTDB): domain Bacteria; phylum Pseudomonadota; class Gammaproteobacteria; order Enterobacterales; family Psychromonadaceae; genus Psychromonas; species Psychromonas arctica_B. The sequence continues at coordinate 102,895 of NZ_JBAKBA010000008.1, read as the reverse complement.
AACATTACTTTTATAGACATTACCTTTATAAACATTGTTATTAACTTGCCCTTTATGGAGACTCTGCTGTTGAATTTTTTGCATTTTTCAAGCCCTACCAATTGTTTATGAAAAGTATCTAATAAACAATATTATCCATTAAAAGTGACGCTCTTATCGCTCAAAGAAAGGCCAAAAACCTCAGGTATTAGCTGATACAATCAATATATAAACAAACTAAGCATTAAACCACTAAAAAAGAGTCAGGTGAAGAATGGATAAAATAGACCAACACATATTGAAGCACCTTCAAAAAGAAGCACGTATATCAATAGCAGACCTTGCCGATAAAGTCGGTTTATCCGCGTCTCCCTGCGCCAGACGCTTAAAACGATTGGAAGATGAAGGCTTCATAAAAGATTACCAAGCCAATCTAAATAAAGAAAAAGTCGGTATTAATATGACCTTTTTTGTTGAAGTGAGCTTAGATAGACACCAAGAAAAAGCCATTGAAGAGTTTGAAATTGCGTTATTAAAAATTGAAGAAGTGATCAATGCACATATCGTCTCCGGCGCTTTTGATTACTTATTAGAAGTTGTTAGCCCAAATTTACAAGGTTATGAAACCTTCACGACTAAACTCCATAAAATCTCCAGCGTTAAAGATATCCATACGCATTTATCTGTTAGACAATTAAATACGCAACGAGAACTGCCTATGTATATTTAGGTGTTATAAAAAACTCAGGAATTATATTAACGGGATCAGAGCTTGGCAGGTTAAACGTTGAAAGTCATAACTTTTGTTGTTGATAAAAATAGCAGAATAACGAAATAGCAAAATAATAAAATAACGATGCACAGCCTTATTTAATCAATGAATATTAAATAGGGTTATGCATTTTCTAAACTAAATATTAACTTAAGCCTTAGCCCTTAAGCATTAACCACAGAAAGAATAATTAAATATAATCACGTAATGCAGACGATAATTGCTGTTTACGCTGTTGGCAACAGAAACTAGCGGTAATGCTGTTCTCAACCAGTTTAATCATTTGTTCTTGAGTCATATCTAATGATACGATTAACGCTTCAAAATTTTCAGTCATATAGCCACCAAAATAAGAAGGATCGTCAGAATTCACTGTGACACAAATACCTAGGCTTAATAGATCTAAAATATTATGTTGGTTCATATCATCAAATACTTTTAACTTAGTATTTGATAACGGACAAACAGTTAATGGTATTTGACTCTCCTGTAAGTATTTAATCAAAGCAGGGTCATGAATAGCATTAACACCATGGTCAACTCTTGATACTTTTAAATCATTAATCGCGGTCCATATATAATCAGCAGGCCCTTCTTCACCAGCATGAGCAACCGTTAATAAACCTAACTCACGCGCTTTAGCAAAAACACGGCTAAATTTCTCAGGCGGATGTCCTAACTCAGAACTATCTAAGCCTACTCCTTTAAGTTTATCTAAGTGGTCCATCGCCAATATTAAAGTAGCAAAAGCACTTTCTTCATCTAAGTGACGTAAAAAACACATGATCAATTCACTGCTGATACCTAGTTTTTCTTCGCTGTCTTCTAACGCACGATCAATCCCATTGATGACAGTAGCAAAACTAATACCACGTTCAGTATGTGTTTGAGGGTCAAAAAATGGCTCGACATGGAGTACATTTTGCTCTTTACACTTTAATAAATAAGCCCATGTTAAGTCATAAAAATCTTGTTCAGTTACTAAAACGGTTGCAGCTTGATAATAAATATCTAAAAAATCTTGTAGCTGAGTAAATTGAAATGCTTGCTTTACTTCCTTTACGTTTTGATAAGGCAATGTGACTTGATTACGAACCGCTAAATCAAATAGCATTTGCGGCTCTAAGCTCCCTTCTAAATGTAAATGCAATTCTACTTTCGGTAATTGCGCTAACCAGCTTAGTAACACAAGGTCCGCTTTAGGTGAAGTGTCTAGATGTGATGTTGAATGCGGCATAATGTTCTCTTTTAATTTTACACTGGCTAAGCATAACTAATTTCTCATCCATAAAAATAAAAACAATCATTATTTAACAGTATAAACACTGAAATAAACGTTAAGTACTTTAATTAAAGCTTGTTTTATAAGCACTAATCATTATGATCACAGGATTAAAGCCCCTTCCCAGCTCGACGTAAGACCTGTCATAAAAGCAATAAAAAATTAAGGACTTAACATGTATAAATTTTTTGAAAATTTAGTGCCTGCACTAGATGATCAAGAGCCAACTCAACCGCCTAAAACGCTAGTGGCTTTTTGTATGCATTATACAAAAGGTTATAAAAAAGCGCTTTTTGCTATGACACTATTAACCGCTTTATTAGCGATTTTAGAAGTGTCGTTATTTGGTTTTATGGGGCAATTAGTGGATTGGTTAATCACTAAAAATCCAGAAACCCTATTACAAGATGAAGGCCAAAAGTTATTAATTATGTCCGTGATTGTATTGGTCTTAATTCCTTTATTAATACTGCTGCATTCTTTAATTGTTCACCAAATATTACTCGGTAATTATCCGATGTCGATACGTTGGTTTGCGCACCGTTATTTATTAAAACAAAGTGTTTCTTTTTATCAAGATGACTTTGCCGGACGCATCGCAACCAAAGTCATGCAAACCGCATTAGCCGTGCGTGAAACAGTAATGAAACTATTAAACGTCATGGTTTATATCCTCGTTTATTTAATTTCGATGTTAGTGATGGTGGCACAGGCGGATTATCGCTTAGCGATTCCGATGTTAGTCTGGTTGGTGATATATACGGGTATTCAATACTATTTCATTCCCAAGTTAAAAAAAGTAGCCGCAGAACAAGCCGATGCCCGCTCAACCATGACGGGACGTATTGTGGATAGCTACACCAATATTTCAACGGTTAAATTATTTGCACATACCGATTCAGAATCAACTTATGCTAAACAGGGCATGACTGGTTTTTTAGAGACAGTTTATCGACAAATGCGCTTGGCAACGGGCATTAATATTTGCGTACAAATATCAAACTACACTTTAGCCTTTGCCATCACAGCGTTATCAATAGCGTTATGGATGCAAAGTGCAATCACCGTCGGTGCCATTGCTGTCGCGATCAGTTTAGCACTGCGTTTAAATGGTATGTCACAATGGATCATGTATGAGCTAAGTGCCCTATTTGAAAACATTGGTACCGTAACAGACGGCATGAATACACTTGCTAAGCCTAATATTATTAAAGATAAAGAAGATGCTAAACCATTAATCGTCTCTGAAGGTAACATCTACTTTAAACAAATGAGTTTCCATTACGGTGAAAATAAAGGCGTGATTGAAAACTTTGATTTGAATATTAAAGCAGGTGAAAAAATTGGCTTAGTCGGCCGTTCAGGCGCAGGTAAATCAACCTTAGTAAATCTATTATTACGCTTTTACGATGTTGAAAAAGGCCAAATTATTATTGATAGTCAAGATATCAAAGCAGTGCAACAAGAAAGCTTACGTTTACAAATAGGCATGGTGACTCAAGATACTTCATTGTTACACCGCTCTATCCGTGAAAATATCCTCTACGGGCGACCAGATGCAACGGAAGAGGAAATGGTCAATGCGACGAAACAAGCGCAAGCACATGAATTTATTTCAACGCTAACAGATAACGAAGGTAATGTTGGATACGACGCGCAAGTAGGCGAACGAGGCGTGAAGCTTTCTGGTGGTCAACGTCAGCGTATTGCTATATCTCGTGTACTATTAAAAGATGCGCCAATTCTAGTGTTAGATGAAGCGACATCAGCCTTAGACTCAGAAGTTGAAGCGGCGATTCAAGAAAGTTTGTATGAATTAATGCAAGGCAAAACGGTGATTGCCATTGCCCACCGTCTATCGACTATTGCCGCTATGGACCGTTTAATTGTACTAGATAAAGGTAATATTATTGAGCAAGGTAGCCACCAAGAATTGATTGCTAAAAATGGTGTTTATGCACAATTATGGGCACATCAAACAGGTGGTTTTTTAGGAAGTGAATAGCTTTATAACGCTTTAACTTTGTTTTAGAGTATCAATAAAGGCTAATTTATTAACAATTAGCTTTTTATTACTCGGCATGATCTTTGAATTTTTAAAATCAAAGTTATTTTCTCTCATTTTAAATAACAATATGTATTTCCTATTTGTTATTTTTTGCTCCCTTTTAATGTAAACCTTAAGCAATTGAAACCTCTACAATCCTACCTAAGCAATATGTTTGATTGCGCTTTTAACAGAACTTGATATGATTTGGCACAATTATAGTCGGGGAGCCTTAGGCTGAGAACGAGTGTGATATCAAGACTTATTGATAAAACACCGATACCCGTTGAACCTGATACAGTTAACACTGACGCAGGGAACTATTTATAAACCATCCCTGTAGCATCTCTTTGCTTGATGTTGGTTGATATAAGTTCCGCTCGCGTTTTCATCGGAGCCATTATGTCTGACCTTATTCTTAACGCTATTTGTACACCTATTAGCACCCCGATTGTATTGACTATTGCTGGTTCTGACAGCAGTGGTGGTGCAGGTATTCAAGCCGACATCAAAGCTATTTCAGCAACAGGCAGTTACGCTTGTTCCGCAATCACTGCTATTACTGCACAAAATACACTTGGCGTATCCGCTATATTTCCGATTCCGCTTGAACATGTTGAAAAGCAATTAGACGCTGTATTTAGTGACCTCAATATTGTTGCAGTAAAAGTAGGCATGTTAGCTGATTGCGACATTATCAAAGTGGTTGCTAAAAAACTCAAGCAATACAAACCAGCCTTTTTAGTCATCGACCCTGTGATGGTCACTACTAATGGCGATCTACTATTAGAAAAAGTGGCCATTCAAACCTTAAAAACAGAATTACTGGCAATGGCTGATTTAATCACGCCAAACTTACCTGAAGGGGCGGCGTTAATTGATAGCCAACTCCCCACTAGCGAACAAGAAATGCAGACAATGATTGATGCATTACGTCTGTTAGGCGCTAAAGCAGTCTTATTAAAAGGTGGGCATTTAGAACAAGACGAAAACAGTAATGATTTATTAATTTTACCGAATTCAGTACAGCAACTTACAGCAAAACGCGTTGAGACTAATAACAATCACGGCACAGGCTGCACCTTATCTTCAGCCATCGCCTCTTATCTCGCTCAAGGTAATGAACTGACAACAGCAGTGCAACTAGGTAAAGATTATATTACGCAAGCACTACAACATGCCGACCAACTTAAAATTGGTAAAGGTCGCGGCCCTGTTGACCATTTTTACAAGCTGAATCGATAGATGTTAAGTATGACCAATAAGCATTCAGCGAAGCAAGTGCCAAAGCAAACAGTACTGAATGAAATAAAGGCGCCTAGTCTTGATATTAAAGATGCCAGCTTACGTTATCACCATAGTGAACAGTACGTATTGTCATCGCTGAACATGCACTTTCCTGCTGCACAATGGACCTGTATTTTAGGGCGAAGTGGTTGCGGTAAAAGCTCCCTATTACGTTATCTTGCTAATTTATTGGTTGATAAAGTCACATGGTCAGGACAACTATCCACCAGCACCAACCTACCTTTACAAAACCAAATCGCTTATATGGCTCAGCAAGATTTATTAATGCCATGGTTATCGGTATTAGATAACGTTCTGTTAAGTGAAAAACTCAGTAACAAAAGTCATAAGACTGGTAAACAACAAAAATCACTACACATTACAAAAGCACAACAGCTATTAGAGCAAGTAGGCCTGTCCGATAAAATACATTATTTACCACAGCAATTATCTGGCGGTATGCGTCAACGAGTTGCACTCGCTAGAACCTTAATGCAAAACAAACCAGTGGTATTGATGGACGAACCTTTTTCAGCATTAGATGCAGTCACTCGCTATCGTTTACAAAACCTAGCCCATCAATTATTAAAAGATAAAACGGTGGTGTTGATTACTCACGATCCACAGGAAGCGATTCGCTTAGCTAATCAACTGTACATTATGCAAGGGCAACCTGCCTTTGCAGAATCATTAACAGTGCCAGATAGCCAGATACCAAGATCCTTTGATACTCAAAGTGCCAGCTTGCAACAACAAATTCTGGATCGATTGGAGCAAGATTATGAGTAATTTACCTCCCATGATTAACCTAGCTAAACCAATTAAAAGTAAGGATAAAACCCTACATCCAGTATTACGTTCGTTACTTACTTTTGCAGTGATTATTGCAATTTGGCAAGCCGTTGTGATCGTATTTAAATTACCTGCTTTTATTCTACCTGAGCCTTTATCTGTGTTCGAACGTTTGATTGCTCGCTATGACGTTTTATTAAAGCATAGTTGGGTGACCACTCAAGAGATCATACTCGGCTTATTATTAGGCTTATCCATGGGCTTATGTTTTGCCTTGCAGATGTTGTTATTTAAACCAATCAAACGTTGGTTATTGCCGATTTTAATTACTAGCCAAGCGATCCCCGTTTTTGCCATCGCGCCTATTTTGATGATCTGGTTAGGTTATGGCATTGCTTCAAAAATAGTCATGGCTGCGATGATCATCTTTTTTCCTGTTACAACTTGTTGTTATGACGGGTTAAAAAACACACCTACGGGTTATCTCGACTTAGCTAAGACCATGAATGCGAGTAAATGGAAGATGTTACGCCATATTCAACTGCCAGCGTCATTACCTACTTTGGCCTCTGGTATTCGTGTTGCTGTGGTTATTGCACCGATTGGTGCCGTTGCTGGTGAATGGGTTGGCTCAAGTGAAGGCTTGGGTTATTTAATGCTGCAAGCTAATGCCCGTATGTTAATTGATGAAATGTTCGCCGCTTTATTCATCCTGTCTACGATTTCAGTCGGCTTATATTTCATCACCGATAAGGTATTAAAAAAACTGATCCCATGGGAGGCCTGAAAGCACGTTTTCTATTATTCAAAATAGTAAATATGAGTGCCAATATAAATACCACTAAAGCTCAATATATTAATTTAAAACAATGCACACTCTTTAAATACAATAAGGAAATACACTACATGAAAAAGAATTTCATCTTAACCACGCTTACTTTAGCGGCAACCTTGTTCTCATTTTCAGCACAAGCTGAGGATAAAAAAGTCACTTTGATGTTGGATTGGTTTGTTAACCCTAACCATGGCCCAATTATCGTGGCACAACAACGTGGTTACTTTAAAGAACAAGGTTTAAATGTGGTTATTCAAGAGCCTGCCGATCCAAGTATGCCACCAAAATTAGTAGCTGCAGGCAACATTGACCTTGCTATTACTTATCAGCCAAACCTAATTATTGATGTTGCAGAAGGGTTACCTTTAGTGCGCTCAGCGACGTTAATCGCTACACCATTAAACACATTAATGGTACTCGATAACGGAAAAATTAATTCGCTAAGCGATTTGAAAGGTAAAAAAGTAGGTATTGCTATTTCAGGAAGCGAAGAAGCGACCATCGGTAAAATGCTAGAAACCGTTAATGTCAGTTACGATGAATTAGAAATCATTAACGTGGGTTGGGCATTATCAGCGTCATTAGCATCGGGTAAAGTTGATGCAATTTGGGGTGGTCTACGCAACTTTGAAACGAACCAATTGGCATTAGAAGGTTTTAAAGCTAAGGCTTATTTTCCTGAAGAACATGGTGTTCCAGCTTATGATGAACTTATATTTGTAGCTAATGCTAAAAAATATGATGCTGCGATGATCAGTGCTTTCAATAAAGCCCTAGAACAAGCAACTACCTACATTGTTAACCACCCAAAAGAAGCATGGAATGAGTTTGTTAACTATGCACCAGATACCTTAAACAATGAGCTTAATAAACGAGCATGGCGCGATACATTAACACGTTTTGCATTACGCCCTGCTGCTATCGACTTAAAACGTTACGATGATTACGCGCAATTTATGTTTGATAACAAGCTAATTAAGAGCCAGCCAAAAGCAAAAGATTATATGCCTACATTCAAGTAATGAAATAGCTTAATGTCCGTTGAAAAAACGGACTAAAAATTCACTCAATAGCAAATTTAAAACAGTGAGAAAATCATGAATCATAAAGATTTAATCAATGCTTGCCAGTCTGACTGGAATGACTATACAAAGCACCCTTTTGTGATGCAATTAGGCAATGGAAGCTTAGCGCAACCCTGCTTTTTACATTACCTAAAACAAGACTTTTTGTTCTTGAAGCAATATTCGCGTGCCTATGCATTAGCGATTTATAAAGCGAATTCGTTAGCAGAAATGCGTAAAGGCCTTGCGAGTGTGCAAGCATTATTGAGCTTTGAGATTAATCACCACATCACTTACTGTGCAAATTGGGGATTAACCGAGGCTGATTTAGAAGCAGAAGATGAGGACTTTGGCACGGTCGCCTATACACGTTACGTTTTAGATACAGGCATGGCTGGCGATATTGTTGATCTTTATGTTGCGTTAGCACCTTGTTCAATTGGTTATGCTGAAATTGGTCGCTTATTAGCAAATGACAAAAACACTAAAATTGAGGGCAATGAATTTGCTAGCTGGATTGATTTATATAGTGGTGATGAGTTTCAACAAAGCATCATCGATAGCACCGAACATTTAGACCAATTACTCGCAGAGATTGATATCAATAGCCAACGTGGTCAACATCTTCTCAAAGTATTTAGAACGGCGACTAGAATGGAAGTGGCTTTCTGGCAGCAAGGTTTAAATGCCGCGATTTAGCAAATACTGTATTAAGTTTTGTATTAAAGAGATCTTGTCATAAATAAAACAGTGAGCAGAGGATTAACGATGCAAACAACACAAAAAGAAGATACCCAGAAAGAAAGCACACAAAAAGAAAAGACCAAGCTAATTGTCGGTGCGTTACACGCATTACGTACGCAAAAACCGTTAGTCGTCAACATTACTAATTATGTGGTTATGAATAATACAGCGAATGCTTTATTAGCAATTGGTGCATCACCGATCATGGCACATTCTCGTCAAGAAATGGCTGAAATGATGTCATTTAGTGGTGCATTGGTTATTAATATCGGCACCCTAGATAGCCAATGGGTTCCGCGTATGATTTACGCTATTGAACAAGCAAACGTACATGAAAAAGTCGTGGTATTAGACCCCGTTGGTTGTGGTGCGAGTACATTACGCACTGAGACTTCACGCCAAATAGCAGCACTGGCAAAACATTTAATTATTCGTGCAAACGCATCTGAAATAATAGCGTTAGCCGGTGAAAAAGCACAAAGCAAAGGTGTAGATTCACTTGATAGTAGTGAAATGGCAGTGGATGCCGCTCGCTACTTAACTGAAACTTATCACTGTAATGTAGTTATTTCTGGCGAAGTCGATTACATCATCACCGCTGACAGTGAAATTACATTGCATAACGGTCATGCAATGATGCCAAGTATCACAGGAATGGGGTGTAGTTTAAGTGCTTTAACCGGCGCTTTTGCAGCGATTGGAGAAGACTCTGGTTTAGCCGCAGCCGCTGTATTAGGTGTTGCTGGTGAAATTGCAGCAGAGCAATCTGCCGGCCCAGGTAGTTTACAAATGAATTTGCTTGATGTGTTATATCAATTAGATGCCACCACTATTAATAAACGTTTAAAAATAACTGTCAAATAGTGGCTAATTTAAAGGTGTTTTTTATTCTTCATGGAATATTAAGCGCCTTTATTAGGTACCATTACTCACTCTATTTTCAAGGAAAACTCCATGAACCCGTACCGCTTATATTTAGTGACAGATGATCAGCAAGATCTACAAACACTAAAGCACGTTGTCAAAGAAGCCGTTGTAGGCGGTGTTACCATGGTACAAGTCCGTGAAAAAAGTGGTGATATACGATCTTTTATTGCTCGCGCTCAAGCAATTAAAACCATTCTAAAAGGCACTAACGTAGCACTTATTATTAACGATCGTGTTGATGTCGCATTAGCCGTTGATGCTGACGGAGTTCACTTAGGGCAATCGGATATGCCCGCTGGATTAGCACGACAATTGATAGGCCCTAACAAGTTACTCGGCCTATCTATTGAAAATGAACACCAGCTATTAGAAGCGAATGCATTATCCTTGGATTACATTGGTTTAAGTGCAATTTTTGCAACACCAACTAAAACAGATACTAAAAAAGAATGGGGAATAGCAGGCTTAACGAATGCATTAACAAAAACAAATTTTCCAGTCGTTGCGATTGGCGGCATCAACCAAAGCAATTTAGATGACATCATAAAAACCGGTGTTGATGGTGTCGCGTTAGTGTCTGCTATTTGCCATGCAGATGATCCTAAATCTGCTGCGGCAGCTCTGTTAAAGCAAATACACGCAGCTATGCCATAAGCCTTTTAAAATCAAAGCACTTAACCACAAAGTTAAAGAGATAAAATCAAAAGCAATTAACCACCAAGGCACGAAGTGAAAAGAAGGTTAAGTCAAAAACCTTATAATTAAAAACAACCTGAAATACTTTCAGTTCTAACTTACCTCATAATTATTTTGTTGTATTTTCTTCGTATCCTTCGTGTAGCGCAGCGCTTCGTGGTTAATTAAGCTTTTAAAGCCAAAACCAATTAACCACCAAGGCACGAAGTGAAAAGAAAGTTAAGTCAAAAACCTTAAGATTAACAACTAACTTAAATGTACTGAGTTCTGCATATTTTCACTTTTAGCTACTCTTTATGCCTTCCTTCGTGCCCTTCATGTAGCGTAGCGCTTCGTGGTTAATATTTTTCACTTTGAAACTTTGTCTTTGCTTCTAACTTAATATTTTTCTATTGATGGCTCCTCAAACGCAGCATTTCTATTAAGAATAACTTACACTAACATTCATCTTGTTAATTAAATCGAAACCCTTGGCTGATTATGAATATTACACTTAAGCAATTACATGTCTTTATAACTATCACACAAGAAAAAACACTAACTACTGCGGCAGAAAAACTATTTCTAAGCAAACCAGCGGTAAGTATGGCGCTAGCAGAGTTAGAAAAACAACTCGCTCATAAACTATTTGAGCGCACTAATAATCGTTTATTAATCAATGAAATGGGTAAAGCATTATTGCCCTTAGCCGATGAACAAATAGAACGTAGTAAGGCAATTACAAGTTTATTTGATAATCATAACTTCCAAGGAAAGCTAAGAATTGGTTCAAGTAATACAGTAGGTAATCATTTACTGCCCGCTTTATTAGCGCAGTTTCGTGACATTAAAAATCATCAAGATCAATTAATATGTATTGATAACAGCACCACTATTGGTGAAAAACTAAAAGAATACGAGTTAGATATTGGATTAGTTGAAGCTTTATTAGTGGATAAACAGTTACACATCGAACGTTGGCTTAAAGATGAAATGGTCATTGTGGTTCACCCTAAGCACCCTTTAACTAATAAAAAATCAATTACTATCGAAGACTTGAATCACCAACATTGGATCTTACGAGAGCAAGGTTCGGGTACTCGTGATTTTTTTATTACGCACATTGGGCAGCATTTGACAGACCTAGATATTACCTTTGAACTGACGACGACTGAAGCAATCATTAATTGCTGTGCCGCTGGTTTAGGGGTTTCTTGTATGTCACGAACAGCCGCTAGGCATGCTCTGCAAGATAAACGTTTAGCCTCCCTTTCTATTGATATTGATATGTCGCGAGATTTATATCTAGTGTGGCATAAAGAAAAGTATCAAAGCCCTATATTGAAACAGTTTATTAGCTACTGCCAACAATGGAACTTACAAGATTAAGCAAACGTAATAACATTCAAATTCAATACCTGCTCTAATAGACAGGTCAATGCCCCTTTTAAATGAACAATGGATAAGATTCACAACATAATAAATAACAAAAACAGCGACTTGCTATCATTTTTATTAAATAACCATCGACAAAACTACCTATATTTAAATAATAGCCTATTCTAAACGCTCCATTATTAGCATTTTAAAAGGCGATAACAAGATATGACTAAAAGTAAAACCACCTCAACAGATGATGTGTTATTAGTATTATGTAACTCTATGAAATCTGTTTTAAGTAATGCGACGGGCCGCCAAATTAATTATTCTTCAATGGTTCAAAAAATCAATAAAACCTGCCTTAAACCAGACATAGGCTGCTTTGTATTATTTGATGGTGGTTTTTCTGGATTAGTTATTTTAAATTTTAGTGCTGCTGCCGCAATGGAATTATATACGACTTATATGACCAATATGGGGCTATCAGTGGAAGACTTAGCAATATCACATACTGCTGACGATGTGAGTGATGTAATGGGCGAATTAATGAATCAAGCCGTTGGTGATTTTACCAGTGTCATTGGCCATGAATTACATACTTCTATTAATCAAAATCAACCTAAAATGTTGACCATTAATAAACAAGTCGTACTCTCTATAGATACAAATTTAGACCGCCCACAAGCACGTCGAGTAAGTTTCACGACAGCAAAAAATAACATTTTCTACCTTGAATTGGCCATGGATAAAACGGAGTTTATTAAATTACCTAATTTTGAAGAACGAGAAGCTTTTGATCCTGATTCAATAATTGAAGAAGAAAAAAACAAAACATCTCAAGTAGACACAACCACAGCTAAAAATCCAGCCGCTGAAATCGATTTATTCGATGAATTAGGCATCTAAAACCAAGTGCTTAAAAAGTAATTCATTAAAGAATAATGCCAATAAATTAGGATAATGAAAGTGGAGATTAAAAGTCGCTCATTGTAATGAGAGCTGTGCTAAAACTCATACTGAAAATGATATTGAGAAGAATGACAATAATATAAATAACCTAAACTCTGGATAATTAAAGCCTCTCTATATTTAAATCCATAACGTTATATTACTTATTACACCGATTGCATTAAATAAGTGATCTACATTGTGCGTAGAAAAAATGGCTTAATTTAAGGCATAAGTTGAGGCCTTTCTCGTAAATCATCTGTCGGAGAATTAACTAAAAGATATTAATTCTTTAATGGTTATTCTCTTTACGAAACTTATAACGACGAAATAAGTTATTTTAAGATGAGTTAATTAGTGTGATTGGTATAACGGTATTATGTTATTTTTCTGTTCCAGAACAGAGATTAAATCGCACAATAAAAAAGCCTGATGAGAAAACTCACCAGGCTTTTTTATTTATAACTGTAGTTAAACATTTATAAAGCTTATTTTTTGATTTCAGCATGTTTTTGTTGGAAAGCGGCAAACTCTACATTTGATACTTTACCGTTACCATCAGCATCTAATATTTCAAATGTTGGACGTTTGTTACCTTTACGGTCTCCACGTTTTGTATCTAATTCTTGAGTTGTTATTTTACCGTCAGCATCACCGTCGATTTTGTCGAAGTTACTAAGTAAGCGACCTTTTGCTTCGTCTTTAGTAATGGCTCCGTCTTTATTCGCATCTAATGTTGAGAATGAGACTTTCTGCCCGTGCTTACCTTTTTTCATGTTTTTAACTAATTCAAATTCAGCAGATGTAATAGAGCCATTCGCATCTGTATCGACTTTATCAAAGTGTTTAGCTAAACGACCTTTTGCTTCATCTTTAGTGATAGCACCATTGCTGTTTGCATCTAATTTAGCAAAGCTAACTTCTTTATTACCTTTTTTATGACCTTTTCCTTTATGCATTTTTTGCATTTTTTGCATTTTTTGCATTTCTAACAATTCAGCTTGAGTAATAACACCATTTTTATCACTATCTATTTTATCAAAATGTTTCGATAGGCGGCCTTTTGCTTCATCTTTTGTGATTTTACTATCGCTGTTTGTATCGAAAGAACCGAAGTCTAATTTATGATTGCCCTTGCCTTTATGCGTTTTTTCTAAAGCTGCAAATTCAGTTGTTGAAATAGAGCCGTTTGCATCACTGTCAATTTTATCAAAACCTTTTAACAAGCGCCCTTTTGCTTCATCTTTTGTAATTTGGTTATCATTGTTTGCATCAATAGAACCGAAATCTAGTTTATGATTACCTTTACCTTTGTGCATTTTTTCTAAAGCTGCGAATTCTGTTGTTGAAATTGAACCGTTTGCATCGCTGTCAATTTTATCAAAACGTTTAAGTAATCCTCGTTTCGCTTCATCTTTAGTAATTTTTCCATCTTTATTAACATCTACTTTAGCGAAGTCTACTTTATGGTGATGTTTGCCTTTTTTCATTTTCTTAGCGGCATCAAATTCAGCGCTAGAAATTGAACCATCATTATTTTTATCGAAATCAGCAAATGTAGGTTTTTTAGCTTCTCTCATTTTTTTCATTTCAGCAAACTCAGCTTCACTGATTAAATCATTGCTATCTGCATCGATTTTATCAAAATGCTTCGCTAGTTTCCCCGTCGCTTCTACGACACTAATTTGGCCATCTTTATTAAGATCGAACTTTCCAAAGTCATATTTAGCTGAGTTATTACCAGCAGCCATTGTTAGCGAACTTGAAACCATTAATGCAACACCACTTAAAATAAATAACTTTTTCATATAAACCTCTTTTTTTACTTAGAATATAAAGCTCTCTTCTGAGCCGATGTAGAGACTATAGATAAGCATTGTGTAGAGAATATGGATAAAAAAAGGAGTTAACCGTTTTGCTTGATTTTTAGGGAGATAATTGAGGAAAAACTAAGGCGGTCACTAATAAAACGTTAGTAGATGATGTTAATAATACTCTCAAAGCATTAACTAAGATAAACAATACGGATAAGGCACACTAAGAATAACAAAAGATACATGGCCTAACGCTTCCCCTAAAGCCAAATACCTAATACTCCATTTATAAAGCTAACCTTCAAAAAATGTATCAATATAGGCTTCAAAATTATACCAATCTAAGTCATTATCTAGTCATTTATACTTGTTAAAATGAATCCTAGCTTCGTTGTTGATTTTGTAATGAGAATAACTAGTTACTGCACTTGCTATTATCCATTTCCCCTAACGCCTAAATAGACCATTTACTTATCCAGATTGGTATTAATCGAACCAGCGACCTGCTTATTGAAAATGCAGGTTTATTCAAACCGCTGGTTTACTAGCTATGATGAGAGCAACTACAGAGCAAATTTGTAACCGACACCGTAGATAGATTGAATGCAATCAACCTCTGCATCAACGTTTTGAATTTTGCGACGTAAGTTTTTAATATGACTATCGATAGTTCTATCTGTCACTACACGGTTATCTGAGTAGATTTGAGTCATTAACTGCTCTCGACTAAAGACTTGCTCTTTATGTTGATGAAAATGCGATAGAAGACGAAATTCAGCACGCGTTAAGCTAACTTCTTTGCCTTTCACTAATACTTGCATCGTACTTTCATTAATACTTAATACTTTATCAACCATTTTCATTTCATCGGTTGAGCGGCGCAGGATATTTTTGACTCGAACGACGACCTCTCTTGGACTATACGGCTTACAAATATAATCATCGGCACCGAGTTCCAAACCAATTAAGCGATCAATCTCATCGATTCTAGCGGTCGCCATTACCACAGGAATACCGGTAAAAGTACGTAACTCTCTGTAAATATCTAATCCATTTTTCCCTGGTAACATTAAATCTAAGATTAATAAATCAACTGGATTTTTTTTAACCCATTCAATCACCTGTGAACCATCAGTAATAATATGAGTGATTAAACCAGACTGAGTAAGATACTCGCCTAAGACTTGCGCTAATGACTCTTCATCTTCCACAATTAAAACATGCTGTGACATTATAATTCCTTTATTAACTCTCTGAGATAGGTAGATAAATAGTAATAGTTAACCCACCTAAAGCTGAATGTGTTGCTATCATTTCACCTTGATGTGCTTTTACAATTGTTTGGCAAATGGATAACCCTAAACCAGAACCGCCACTCAAACGACTGCGAGACTCGTCAACACGATATAAACGTTCAAACAATTTAGGTAAAGCCTGATCGGGCACACTTGGGGCACTGTCTTCAATACAAATTTGAAGCTGCTGCTTATTTAGTTTTAATTTAACCTGTAATAAACCCGGCGCATCGGTGTAACGTAAACTGTTCTCTAGTAAGTTAGAGAACAACTGTGTTAATGATTTTTTATCGCCTTTAATATAAACAGGCTTTTTAAGGTTAAAGTCACTTTGTAATTGAATTTGCTTTTCTTGGCAACGTAATTGGTATTGTGAACAACTCGTTGCTAGCACTTGTTGTACGTCAACAGACTCAGCCAAATCAAACTGCATTCCTGCATCAGACAACGACAGCTGATATAAATCATTTACTAATTGGCTCAAGTTTTGTACTTGGTTATGTAATGAATCAATATACTTGGGTTCTGGCTTACGAATGCCATCTTGTAATGCTTCTATTTCACTTTTTAAGACAGAAATAGGAGTGCGTAATTCATGAGATATATCTGCTAGCCATTGCTCTCTATTTTCTTTTTGTCGCAATAAGCTACCACTTAATTCATTAAATCGTAAAGATAGCGCCGCTAATTCATCTTCTCCTTTAACGTCTATTTGCGTTAAGTAATCACCTTCTTGTAATGAATTTGCTGCATTTTCAAGGCGCTTTAAAGGCGTTAAAAAGTGCCTCACTAACAACCAAGCCAAGGTAAATGACAGCAATGTTACCCATAAAACAATCCACATTAAGTTATATTGTTGTTGATGATAAAAAGTACTCTCAAGCTCCCCTGGAATAACGTAACGCTTTTGTGTTGTCACCCAACCCACAGTTTTTTGTTGGTATATAACAGGCACTTTAATAATTTCATTTGTCGATTTAGATTTTCTTTGACTAAAAATCGGCTGATCGTTTTCATCCAACACGACAATACGTTTAAACAATCGTCTTATAAGCTCTTTTCGCGCCTTTTTAGGTTCATTGCCATCGCCTCTTGGACGATTAAATACCTGTGATAATACGGTTAACATCGTATCAGGCGTTAACCCTTGCCATCCATTTTGCTCAGAGTAATAAGGAGCAATATATTCAGAGACAATTTCTAATCGCTCCTCTTCCCCATGATTTAGATACTTTTGCAGACCAGTTTGAAAACTGTCGTTAATAGACCACGCCATTCCCAGTACCATCAAAGCACTAATAAATAACATCGAGAATAGAATTTTTTTGAATAAAGTAAGACGCATCAGCACCCTTTTCACTAAAATGAATGAAATAAACATTGTTAACTTTAACGCAAAGCAGCTTGATTGAGGTTATTATTTTTTAATTTTTCGTTAAATTAGTTTAATCGCAACATCTAATAGCACTTTTCATTTATCGGCTAATTGAGGATATTCTGAGGAATGAATACCAATTACATTAAATAAGCATTCTAAATTTTACGCAGGAAAAAGAATAAAAAAAGCCACTAAGTGAATCACTTAATGGCTTTATGAATACTCACGTTATAAAACGTTTACGTTGAGCTTTTGCCACTCAACATAATGACTACAATCGAAAATTAAATATTATCGACAGCAGCATTTAACGTTTTACTTGGACGCATTGCAGCAGACACTTTAACAGGATCTGTATGGAAGTAACCACCTAGATCAACAACAACGCCCTGTGCATCGTTAAGCTCTTGAACGATAACTGCTTCATTGCTTAATAGTGACTCTGCTAAAGGTTTGAACTGTGCTTGTAATTCAGCATCTTTAGTTTGTTCAGCAAGTGCTTCAGCCCAGTACATGGCTAAGTAGAAGTGACTACCACGGTTATCTAATTCACCGACTTTACGTGAAGGAGATTTATCTTCTTTTAAGAATTTACCGTTCGCTACATGTAACGCTTCAGCCAAAATAACTGCTTTTTTATTACCTGTTTTAGCGGCGATATCTTCAATCGATACAGCCAATGCTAAGAACTCACCTAAAGAATCCCAACGTAAGTGGTTTTCTTCAACAAATTGTTGAACGTGTTTAGGAGCAGAACCACCAGCGCCAGTTTCAAATAAACCACCACCTGCAAGTAATGGAACAATTGAAAGCATTTTAGCACTTGTACCCAACTCTAAAATTGGGAATAAATCTGTTAGGTAATCACGTAATACGTTACCTGTTACAGAGATAGTGTTTTTACCTTCTTTAACACGTTGTAATGAGAACTTACATGCTTCAACAGGCGTTAAGATTTGAATATCTAAACCAGCTGTATCATGATCTTTTAAGTAAGCATTTACTTTTTCGATTAAGTTTTTATCGTGAGCTCGTGCTTCGTCTAACCAGAAAATTGCTGGTTGGCCAGTTGCTTGAGCACGGCTTACTGCTAAACGAACCCAATCACGGATTGGAATGTCTTTAGCTTGACACATGCGCCAGATATCACCTTGCTCAACATCGTGAGACATTAGCGTGTTACCTGCTGAATCGATTACTTTAACAGTACCCGCTTCAGTGATTTGGAATGTTTTATCGTGAGAACCGTATTCTTCAGCTTTTTGAGCCATTAGACCTACGTTTGATACGTTACCCATTGTTGCTGGGTCAAACGCGCCATTTTCACGACAGAATTTAATTGTTTCTTCGTAGATACCTGAGTAACAACGATCTGGGATCAATGCTTTAGTATCTTCAAGTTTACCTTCTGCATTCCACATTTGACCGCTAGAACGAACCATAGCAGGCATAGAAGCATCGATGATCACATCACTTGGTACGTGTAAGTTAGTGATGCCTTTATCAGAATCAACCATTGCTAAGCTAGGACGTGTTGCGTAAACCGCTTGGATATCAGCTTCTACTTCTGCTTTTTTAGCGGCATCGATATTAGCAATCTTAGCGTAAACATCACCTAGACCATTACGCTCATCAACACCTAACTCTTTAAATAAGTCTGCATGTTTAGCAAATACATCTTTAAAGTAAACGGTTACCGCGTGACCGAACATGATTGGGTCTGATACTTTCATCATGGTTGCTTTAAGGTGTAAAGAAAGCATGATGTTGTTTTCTTTTGCGTCAGTCATTTCTTTTTCGAAGAAATCACGTAATGCTTTAGCGCTCATGCGTGATGAATCGATTAGTTCATCTTTTAAAACAGGTGTAGATGCTTTAAGTACCGTGCTTACGCCTGCTTTATTAGTGAATTCAATTTTTACATCATCATCTTGACCTAATACAACAGATTGCTCAGAGCTGTAGAAATCGCCATCAGACATATCTGCAACGTGTGATTTAGATTCTTTAGACCACTTACCCATACGGTGTGGATGATCTTGTGCATACTGTTTAACAGCATCTGCAACACGACGGTCAGAGTTACCTTCACGTAATACAGGGTTTACTGCACTACCTAATACTTTTGCATAAACTGCTTTTGTTTCTTCTTCTTCAGGGCTTGTTGCTACTTCAGGGTAATCTGGTAATGCAAAACCATGAGATTGTAGCTCTTTAATCGCCGCTTGTAGTTGCGGGATAGATGCACTTACATTCGGTAATTTAATAATGTTTGCTTCTGGTGTTTTTGCTAAATCACCTAATTCTGCTAATGAGTCTGCTTGCTGTTGTGCAGCTGGCAACTTGTAAGAAAAGTTGGCAATAATTCGACCAGCTAAAGAGATGTCACGCGTTTCTACAACAATGTTTGCTGCTTTAGTGAATGCATTAACAATAGGTAATAGAGAGTGAGTTGCAAGCGCAGGTGCTTCATCTGTTTGTGTATAGATGATCTTTGCTGATTTATCTGTCATTTTATTTCCTTTAACAAAAATTTATGAAGTGAATTAATATCGCTAAAAATGTTATCAAATTGTTACGCGCAATAATTACGCGCATATCATATCGAAAAAAACAAAATTATCTAGTTTCATGCCCTTAAGTCACCGATTTTAACGTGATCTTGATCGTTATTTGTGAACTCGTACTTGTTAACATAAAGTAACAAGATGCCGATGGGCTATCGTTTTTGATGTTATAAACATAACATTTAATAAGCAATACTGTCTGCACTATTTATTCTGATACAATAACTCTTTTGACTGCTTTAAGGGCAACAAGTGAATCAACCTCCAATAAATAAAACCAATAATAAATTTAAAGCAGACTCAACAGCAAGTAAGCGATCAGGTAAAAAGCCTACTCACTTTAATGTAAAAAAAGCAGCGCATAAAAAGTTTGTACCGAAAAAGGTACTGCCTAAGTCAATGCAAAAAGTAGTCTTATTTAACAAACCCTTTGATGTATTAAGTCAATTTACCGATGAAGGTAATGAAGATTCAATGCGTGAAACATTAAAAGACTATATTGATATTCCCAATATTTATGCCGCTGGACGTTTAGATAGAGACAGTGAAGGTTTATTAGTATTAACCAATGATGGCCAATTACAGTCAGAGATTACCCAGCCGGGTAAAAAGACAGAAAAAACGTACTGGGTACAAGTTGAAGGTGCACCTAGCGAAACTGATTTAGCAAAATTACGCCAAGGTGTAGCACTAAAAGACGGTATAACAGCACCAGCAAAAGTAAAAATAATGGATACCCCTGATATTTGGGAACGTTACCCGCCTATCCGTGAACGCGCTAATATTCCAACGACATGGTTAAGCATTACGATTTCTGAGGGCCGTAATCGCCAAGTTCGTCGCATGACCGCCAATATTGGTTTTCCTACATTACGATTGATTCGTTACTCCATTGGCGAATGGACAATTAAAGGTTTAGCAAACGGTACTTACACCGTGCTTAAAAATACTTAACACAAAGCTAGTCATTTATAGTGAATGGCTAACCAAGGTTTAGTTTAGCTCAACAATAACGATGCTTTGAAATAAATCATCGTTATTGTCGATTGCTATAAAGTTTATTACTTATAGGTTACAAAAATTTAATTGTGTAAAACCATAATCAATGAAGCGTTTGTGTAAAGCAGATAAATGCGTTTGATTAGCAAATATTTGAGTATAAAAAGCTTGATGGCTTTGTGATGTTAAGTCACCGCCCTCTTTTTTAAGTTTTAATAATTTTTGGACTCGCAATGCAATCGCTTCACCAGAATCGACTAGATGAATGGGTCGCGTAAAGCATCTTGAAATTTCCTGTTTAAGTAAAGGAAAATGCGTGCAGCCTAAGACTAATGTGTCAGGCATATTTTCTTCATTGTTAATCCAAGGTGCCAATATGGCTTCAAAATCACTTTGCAGTAACGCTTTCCCCATTAACTTATCTTCAGCTAATTTAACCAACCTAGTAGAGCCAATGCGTAACACCGTTTTATCAGCAGCAAACTCATTAATTAAAGCGGTAGTATAAACACGTTCAATAGTACCTGGTGTCGCTAACAATCCAATCACATTGTTGTTAGTCACTGAGGTAGCCGGTTTAATTGCTGGTACGACACCAACGATAGGAATAGAAAAGTGTTGGCGTAAATCTTCAAGTGCAATGGTACTGGCTGAGTTACAAGCAATAACAATCAAATCAGTGGGATATTCTTTTATAAAATCAGTGAGTAATTGTGTAATGCGTTTAATGAGTTTTTCTCTTGGTAGCTCACCGTAAGGAAAATAAGCATTATCAAACAAATAATGACATTTGATGGTAGGATTAACTTTGATAATCTGTTCATAAACCGATAAGCCCCCCACTCCAGAATCAAATATAAGCACTCGTTTAGCTGACATATCACTGCTTCCTCAATAAAAAAAGTATTTTAGCCTGTAATCGAAGGAGAAAGAAATAAAATGATCAACTAGATAGTGCACAGAAATACCATGACATTCTGTTTTCACTAGCCAAGTTCTACTGCCTGCTTTAGAATGCCCCTCCATTTATATGCTATTGATAGAATAGTCACATACAGATTTAGAATACAGAGGTAATAATGAGCTTAGAATTTGTTGATCCGGACAATTATGAATCACAATTAGACGCTAAAAAAGAGCAATTTACACAACTCTTTTCAACCTTTGAACTACCTGAATTAGATTGTTTTGCTTCAGAAAAACAACATTACCGTATGCGTAGTCAATTTCGTGTTTGGCATGAAGATGAAGACCTATATTTTTACATGACAGATCAAGAGACGCGTCAGCGTATTCGTGTTGAGCAATTCTTACCAGCAAGTACCTTAATTAATAAATTAATGCCTATGCTCGTTGAAGAGTTAAAGGTCTCTCCTATTCTACGTTTTAAGTTATTCCAAGCTAACTTTTTATCGAGCTTGAGTGGCGAAATCATGGTTAGCCTGCTTTACCACAAAGTGTTAGATGACGAATGGTTAACAGCAATAAAAGCCTTAAAAGAACGTTTATCTAAACACTTTACCATCAATATTATTGGCCGAGCAAGACGCCAAAAGTTTATTGTTGATAATGATTTCGTAATTGAAAAGCTAGAGGTTGATGGACAACAATTAATCTATCAGCAAGTTGAAAATAGTTTTACGCAACCAAATGCTAAAGTGTCTGTCGATATGTTGGAATGGGCCATTGATTGTACGCGTGATAGTGAAGGTGATTTATTAGAGCTGTACTGTGGTAATGGTAACTTCTCGTTAGCGCTCGCTAAAAACTTTAACCGAGTGTTAGCAACCGAAGTTTCAACTCCTTCAGTTAATTCTGCACAATTTAATATTGCTGCAAATAACATAGATAACGTAACCATCGTGCGTATGTCCGCTGAAGAGTTTACACAGGCCATTAATGGTGTTCGTGAGTTTAATCGTTTAAAAGAGAAGAATGTTGAGTTATCTAGCTACCAATGCAACACTATTTTTGTTGATCCACCGCGTGCAGGTTTAGATGACGATACAGTTAAAATGGTACAGCAGTACGAGAACATCATGTACATCAGCTGTAACCCTGAAACATTAAAAGATAACCTAGAAGTCTTTACTCAAACGCATGACATTAAGAAATTTTCTCTGTTTGATCAATTCCCTTACACACACCACACTGAAGCGGGTGTATTTTTAGTAAGAAAATAAAGCACTAGAAAGCAAGAGTTAAGAGCTAAATAATAGCGCTAAACGAAAAAAGAGCTCAATATGCAAATATTGAGCTCTTTTTGTTTGAGACTGTAATAAAAGCTATATCGCTTAGCTTGTCGCTAAATGCTTATTAAAGAAGTCGATGCTTCTATCCCATGCTAGGTCAGCCATGGTTGGCACATAACGCGCTGTCGAATCATTATGGAAGCCATGATTGGCTTTTTCATACATAAACATTTCGTAATCAACATTATATTTTTTCAAATCAGCTTCATATTCAGGCCAATACGCATTAACTCTTTTATCAAGCTCTGCTAATTGAATTAATAATGGTGCTTTAATATTTTTTCTTAACTCAGAAGCTGCCGGTGTTCCATAAAATGGGACGCCTGCATCTAATGTTTCAGGTATCGTTGCGGCTAACATGTTAACAATATAACCACCAAAACAGAAACCAACAGCCCCTAGTTTACCGTTACTTTGTGGGTGCTCTTTCAAAAATGATGCTGCCGCAATAAAGTCTTGTTCTATTTTGACTTTATCAAGTGACTTCTGCATCACTTTACCTTCGTCATCATTACCTGGATAACCACCTAGTGGATACAAGGCATCAGGTGCAAATGCGATAAATCCAGCTTTCGCTAAACGACGCGCTACGTCTTTAATGTAAGGGTTTAAACCACGGTTTTCATGAATAACTAATACAACAGGTAGTTTACCATCCACTTTTTTAGGTGTTACAAAATACCCTTGTCCTTCACCATGGCCTTTTGGCGATGAGAACTTTTCATAGGTAGCAGTAATATCAGCATCATTAAATGATATTTGTTCGGCTAATGCATAATTAGGAGATAAAGCAGTAGAAAGTGTGGCTAATGTAATACCAGCCCCAGCGATGCCCGCGAGTCTTCTCAAAAAGGTGCGTCGATCAATATCACCATGTGCGTATTCATCGTACCAATCAAAAGCTTCTTGAGGAATTTGCACTGTATTTTGCTCTTCTGTTCCTGGTTTTAACTGCGGTGATTGTTGCTGCATAGGGTTAGTCATATTCACACTCTCATTATTAAACGTTACGGACATTATTAAAATGCTATGGAAAATAAAAAGGAAAATAAAAAACGATCGTTCAAAAGATAGCTATTTTTTAAACAACTGTAAATCAAATAATAACCATTAAAATAATAAGTGAAATTAATATGTAGAACAAAAAATATTATTAATTATCTTTGAATACACCTATTTATATGGGGTTTTAGAAGATAAAAAAATAACAGGAATAGCAATAAGACATTTCCAAAAGAGACTAATTAGCTTGAATATGTGATCTAAATCTTGTGCAGATCAATTAAATTTTAGGAAGAAATAGTTGTAAATGGTGATTATTTTTACAAAAAAATAAAGTAGCAGTAGAGTTGATAGTAAAATTAATCGTACAAAAATGGGTTATTTTAACCAATAAAATGAGAACCTCTATTTATTGCCATTAGTATTAATCGCTTTAATATAAGACCCAACAACAGTGACATCATATTGCGCTTGTATTTCTGTTAGTGCAGCAGAAATATGTGCATCTTCTTGATGCCCATCAATATCAATAAAAAAGTGGTAATTACCAATTTGAGAACGCGTAGGACGCGACATAATCGAGGTTAAATTCACTTTTTGTAATGCAAAAGCACTCACGATATTGCCTAGTACACCAGGACAATCTTGTTTGTTATTAACGACTAGCGTAGTTTTATACTCTTTACCCTGAATACGCGCTTGTGCTGTTTCTGAAAGGACTAAAAAACGTGTTTGATTATTCCTGTAATTGGTAACATCATTATCGATTAGCTTTGCATCACTTGCCTGTGACAATGCATGTTGCGGAATAATCGCTCCTGCAGTTTTGCCTTTTTTCTGTGCCAATACCAAAGACTCAATATTACTTTGTGTCATGTGGATCTGCACACCTTCCAAACCGTTAATAAACTCAGAACATTGTCCGTGGGCAACAAACTGAACATATAAGTCGGTTAGCTCAGATATCTGCTCACAAAAACCAACAAATGAAAATTGAATAGGTAATAGTAACTCAGAGATCACTGATAACTTAGTATCAAGCAGTTGATCTAATACGACTTGTACATAACCTTCCGATAAATTCTCAATCGGCAGGACGCCTAATTGACAATGTTTACCAATGGCTTCAAAGGTTTGTGACAACGTTGCATAGTATTGAATATGTGTTGTTTGTAGTGGCTCTTTAGCTTGTATAGCTTGAATGTATTGCTTAGTTGCGAGATCAGAGAATGTATCTTTAGGGCCAAGCGTTGCAATATTAAGCATAAAGTACCGAGTTGATGTGTTATAGAAAGGAATAAAAAAGGTGAGCTAAAGCTCACCTAATCAAATTGTTACTCGTTAGAAATCCATATTGGTTTTGAGTTTCTTCAATGCGTTAGCTTCTAACTGGCGAACACGTTCTGCTGAAATACCATAACGGTCAGCTAAATCATGTAACGTCGCTTTAGGTTCACTTAACCAACGAGAACTTAAAATATCTTGGCTACGTGCATCTAATGTTGATAACGCAGAATACAGTTTATTTTTAGTATGAGACTCTGTATTTTCTTGCTCAATTTGCGTTTCTACACTTGCGCTTTTATCTTCAAGATAATGCATTGGCGCGAAATTGTTATCGTCATCATCATTAACACTTAAATCAAATGAATGATCTTGTGCATTTAAACGCGATTCCATTTCAAGTACATCTTTAGTACTTACATTTAAGTCTTCAGCTACCGCTTCAACTTCTTCTTTTTTAAACCAGCCTAAACGTTTTTTAGATTTACGAAGGTTAAAGAACAATTTACGTTGTGCTTTAGTTGTCGCAATTTTAACTACACGCCAATTACGAATAACGTACTCATGAATTTCAGCTTTAATCCAGTGCACAGCAAAAGATACAAGACGCACGCCCACAGTTGGGTCAAAGCGTTTAACTGCTTTCATTAAGCCTACGTTACCTTCTTGAATTAAATCAGCTTGTGCTAGGCCATAACCGGCATAGCTTTTAGCAATGTAAGCCACAAAACGAAGATGTGACATGACTAACTTTTTAGCTGCTTCTAAATCACCTTGATAAAATAGACGCTCTGCTAACTCTTGTTCTTCTTCAGCGCTTAGCTTTGAGAATGAGTTTACAGATTGAACATAGGCTCCAATACTTCCTTGAGGAACGATACTCATTGAATTTATTGTTTCACTCATGATTCACCTTTGAAATACTTTAGGTTTAGATAATAGATGTTTTCTTAAAAAGATAACAATTTATTATACAGTAGCAAACACAAAAGAAAAATACATTAACCAATGTAATAAAGTTAACTGGCTATCAAAAAATTCAAATAGCATTTTCTTTCAAGTTTACGTTTTACATAACGAGATAACCAGTATTGCCCTAATACATGATGTTGAAAAACATCTCGAAAATGTAAAGAATTAATACGCATAATCTGACCTTCATGCAGATCAAAAGTTCCATAGGCAATCAATCGACCATCAACCCGTATGACAAGGATTTCCTTGCAGTCGGCAGTTAGCTCAATTAGCTTCATTTCTTTTTGGAAAGCCATTTGTTCTTGAATAAGTGCTTGGCAAGTAGGCGACGAGATTGGTAACAACTTAATATCAACAATTTTCATAAAACACCTGAAATCAAATCTTCTCAAGGAAATCCCGTGAAGTAGATCACATAATACATGCAAAAAAAAAGAGATCAAGGTTGATCTCTTTAATTTATAAGTGCATAGGCTTAGCTATGAGTCATTCAAATATTTATTTAATGAAGCGTTTAAATTACTTTGGTTCTATTGTAACAAGGTATTGTTTCACTGAGATGAACGAAGCAATTAAACCTAATAATGCACTCGTTACCAATAATATAATTGTTCCATCAAAACTGAGTGATATAAGTTCAAAGTTAGCTTGATAAAGATCCGTTAAATTCATCACGCCAGACTCTAACCAAATCACCAGCACAAAAGAAAATAACCAAGCAATAACACCTCCTAAGAATCCATACCAAGCCCCTATATATAAATAAGGTAATTGAATAAAGCTATTGGTTGCCCCTACTAACTTTAGTACTTCAATTTCGGCGCGTTGGTTAAGAATATTCAAACGAATAGTATTACTCACGATTAGCAGTACTGATAATAGTAACAAGGTCGCAATACCTATCACCACATCAACAACCAAATAGAAAATAGCTTGTAGTTTTTCTATCCAATCAATATCAACTCGGACTAAATCAATATCTTGTTCACGCTCTAACTTAGCCACTAATAGCTTATTTCCAGCCGTATTCATTGCCTCTTTAACAGGAATAACAACGAGCACTGCAGGTAATGGGTTTTCATCTAGATAGTTTAATGCCTTTGAAAACCCTGACATTTCTTTAAACTCTTCTAATGCTTGATGACGAGAAATATAAGTGACCGTTTCAATATCTTTATATAAACCGAGTTTATTAATTAGTACTTGTACTCTTTCCTCTGATATATCTTTTTTCAAAAAAAGACTAATTTCAGAAGCACTGTCCCATTGCCCACTAACACGCTCTACATTTTTATAAACCACATGAAAAACAGTAGGTAAGGAAAGTGCAATACCGAGTACAAAAATAGTCATTAAGGTAGCAAAAGGTGTTTTCCATAATTCAAAAAAACTATTTGATAACTGATGTATATGCTGACCAAGTGATGCTTTAACACGGCCAAAAAGAGAAACTTTATTAATTTTTGGAGAACCCGACAGCTTTCTTTTTGCATCCATTGAATTACTCATTACGTTCCCTTAATAAGCCATCATTAATCATATCGCCTTCACGTAACGTTAATGTGCGATAACGCATCTTAGCAATCAGTCCTAAATCATGTGTTGCAATAAGTACAGACATGCCAAATTGATTTAACGATTCAAATAAGGTCAAAATTTCTAATGATAATTTAGGATCCAAGTTACCCGTAGGTTCATCAGCTAATAGTAATGGGGGTTGATTGATAATTGCACGTGCGATACCAACACGTTGTTGTTCACCGCCTGATAAGTTAATAGGAAAAGAATGCTCTTTACCTGTCAAGCCTACTTTATCTAATGCAGCTAAACTACGACGTCTTATTTCAAAGCTACTATACCCTTCAATTAATAAAGGTAAGCCTACATTATCAAGTACCGTACGGTTCATTAATAAACGATGATCTTGAAAAATCATACCAATGTGACGGCGTAGATAAGGAATATCATTACCTTTAATATGACTGATATCATTACCGTTTAAAACAATGCGACCTGTTGTTGGGCGTTCCATTAAACTAACTAACTTTAATAGTGTACTTTTACCAGAGCCTGAGTGACCCGTTAAAAAAGCCATTTCACCTTGTTTTAAATGAAAATCTACTTTATTTAAAGCAATTTGATCATCGCCATAAATTTTGCTGACTTCTTCAAATAATATCATTATCTAATTTTACCTTGTTATGATTCATCTTCTTTAGAAAAAAGAGCATCAATAAACTCTTTAGCATTAAACTCTCTTAAATCATCAATACCTTCACCGACACCTATATAACGAATTGGAAGTTTGAATTGATCGGCGATAGAGAAGATAATACCGCCTTTTGCTGTGCCGTCTAACTTAGTAAATGTAACGC
This sequence comes from Psychromonas arctica, assembly GCF_038155225.1. Classification (GTDB taxonomy): domain Bacteria; phylum Pseudomonadota; class Gammaproteobacteria; order Enterobacterales; family Psychromonadaceae; genus Psychromonas; species Psychromonas arctica_B. The sequence goes on along the minus strand of NZ_JBAKBA010000008.1, from coordinate 74,222 downwards.
CAGTTAAACCGACAGCCTGATTAAATAACTTAACCTGACTAATGGCGTTTTGACCTGTACCGGCATCAATGGTTAACATTATTTCATGTGGTGCTGTTGCATCTTTTTTACGCATAATACGCACAACTTTTGCAAGCTCTCCCATCAAATGCTCTTTGTTTTGTAAGCGGCCAGCGGTATCTGCAATCAACACATCTGCACCACGAGCTTGAGCCGCATCCATTGCATCAAACAATACAGATGCACTATCGGCACCGGTTTGCTGTGCAATAACAGGAATATTATTACGATCGCCCCATACTTGTAACTGCTCAACTGCAGCGGCGCGGAATGTATCACCCGCAGCCAGCATCACTGACTTCCCTTCGTTTTGATATTTTTTAGCGAGTTTACCGATAGTCGTAGTTTTACCAACACCGTTTACCCCTACCATTAAAATAACGTAAGGTTTTTTAGTTTCGTCAATAACTAAAGGCTGCTCAACTTTTTCTAAGATATCAGACAAATCTTTTTTCAATAATTCATAAAGTACTTCTGCATCTTTTAATTGTTTTCTATCCGCATGATCCGTTAAGTTTTGAATAATACGTAATGTTGTTTCAACACCAATATCAGCTACAATAAGTTGCTCTTCTAACTCTTCAAATAAATCATCATCGATTTTTTTACCTTTGAATAAAGATAATAAACCACTACCAATACTAAGACGTGTTCTCTTTAGACTATGTGCAAAACGAGCAAAAAAACCAAGTTTCTTGGTTTCTTCAGACTCTTCTACTACTACGGGCGCTACTTCTGTTTCAGTCTCAACTTCTTCATTAGCATCTTGTTCTACTTGTTGACGTGCTAGCTCAGCATTTCGTTGCGCTTCTTGATAAGCAGCTCGTGCTTTAGCAGCTTGCTCTTGGGCTTCAAGTTCAGCTTGTTGACGTGCTAATAAATCAGCTTGTTTTTGCGCTTCTTCGGCTGCAGCTTTTTCTTCAGCTGCAAGTTCTGCTTGCTCTTTTGCTAATAAGGCTGCAACTTGTTTAGCCTCTTCAGCGGCTTGCTCTTTAGCTGCTAATTCTGCTTGTTCCCGAGCGAATATTTCAGCTTGCTTTTGTGCTTCTTCAGCAGCGGCTTTTTCTCGAGCAGCTATTTCTGCTTGCTCACGTGCTTCTAATTCAGCTTGCTTTTGTGCTTCTTCAGCAGCGGCTTTTTCTCGTGCGGCTATTTCAGCCTGTTCACGTGCTTCTAATTCAGCTTGCTTTTGTGCTTCTTCGGCAGCGGCTTTTTCTCGTGCGGCTATTTCAACCTGCTCGCGTACCAATAACTCAGCTTGTTGTTGAGCTTCTTCGGCGACCGCTTTTTCACGTGCAACTATTTCAGCCTGCTCGCGAGCCTCTAACTCAGCTTGTTGCTGGGCTTCTTCAGCAGCCGCTTTTTCTGCCTGCTCACGAATTAATAATTCAGCTTCTTCTTGCTCAGTTTTCTTCGCTGGTTTTTTAGAAAACCATGAAAACAATCCTTTCTTCTTAGACATTAATTAAAAACCTTACTAACAACCTGTTTACCCTGCTAAAATAGCAAGCGTATTGAACTGCTATATTAACACTATTGCTTGCCGGACTAAAAATAATATGCGTAAAAATCAACATGCTTCAACCCAAGAAAAAAGCAGAAAGCCAACTAGTGACGGATTTATCCGCTTAATCTCTGGTCAATGGCGAGGAAAAAAATTACCCGTTAAAGATAAACAAGGTTTACGTCCAACAACCGACCGAACAAAAGAAACGCTTTTTAATTGGTTAATGCATGATATTCGAGATGCAAACTGCTTAGATTGTTTTAGTGGTAGTGGCAGTTTAGGCTTTGAAGCTTTATCTCGTTACTGTAAATATTGCACTTTTTTAGAACTCGATAAGCAAGTCGCGAATCAATTAAAGAGCAACATAAATACGCTTAAAGTTGAAAACGCGCAAGTTATTCAAGGTGACTCTTTAAAATATTTAACAAAGCCTGCGGCTCAGCAATATAATGTGGTATTTGTAGACCCGCCATTTAATTTAGGTTTAGCGCAACCTTGTATTGAACAATTAGAATCTCAAGGTCATTTAGCGGATCATTGCCTGATTTATGTTGAAATCGAAAATACATTAACCACGTTAACAACACCTGACAATTGGGAATTGTTAAAAGAAAAAATTTCCGGTCAAGTTCGTTACCAATTATTTAGTAGAGGTTAATGATGAAGTTCTTTATTCCCTTTGCTAAAGCGTTAATGATCATTATTTGGGGATTATTAATTGCTAACTTATTTTTTCCTTTCCCTGGTAAAGCCGCCCTCGCTTTTTACTTTTTGTTAGCTTTTGTGGTAGCTATGCATGCCATCCAACTATTAGTTATTTATGGTGCATTCGCTGAAAAACTCAAATTAACTAAAAAAGAAGGATTTGCTATTTTCTTTTTTGGTGTGTTTAAAATGTGGCAGTTAAAAGACCGATTAAATTAGTTAAAGATGATGCCTATTTTGAGGTGATCTTTGAAAACTAAAAAGGGTGAACATTTATATGTTCATCCTTTTTTAATGAAGTAGATTAAAGCGATAGCGTTAATATATTTAGAACTGACTCAGCTATTTTAACTCATTAAACCCACTCAGCTATTTTAACTTATTAAACCCGCTCAGCAATTTTAACTTATTAAACCCGCTCAGCAGTTTATAACTTATTGAGCCCATTCAATGATGCCATCTACTTTTTTGCCATCTTCACTAACGACCAGCCATTTAATGTGCTTTTCACGCATTAACTCTTCAGCTTCAGTTAAACGTGCAGACGCTGAAATTAAACGAGGTGTTGAATTCATTAAGTGTGACGCTTGGCTATCAACAATACTTTCACCCGCGATTAAGAATCGGCGAACATCACCATCAGTAATAACACCTTGTAAGTTCTCGCCATCTAACACTAATGCTAACCCAGTACGAGTTTCAGTCATCACCATTAACACATCAGTTACTGATGTGTCTGCAGAAACAATTGGTAAATTATCACTACGCATTTCATCGCGAACAAAAGTTAATAATCGCTTACCTAAACTGCCTCCTGGATGAAAACGAGCAAAGTCCATCGGACTAAAATCTTTTTCTAAGGTTAAAGTGTTCGCTAAAGCATCGCCAATGACTAAAGTGAGTGTTGTTGATGTGCTTGGTGCTAAATTATTTGGACAGGTTTCCTTTTCTACACTCGCATCTAGTACAACATCTGAATGTTGAGCTAACGTAGAACTTTTACCACCGGTAATCGAAATTATTTTATTACCGAAATGCTGTAACGAAGGAATTATTTTTAATAGCTCATCTGTTTCACCACTGTATGATATCAGTAATAACACATCATCTTTAGTGACCATACCCAAGTCACCATGAAAAGCTTCACCTGGATGCATGAAAAATGATGGCGTACCAACAGATGCAAGTGTTGCAGCGATTTTAGTACCGATGTGTCCTGATTTCCCCATACCACAAACGATCACTCGTCCTTGGCAGTTTTTCATTAATGATAAAGCTTGTAAGTATGGTTCACCGACCAATTTACTATGTGCGCTAATCGCTGCACTTTGTACTTCAAATACGGTTTGAACTTCTTTTAATAATTGAGACTCAGGTAATGAAAAACGAGACATGAAACGTCCTTTATATAAGAGGAAAGGTAATAAAAGAGGAATTGGTCGGTATGAGAAGATTCGAACTTCTGACCCCTGACACCCCATGACAGTGCGCTACCAAGCTGCGCTACATACCGATGGCCATAATTTTAATTAATTACCATCAAGTTGCAACAAAAAAAGTCACGTATCGGTTAGCACTCTAAAATAAATAGCTAACTAAGAAACAATTATTTTACTAAAAAAATACCCGCGAGTAAGCGGGTATTTTTAATGTTTATCTTTCAGCTTAATACTGATTATAGACAGTCGAATTCTACTAAAGTTTCAACTTCAGCATCATAGTCAACACCATCGAGACCAAAACCAAATAATTGTAAAAACTCATCTTTGTAATCTTGGTAGTCTGTTAATTCAAACAGGTTTTCAGTAGTAATTTGTGGCCATAAGTCAGTACATGCTTGTTGTACTTCATCACGAAGTTCCCAATCATCAAGACGTAAACGACGCGCTTCATCTGTAATAGGAGCAGAACCGTCGGCTTTGAATAATTGTGTTGTGAATAGACGGTGAATCTGTTCCATACAACCTTCATGTAAGCCTTTTTCTTTCATGATTCTAAATACCATTGAAAGGTATAGAGGCATTACTGGAATAGCAGAACTTGCTTGTGTTACGACACTTTTTTGTACTGAAACATAAGCTTCACCACCTAAAGGTGTTAATTGAGATTGAATAGCAGTAGAAGCACGGTCTAAATCTAATTTAGCTTTACCTAATGCGCCATTCCAGTAGATAGGCCATGTTAATTCAGTACCAATGTAAGAGTAAGCAACGGTTTTAACACCTTCAGCTAATACACCAGCATCTGCTAGCGCGTTCATCCAAAGTTCCCAATCTTGTCCGCCCATTACCGTGACAGTATTAGCAACTTCTTCTTCTGTTGCTGGCTCTACTGATGCTTCGATGATCACGTCTTTGTTAGTATCGATAGCAGTTGAAGTGTAAGTTTCGCCAATTGGTTTTAAGCTTGAACGAATTACTTCACCTGACTCAGGTAATTTACGAACAGGTGCAGCAACAGAATAGATGATCGCATCGATTTGACCTAAGTCAGCTTTGATTGTATCGATAACAAGTTGCTTTGTTTCATTCGAGAATGCATCGCCATTAACGCTTTTAGCGTATAGACCATCTTCTTTAGCTTGTTTTTCAAATGCAGCACTGTTGTACCAACCTGCAGAACCCGGTTTGCGATCGGTTGCTGGTTTCTCAAAAAACACACCGATTGTTGAAGCATCGCTTCCGTATGCAGCAGCAATACGAGATGACATGCCGTAACCTGCAGAAGAACCAATCACTAATACACGTTTAGGGCCTTTTTCAATTTTGCCTTGTTTTTTAGTGTATTCAATTTGTGCTTGAATGTTTTTTTCACAACCCGTTGGGTGTGTAGTTGTACAAATAAAGCCACGAATCTTTGGTTTAATGATCATATTATTTCGCTCTTATGGTATTTGAAACCTTCAATCTAGACACATTTATTTAATTAAACTCATTAAAAAGTATCGTTTCAATCAAAGGCGTAAGTAAAATTATCGCTAATATACCTGTTCTCAGGGGAAATGCCAAAAACAACAAGTATCGTTACTAGTTTACTGATGCTAATTTATTCAACCGTTGCTATTGGTAAACATAAAGTAGGCTTATTGCCACCTAACCCCATTGCCTGTTTAATAAACTGCTTTTTTAATGGGCTAATATTGTCAGCCATTAACAGTGCTACATCTCTTAGGATTTTTTGCACAGGATTTACACCATTAAATAATTGCTTTAATAGCTCCATCGACGCAATCATTTCTGTTGCTTCTGTTTTTCTCCAGCGCTCGAAGTGACGTAAATTATTGTACAAGCCAATATCATTACCTAATGTCGCATTTTGCAATATTTCTTGCCCTAAGCAAGCGGCATCCAATAAACCTAAGTTTACTCCTTGTCCCGCTAACGGATGAATCGTATGGGCTGCATCGCCAATTAACGCAACGCGATGTTTAGCAAAATCTCTCGCATAACGCATGCTTAAAGGAATACTTTTACGTTCCCCTTGTACTTCACATAATCCTAAACGATTATCAAAAGCTCGAGTTAATTGTTGATTGAAAGCTTGATCATCTAATGCGAGTAACAACTCTGCTTGCATTGGCGGTAGAGACCACACTATTGAACAAGTATTTTGATCATATAAAGGCAAGAACGCCAAAGGCCCCTGCCCTGTAAATATTTGGCGCGCACAAGCTTGATGTGGTTCGACTGTTTTTACCGTAGCCACAATCGCATGATGATGATAATCCCATTGTGTTAGTGGAATATTAAGTTGTTGTCTCACCCATGAATTAGCACCATCAGCTGCCACGACTAATTTTGAGGTTAATTGTTTGCCGCTACTCAAAGTTAACCACGCTTCACCATCACCAATGGCCATACTTTGTAACGAGTCAGGGCAAAAGAAAGTGACGTTGTCTTGTTGTTCAACACCGCTTAAGAGTGATTGTTGCAAGTTTTTATTTTCAACGATATAACCTAAATCTTTTTGATTCACTTGTTCAGCAGCAAAGTCTATTTTGCCAAAACTGTCTTTTTCCCATACTTGCATAGTGTGATAAGGCGTGATGCGCTGTGCTTTCAATAATGGCCAAATACCTAAATTATCAAGCATGGTTTTACTGGCAAAACTCACTGCGCTCACTCGACTTTCTGGCATTTCAGATAAATCAGTCGCTTCATTAGCTTCAATAATGGCTATCGATAAGTTACTTTTCGCTAATGATTTCGCTAAGGTTAACCCAACCATTCCACCACCGACTATAGTCACGTCATAAGACTGCATCATGATAAACTCTCTCTTTTAAACAAATCAAATTGACCTTTTGCTTGTTCGATAATAGGCTGAGATAAAAAGGGGAAAAGGCTCATTGCCTGAAGACCAATATTGCGAGGAAGACTTAATACAGGATATTGATTACTGAATACGCGTACTAAACTATCGGTCATTAAAATAGTACGATGATGATCTTTTGCTCGACACTGCCAATAATGATTGAGCATTGCAAATGAGCCAATCTGTTCAATATCAGATTCTGCAATCACTTTTGCTAATACAAACAAATCTCTTAAGCCTAAATTAAATCCCTGTCCTGCGACGGGATGTAAGCTATGTGCAGCATTACCAATACACACAACACGATGTGCTATTGGCTTTGTGGTTTTTAATAAGTTTAATGGGTAAATATCGCGCTTACCTGCTACTTCAAATAAACCACATCGATAACCAAAGGTTTTCTGTAGTTCAGCTAAAAACTGTGAATCAGGTAAACCTGCGATCGATTCAGCCTGATCACCTTCAACACAGTAAACTAAAGAATAACGATTTTTTGTTAACGGTAATAAAGCAATTGGGCCACTTGTAGTAAAACGTTCATAAGCAACACTGTGATGAGGCTCAGAACAACTCACATTACAAATGATCGCACTACGTTGATAAGCCACATTAGTACTACTGATATTAGCGAGTTCTCTCACTTGGCTATTGCTACCATCAGCACCAACACACAACTTAGCTTCGATAGATTGACCATTACTTAATTCACAAGTAACGGAGTTCAGCGTTTGTTGTATATTATCTAACTTAACCTGATATAACGTGGTTAATGATGAAAAAGCAGCGAGAGCATTCGATAATATTTTACCGACATGTTGTAACTCCACCACATAGCCAAACGCTGTTTTTTTACTTTCAGGCGTTAGCTCAACCGCTCCAAAATAACCTTTATCAGAGACTTGAATTTGATCAATCGCTTGTGCATTCACTTTGATATCAGACCACATCGATAAACCATTTAAAATATCTACTGACCCCGCATTAAGGGCAATACAACGCCCATCAAAACTTGGATTGCTATGTTCACGTTGAGTTTGTTTAGGCACTATAGAGGCCGAATGGTTAACTCTTTGTGCGTTCTCATCAAGCAATAATACGTTGAGCTGTGAGTTTTGCTTTAATAACGACAATGCGAGTAAAGAGCCAGACATACCAGCACCAACAATCACTACATCATATAATGTATTGTTACCGGTTATTTTTGATGTTGTTTCTGTGTGAGTTTGATTAGCCATTCATTAAAGCTTCGATTTCTAGGATACTTTTAGGCACAGCAGACGTTAACACTTCACATCCACTGTCTGTGACAATCACATCATCCTCAATACGAATACCAATTCCTTTCCAACGATCTTCAACATCAGCATCATGGCTAATATATAAACCAGGCTCAATAGTAATGGCCATACCGGCCTCTAATGGACGTGGTTGGTCAATGGTGCCAGCGTTGCCAACATCGTGTACATCTAAACCAATGAAATGCCCTAAACCGTGCATATAGAATGCTTTATGTTTCTCTTCTTTAATTAAGGTTTCAATGTCGCCTTGTAAAATGCCTAAAGCCAATAAACCTTCACACATTTTACGAACCACTAACTTGTTAATACCTAATACGCTCGAACCGGGCTTAACTTGCTCAAGCGCCAATAACTGACAATCTAATACTAGTTGATAAATGGTTGCTTGCTCTTTAGAAAAGCGACCGTTAACAGGGAAAGTACGTGTAATATCCCCCGCATAACCTTGGTATTCAGCCCCTGCATCTATTAGCACTAAATCACCGTCTTTTAACGGTTGATCATTCTCAGTGTAATGTAAAATACAAGCGTTATTACCACCAGCAACAATACTATTATAAGCAACGTCACGTGTGCCTTGTTTAGCAAACTCATATTCAACTTCTAACTGTAATTGAAACTCAAGCATACCCGGTTTACAGTGCTGCATAGCACGAACATGCCCTAATGCAGATATTTCACCCGCTTTACGCATGATTTGCTTTTCAGCTTCACTTTTAAATAGACGCATTTCATGTAACTGTGGCTTCCAGTTTAAAAATTGATTGGTAGCAATCAAACCACTTCGAGAACGACTACGTAATTTATTTAATACATTTTGTAATTTTTGGTCTAATACTAAGCCACTTAACACTGGGTAATATACACTTTCAATACCCGTTAATAGTTCACTTAACTTCTCTTCAAAATCATCAATAGGAAATGCTTGATCGACTTCTAATTGGATAATGGCATCAGCTTGTCCTAAACGATAACCATGCCAAATTTCTGCTGTTTTATCTTTTTTACGATTAAATAAAACGGTGCTTAATTGTCCATTTTGTTTAATCAATAACAAACAAGCATCAGGCTCATTGAATCCACACAGGTAATAGAAATCACTATTTTGACGAAAACGAAATTCAGTATCATTACTACGCGTTAATTCTTCATTGGCAGGGAAAATAGCCATGCTGTTATCCAGCATGCTATTAGCAAATACATTACGACGGGTTATAAATTCAGTCATGGGTTCTCACTTTAATGCAGAGTCTTAGAAACAGGTAACGGCGTATTACGAGAAAAAGTATTAAAACATAACATAGCACTAACTCGAAGGTACTCAACAATTTCAGTAAAAGCAATTTCAGAGTCTTCATCTTCTTGTTCAAAATCTAACGATAATTGTGAAATATCGCGAATATCACGGATCACTTCTTGAACATCATCTGATGCTTGATTAAGAGCTTGTTGAACCATACCAAAACCCACTAAGAAACCTTGCGCCCATTGCGCCATGGCTTCTGCTCGTTCATCTAATGGTTTTTCGTCTTCTGGTAACAATAAATTAAACCCCAAACCATCATCAGTACATTGTTTAACAACATCAGCATAGATGCTTGAAACCAAGCTTTTTACTGCTTGTGGTAGCGCCATACCTTCATTAACAACATCATTAAATAATGACTGCCAGCTTTTATCGTCAAGGGCAACGCCACCACAAACAAAGCCAGATAACACCCCATGTGTTTCCGCTGCATTGGTGAATAGGTCAGCACTGTCAAGGGCTTGCGAGATTTCATCAAAACTTGGTAGAACGGCAGAACTCATAGCGACACTCTTAATAAACTAAGGATAGTGCAACTATTCTATCATCCAGAAGATCTCGTCGCTAGTAAGTACTTGAAACTTGATAGCTAGGTCGATATAGTTCGCCCACAATATGACATTTTTTTTAGGGAAACTGATTACTCCCTTATTCTGCAACACTAACGGGGGCATTATGGCGCAACTTGATATAACTATTTTAGGCCAACAATATAAAATCGGCTGCCCTGACGGTGAGCAAGAAAACTTATTAAGTACCGCCACTCAGGTAGATGAGCATTTAAAAGAAATGAAAAGTAGCGGAAGAACGTTACGAAATGAACAATTAGTGGTAATGGCCGCATTAAACTATCGCCATCAATTAAATACCATAAAAGCAGAAGCTCAAGAACAAACAGATCAATTGAATAAGCGTATTCAAGAACTTCAAGATGCAATTAATGGCGCATTGAATAAAACAACGATTAAAGAATAGCGTTAATAATTAGCATTCTTAACTAAATGCTTAATTTAATGCTTAACTACATTTTTAGCTAAAGACTTAACTCATTTTCTTAATGCTTTCCTTACGCCTCTTTCTAGCAAATAACACCGACGTCAAAATAAGCACTACTTTTAGCGGACTCGGTGTTATCGCAATACATTAAAGCCTCTACCTTGAAATAAGGTTAAACGTTTTTTAAGAGTTTATCTAAAGCGGTTATAAACATTTTTCTAAAATACACTTAAAATTTACAACATAAATATAAGTACTTGTCTTCTTTCATAAAATTTATAGCCAATAAACAAGTTATTTTACCCAGTGAAATAGTACCGCTATTGACAACATTGTTATAATGTTTAAAAAACCATCAAGCAGTATCAAACTTCATGTTTTTTCCTAAAAAGCCTTTTAATACGGTTCAAATGTAGGTACAGTTTATTCAACCCTCGGGTACACGTTAATCTTGACTAAGTCCCTGAGCCGATAAGTATTACCCTGGTGAATTGTTTTGCTTTGCTATTGTGTAAGCTCGACTCGTATCGAGAAACCTGCGGTAGACATCAATACGCCAACCTTGACCTTCGGGTTCAAGGTCACAGTCAAAAGCGGTATCCTTGGGTTATCTTTCTTAAGTCTTTTTCTTAAGATTTAAGTGTTTTTTATTTCTTCTTTACACCTTTATTCTCCATCATAAATTATTATTTAGCGGTGCTAACTGACAACATATTTGTTATGTTATTGACACAACCTGTTTACCTACAAACGCGAATAATATAATGCCTAATATGCCCGATAATATTTCTCAACAGCGAAATGCGATTCGTCAGCAAGTTCGTGCTGCGCGCAACGCTTTATTACCCGAGCAGCAACAGCAAGCTTCATCACAACTACTAACTTCTTTAGTTAAACATCCCAAAGTACAACAAGCACAACATATTTCAGTGACGCTTGCGCACGATGGCGAAATTGATTTACACAACTTTATTGAATGGTGCTGGCAACAAAAAAAACAGGTTTATCTACCTGTGGTTCACCCGACTCAAGTTGGTGAGCTATTGTTTTTAGCTTATCAAGAAAATACAGTGATGATTAAAAATCGCTACGGCATTAAAGAACCTAGACTCGACATTAATGTTGATCATCAGATTAATGAACATAATGATGGCCATGACAATCAATCTACTTCTACTTCTACTTCTACTTCTACTTCAAAAAGTTTAGCGCCTTATTTAAACACTTGCTCACCCGAAAACTTAGATATTGTATTCACTCCATTAGTTGCTTTTGATCAGCAAGGAAACCGAATCGGTATGGGAGGCGGTTATTACGATCGTTTATTAGCACCTTGGTTTTCTGATAAGATAGGCCCCTACCCGATCGGACTTGCGCATAACTGTCAATACGTTGATTTATTGCCAATTCAAAAATGGGATGTGCCTTTACCTGAAATAATGACTCCTCTGCAACATTTCCATTTTTCTGAATGAAAATTCTTCATTCAACTCGTAATTCAATTATGAAAAAATAATAAGCACAATTATTTACTGGTTTTTAGTAAATAGAGCTTAAAATTACAGCGTAATTAGGGGTATAATCGCGCCACTTTCAAGACTCACGCTCACTCAACAGGATACAAGTCATGACTCAAGATGATAAAAAGAAAGCAGCCGCTTATGCAGCCTTAGAATACGTTGAAAAAGATACCATCGTAGGTGTTGGTACAGGTTCAACGGTTAATCATTTTATTGATGCACTAGCAACGATAAAAAATAGCATAGTAGGCGCAGTATCCAGTTCAGAAGCTTCAACAGATAAATTAAAATCGTATGGTATCGAAGTATTCGACCTAAACGAAGTCTCTGAATTAAGTGTATATGTTGACGGAGCAGATGAAATTAACCCATACAATCACATGATTAAAGGTGGTGGTGCTGCATTAACACGTGAAAAGATTGTTTCAGCAGTGGCAGATAAGTTCATCTGTATTGTTGATGATACTAAAAATGTCGATATTTTAGGTGACTTCCCACTGCCTGTTGAAGTCATTCCAATGGCACGTAGCTACGTTGCTCGTGAACTTGTTAAGTTAGGCGGCGACCCTGTTTACCGAGAAGGTGTGATCACTGATAACGGTAATGTTATTTTAGATGTTCATAACCTAAAAATTGCAGAACCATTAGCACTAGAAAATCAAATCAATTCAATCGTCGGTGTTGTGACAAATGGTTTATTCGCAAATCGCGCGGCGGATGTTGTTTTAGTCGGTGCAGAAGACGGCGTAAAAACACTAAAATAATCTCATTTAACGATTTTTTTGCTCTATTCGCTTACTATTTAAAAAAACTAAGTGAATGGATCAAACATTATGTAAATAATAACAATGAAATTGTAATAAGTTGTTTCGATTTATAATATAGAAACAACAGTCTCAGATTCACAATTACAACTATTTTTGCTATTTTACAGACACTAAAATTATTCTAAAAATTGCTGTCCATCCACCTTTAAATAAGGCTCAAGGAAATACAATGACTAAGTTTTCACTCAATAAAGATAAAATTAAAATTCTTCTTTTAGAAGGTTTACACCAGAGTTCAGTTGATACTTTTACACAAGCTGGTTACAACAACATCGAAAGTATTAAAACATCGCTAAATGAAGATGATTTAATCGAAAAAATTAAAGACGTGCATTTTATCGGTATTCGTTCGCGCTCTAACTTATCAGCAAAAGTATTAGCAGCAGCAGACAAACTAGTTGCAATTGGTTGTTTTTGTATTGGTACTAACCAAGTAGATTTAGGTGCTGCACAAACAAAAGGTGTTGCCGTTTTTAATGCACCTTTCTCAAATACTCGAAGTGTTGCAGAACTAGTACTTGGTCAAGCATTATTATTATTACGTGGTGTACCTGAGCGTAATGCTAAAGCTCACCGTGGCGAGTGGGACAAATCAGCAACAGCTTCTTATGAAGCACGTGGTAAAAACTTAGGTATTATTGGTTACGGTCATATCGGTACTCAATTTGGCATTCTTGCTGAAGGTCTAGGTTTCAATGTTTCTTTCTACGATATCGAAAGTAAACTAACACTAGGTAATGCAACTCAAGTGGCAACCATGAAAGAGCTATTAGAGAAATCTGATGTCGTCAGCCTACATGTACCAGAAGTTGATTCTACAAAAAATATGATGGGTGCTAAAGAGTTTGCACAAATGAAAGACGGTGCAATCTTCATGAATGCGGCACGCGGTACTGTTGTAGATATCCCTGCATTATGTGAAGCATTACGTAGCAAAAAACTATCTGGTGCGGCGGTTGATGTTTTCCCAACTGAACCAAAATCAAACAATGAAGAGTTTGAGTCTCCATTACGTGAATTTGATAATGTAATTCTGACTCCACATGTTGGTGGTAGCACACAAGAAGCACAAGAAAATATCGGTTATGAAGTTGCAGGTAAATTAGTTAAATACTCTGATAACGGTTCAACACTGTCTTCTAAAAACTTTCCTGAAGTATCTTTACCACTTCATAAAGATGCAAGTCGTCTATTACACATTCACCGTAACCAACCGGGTATCTTAACTAAGATTAACTTGGCATTTGCTGATAACAATATCAATATTGCAGCACAATACTTACAAACTAATGAAAATATTGGTTACGTTGTTATTGATGTTAATAGCGAAGATGCAGATACTGCATTAGATAAACTAAAAGAAATTGAAGGTACAATTCGAGCTCGTTTATTAAACTAATCGTATTATTCGATATATCTATATTTAACAAAGGGACTCATTGAGTCCCTTTGTTATTTTTATATCTCTATTTACTTTCCATTTAATACCTTAAATTTTCATATAAAAACAACATTAGTTAAGCTAATGAATATTAATTTTTTCAAAAGCATAATCTTAAAAACAGTGCTTTATATTAAGAATATTCGGTTTATCCTTTAATAAATACCTTCGTTTTAAACTCCACACCTTATATTTAGGTAATAATTAACGGTTTATTTGATGAATAACAATAAAACTGTAATAAATTTATGAACAAATTGAACTTATTACCTATAATTGAATAGTTACAAATAAAATAACTTATTATGGGAAATGCCTGTGCCAATAAAATTTACTATCAAAACTAAACTCGTTACTACGTTATGCGTGCCATTGATCATTATGGCTGTTTTTTTTCTCTACTCATTAATTGAAACAGAGAATTATGTACTTGAAAAGGAGAAAGAAAACGTTAGCTTACAACTAGGAAAAGTACTTGATCAGGAACTTAAGGGACAAGTGGATACCCTTTCTTTTGCTATTGCTGATTATTATGAAAAATCTAAAATACAAAATATAGAAAAGAACTTAACTGAAGAAATGTCAGAGTTCAGAACAATGATTGAAGGCATTTATAAAAATAGTCACTCGGAAATTGAAGCAGAAATAAGTATTTATGCCTTTTTAAATCAATACCGTTGGAATGGAGGACGCTATCTATTTGCTTATAATGCTTCTTCTTATGTCAGTGTCGCCTACGGAAGTAATTCAAATAGTATAGGAAAGAGTGGATTTAATAACGTTAGTCCCGATGGCAAATACTATGTACAAAATATCATTGCAGCAGCTAAGAAAGACGATATTGGATTCAGCCAATACACTTACTTAAATCCAAATACCAATATAATAGAAGATAAAATAACCGCTTCATTTTATTTCAAACCTTTAAACATAGTCATTGCAAGCGGTGAATATATTAGTACGCTTAGAATGAATAATATTAAAAATGCTTTACATGCGGTAACTATCGCTAAATATGGTGAAAATGGATATTTTTGGATTCAAGATAAAAATGGGACAATTATTGCTCACCCTAAAAAAGAGATTGTTGGAACGGTAGTAGATAGCTCAAAATTGGTAGCAAACAGCATTAAAGGTCAAACAGAAACCAGTGTAAAAATAATCTTTGAAAATCCAGTAACCAAAGAATATGAAAATAAAATCGCTTATGCTCGAAATATATTCCCTGACTGGGAGTGGACAATCGTAACAGGCGCCTATGAGAATGATATTATTGCTGTTCAGGAAAGCTTAACCAGCGTGACTGAAGATATTTTTGGAGAACAAGTTTATTCAATGGTCACTACTTCAGCAATATTAATTATTTTGTCATTTGTTATCGTTATTTGGATCATTAGCGCTATTGTTAAAAGTTTACTGACGCTAAAAGAGAGAATCGATACATTATCAACAGGTGAAGCTGATTTAACATCACGTATCGCCATAGTTTATGATGATGAGCTAGGTGATATCAGTCGTTCAGTGAATAACTTCATTATTTATTTACAATCTATGATGCTTGATATTTCACAAGCTTCAGTACATATCACAAAAAGTACTGAACAACTTAATGATCAATCGATTAAAGTAAATAGTGCCTTGCTAACACACGCAAGTGAAACAGATCAGGTAGTCAGTGCTATTACAGAAATGAGTAGTACTTCTGAAACTGTGGCACAAAATGCAGCAGATACTTCAATCAATACACAAAAAGCAAATGATGAAGCAATCTTATCTAAAGCCATTGTGACAGAAGCATCAAACAGTGTTATTGCACTAGTTGATGAGGTTGACTCAGCTTCAACCAGCATTAATACAATGAATGATAATACGCAAGAAATTATTAAAGCATTAAGCGTGATTGGTGAAATAGCAGACCAAACTAACTTATTAGCGTTAAATGCCGCAATAGAAGCTGCACGAGCAGGTGAACAAGGCCGAGGTTTTGCAGTCGTTGCAGATGAAGTTCGTTCGTTAGCAGCACGTACTCAAACAAGTACCGCTGAAATAAACAAAATACTATCTACATTAAGTAACGATGCTGAAAACGCAGTAACGGCAATGGACGTGACAAGAGCAAGTTGTCAACGTACTGCCGAAAACACAGCTCGAGTGACAGATAGCTTAGATAATATGACTAATTTTATTATTCATATTAATGATCTGAACACACAAATAGCAACGGCATCAGAAGAACAAAGTGCAGTCACAGAAGAAGTTAATCGCAACATGACTAATATCAGTGAGATGGTAAAAGAATTAACAAGAAGTGGTCAAGAGACACTTGATAGTACTGAAAACTTAGCATCAGCAAACTCACAATTAGATTCGTTAGTTAAGAAATTCAAACTAGAATAATCTTAATAAAAGTAACCTAAACAAGAGTAGGCTACATACAAATAAAGAGGTTAACCTATGTTTAGGTTAGCCTCTTTTTATTGGAATACTTGAAGCTTTAGGCAGGTTAGTTTCATCTATTATTAACACTGCTATTTATCAAAATGTTTACTTGATTAATACAAACATAGCCTAATCATTTTTAACTTCTTCAAGAACAAAATCTCGAAATACTTGATTAGCACGAGACATATAACTATCTCTGCGCCAAGCTAAACTAAGATCGATACAAAAAGGTTCAACAAAAGGACGTGTAATAATTTCATCGTCGTCTTGAATACTAACTTTCCACATAGGTGAAATAGCATAACCTTTACGAATAATAGATTTAATTAATGGCAATAAATTACTGGTGAAGGCAATCTTTGGACGTTCTTTTTCTTTTTGGCTGATTTTTTCAATCAATGAATGATGGTAATAACCTTTACCAAACAATATCAGTTCATATTTTAAAAAGTCCGCATACTCAATCTGCTCAAACTCAGCAAGAGGATGGTCAGCTGCCATACAAACAACCATCTCTTCTCGGATTAATTTTCCACTATCAAATTCAGGTGGTAAATCATGATCTGCAACGACCCCTAGCTCTAAGTCACCATCCAGTAACTTCTTTCTAATACGTCGAGTACCTGTATCTATAATATTCATCCCCAACGCTGGATATTGATGTTTAAAAGCCATAATCAAAGGGGGAAAGAAGTATGAACCAAGCATAGGAGGAACACCAATCTCAACCTCTCCTTGATCAAGCCCTTCGATAGCCTGCATGGACAGCTTTGCATCCTTAGCTTGTTGCAGTATCTGCTTAGCATGCAGTAAAAATAGATGTCCCGCTTCGGTCAAACTTACCCCTCTTTCACGACGGTGTAATAGCGGCATATTTAATTCACTTTCAAGTTTTTTAATACTGGCACTGATCGCTGGCTGTGCTAAAAACAAATGCCGAGCAGCTGCAGATATACTGCCTGTTTCAACAATCGTCACAAAATGTTGTAGTTGTCTAAATTCCATTTACGTCCCCAAAATTCACTGATACCACTATATAAATTCACTGATACCAATATATAAATTCACTGCAAGCCAACCCATAAATTATATTTATAGGTTGTATAAAAACAACATAATATATTTATTGATGATAGGTGGTTATCATCGCCATATCCAGTACCTTTTATACATCAGAAGAAATGAAAAAATTAACACATTACAACCGTTTAGTACTTTCAGTTTGCCTTTGCTCAGTGGTCACTTTCTCTAACATCTATTGGTTACAACCACTATTACCAACGCTTCAACATGAATTTAATATCAGCTTATTAGCCGCTAATCTGACGATGTCAGCCCCTTTACTAGGTATGGGATTAGGATTGTTAATTTTTGCTAGTCTGTCTGACTCAATAGGTCGACGCCCTATTCTCTTAAAAGGCATGATTGCAGGTTTGTGTGTCTCTTTGTTATTGCCATTAGTTGAGAATTATTCTTTATTCTTATCATTACGCTTTATACAAGGTGCTTTATTATCTGTATGCCCTGCTGTAGCTATTCCTTTATTGGGCGAAGAGTTGAGAAAGAGTTGGTTACCTGCTGCTGTAGGCTTTTATATTGCTTCAAATACCATAGGTGGCATCAGTAGCAGATTAGTTGGTGGTGCTTCTGTTGACCTATTAGGAAGTTGGCAAGCAACTGGATATGCTATTGCAGCATTTACTGCTATTTTATTTATGGCAGTCTACTTTATTATTCCTAAACAACGTCACTTCACAGCACAACAATTTAAACTAAAACCGAGCTTAAATATGTTTTCTAAGCATTTACAACGCCCTCAATTATTATTGTTATATATCGTAATTGGATTAGCATTCGGATGCTTTGTAAACTTATTTAGTTACTTAATGAGTGTACTCGAAGAAGCGCCATACCAATTACCAAGTGCACTGCGTAGTTTAGTTTTCATCACCTTTTTAGGGGGGACCATGAGTGCTTCATTAGCAGGTAAATTCTCTAAAAAGCATGGTCAATTAGCAGGTGTTGCGACAGGTGTATGCATTATGTTGTTAGCTAATTTCCTATTAAGTAATCACCACCTATCAGTAATGATCATTGGCATGATCATGATGGCCTTTGGTTTCTTCTTTTGTCACGCCCAAGCCAGCACCTTAGTCAGCCGTACAGCCAAAAAAGGCAAAGGCAGCGCTCAAGCACTTTATAGTTTATTTTATTATACAGGGGCAAGCTTAGGTGTTTTCTTCATTGCTCCATTCTATGAACGTTGGGGATGGCAAGGTGTACTCACAAGTACCAGTATCGCGTTAATTATTTGTCTAGCATTACTGGCTCTGTACCAAGTTAAATATACCGTACAGCAAAAACAAGTATCTTCTTCTATTTAACCAAATAAATTAGCTTATATTCACTGAATTATCATATTTATTTCAAATAAAAAAAGCCTGTAATAGAGAGCTATTACAGGCCTTAAATTTTGTAACTTTAGTTATTTTAAATGCTAGTAATACTTAGTATTTAACCAGTATATTAAAAACAACCTAGTAATTAGAAACACGTAATTAAAGAATAATAAGTTCTTTAGCAATATTGCCACGTGTTGCATTTGAGTATGGACAAACTAAATCAGCTTTTTCTACTAACGCTTCTGCTTCCGCTTTATCCATATCACCTAGTGAGATAGAAAGCTTAACTTCGATCCCAAAACCACCTTCGATTGGACCAATAGAAACTTCAGAGTTAATGAACAGATCACTTGGAAGTGCGATTTTCTCAACACCTGCAACATGTTTAAGTGCACCAATGAAACATGCAGCATAACCAGCACCAAATAATTGCTCAGGATTTGTGCCCTGTCCATCATCACCACCTAAGTTTTTGGGTGTAGATAGTTTAACATCTAAACGTCCATCATCAGATTTAGCGATACCTTCACGGCCACCAGTTGCTGTTGCTTTAGCTGTGTAAGCGACTTCTTGTAATACATTCATAGTGAACTCCAAAATTTGTATTGAATAACGAATTTATTTTGCATGCAAAATAATAATAACGAAGATAAATAACAATTGCAAATACTTTGCATGCAAATTAAATTTATAGTTATAATAGTTATTGAAATAATAAATATAATAAAAAAGAAACAATTGAAGGAAATTGCTATGTCATTTGAACAGCTAAAACTAAAGCATCAGCTGTGTCATCGTTTATACATGGCATCAAATAGTATTGCCCGCGCCTATCGGGAACCATTAACAGAAATTAACTTAACTTACCCACAATATGTAGTGATGATGGCATTATGGGATCAAGATAAAATAACCATTGCAGAGCTTATTGAAACAACCGCAATTGATGGTAGTGCAATGACTCAAATTTTAAAAAAGATGGCAGACAAAGCACTACTCGCAGTAATTAAAGATGAAAAAGATCAACGAAAACGTCTTATTCAATTAACAACAGCAGGTCAAGATCTGAAATTAAAAGCAGTAGATATACCCGGTAAAATACGCTGTAAATTTAATAGTATCGATTCAAATCAAGCCTTACAATTAATGCAATCTTTAGATTTAGTCATTCATGATTTAAACAAAAAAGAAGATGAGTAAACGAGCAACTCATTAAATAAACATACTTAATGGTATTTCCAACAAAAAGCGTTAACTACCATTAATGAGGCTCATCAATTAACTGGCCGTAATCCCGCTCTACCTTTGAAATACGTATTTTAAAAGTATCATACCAAGATTGTCGTCCCATTTTTTGAGCCTCTATATGCTCAGTATTGGCTTTCCATTGTTTTATTGAATCTAAATCAGCCCAATAAGAAACCGTTATACCAATACTTTCTCTCGCTGATTCAATTCCTAAAAAGCCTGTTTGTTGCTGAGCAAGTTCCACCATTCTATCGGCTGCTTCATTGTAACCATCATCCTCCTCTGTACGAGTAGAAGTAAAAATAACAGCATAATAAGGTGGTTTAGGTGTATTAGCGATAACTGACATAATGACTCCAATAAATTCTATAACTTGATTGTTGAGCTAAGCTTTTATTGAATCAGACTTTTAGCTGTTTTACGATCGATACATCCAAGATCTTTCTCTGGCGCAATAATATTTCTAACTAATTGCTTTAACTCTGTAATTTCTGGAAAGCCGCCCGTCTCTTTACGCGACCAAATAAGCGTACCATTTGCAAACATTTCAAATATTCCTCCTTCACCTGGTAATAATGAAACTTCATCTAATTCATCTTCAAAAGTACTTAATAACTCCTGAGCCATCCATGAAGAACACATTAACCAACGGCATTTTTTGCAATATTTAATTTCTATTTTATTTTATTCATAACATGAATCTCTCTAAGCATTTTTTACGCATTAATAGTCGTTAAGATTGGAAGTAGGAATAGCGATGAGGTTACACCTTAACTAAATCTAATAACATAAATTTACTATTGGGATCTTCTTCATAGTCAGAAAAAGGGGCACAAAAACTAAATCCATGTTTTAAATACAAGCTATGTGCAGGTAAAAAATAATCCATTGATCCTGTTTCAAGGCTTAATCGAGTGATCCCACATAGTTTTGCTTGCTCAATAATATGAATTAACAACTTAGAAGCAACACCTTGTTTTTTGTAAAGGCTTGAGGTTCTCATCGACTTTATTTCAGCATGTTGTTGATCAAGCTTTTTGAAAGCACCACACCCTGCCAATATTTGCCCATCCCAAATGCTCCAAAAATAAACAGAAGGATCTTTTAACGCCTCTAAATTGAGTGCATGTACACTTTCAGGCGGAGAAGTTGCTTTCATATCATCAAGATGCTCTTGAAGAAGAGAGAAGATCTCCTTACTTGTTAAATCATCTAATTTAATTTTCAATACAGTTACTCCAGCTTAATTGAACTCGTCCTAAAACTTTAACAACGGTAGTACAACAATATGTAAGAAATGAGACCCACTTTCAGTGTGTAACCAAAAGAACCCCAATAAATTCAAAAATACAGTTGTTCTAAACCCCATTTGAAATTCTTTCTTTATCGATTTATGGCGTAATCGTTGTTGGGCCCAAAAAGCACCTGGCCATCCCCCCGCTAAAGCAAAAAGATGTAATGTGCTTTCTTTCGTTCTCCAGTTTCCACTTTGAGCAGAAGACTTATCAATAGCATAAGCAATATAAGTGATGATACTCATTACAACATAAAGACCAATAATAATACTAGACAGTTTTCCCATTGCTACAGAGGCTAATAATGCAAAACAAAAAATAATAGTAAATATATGGCGAACAACATTGTTACTGCTAGCTTTGTTATAGTTCTTTTTACGTTTATTTGCTTCTCTCGCATCACTAGCAAATTGAACCTTAACCGCTTTGAACCGATTGTTAGCTTCTTTTACTAATTCATAAATAATCACATCGCCATTAATAGGTCTTTTCGAACCATACTTAAATGATTTAATATGCACAAAAGCTCGCTGTCCACCACCATTAGGCTCAACAAAACCAAAACCTTTATCATCATTCCAATTTAATATTTTACCTTGTAACTTCATATTTCCTCTAATACCAATGGAATTAAATAAGTGATCAGAGATTGCGCAAGAAAAATTAACACTAATAAGGCGTGAGTTGTAGGAGATAGTTGTTCTCACTTCAAAACTCACAACGCAGTTAGGGAGGATTTTAACCAGCAAGAATGCTCACCTTATTAATTCTTTTGGTATAAATAGCTCATGACTAAAAACTTACCAACTTAAATCGTCCAATAAACAATAATTTAAGGCGATAAATCAAACACGCTGATTTGAAATTTTAATTAATTAATTAATGAAATATATGTTATATATATTTCATAGAAAAAGTACTTAATCTCGAGGGTGACGTGACATATTTTAGACAAGATTTTCAAAAAAACCATCATAGTTCACATTTATGTGATATTAAATAAATATCCATATAAATTGTTATAAATTTACTCAATGAAACAGTTAATTAAATAGGTAATATCAATAAAGTTAACCTCTCAATCCAATAACCAATACAACATATTAATGTTGCTATGGAGTGCATTTTTAAGATATTTTTTAGTTGGAATTTGTTAATAGAAATTAATTTAGTAGGAATAATTATAAAAGTATTATAATGAAAGATGGAATAGGTAAGTAACTTACCCATTCAATAAAAATGGCGATGAAA
Source organism: Psychromonas arctica (assembly GCF_038155225.1). GTDB lineage: Bacteria > Pseudomonadota > Gammaproteobacteria > Enterobacterales > Psychromonadaceae > Psychromonas > Psychromonas arctica_B. The sequence continues at coordinate 51,610 of NZ_JBAKBA010000008.1, read as the reverse complement.
AATATTATTTAAATTGACCATTATGTGTAGTAAGCCATTAATAATATTAAATAGTATTTCGTTTTTAACTTGCTTTCTAGTTTAAATATTTACACTTAATGTCTTCTAACGAGATCGGTTTACTGTAATAATATCCTTGTAAATAATCACAGTCTAAATTTATTAGCTCTTGTTCAGTTTCTCTGTTTTCTATTCCTTCAGCAATAACCTCACACTCTAATTGTTTAGCCAAAAAAATGATTGATTTTACAATCGCATAATCAGCTTTTTGTTTTAGCATACCGTCAACAAAAGAACGGTCAATTTTAATTTGTTTAATAGAAAGCTCTCTTAATAGAGACAGTGAAGAAAATCCGGTACCAAAATCATCTATACTAAATTGAAATCCCATTGCATTTAATGCCATGATCATCTCCTTAGCTCCTTGAATATTCGTCATCATAGCGCTTTCTGTTATCTCAAAAACAATCACATCGCTGATTGACTCGTCTTCTTTAAACAATTCTGCTACATAGTCATAAAACTCATGACTGTTTAAATCTTGTGCAGACAAATTGATATGTAACGCACCTGTAAAACCTGCGGCTTGTAATACTTTTAAATTGTTAACCGCTTCAATCACAACCCATTTAGTCACAGATAGAATCAAACTACTTCGTTCCGCTATCATGATAAAATAATCCGGAGAAAGAAAGCTGCCATCAGGCTGAGGCCAACGAATCAAGACTTCTAAACCATGCTGTTTATTCGTCTTAGTACAGATCATTGGTTGATAAAATAATAAAAATTCATCTTGCTCAATCGCCCCTTTTATTTTATTTGTCATTAACAAAATTTCACCTTCTCTCTGGCTTAATTCTGCATCGTAATAAACTAAGTTTTTATTGGTTCTTTTAGCTTCATACATTGCTAAATCTGCATGTTTGACTAACTCATACATATCTAGACTATCTTGTGGATAATGACTGACTCCAATACTAAAATTTACATTAATCAGTTGTTTATCTATTTTTAGAGGAGCTTGTACCGACTTCCTAATGAGATTAATACACCGCTGTAACCCCTTTTCACTTTGATAAGTAGAAAGTATGGCAAACTCATCACCAGCAAGCCGAAACAACGAATAATGATCACTAAGATTAAATTTTAATGCATGTGCAGTGGCAATTAATAATTGATCTCCACAATAATGACCAAATGAATCGTTAACTTGTTTAAAGTCGTTTAAATCAATAAATAACACTGAACAAGGCGTTGATTCGCTAATTATATGAGAAAGGGATTTAAAGAACATTTTACGATTAGGTAAACCGGTCAAAATATCATGTTCCGCTTGATAACGCTGTACTTCCACTGCTTCTTCAAGACTTAATAGACTGCTATAACTCAGCTTAATTACTAAATAAACAAACCCTCCCCCTCCAAATAGAATACAAGCAACGGTTGAAACAAGGATTGGATCTAATTGAAAATAAAGAAAATAATAAAGAATTCCTAAATAACCAATAATAAATAGAATAATAAAATAAAAAAGAAGGTACCAAGCTGAGCTATCATTCTTTTGGCAGATTTTTAACGTAGTCATTAGACTGGCCAGTAATAGCACAGTACCAACAATAATAATCGCAATAAAAAACTCGTTCACATAGTCCCCTTAAGGTACCACTGCTTAAATTTAAAAAAGGGTAGAGATTCTTTTATCAACACTAAAATATAACTTACTTTGAACTTTAATTTAAATAATCAAAGCTAACTCGGAAATAAAGAGGTTACTGGTAAAATACACTTTCACAAACAAATCATCAATATACACCCTACTATTGGTTACAAATAAAAAATGTGATGCAGATAAGGTTGAGGAAAAAACGTTAACAAGTAATCGCTATGTGACGAATATATTTAGAATAAAGTATTAGTTATAAATGAAAAAAGTGTTAATTCTGTTTCATTTAAATACAAGTAGCATCATAAAAGGTAGGAATATATTTTTCTTCGCCTCGTCATTAAACAATGATAAAAATAAACAACAGTATAATAAAAAGGAAAAAATAAAAATAAAGAATTAAATATCAACCACTTACAGTGCATTAAGTTTCTCTATTATATATACCTATTACGAGTCAAAATGTGCAAAATTCACAAGTAATCAAGTGGGCAGGCTCTAGCCACAAAAAGAAATACCTAACGGGTTAAATCAATACTTCTAACAACAAAGATATTTTTTCACTGCTTACCCTCTGGGTCGTTAGCTTGAAACCAACTCTATCTACAACCTTCGATAAGGACTATCTATTGTCATCATATTGTACGTTGATTTGAAGTTCAAGCTAACAACTGAACAAAGTACCTTGAACAGTAATGGGTATATAAAAGCCCTCTAAAAGATAGAATAACCGTTATTACAGAGTCTAATTATTTAGTAAGTCTTTGGTTATTCATAATATTTATATAAATACCAGGTGTCCCCTACTCACAAAGTAGTCAATATTAAGTATTATTTTCACCTTTAAATGGTAAAATAAGTACTAAACTTGTTTTTTATTACAATTGACTCACTTCAAAAGGATGCTTTATGCTTGATAACATGTCATTAAGGAAACGCTTAGCAGGTGCTTTTTCCATTCTTATAATTATTTTAATCATTATGAGTATTTTTGCAGTAAAACAAATGCATTCTCTGTCAAACTTTACCCAACTACTTTATAAACATCCATTTTCTGTCAGTGTTGCAATCGTTAAGATTGAGGGTGCAGTAACTAGTATGCATCGCTCAATGAAAGATGTTGCGTTAGCCAGTTCAATAGATCAAATTAATAAAGCAGCAGCTAACGTTGATGTAATTGAGAAACAAACATTTAAATATTTCGATGTATTAAATGAACGTTTTTTAGGTAATAAATCTGAAATAAAAATTATTCGAGAAAATTTTATTAACTGGAGGCCCATTCGTAACGAAGTAATTGCCTTAATGAAAGAAGGTAAACGCATTGAAGCAGCTAAAATAACGAAAGAAAAAGGCGCAAATCATATTCAAGATTTAAACCAACGTCTTTTAAAACTTGAAAATTTTGCAGCCAACAAAGCGAGTGAGTTTACTAAAAACTCATTAGCGCAAGGTGAGTCAGCGGTTTTAAACCTTATCATACTGGTATCTATCGGTATTATTTTAGCCATCTTATTAAGTTGGAGAATTACACTTTCTATTTTACGTCCTATTGGTGGCGAACCGAAAGATATCGAAGTATTAACTCATCAAATTGCTGAAGGTGATTTAAGTATAAAATTTAAAAATACAGGTAAAGAAACAGGGATTTATTTAGCCATGCGATTAATGGTTGAAAAACTGAAAGTGATGATGAAACAAATATCGGATTCCGCCGTTTCTCAAACAGCTGCTTCAGAAGGACTCGCATTAATCTCAGTTCAAACTAAAAACAATATTGCAGAACAAAATCATGCAACAGAACAAGTTGCGACAGCAATTAATCAAATGCATGCAACTTCTGAGGAAGTTGCGAGGAATACAAGTGTCGCCGCAGATGCAACTGAAGCAGCTCGTTTACTTGTTGATCAAGGAACATTAAAAGCGGAACAATCTTCTAATGATGTACAAGGCTTAGCCAAAGATCTAGACAAAACGACTATTATCATTACCGAACTTGCAGAAAGTACAGAAGATATTGCAGGTATCCTTGCTGTTATTAAAGGTATTTCAGATCAAACCAATCTACTGGCATTAAACGCAGCTATCGAAGCAGCTCGAGCTGGAGAATTTGGTAGAGGGTTCTCGGTGGTAGCAGATGAAGTAAGAGCGTTAGCTTTAAATACTCAAAAGTCGACTGCTGAAATTGAAGCCAAAATAAGCAAAGTGCAAGGAAGTGCCAAAGCCTCTGTTGAATCGATGAAAATTGGACGTGAACAAGCCGATACTATCGTAACCCAAACCGTAGATGTTCAGCAGGCACTAGCGGATATTAAAAATGTGGTATATCAAATTATTGATATGAATTCACAAATCGCTAGTGCAGCTGAAGAACAAAGCTCTGTTGCTGCCGAGGTTGGAAAACAAGTTATTGAAATAAAAGAATTGTCCTATAAAACAGGAGTGGGTGCGGAGGAGGTTAGAATAGCAACTGAAGAACTAGCTCAATTTGCAGCACAACTTAACGAACACGTTACACTGTTCAAAATGTAAGGTTTAAGCTTCAAATTTATAATGTAATTACTTTTTAGTCTCGATGAAGACTAAAAAGTAATCTTCACTCAACAACACTAACAATAGGACCTCTAATCAAACCAGTCTTCACAGAACAGACAAAACTTTTTTGAAAAGGAAACCGCACCATTACAACTAAAATAGAAGTTAATAATTAAAAAGTAATAAATACTCACTGCTTTCTATGGAAGCTTCTTATTTCAGCTCTCGTCTATGCCTGTTATAAACGGTTATCAAGATAAAAACTTAACTCTCATATAAATTCAATTAATTAGGTCTAACAAAGTAAATTTTAATGAAAAACCAACCGAAGCCACAAAAAGATCAAATCAAAAAATAATTAATCAATAAATAGTGTTAAATAGATCATTATAGGTGGTTATTTTTAATACCTTAAGCTAACATTATTTGTAATGCTCTATACATAGCAAAAGACGGTAATATTTTCATTCTCATTAATAGTATATAAAAAGTAAAATAAAATATAAAAAATAAAATAATTTATACTCAAGGTACGATAAAGAACAATGATAAAAACGTTGATTTTTTAAATTTTTATGTTGTCTTTTTATTAAAAAACACAACATAAAAACCATCAGAAACCTATTTTATTTCATCAAATTAACTAGCATCACGCACTTACATCAATAGCTATTAACAAAATAACTCTAGGGACCCCTTATGGATGATGGGTTACAAAATAACGAAAAAAGAGAAAAGTTAGTTCGTGCAGGGAAAATGCATTCAATTCATTGGCTAATCGTATTGCTTTCTGTGGTATTAACTTTCAGTGCTTGGTACTACTCTCAATTTCAACAATCACAAAAGCTTGAGATTCAATTTGAGCGCGAAGCTGAAAAAGTAGTTAACTTAATCAAACAACGAATGACACTTTATGAAAATATCCTCTGGGGAGGCGTTGCTTATATTGATGCTGTCGATTCAGATATCACTTCTCAACAATGGTCAACCTACTCAAAAAGTTTACAAATAGATATCAACTACCCAGGCATTAACGGCTTTGGGGTTATTCATAATGTGCAACCTGATGAGTTCGATAACTATTTACAAAAACAATATCAACAAAGACCTGATTATAAAGTACACCCAACTCATACCAATCCTGAATATTGGCCAATCACCTTTGTTGAACCACTTGCTTCAAACAAACAAGCCATTGGCCTTGATATTGCTTTTGAAAGCAATCGCTACTCATCAATTAAAAAAGCAAGAGACTCAGGGAAGGCATTGTTAACAGCGCCCATTATTCTGGTACAAGATAATAAACAAACGCCTGGCTTCCTTTTTTACACTCCATTTTATAAAGATGGGCTCAAACCTGACAACATAGCGGAACGTCGTAGATTAATTAAAGGTGTTACTTATGCCCCTTTTATTATGGAAAAATTAATGAAAGGTACTCAGGCTGAAACAAATAGATATGTAAGCATTAAAATATGGGATGGGGCAGATTTACTGTTTGACGATCATTTAAATGATAATGCCATAGAGGTGGATGAGAGCCCACTTTTTTCCAAGAAAATGGAAACCGTATTATATGGACGTACTTGGACATTCTCAATTCAATCAAATATAAGTTTTAGAGAAGATACAACGTTAAATCAGTCTTCAATCATCCTCATTGGTGGTTTGATAATTGACGCATTTTTACTCGTGTTGTTTTTGTTTTTATCAAAAGCAAATAGACAAGCATTAAAATATGCTGATCAAATGACAATTGAATTAAAAAATAAAACTAAACACTTAGAAAAATCAAATATTGATTTAGAGAAATCTAATAACGATTTAGAACAGTTTTCCTACGTCGCTTCACACGATCTTAAATCACCACTGAATGCCATCGAACAATTAGGCAGTTGGATAGAAGAAGATTGCGAAGATATATTGCCCGAGGAATCTAAAGAACATTTAGCCTTATTACGCCAACGAAGCAAGCGCATGCTCAAATTGTTAGATGACCTATTAGATTACTCTCGTTTAAATCTAACGACGGTTGCTAATGATAAAGTCAATTTAGAAGAAAAAGCAAAAGACATACTCTCATTGTTGGAAAGTAACGATAACTTTAGTTGTACAGCTCCAAATATTGACATAAATATTCCACAACTCCCCTTTGAAATAGTGTTAAGAAATTTAATTTCTAATTCGATAAAACATCACGATAAACCAACGGGTCAAATCACTATCCACTATGCAATAAAAAACAATTTTCATGAAGTATCACTAGAAGATGATGGTCCAGGGATTCCAGAAGCATTTCATGATAAAGCCATGGAAATGTTTCAAACATTACAATCGCGGGACAAAGTAGAAGGAAGTGGCATGGGACTTGCTATGATTAAAAGAATCGTTGTTCATTATCATGGAAGTGTCAATATTATATCAGATGGAAAACGAGGCACGAAAATAAACATCTTATGGCCACTGAATCCATAGCAAAAAGAAAAACTGGGAAATCGTAACCAATAAAGGCTAATTAATGTGAAAAATGCAAATGAAATTACTTTGTTACTCGTTGAAGATGACGATATTGATGCAATGACAATCAAACGTAGCTTCAAAAAACAAAATATTACTAACCCTTTAGTGCGTGTTTACGATGGTCTTGAAGCATTAACCTTATTAAAAGAAAATAAAGTTATACAACCCTTAGTCATTATTCTCGATTTACAAATGCCAAGAATGGGTGGCATAGAATTTTTAAACGTATTACGGGCAGATCCAAAGTTATCAGACTTAGTGGTTTTCGTATTGACAACGTCAAAAGCAAAGACAGATATCGCGTTAAGTTACGGAAAACATATTGCTGGGTATTTTGTCAAAGGAGAGACCGGGGATAGATTCTCTGGTCTCGTTAACATGCTAGAAAGCTATTTTGAAATAGTACAATTAAATGAAGAATAAAATGATCAGTACTTCAACGTTAAGATTTAAGGATATGAGCGCTATATGAACATACTCATTGTTGATGACGATAAAATCGATAGAGAAATGATCGTAAGAGCATTAACCCGTAGTAATATTTTATGTAATATTACACAAGTTGATATGGTGGATCGGGCACTTGAAGTATTAGCGCACACAGCATTTGATATCGTATTACTCGATTATAACTTACCTCAACGTAACGGCATCGAACTCTTAATTGAGCTAAAGGACATGCCTGCTAAAGAGAATACCGTTGTTATCATGACAAGCACCTCAAAAGAAGATGACTTAGCCACTAGTAGTATTAACGCAGGAGCACAAGACTTCTTGGTTAAAACTGAGATCAATGCCTTTAGGCTACAAAGAGCAATAGCCAATGCACAAGTACGTGCTTCTTTAGAGCAAGAACTACTTCGTAGCCATCAACGTACTAAAGAGCTTGCAGAACGAGATAACCTAACCGGTTTAGCTAATCGTTATTATTTTGATGAGTCTTTATGTCATGAAATAAAAAAACAACAAAGAGACAAAAGTAAACTTGCTCTATTACTGATCGATTTAGACTATTTTAAATTTGTGAATGATAACTATGGCCATGATATAGGTGATCAATTATTAATTGCTGTCACCAAACGCATTACCAGTTGTTTACGCGGTAGCGAGTTATTTGCGCGTTTAGGCGGTGATGAGTTTGCCATCACACTGACTAATTTAGAATCAGCTTTTGGAGCGAGCACTGTTGCCAAACGCATCATAGAATCATTGCAAAAACCTTTTGAAATTGGACATCATGTCATCACTTCCGGTGCGAGTATTGGCATTTCACTGTGTCCAAGTGATAGCACTGACGTTAAAGAACTATTTAAGTACGCAGATATTGCGATGTATCGCTCTAAAAGTGATGGTCGTAACCAGTTTTGTTTTTTTGAAGCTAAAATGCAAGAAACGTTTTTAGAAAATTTCTTAATCGAAAATCAATTGCGAAGTGCCCTAACAAATAATGAATTTTACTTACTCTATCAACCTGTTATTGGCACATTAAACGGAAAAATAACAGGTGTTGAAGCATTAATACGTTTTGATGTAGAAGGTATTAGTCAACGGCCGGATATATTTATTCCTATTGCAGAAAAATCTAGGTTAATTATAGAAATTGGACGTTGGGTTATAACAGAGGCAGTTAAACAGTTGAGTTATTGGCAGAAAATACAAGGTTCAACATTGACCATGTCGATCAACTTATCCTCAATCCAATTAACCGACGAAGGGTTAATTGAGTCTATAGAATCAACCTTAATAAAACACGGGGTTGATGCCTCACAAATTGAGTTTGAGTTAACTGAAACGGCTTTATTGGTCGAACAAGAAAATACAACGAAGATGATTCAAAGTATTAGTGATTTAGGATGCAAACTTTCACTAGATGATTTTGGTACAGGATTCTCCTCTATTTCACATTTACATCGTTTTCCAATTAACACAGTTAAAGTTGATAAAAGCTTAATGCCAAGTGCCTTACCCAAAGAAAATACCAAACCTTTTTTAGCTGGATTAGTAGTAATGATTCAGTCATTAGAATTAGGCATTATTGCCGAAGGTATTGAAACCGAGATCGATCTCAACTTATGTATTGAATTAGGTGTTAATAAAATGCAAGGTTATTACTTTGATAAACCACTCACAGTACATGAACTAGAAAGTCGCTATTTATAAAAAGACTTAACGAATTTAACTTAATGAATAGAAATACTGCGGAGAGTAATATAATTTACCCTCGCTTTATTATCTTTTATAAATTGTTAAAATCACTTTTTGAGTATTGGTTGTTATACTAATCTGGATAAATAGTCTATTTAGGCGTTAGGGAAAATGGATGATAGCAAGGCGTTGATTGCAGTAACTAGTATTCTCATTACAAAATCAACAACGAAGCTAGGATTCATTTTAACAAGCATAAATGACTAGATAATTACTTAGATTGGTATTACTCAGTTCAAGTTTTATTAACGACTTTATTTATTCTTTTATTAACGAGAATATTCATAGCCGTATTGGCGATATTGCATCCCAACGTTCGCCATCTCTCTCCGCTAATACAAATTTAAAAGCATAATCTAACTGCCCTGTTTTCATTCTCAGGTCTGTTGCAACCAATTGCCCTTCTACCTCTTCTAAGCGAATGAATCCATGAGTAAACCAATCTAAAGACTTTAATGCAGGCGGATAAACATTAAGCTGGCCATAACCTAAATCTTGTTTTACCGATAACGTAGAATCACTTGTAAGTATATTGACCTTTACATTGTAATAAACCCCATTATCTATCACGATAGCACCCCACCAATTAAAATTCGGATAAAGCGGAGAAATGAATATTTTATCCTTCGCAATATTATTTTCTTGCAAGACGATCTCTACTTTTTTTTGTACTTGGTTTTGTAAAAACAACCCCAACAACAAATAACCACTACTCAATATTAGACCGATATGGTTAATGCGTCTCGCTTTACCTTTCTTTTCATTATCACCATTTCGCCATAGGTATACGCAGCCAATTAACAAAGGTAATGTATAAAGAGGGTCAACCGCAAAAATAGAGGCAATTGAAATTGGATGACTGGCTAACGGCCAAAATAACTGAGTACCGTAACTCGTAAATGCATCAAGCATCGGATGAGTCACTAAGGGTAAACAACACAACCAAAATAAACGTTGATTTGAAATAATCACTTTTGTAAATTTTCTTTTAAAGCTGAGTTTTAAAAAGGCAAAGCAAATGAATGCGAAAGGAAATAAAACAAATAAAGAATGAGAAAAACTACGATGCTCAGTAAAACGAGTAACGGCATCGGTTGCTGGTAATAAAATATCTAAGTCAGGTAACGTGGCAAGTACTGCGCCAATAACTAGTGTACTACGTCCCAGTTGTTTATGCCCAATAGCCGCAGCAATACTACTACCTAATACAATTTGACTGACTGAATCCATCAATATCCTTTAAGTACATATATAAATATAAAAGCGAATATAAAAGTAAATATAAAAATAAAGGTTAACTCTACTTTTATTCAAAGTGTCTATTGACCCTCTCTAAAATAGGAAAATACTTATTGTGTATTATTTGCTATTTAACCTCAATTCTGGTTAATGAAAGCGGAATTACATTTAAAATCATAAAGTTATATTTTTCACTAATCAGTGCTGTTAGTTTTGCGTAGTTCAAGGCTAATTATTGATGCAATAACGGATTATTGATAAATAATTTAACGCAGAAATCCTCGGAAATAGCCGTGTTGTATCGCTTTGCTTATCCAGAACTAAGGCTATTTATTCTAGGCAATGAAATAAATGCATAGACCTTTCTACAACAAACAAAAAAGACAAGCGTCCCATCGGCGATTAACTAGTTAGAAGACCGTCTATTAACGATAAAAATTTCAATATAACGATGACCTCTCCTCTTTTGCTTTGCTTTACACACAAAAAAGCAAACCGAAGTTTGCTTTATAAAATGGGCTAACTAACTTTAATTCACACTGCGATTAAGCCTTCTATCAAAAGCTTCCATCAAATGGACGTAAATCACATTCATGTGTCCATGTTGATCTAGGTTGCTCGCAAAGCCCAAAATACACAGCAGCAATATCTTCTGGCTTCATCATTTTATCGGGATCCATACTATGTAAAGAGCGGCTGTTATCGGTATCGATTATGCCATCCAATATACTATGAACAACATGTACACCTTGAGGTTGAAACTCACGCGCGAGTGATTGCGTTAAGCCCCTCAATGCAAACTTAGCTGAAGAGAAAGCAGAAAACTTAGCACTACCACGTAAACTCGCGGTCGCTCCTGAAACAATAAACGTACCACCACCATTATCTACCATTGGTTGCATTAATGACTTCGCTAATACGAAAGCAGATAAAGCCATGCTACGCCAACAAGCTTCAAAATCACCGGCAGTCGTCTCAGCTAAAGGCTTAATAACTAACTGTGCAGTATTATGAATCACCACTTTAGGCGCACCATATTCTTTTATTAGCGATGCAATTACCGCATTCGTTGCTTGCTCATCGGTTAAATCAACCACACGAATATCAAAATCTGTTTTTGAAGGTAACGAACGATTTAAGCCTACAACCTGATAACCACGATCTTTAAAGCGACTTAATAATGTATTCCCTAAACCAGGGCCTGCGCCAGCAACAATTGCAAGAGGAAGAGATTGAGTCATATAAAACCTTATAGATAAATTATGATTCATTCACTTTAACTATCTACTAAAAGATAGTCCAATAAATATTTATAAAATATTAGAAAAGGATATTTTGAATTTGACCACAGTTAAAGCAAGCCAAAGGAATAACCTCCAACCCTTTTCTTCTTTAATATATGCAGTTCAATAAAATAATTAATGCCAAAGCAGAGAAGCCAGAAAATGACTTATTAACTCTATTTACTCAGGAAAACCCGGCACTTTATTACTAACACCTAACCCATTTTTGTGCCATTCAGTTTGTTCTGCACAGAATATTTGAGCATCTAACGTTTTAACTGATTCTTCATTCAAACTGCCTGCAGGGACGATTAAAGACTCGCCTCCTTGCGTTATAAAAGGTAATCCAGAACCACAATTTTCACAGAATGCTTGCGTAAAGGTACGCTCTGGATGGTCGTAGCGCTTTATTTTTTCTATTCCACTCACCCAATTAATATTATCTGCAGATGTAAATAAATTAGCGGCATGCGCGCTGCCGGTTAATTTTCTACATTGTTCGCAATGACAAAAGAAAAAATCACTAAAGTTATCTTCAACAGTAAAAGTAACGTCGCCACAGCAGCAACCACCGGTAATAATTTTGGTCATAATAACCTCCATGTAAAATAAATATTGGTAAACATACCATCATCTCGAATTAATAAAAATGAATATCCCCGTTACCGTTCAAGGAGCTTTATTCAGTCGTTAATTTATCCAACCAAGTGCTAACCACCATAAATAATCTAATGGCATTAAGAACAAAATAGTGATAATCGCCAGCGACAACGTGACCTTCAATAAACTACCTAACGATTCTTTTGAAAGTTGCATCGCAAGAATAAGCGGCGCCACCTGATAAGGAAATATAACCGTAGAAAAACCAATAACCTGTGTCATTAAAACTGCGGGTACTGAAAAACCAGTTAATTGAGAAAAGTCTGTAGCCATCGGTGAAAGTACCGTAGGCACACCCGGTATAGTCGTGACTAGCCCAGTAAAAGTAGAGATAAGAGAAAGCGACATAAAGTTTAAAAAAGTATTATCCGATGATGTAGGTAACAAATGACTAAATACTTGTCCCATATATTCACCTATGCCAGATGTATTCACTAATGCACCCAAACCAAGTGCTGCCGCTACAAAAATGACCGTGCCAAAATCAACCGAGCTATTAAATGCTTTAGGTTCAAGCACTCCCCATTTCGGCAATAATAAAATAATAGCGGTGGTTAACCCAATCCAAGCGGAGTTAATCCCATGTATTGAATCCGTCACCCAAAATAATAAAGTAATCACGAGAAGCAAAGCGACTTTTCTTTGCTGTTTATTATCGAATGTAGGTATTGAACCCGAATAAGCCTCTTTAATATTAGTAGGGGAAACAACTTTATCTGGAAAAATAAACAGCACTAAACCTACCAGTAACATTGATTTAATCACACCAAGAATTGGAAAATGCAAAAGTAGATATTCAATGTAACTAAAGTGAATATTAAACAACGTTTCACTCGCCCCCGCTAAAATCATATTGGGAATATTAGCGGGTAACACTGCAAAACTAGGCATATTACAAGCAATTGCTAACGCTACCGCAATTCCTCGACGGCCATTACTGCCCGATGTGAAACCTACACGTTCAGCTAAAGCCATGCCAACAGGAATCAAAACAATCGCCCGTCCCACTGAAGAAGGCATAATAAAGCCAAGCAACATAGCCGTTAACACCAAACCAAAGATCAAACGAAAATAGCTCAAAGTTAAATGCGGTGCAATGATGGATGCTAATCGTTTATCTAAGCCAGATGATGAAATCGCTCCCCCTATCACAAACCCTGCAACAATTAACCACACCGCGGTAGAAGCAAACCCTGAAAATAAAATAGCGGGCTCAACCAAATGAAAAATCGTTGATAAAGCAAAAAAGATCAGCCCAGCTAGAAAAGGAGGAATAACAGAGGTGCTCCAACAAGCTAAGGTGATCAACACAACAGCAGCGCTATAAGAGAAAGACAGTGATTTGTTTTCAATAGGAAATAAAACAAGCATCAATGCAATACCTAACACACCAATAAAGGAAAATGACCGTACACTGAACTTGATTTGCATAAAACGGCCCTTCCGAAATAACGTTAATATGAATTATATTTAGAACAACAAATGATGCAGTTGCTTATAGTCACCAATATAGTCATTGATATATTGACTGGTATATTAGCTGGTGCATTGGCTGTTATAGTAACCGACATTTAGTGTCGTCTTAAGTAGCAAATATGACAAAACATACCTATAAAACGCCAAATATAGCACCCAGTGATAATGCATTTATTATTGACCATACTCGTCCTGTACTGACGCATAGTAGGAATATGCAAGCGGAAACAGGTATTACCGCTCACTCTCATGCGAGAGGGCAACTACTATGGGCTGCAACAGGTATTTTAAGTGTGACTAGCAATGAGACTATATGGGTTGTCCCTCCCACTCATGCAGTTTGGATTCCAAGTTATATTCCTCATCAAGTAAACAGTGAAACAGATACTCAATTACGCAATATCTACATTGACCCTTCATACCCAGTTAGACAAAATGAAAAGTCTATTTTGATGCTCACAATGAGCCCCCTTTTACGAGAAGTTATCTTAAAGTTAACCGACCATAAAATACCTTTAACTGCTCAAAAAATTAAACACTTAGGCTTGGTTGCTATTGATGAGTTGGGAGTGCTTGAGTCATTTCATAATAATATTCATTCAGGGCAAGATCCCCGCTTACAACGGTTAATTAATTACATTGTACAACACCCAAACCAAGCTCTTTCATTACCCGATTTATCGAAAATAGCAGGCGCGAGCGTCCGCACAATAGAACGCCTTTTTAAAGCAGAAACAGGGATGACATTTCGTCAATGGCGTAGTCAGTTTAAATTAATGAACTCACTTGCATTACTAACGCAGGGGAAAACATCGACCTTCGTCGCTCATGAATTAGGCTATAAAAATGTCAGCAGTTTTATAGCCACGTTTAAAGCACAATTTGGGTACACACCACAGGAATATATAACGCAGATCTAAAGCGTAGTTTAAAAAGAGAGTAATAAAAAGAGGGGCTTCCAATACAACAATATAAACTAAGATTAATTTATTTAACCCCAACTATGGTTAGTGAAAACAAAATTATATTTAAAATCATAAAGTTATAATTTTTGACTGGTCAGTGCTGTTAGTGTTGCGTCGTTCAAGCCGAATTATTGAAGCAATAACGGGTTATTGAGAGATAATTTAATAAGAAATAGAGGTGTTGTATCGCTTTGTTTATACAGAACTGAAGTTATTTAACAGGCTCATTGTTAAACCTTAATTCACGAGCATGCTCAATACTACCGACATTGATAACGTTATTGTATCCTGCTTTATGTAAAGCAGATAAGGCGTTTTCAGCCCTAATGCCACTACGGCAATACAAACGAATATCGGTATTTTTATCAGGGAACAATTCGCTAACTTCATCCACAATATCTGAGTGTGATATACGTTTATCACCTTCAATATTATCAACCTTATTTTCAATATAACTTCTCACATCAATCCAAATGGGATCAGCGAACAAGCTTGTATTGAATAACATGCCCAGTGTAAAAATAAGTGTATATTTAATCGATTTATTAACCATAACCACACTCCTTTGAATAGCTGTTTTAAAAATTTAATTTAAAATAATACCAACATCTCGTTAGCTCTTTTTGAGCCACTATAACCTGCTTTATAACTTCCGCTATAAGATACAACACTATATTAATGACATTTGTGACAAAATTGACATGCCAGTATTCTATCTTTTTACATGGTAGATTCGACCTTAAAGTGCATCACGGCTTCGTAGTGATAGCTAACAGTAAGTTTAAATTTAAACATTATGGCTGCCATTGCTGCCTCATTCTTTTCACTGTTTCGGCAGGTACTTCGTGAATATTCGCGTACTTTTCCTTACACACAATCACTTCAAGCTTGGCGTTATATTGCTTGGCTAACTGTTGATAAGCCTTCATTTCCCAATGCTTAATAAACGTATTTGACACAATGACATTTTGTTGTTGCTGGAGTAAATTTTCACAGGCTTGTTGGCACCACGCATGTGCTTTTTTAATAAATTCAGGCTGAAAACAATACACGCCAGCATCATCAATAAAATACATGTCCGCTTCTAAATGCACTATTGTTTGCCCCGTCGAGTTAGCCGCTTCTTCCACCCGCTTTTTAGCCAATGTACTTTTACCACTGCCGGGTAAACCACGTATTAAGGTAAGCGTTAATGCAGGCATGGTTTAGTGCTTAAGCTTGTATTCAATGCATTGGTTCCTAATGAATTTAATGACCTGTTATCTGATTTCAATATTAACGTAGCCTAACAAAAAATGGACTAACTATGTTTGAAAAGTAGTTAATTATAGACTTAACTGATTATACTCAAATTCATTATTTATACTCAACAAAGGCATCCATGCCTTACTTGATTGCAAATAATCATTGCTGCTCATCATTTCAGAGAATTATTGCTACAAGCAACTATTTTTAAAGATAAACAACGTGTAACAAATATTCTAAAATCTAACGCTTTGTTAACCCTTTTTTATTCAAATACGGCAGAATGTGCGGGCGAGACTCTTTTGATAATTGCCCCGTTACTTCTTCAGACCACGTACTTTGTTTTTGATTACTCGAGCGGCTTGCATAATAGTTATGTATTACTTCATCGTAACCTTTAATATCATCCATATTCAGTGGTTGATATTGGTTTTCATGCATAATCACATGAGCAGGTAAACGCGGTTTAACTTCAGGATCTTGCGCTGGATAACCTAAACACATGCCAAATAATACCGATGTATTTTGTGGAAGCTCAAGTAGCTCATCAACCAACTGTATCTTGTTACGTAGTCCGCCAATATAGACGCCACCTAACCCTAATGACTCAGCGGCTAACAAACAGTTTTGCGCCATAATGCCACAATCAACCGCACCAATAAGCGTGAGCTCTGTAAAGTCAGCTTGCACCTCAGGATTAATGGCAGCATGGCGTTGATAGTCAATACAAAATACCAAAAACTCAGTCGCATTTTCAACATAAGGTTGATTACCCGCATACTCAGCTAACAACTTACGTTTGCTTTTGTCCGTCACTCGAATGATAGAAACAACTTGCAACATACTCGATGAAGAAGCCGCTAACCCAGCTTGAATAATCGTATCAAGCTGGCTTTTCTCTATCGGTTGATCAGTATATTGGCGAATCGATCGGTGATTTAACATTGTCTCAATGGTTTTGTTCATAAATCAGTAACCCTGTGTTGTAGGGTATAACGTAACCCTAATAAGATTGATGAGAGTGGATAGGTGACTATGCCAAACCAAGGGAGACTTGGCAAATAGACACATTGATAGCGACCTGATAGAACTAACGGTAAACAACGTTGAGAAGTCGTTTTTGTGCTTATTATAAAGCAAGCTTGTCGACTATTAGCATCATAAGAAACCTTTTTATAAAGTGATATAAGGTTTCAGTACAGAACTTTATAAAAGAAAAAAGGCAACCTAAGTTACCTTTTTTATATCACACTTTAAAAACTCTAAATTATTTTATGAATTTTTTAAAGGGTGCATCAACTGGCGTATCTGCAAGGTGGTTTGTATAGTTACTCATGACTTTTTGAGATAAACCAACAATAATTTCAAGTAGTTGTTGCTTGCCGTAACCTGCAGCAAAAAATTTCTCAATTTGTTCATCACTAATCACACCACGTTCGCGCGTCATTAAAAGTGTCGTTTCACGTAATACTTCTAACTTAGGGTTAGCCAACGGTGTTTTGTTCACAAGTGCATCAACAACATCTTGGTCAACTTTCATTGAAGCCGCAATTGCACTATGTGCCGGTACACAGTAATGACATTCATGCTCAACGTTAATTGACTGCCATACAACAGTTAACTCTTCAGCGTTAAACGATGTTTTCTGGAAAAGATCATGCAGTACTTGGTAGCCCTTTAGTAATGTTGGTGCTTCAGCCATTACTGCGTGTAAGTTAGGTATCATACCAAATGCAGCTACTGAATCAGCCATTAACGGTTTTGATGCTTCAGGTGCGTTTTCTGCTGTGTATAACGTAAAATCTGTCATGTTTAACTCCAATAAATAATATGTTTTAAGTAACTCAGAGCACATACTATTTTAATTTGAGCGAACGTTCAACCTTATTTTGAACAATCGTTCAAAATAAATTTCACTTAACTAATAAAATAAAGGTTGAATGTAAGAGAGTTATCAAACTTACAAGCCAACTCTTTTGGGAAAAGCTTTCATTAAAACTCAGCACACGGCTCAAGAAGTCATCTGATGTAAACGAACAGCATTTACTTTGCACTTGCCTCTAAATAAAAGCGATGCAGATAATCATTAAAAGATGGCAGTTCTATTTCTAGTTCAATTTGTATGCGAGTGAAAGCAAACGATGAATGCGCCGAAAAGGATACTCATTTATATGCGTTAAGTTTAAATACAACTTAAATTTAACTACAACAGCGCAATGAACCCGACTAATGTTCGAGCACTGAACAGAGAAAACTGCACTTTTAAAAGGAACTTTGATGATAAATACTAGTCAACGTTATGGGTGGTCAGAACTGGCTTAATCAAGTTTTCTACATAAAAATGTTACCTCCCTTTTATGTCCCCCATAATTAACTGTTTCTAGAAGAAGATGATGACCTTGTTATTATCTTCTTTTTATTTTTTGTTCTCATAAGGTCTTACTGTGCTCCATAAATACACGACTATTCATAAATACATAAGTAAACGATGGGCTGCATTATTGATATTAATAATGGTCGCTGTCGGTACGCTCATTTACTTAGATTCCATTGTTAACTCAACGTTTAAAGATAAACAGTGGTCAGTTGCATCAACGGTTTATGCCCGTCCTTTAGAAATATACGAAGGATTACCACTCACGCTGGCTGATTTACGTGAAGAAATGACCCTACTTGGATATCATTTTGTGAGCAACGTTAATAAACCCGGAGAGGCATTAATCGAACGAAATAAAGTGACTATTTTCATCCCTCAATTTCAGTTCAGTGATGAATTGGCGGCAGCACAAAAAATAAAAATCACCTTAACTAATGGCTTTGTATCAGCATTAGAAAGTAAAGGCAATAAAGCCTTAGTACGTTTACAACCGCTTGTTATTGGAGGAATTTACCCTTCACATAACGAAGATCGAATACTCATTCAACTTGACGAGGTCCCTGTTTCTTTACAAGAAATATTGGTTGCCGTTGAAGATAAGGATTTTTATGATCATTATGGTATTTCACTGCGCGGCATTGGGCGAGCTGTGATCGCAAATATTAAACAGGGAGGGTTCTCACAAGGTGCATCAACCCTAACACAACAATTGATTAAAAATTATTACCTCACGCCAGAACAAACATTAATTCGTAAAGCGCAGGAAGCGTTGATGGCGATATTACTAGAGTTACATGCAAGCAAAGCTCAGATTTTAGAAGGATACATGAATGAAGTATACCTTGGACAAGATGGACCGCGCGCCATTCATGGCTTTGGTTTAGCCAGTCAATATTATTTCAAAAAAAATCTGATGGATTTATCCCTTTCACAACAAGCCCTGTTAGTTGCACTTGTACGCGGTGCCAGTTATTACAATCCATGGCGTAATCCTGAACGTGCATTAAAACGCCGTAATTTAGTGTTAGATATTGCAGTGAGAGAAAATCGCCTTGATGCAAATGTGGCTGAATCGGCGAAGCAAACTCCTTTAGGGATTGGCGATCGCAGCACCAGTAAGACTAAACGTTACCCCGCTTATTTAGATCTTGTCCGTAAGCAATTACAGAATGATTACAAGACGGAAGACTTGAGTTCGAATGGCTTGTCTATTTTCACTCATTTTAATCCCTTAATTCAAGAAACGGCTGAGGCTAGCTTGGTTAAAGTGATTGCTAAACAAAAAAAATCTGACGCAAGTGCCAACCTGCAAGGTGCGGTCATTGTTACGCAACCCAATACAGGCGCAGTCACCGCTATTGTTGGCGGTAGCGATACTCAATATGCAGGATTTAACCGCGCCATTGATGCCCGTCGACAAATCGGCTCATTAATGAAACCCGCCGTCTATTTAACCGCGTTGGAAAAAAGTGAACAATATACATTAGCGACCCCAATAAGCGATGCAGCCTACGAGCAAACATTAGAGAACGGTGATAGCTGGTCCCCTAAAAATTACGACTTAAAAGATCATGGCGATGTGCTTTTATATAAAGCATTGGCGCACTCATACAATCAGGCAACAGCGCGTTTAGGTAATGAGCTAGGCTTAGATAATATATTATCAACCATAAAACGACTTGGCGTTGATAGTGATATTCCAGCGGTCCCAGCAATTACATTAGGCGCTGCTGAATTGAGCCCGCTTGACGTTGCTCAAATGTACCAAACGATTTCATCTGGTGGCTTTTATACGCCGTTATTGGCAATCAGCTCCGTTGTTGATGCACGCGGAGAAGTGTTAACCAGCTACCCTATCGATATTCAAAAACGCTTTAATTCAAGTTCAATTTATACTTTACGCCATGCTTTACAAGCGGTGACGCACGAAGGCTCCGCTAAAGCATTACAATGGTTATTACCTGATTTTGCGGTGGCAGGAAAAACCGGGACAACCAATGATTTACGAGACAGTTGGTTTGCAGGTTTTTCAGATGACATGCAAGCGGTTGTTTGGCTTGGTCGTGACGATAATAAAACCACTGGATTAACGGGTTCAAGTGGTGCGCTTCGTGTCTGGACTGATATTTTTAAAGCACGTGCTCAACAACCTTTACAGAACTTTCCACCAAAAAACGTCACGCTAAGTTGGGTGGATGGAGAGTCAGGTGTAGGTAGCGAAGATCGCTGTGATAATGCAATACAATTACCTTTCGTGAGTGGCACTGAGCCAGAAGAAGTAATACGTTGCAGTACAACCGATAAAGTCATGGATTGGTTCCGTAACTTCACCGACTAAACCGACTAAACCAAATGAAGAGATCATCATCATGAATCATTATAAAATTGTTACTGTTGTTTGTTTATCTAGTTTTTTATGGGCCTGTAGTACTAAACCAGTCACTACAACACCAGCTACAGCACCCGTGACAGAGGCCACAACGCCAAGTTCAACCAGCAATTCAACGGGCGGTATTGATAATACGGTTAAAGGAAGAGCAGCATTAAACTCATTATTAACCCTTGCAGAGCAGCAAGAAAGCAATGGCAACTTACGAGGTGCGAGAGGAACGTTAGGACGTGCAATCAGGATTTCTCCACGTAACCCTGAAATCTATTTGCGCCTAGCAGAATTAAGCTACCGCGAAGCTAAAAATGCGCAAGCCCAATCATTCGCTGAAAAAGCACTTAGCTTAAACCCGAATAAAACATTAACCAGACAAGCTGAAATATTGTTAGAAAAGCTTGGTCTCGAATAGAGAGTTAACCTCCCTTATCTGTAATGTTACTGTTAAGGGAACCTTCCCTTTGGTGAAGTTAGGTAACCAATAAAGTTTATGGTGTCAGGATTCTTTTGATCCAGGTTCTTTTGTTCGCTCTTTACTTATTGTTTTATAATTCACCTGCACTCATCGTGACAGGTTAATTTTTCTTATCAGTTTTTGACCCTGTCGACGACTCTACTTTTTCTTGCCAGAAGATACTTTCACCCACAACACGCAAAAAGACTGAAAAGGATACGCAAAGCTTAATCCGTTCGTAAAACTATGCTGATACATAAATCACTCCTTAGCTTGCTAAAGGTAATTATACCAATCA
Source organism: Psychromonas arctica (assembly GCF_038155225.1). Classification (GTDB taxonomy): domain Bacteria; phylum Pseudomonadota; class Gammaproteobacteria; order Enterobacterales; family Psychromonadaceae; genus Psychromonas; species Psychromonas arctica_B. Next base: position 30,304 of record NZ_JBAKBA010000008.1, on the reverse strand, counting down.
CACTAATTAAGTTATCTATTTTACTTGTTAAAACAACTTATTTCTTCGTTGTAAATTTCGTAAAGGGAACAACCATTTAGCTCAATTTTCGCCTTGAACTAACTCATTTTTCCTGCGCAAAATTTAGATCACTTATTTAATGTAATCGGTATTATTAATTCAGAAAACTCAACGGGATGATCAAAGTAACCATATTTAGCATCGACTTTAACGTTAACTAAATGATATTTATAAGATCAATGTTTCGGCGTCCACTACCTTTTCCACAGCTTTTTATTTCTCCACAAAACGCATTCCCATCGATTACCTATAATATTAGTAACTGATTGATAAGATTAATTTTAAAATTTATATCTAACTCTTTAACACAAACTTTGTTTTATTTTCTTTATCGATTTACCACCGATAGCAAGATTATCATCTGGCTGCTCTCGGATTGAAACTAAAAATAATTCTTTTGGTATACCTGTCACCTCAACAGAAACTTCTGTTAATCTATCTATTAATTGCTCTTTAACTTCTGATGACAATTGAGCTGATTCAAATGCAATAAATGGCAAAACTTACTCCTTAACATTAATTCTACAACCCTAATTCTGAGTTGAAAATGATACTAATATAATGCCAATATTAAGTAGGCGAAAATAATTAGTGACAAAAAACACCGTTAATAGCTATATATTACTCGCTAATTTTTGTACTTTTTTCATCCATTTCCCCCGCGTATTTTCAGTCGAATGTAATACTGGTCCAAAATACGTTGAAGATGTATTTTTTATACCCGTGAACCCTAAAATAGAGTTTTTTAGTTGTCTGTATATTAGGTTTCCTTGAATATATTTATACCAAAATGGAGGTGTATCTAGAGTAAAAATCAATTCTGAAGTACGCCCTGTTAATAGTTTTTTCAATCCTCTTTTTCCATCTACGTATTTAAATGCAAAGCCTGGTAAAAAAGTTCTATCGATAACCCCTTTAAATTTTGCAGGAATATTTCCCCACCACACAGGACTAACAATAACAATATGATCACACCATTGGATCATCTGTTGAAAACTCAATAGGTCTGGTTCTAAAGGAAGTACTTTCTCGTAACCCTCTGATAGATTTAATTCAAAATTCATATCCGATATTTCTATGCGCTTCAGTTCATGTTTAAGACCTGCAACATGTGCATAATATTCAGCGATAGATTTACACATGCTATGTGATTTTGGATTAGCATTAATAACAAGAATTTTTTTCATAATTTACACCGTACTAAGTAGTAATGGATACAGTATAAACTTTCACCTATGGGTTAGAGTCAAGCTCTTTTAAGCAAGTTATTATTGAACGCTGAGTCTTTTTGATATTCTTTTTTTGGTTTTCTAATTTCTGTATTTCATTTTCTATCATGCTATATTTCTGATTAAGAAAATCATGTATTAAGCCCCAATCAAATTCTTCTTGTTGACCCAAAATAGCGACTATCTCTGAAAGGTTGAGCCCCAAGCTTTGTGCGTCTTTAATTATCTTAATGAGCTCAATATTTTTATAAGTGTAAATACGATACTTGCCTTCTCTAGATATTTTCAACAACCCCATCGATTCATATAATCGTATCGCTCTTTGCGTGGCTCCTGATAATTTAGACGCTTCACCAATGAACATAAAAATAATCCTTATTTCGTTTAACTGTTAACTTACTAAAGTCTGACATTGATTCAGAAAAACTCAACTGGAGCGTTATCGCTGTCACTCTTAGTTTTGTATTATATTGTTAACTGTTTGATAATATTTAGTTTATAAAGTGACCCAATACTTTCTTTTTATTACAATACGGTTATTGAATGCTCAACTACCCTTTCTCTGTATGTAAATTTAACATTCTATATTGAAAATATTTCATCATTACCTAACCACATATCATCCATCTTTATTTGAAAAACAAAAAACAATTTACAATTCAAAGGCTTAAAGAAAATTAAAAAATGGCATCATCTTTGCTGCAATCTAATAACTAATGCAATAAAGAGGTAACAGTTTAATGAGTAATTCAATAGTAACAATCAATCCTTTTACTGAGAAAAAGCTAAAAGAATATACATTGATGACACATAAAGAAGCTAAAAATGCAGTAGTCAATTCAAATCGATGTTTCGATGAATGGAAACTTATCCCTATTTCAGAACGCGCAAAACTTGCCAAAGCACTCGCAAAGGTAATTGAAAAAAATAGCGATGAATTAGTCCAGTTGATGGTTGATGAAATGGGTAAAGTGCAATCCCAAGGCGAACAAGAGGTCGCCCTTTGCGCTAATATTTGTAACTACACGGCAGATATTGCAGAAAAAGAATTAGCGAATGAAAACCGTGATTATAACGGTGGTAAAGCAATAATAACGTATCAGCCAATAGGTGTAATACTAGGCATTCAACCTTGGAACTTTCCACTGTATCAAGTAATAAGATACAGCATCAGTAATTTAGTGGCTGGTAATACGACGGTAATGAAGCACGCTTCAAATGTATTCGGTATGGCAAAGAAAATACAATCATTATTCGAACAAGCAGGCTTTCCAAAATATGCTTACCAATCATTATTAATTGATGGTAAAACTGCCAGTAAACTAATTAGTCATGATGGCATCAAAGGCGTTACTTTTACAGGCAGTGATGCAATAGGTAAAAAAGTAGCAGAAAATGCGGCTAAACGTAGCAAAAAGACAGTATTGGAACTGGGCAGTAATGATGCTTATATTGTTTTAGATGACGCAGATATCCCACTAGCGATTGAAACATGTATCAAAGGTCGTATTGTTAATAACGGTCAAACCTGTGTTGCAGCAAAACGCTTTATCATCACCGAAAAAAATTATGATAAATTTAAAGATGGGTTTAAAAAAGCCATGATGCAGTTGAAAATGGGCGATCCGAACGCAAAAGACACTGACCTAGGCCCTATGGCAAGAAAAGACTTACAAGAAAAACTACACGAACAGGTCACTGAATCCATTGCAGCAGGTGCAACGGTTGTTTGTGGCTGTGAAATGCCTGATAGAGAAGGTTTCTTTTACCCAGCCTCTATTTTAGAGAATGTGACACCCAATATGCCAGCTTACGATGACGAATTGTTTGGCCCTGTCGCAGCGCTTATCAAAGCAAAAGATAATGATGATGCAATGCGTATTGCAAACGATTCACGCTATGGCTTAGGTGGCGGCATTTTCTCTAAGGATGAAGCTAGCGCAACAGAACTAGCGATGAAACACTTTGATACAGGGATGGTTAATATTAATGGCTTTGCTTCATCTCAACCAAACTTACCGTTTGGGGGAGTTAAAAGTAGTGGTTATGGGCGTGAACATGGCGGTTTTGGTTTAAAAGAATTCATGAATATAAAATCAGTGATGGTTGCTCAGACTAAGTAATCGTTAAATTGTACTGAGTAATATTAAATTGTAATCAATACTTAGTAATAGTTAAATTGTAAATTTGTGCTCAACATGCGTTGAGCACTTTTTAACAAGTTGAGCACTTAGTAAAAATCAATCTTCTAGGGAATACTCCCCTTTCTGCCCATGCTCAATTACCCTTAATTTATACCGATTACATTAAATAGGTTATCTACATTTTGCGCTGGAAAAACAGTTTAATTCAAGGCGTAAATTGAGACTTTCGAAGATTAACTTCGTTAATCGTCTATCGGAGAATTAACCAAAAGAGGTTAATTCTTTAATGGCTGCTCCCTTTACTAAATTTACAACGAGGAAGTGGGCTGTTTTAACCAATAAAATAGATAAGCTATTTATTGTGATTGGTATGACATGTCTACCCGACCTAAAATTTCAAGTACAACCAAGATAAAAATACGCAAACACAATCATGCTCTAAAAAGCACTCTGCTTAAATACAATAAAGTATTAATAGACAGGCTAAGTTATTATTAGAAGGTTGTTGTTAGAAAGTTATTGCTAAGAAGCTTGCATTAGAAAGCCGTTTATTAGAGACCTTGCTTCGGAGATGCAGGTTACCTTTATCAGGTGATGTGCTTATTGAGGAGTACTTAAAAAGTATTGAGGGCCTTGCAGTGCATTATCAATGAAATTTATAGGGACTACGCTCACTCATATTGATTAATAATGCTAATTAACATGAATTAACGCTCGACACTTTAAAAGGTCATCTGAAAATGGATGACCTTTCATTTAATATTTATTTAGCTAAAAATCCAACTTTTGATTTTTTTACTATTTTTGCTGCTCTTTTTTCTTTTGCTGTCAAAAGCGGTTTTTTCTTACCGTCTTTTTTACTGTCTTGGCCTTTACTCACGATGCTTTCCTTTATTAAGATAAACAACTAATAACCCTATAAAAAACGTTACACAGTGACATTAAGCGACCTGGTAACAGCGAGATTATGTGCCTAAGCATTAACAATAGATAGCGATATTTATCATAAAATCAAAAATAATTTAGCCTGCATTTAACGCATAAATTCAGGTGATAAAAACGAGGAAAAAAGGATGGGCAGCAAAGAATTAGCACCTAAATTACCTAGGTTAAGTCATAGTAATCCAACGCTTAACAGTACAAACAGCATTACTCAAAAGAGTTGAATGACCCGCTTTTTTTAATAAACTTAAACCAAGTAAGGTAACCTGTTTCGAAACAGAATTTACAATCGTTGGCAATGACTCAAACATCCACTTTGTTTATGATAGTTTTTTATATTTATGATTTAATTTGTAAAAGTTCATATTTACTCTCAAAATTTATTTATCGTTGCTAATGCAAAATATTTGTTCAACCGACAATGTTTTCAAGGAAGGTTAAATTGGATAATACAACCGATAGAGTAATTAACACTCATCCCAATTCAAAACGTCATACGCACACATTTATATGGCTTGGATGCATAGCATTATTTATTTTTTGGCTTATGAGCTTATTCCTTTGGCAAACTTTTAAAATTCAATTAATTTTCCTTATCTCAGCGACACTAGTGGTTATCTTAATAGGGATACTGAAATGTCTAGAGCCGAGAGTCAGCTTTTTTATCACTCCAAAAATGATTATATATTGTCATCGTAATGGTCAATGGACACTACCATGGCAAGATATTATCCGTTTTGGTGAACCTAAAGCATATGTCCAAGGAGAGCATATACAATTGCCTTATGTCGGCATCAAGCTCAATAATTTAGAGCATATAGCTAGCAACATATCACCAAGATTAGCGAACAAGTTAATTCACGAACAACAAGAATTGCTCATTTTAGCGATCGCTAATAAAGAGATTGATTTTGATGGTGATGATAGTGTAATTAATTTTGAACCCTATACGTTAAATGACATTATATACAAAGGCCCAATCGCAGCATGGTTACATCGTAGTGAACAACTCGCCAAGGCATATGGTTATCACCTCTATTTACCCGAGAGCAGTCTGGATCGAAATTTAAAGCACTTTTTAACATTATTAAAAAAATGCCATCATTACACCATTGTAAATGGGCCTTATTAGCCTAATGCCAGTCAGTTAATAACAACTGGCATTTTTATCGAGAGCCTTTATTAGTGCGAGTTTCTCCCGCCAAAAATCAATCCATTAACACGGCATTAGTACTGTAATACAGAAAAAATAACCATTGAAGCTGAATGGGTAAGGGTTAAAATGATTGAATGGAAAGTATATTGTCATTCTTACTCACTATAATTTATCCAATGAGGGCGCTGCATTGACTGCATCAATACTCGACTTTTTAGACAAAAAAATACCGTCTAAAAAGGTTTCTATTAAAGAAAATACCATAGTGTGCCGTTTGGGTGACCATTGCGATAATTTAGTGGTGTTAACGAAAGGCGATGGGCAATAACAACATGTAAAAGGCTGAATTAATTCGGCATCTTATTATTTATAAAGGTCAGATCTTGTTTTAGTACCTTAAAGATCAACACAAGATCTGCCATTGCGCATTGTCACCATATTGAGCATTGAACGGCATATTACTAATATCAACAATCGTGTTTTTATCCTTCCCCCCTAACACGTAAAGTTTAATTCACTCCTACAACGACATACATCATTGCTTGACTCAGAAAACTCAACGAACAGTTTAATGAAGCCACATTGAATATCGACATTGTTTATTAACTAATTGATATTTCTAAGTTCAGCGTTTGGATGTCCACAACTTAACTAGAAAAACTCAACGGGAGGTGCAAAGTAACCATATTTAATATCGATTTTAACGTTAATTAAATGATATTTATAAGATCAATGTTTGGGTGCCCACTACCTTATATGATAGCCGCATTGAGTATCGACTTAGCTCATTAAACAAGTGATATTTATAAGTTGATATTTTAAATCCACAACTTATTTGATTATAAAAAGGCAAGACTTACCCCCATTTTTCTTTGATGATTAATTTAGTTTTAGCACGAAATATTACACTTGAACTTTTACCGCAGTACCAGTCGCAGTGATCATCAACATCCCTTTGCCTTGGGCTGAAATTTCTTCTGTATCAATAGACACGCTAATAATTGCATTACAATCGAGTCTTATAGCTTTCTTTTTGAGTTCATTCATTGCTTGGTCTTTCAAGTCTTCAAGCTTATTCATGTATGTTTGGGAGTTCCCGCCCACAATATCTCGCACCCCAGCAAGCATGTCTCGAAAAATGTTTGTTCCACTAACGATCGTTGATGTGATGATGCCATAGTTAGCTACAACCTTTGTGTCATCAGTAAGAAATGATGAAGTTGACATCATCACACTACTTGAATTGCTATTAAAAAATAAATCCATAGCCTCTTTCTCTGACATCGCATTAATTGTCTGAACTCCTTCAAATCCTTGTTCAAGTAGCAGCATTGCTTCATCACTTGATTTTGTAACATTTACTGCGAACACATTCGATGCATTGCTCGTATCCTTCATAATTTGATAAACGTTCATTTATTTAATTTTCCTTATTTAGTTACCCATAAAAGGTACGTATAAACTATTAGCGGCAACTAATAATTTCAAATTTTACTCACTGCAATATGGAGCGAAATATAACGAGGCTGTAGAATTTCTCATTCTCAGCCCGAATTTTAATTATAAAAGCACAGTATTTTATATTTACTTGAGATTCAAATAGATTATTGAGTTTTCAATAAATGATTGATTAAATTGAGTTGTAAAGGAATTTATGAGGCTAAAGGGCTTTACCTTTGGCTTAATGTAAACTATTCCTTAACTTCTCGCAGCTCAGGAAGAAATAAACAAAACAGTACATTTAACATTGACGATTTATTAGGAATAGGCTTTATCTTGCCGCGCAGCGTGAATTTATTCATCCCTTTATTCACCGTAATATTATCGGTTTTTACTTTAAAGAAAGTAGGCTCAATCGTGTTTAGTCTTTTGCCCCCTTTACTGAATTAGTTCTCGTCTGCCAGGGCTGCTGTCTATTTTGACTCACATTTTATCGGTATATGAGATAATTTCACCTTTTATATTTGTTTCAAACTGAGCCTACGGACCTTGTTTTGTAGGTTTCTTTCTCATAAATTGAATTTGCAATGGGCAAACGCGACAACCTTTTAAACAAAGCTTATGCCTCACCAACGATTTTATGATCTAATTTTGAAATTTATTTGAGGTTTTTATTGCATCTATTAACTAGCTACTCCAAAATAAGTAACACTTAAAAATCTTAGGGATAATAATGGATAGCGGATTAGTAACTTTCTTTAATGTTAATAAATGTGGCTTTTATAAAATCACACAAACTAGCAAAGATAATGGCGAATCAAAAAAAGACGTAAAGGCTAAAGGCTCACTATCTGAAACCATTACCCTAGTTTCTGATTGGGTAGACGGTCGAGAGTTTTCACAAACCATTCCTTGGGATGTAAATGCCAACCCTCTCAAGAAAAAAATCTACTGTAAAGACATATATAAAGATGATAATTCGAATGAGATGCTATTTGTTTTTTGCCGGGCGGTAAACAATGACAAAGGATCTTTAAATGGCTTTATCGAAGACGCTAAAGTTGGTTCGGATGATAAAGATGTAATTAAAGTAAGTAATAAAGCTAAAGGAAAAAAACTAATTTACGGAGAACCGATGTATTATTGGTTCATTCCTGATTCTGATTTAATTATTAGTATCAATTTCCCACACTCAGTAGCCTCAACTAATGAAGTTTGTGATTATTTTAAAAAGTGCATTGATAACTTTATACCCACAGAAAATCGCAGTGTCTCAAATAGAATGCAATATAACGGCAAAGCAGGAAGAGATATAAGTATAAAATCTGTTAGCTATCGCTCTGATTGCAAAAAATATTCCATGACTTATCAGTTACAATCAGTATTAAAAGAGCTATCGATAGACGATGTAAATTTGGATGCCCTTGCAAAAGAAATCACGCACATAGTCGTACGAGATACAATTTCAGGAAGCAAGCAGAATGAAGTGTCGTCTTCGTTTGGGTTTTATAACAAAGTAATGCGTAAACAGGATGCATCGTTAAGAAAGCACCAAGTTGAAATCATTAGTGAAGTGCATCTTACCAAAGATGAACTAGCCGGAATGATTGAAGTTTACAAGCAGGAACAAGGTGTTAGTGCACTTTGGAATGATGTAGGCTTCCGCAGTAATGGAGAAGATACAAAATGGTTTGCTAGCTACATAGACCGAAAGCACATCCATTTAGACGAAAGCCAAAAGAAAGATGATAGCTATTATCCCGCAAAAGTCATATTTGATTGTTTGAATGACCAACGCGAAAGCTTATTGAACTTCAAATGTTCGAAATTAGAAAAAGCCCTTAAACTGGAAGCGACAGCTTAAAATGATTGATTTGTTGTTCAAAACAAAAGAAATTATCTTAGATAACAAAAAAAGTATGCTATTGCACTTGCTGTACTTATCGGCAGGTTTTTTTATTGCATATCATAGTTATCCGACCATCAACCTTTCACTATTTGAACCAGTTCTTGGAACTCTTCAAAATGTGTCAGCTGCAGTTTTTACTTTAGCAGGTATTTGGATAGCTTATAGCTATAAAGAGGCTATTGGAGCTTTTACAGACTCAAAGAATATCAGTCTAATTAAAGGAACTGAGAGCTATGAAAGCATAAAAATGTTGGTGCTTACTATTTTTTCTTCAGCGTTTGTGTTGGTTTGGATTTTAATTATTAATTTATCAAAGCCAATAATTATAAGTAACCCTATTTTCCACCCGTACATAACAGAATTAAAGGTCGGTTTTATAACCCTTGTTTTTTACTTAACCATCATTCAGTTAAAAGCAATATTGAATATTATGGTTAATAATTTTAATTTTGTGTTTTCACTTGCATCCAAAAAAGCAGAACGCGAAGTAACGGATGATTTGAGCAAGTAATTAAATATCTGCATTACGTAAATTTTTAATGGTATGAGAGTCAAATTCTTCTATACCATTAGCTCTTTCTACTGATGTTCGTTCATCACACAAGAAAGTTGTGGACACCCACTTATTGAAATTATAAGTATCAATAAATTACGATAAAAAATTACACAATGCGGTTACGTCAATTCTCCCCCTTTCTCGTTTTTCTGAATTAATAACAGTCTTTAGCAAGGTAAGGTAGCGAATGATACGAGAGTATTGTGTTTTATGAGCAGACGTTGCTAGTTCAGAGCGCTACAGGCGCCTAGTGTATGAACGATGCGTTAGGAGGCTGTTATTAATTTAGGTTAAAAACAATATGGGCGATTTTCTGTTACATATTCACAGACATAATTTTTCTTTGTTCCTATAAATAAACTTACTTTTCCAGACTGCGAAACTATGTTTCGTTTCTTCGACAGCTACTCGCCGACAGAGCTAAAATATTGTTAAGAAGATTGAAAATGACTCGATGAGCACAGACGAAGTTTTCCCCAAATGCTTCAATTATTCGTCAAATGCTTCTACAAAAGTTATTATTCATAGCTAATCAAAACCTTGCTGGAACAATCTGTGCCAAATAAAATGCTGCCTCTCCTCTCCATTAAGTTAAACAACTTCCTGCATCGTATTGATTGTAAGGCAACGATAATAGCGTTGGTTAATCAGCATGGTTGTAGTTTAAAGCGAATTCGTCGTTCTAAAAATTGGTTGTTAACAGGCAAACAAAGCCAACTTGTTGAAGTAAGTGAACAGTTGCAAGTAGGAAAGACAATGTGGATTGCTGAAGCGATTGGCAAAGCATTACCGAAACCAAGCTTTGATTTAACAGCGATCGTCCTAGCAAACGCTGACATGACTATTAATCGATTAATAGTAGAAACAGGCTGTACGTTAATTGAAGCGCGAGTCGCTATCGATAAAGCAGAAGATTTGGCTTAATAAGAAATAAAGTATTCACTTCCTTCATGCATAAAAAAAGCAAGCCGAAGCTTGCTATAAAGTGTTACAAGAAATTCTCTTCTATTAGCGATAACTATTAGCAGTAACTAGAAGTAGAACTTCAAAAAGTGCTTACAGTAATCGTTATTGAAGTACGTAAGATTTACCGATTATTTTCCATTCATTATTAATTTTAGTCAGTGTTAATGCATCATAAAAACGGTTCGTAGAGCGGAAAAGTACCACTGCTAAACGATCATCTACAATATCAAGACTTAAGATTTCACCGTCGCGATCTCCGCCTACTGGGTTTTCATTGGCAGCCCATTTATTTAATACGCTGTTCATGTCTTTCCAAGATTTAATGATCTCTTTGCCATTATCATCTTTTACTACACCGACCATCGTCGCGTGATCTGCTGCGAAGGCACGGAATAAACGTGTTTGGCTAGCTTCGCCCTGCCCTTGAAAGTAGTCATTTACAGCAGCTTCAATGGCAACTTTGTCTGTCGCTTTATCTGCCTGTACATTTAATGAAAAAAAGGTAATACCAACGATGATTAAAAATGATTTCAACATAATATGCTCTCTACTTTGTATTTTTTATGGATTCAGGATTTAATAAGTAATAAGGGTGTTTACTTGGTTGATAATATAGTGGTTTCTATGAGTCGTAAGGAATGGGATAGTCCTGACTTTGAACCCAATCGTCCAAAGATTGCTTCTATTTTTAATATGGTTGTTTAAGAAGAAAAAGGTACTAATGATCAGTAACATTAAGCAATGAGCTTAAAAACGATGATGTTCCTAACAAGCAGCATCTTTAAATAGGCAAACGGATAACGCTAGAAAGATTCAAACGAAGGGTGACCGAGCGTTGCAGACTCACATATGCTGTAGTCAAAGCTCTCAGGTTCATTGGGCATACTATCAACTTGAAAACTCCCCCATATAGCAACTGCAACAAAGAGTAATGCACCAAAGGTATAACCTAATGATTTCACTTTTGCACGCCAACTGGTAACAATTTTGGTTGGCTTATAGACTTTGAATCCTTTCGGGGGAAACTGCTTATCTCTTAACCCTTTAATCCCAACAGGCACAGAAGAAATAGCAAATAACACACCACAAAATAACGGCATCCCAACACATAAAGAATACCAAAGTACCATGATGCCTGAGTAACCGAAGGGAGTATGGCAATAGGCAGTCTCTGCATACCAACCGATATAAGGGAACACCCACTTCAAATGAGTAATGACAATCAATCCACCGAACAATGTATATAAGATGACGCGTTGTATTTTCTCTTTTTTTGTAAATTCTTCTGCAAATTCGATAACTAAATCCTTTTAGTAACATCTATGAATGTAAAATTCACATTTAAAATGAGTCGTTTAACAACTTAATTATTTGGTACTTTTAATTCTATTCTCTCTTTGCTTATTTATTTAAATATGGGCATGCTAATACCCGTTGCTTCATCAATAAAGTCCATATGCTAAGTAGCTGTAAATCGAGTCTCGATGACTCATATTATACAGACAGAAACAAAAAAACCTCGATGAATATCAAGGCTTTCAGGAAGGTCTTTAGTTAAGTAATATTAGACTTATTTTTTCCCTCTTGAAAAAGCAAAGCCTATAGCAGCCATTGAAAATATTAAAATAGACGATGGAGCAGGTACACTAGCGGTTGTTAAATTCCAATTATTAGCATTAAAATTTTCAAATGTATCATCACCTAAACCAGCCCCGACACCGACTGTAGCAGTGCCCAAAAAGAAGCCACTATCAAACGAAAAGCCACAATTACCAGCAATGAAACCATTAGGACAAACAAATATGTCCATAGCATCACCAGAAAAGCTCACTAAAGGCTGTAAATCGCCAGAAGGAAAATCTGATACAGACGCAAAGTCGCTAAGCTCAATTGAAGAAAACTCAAAAAGATCATACTGAACAATATTAAACGAATTAATAAATACAGTATCCGAGTCTGTTTGTATGGTTCCATCAAAAGAACCAGAAAGAACAGAACCATCGGTGTATGTATAATCAAAATTCATTAACGCTGCGTTAACTGAGCCAACAAACAATAAACTTATTAATAAAGAAATTACCTTTTTCATATTTACTCCCTGTAAATGATTAAAACCACAAACCTAAAGGAGCATAATTCAAGCCAAAATGTAACATGCTAATATATAACAATTAATAATTTTCTAAAAATGATGCTGTAAAAATAACCGACTAAATTAGTCAAAAATAATTTATCTTTACGCATAAAAAAGTAAGCCGAAGCTTACTTTTTTATTTAGATAGACGTAGTACTTTATCAAAAGTGCTTTACCAGTATTGATAACTCTACTTAACTATATTCGCTAACTTTTTCGTACTTCATTAAAAATATGACAGGACAAATTATAATTATACTGTCTTGCTATTTTTTGCGAGAAAAACAGTTGCGGTAATTCATATACAGCGAGTAAGATAATAATGTATATCGAACTTGCATGACCTAAGAAAAAGCCAATAATACTCACCGTCAGGAGCGTCAGTTCTATTGCAAACAGCGCATATTTTCTTAAATAGAAATGATGAACGCCGCCAAGAAATAACCAATTAAGCGCAGCATAGGTATCTGGGTCTTTCAATTTTTTAGATTGGGCTTCGTAGAAGGCTTTCTTTTGTTCTTTTGATAATCCGTTTAATTGTTGCCTAAACAGTTCTTCATTTTTTTCTAGTGTTTGCAACGGTTCAAATATCGACATTAAGGCACCTCATCGTGTATTTTCTCTACTAAATCAGGTTGATTACATCGTTTAATTCTAGACAATCCTAATCGCCATCCTTTGAATGCTCCGTACTTCTGAATACATTGTTTTGTATATTCAGAGCATGTTGGCTCAAAGTTACATTCGATATTTAATAACTTTTTTGATCCACCATTAGATTGATAAAGGTGGATCAATTTCAGCGATATATATTTAACGGCCAAGTGTAATAATAACAGCTTCACGTTTCCAAAATAATAAGAAACGTTTTTGTTCAACAACTTGGAAAACGACTTGCCATCCGTCTTGTGCATACATATTTAAGTCTGCTTCCATTTTTTGGACTGGTAAACCACTAGCGCCTAAAAAGATAGTGCCGCAACCGCCTTCAACAACGTGAACGACTTTGTATTCTGTAAATGCTGTCATATTATTAATTACTTATTTTTGATTAAAAAAATATATTAGCTCACAGGCGTCAATGCATCAAGATAAATGTGAAGTATTCAGCACATAACCGCATGTTATACAGAACAATTTTAGTTAAAGCCCTAAAAAATAATCAATAACATATAGTCAATAATATTTAAGTTTACTGCTTATATTTACTATATAACGGTATCGGATAGTTAATAGGCAGTTAATAAGGTAATAACGTTTTTATTATTAAAACCTCTCACTTAACAATAGCTTTTCAATAACGGCAGATAAACTCTATACATTCTCGTTATTAAGCACACAGATAGCGGTATAAAGCTATGCATTAAGAAAGTTTAATCTAAAAGTTTGGATATATTGATTAGATAACAAAACACCTAAGTGCCACTCTATTTACGCATTATAGTTAAAGGTTTACCTTATTAACCCACTGCCCACACTAAATAATCCAAACAACACAGCAAGCAAAAAAAGTAGGCTAAAGCCAACGCCCCAAACTCAAAACCAACCATTGAATAAAAATAAATTCACCCAGCCAGTACGGATTAAGACAAAGTAAAACCCAACGCAGCTACAACGACTCCACCGTTGAGCTTTCCCAAACAATGAATAACTTTCAGCAACAGCAAACAGGATATTTCTTGTAAGTTTTTTTAGTACATAGATTTACATATGAACAGATGCGTTAAGAAAGCTTATTTTAAAGGTATAGGCATTGTTTGGATTAGAAAGTGATTCGGTGGCCAGTTTCTTTGGATTCTTTGTAGGTATAGGTTCTCTGCTGACAAAGAGAAAGTAAAGCCGCCGATACAACAAAAACACTGTGAATAAAAATCCACCAGCTACAACGAGCTGAGACGAACCAACTTCTGAGCATCTGAGCAATTATGCATTCCCACGCAGAGCATGGGAACGAGTTATAATTTAAAGGATATATGTGACGGTATTAGTTTATTGAGTATTTTTTTCATAGGCTACAAATAATAATTAGACATTAATCGAGTGTAGCTATAAAAAATAAAAGTATTACTTTTTTACTTTAAAAGTATATGAATTCTCTCACTTTTATCATTCACATAGGTAAATTAGGCATTCTAATGATCTGCTGAGTGGTTATGCTTATTATTTAAATAGGGAAGTAACACTTTATTAGGGTAGCAAGCATAATCCACTAAACTCAAAAAAACAAATCATCATTATTTGTTCTTACCGTTTTACAGGCAAAAAAAAGCAAGCCGAAGCTTGCTTAATAATATCTAGATAGAGCTTAGAAAAATTTATTCAGCTGCTGGAGCTGCTTCAACTTTATCTGCTGCTTCTTTCATAGAAAGACGTACGCGACCTTGGCGATCTACTTCTAGTACTTTAACTTTAACTTCTTGACCTTCTTTCAGGTAATCAGATACTTTTTGAACACGCTCTTCACAGATTTGTGAGATGTGAACAAGACCGTCTTTACCAGGAAGGATGTTAACGAATGCGCCGAAGTCAGCTAAACGAACAACTTTACCAGTGTAGATAGTACCGACTTCAACTTCAGCTGTCAGTGCTTTAATGCGGTTGATTGCATCGTCAGCTTGCTCACCAGATGTTGCAGCAATTTTAACTGTACCATCATCTTCGATTTCGATAGTTGTACCTGTTTCTTCACATAAAGAACGGATAACTGCGCCGCCTTTACCGATAACATCACGGATTTTATCTGTGTTGATTTTCAGTGTGTGAATACGTGGAGCGAATTGAGAAATGTCATCACGACCTTCAGAAAGTGCTTCATCCATTACAGATAGAATGTGTAAACGTGCCGCTTTTGCTTGGTTTAACGCAATTTGCATGATTTCACGTGTGATACCTTCAATTTTGATATCCATTTGTAATGCTGTGATACCGTTAGTTGTACCTGCTACTTTAAAGTCCATATCACCAAGATGATCTTCATCACCTAAGATATCAGAAAGAACAACGAACTCTTCGCCTTCTTTAACTAGACCCATCGCGATACCCGCAACAGATGCTTTAAGTGGAACACCAGCATCCATAAGTGCTAGAGAAGAACCACAAACAGAAGCCATTGAAGATGAACCGTTAGATTCAGTGATTTCCGATACAACACGTACTGTGTATGGGAATTCTTCAACAGTAGGCATTACTGCTAATACACCACGTTTCGCTAGACGACCGTGACCAATTTCACGACGCTTAGGAGAACCAACAAAACCAGTTTCACCTACACAGTATGGAGGGAAGTTGTAATGTAATAAGAAGTGATCTTTCTTCTCACCCATTAGGCTGTCGATGATTTGTGCATCACGTTGTGTACCCAATGTTGCTGTTACTAACGCTTGAGTTTCACCACGTGTAAATAATGAAGAACCGTGAGTACGTGGTAGAACACCAGTACGAACGTCAAGTGCACGAACACTCTCAGGATCACGACCATCGATACGTGGCTCACCTTTGATGATGCGAGTACGTACAACAGTTTTCTCTAAATCATGTAGGTATTCGCCTACTTGTTTAGCCACTAATGCTTCGTCTTCAGCTAGTAATTTAGCTTTAACTTCAGTTGTGATAGCTTTGATTGCGTCGTAACGCTCGCCTTTATCACTGATTTGGTAAGCTTGTTCAAAACGCGCTTGTGCTTCAGTTGCAATCGCAGCATCTAATGCTTCGTTACGTGCTGGAGCAGTCCAATCCCATTTAGGACGTGCAACTTCAGCTGCAAATTCTTTGATTGCTTCAACAACAACTTGTTGCTCATCGTGACCGTATACTACAGCGCCTAACATTACGTCTTCGCTTAGGATAGCAGCTTCAGATTCAACCATTAATACTGCGTTGTCTGTACCAGATACAACAAGGTTAAGATCACTTGTTTCTAATTCTGTTTTAGTTGGGTTAAGTAGGTATTGACCTTCTTTGTAACCAACACGAGCACAACCGATAGGACCGTTAAAAGGCATACCTGAGATAGAAAGTGCCGCAGATGTTGCGATCATTGCAACGATATCTGGGTTAACTTCTGGGTTGATTGAAACAACAGTAGCAATCACTTGTACTTCGTTTTTGAAACCAGCTGGGAAAAGAGGACGAACTGGACGGTCAATAAGACGTGCAATTAGTGTTTCTTCTTCAGATGGACGGCCTTCACGTTTGAAGAAACCACCTGGGATTTTACCTGCAGCGTATGTTTTTTCTTGGTAGTTAACAGTCAGAGGGAAGAAATCACGCTCTTGATCATCAGCATTTTTACCAACAACAGAAACGAATACACACGTATCGTCCATGCTACACATTACAGCGGCAGTTGCTTGACGTGCAATCACGCCAGTTTCTAGTGTTACCGTATGTTCGCCATACTGGAAACTTTTTACAATAGGAGTCATTTTTTTTCCTTTAATAGTATTATTTTCATTTTGCTTTTTATCGCGCCGACAGTATACGCCAAGCAACGCTCTTTTAAAATTTTTTAGAGAAATTTTTTGATATTAATAACAATCCTCAATTGGAAATGAACAGAGCCTAAATAAATCACTTATTACAAATGGATGATAAGCTTATTTATTAAGCTAAATCATCAAGTTAAATTATTAATAAGCAATACTGGCTGAGCTTAAGGCTTATAGGTAATATGTTGTTAACACACTCTATTTGCAGTATTTATTGACGGGATCTCTTATGCAGACGACTATCGCGAATCAAACTTCTACTCACCTGCCAATCCTGTATTCTTTGCGTCATTGCCCTTATGCAATGCGGGCGCGTATTGCTATTTTTAAATCCAAACAGCCCGTCTATTTACGCGATTTAAAATTAAATAATAAACCAACTGAAATGTTAGCGCTGAGTAAAAATAAAACGGTACCAATGTTAGTCTCATCAAGCGACTCTGGCGTAGAGGTTATTGAAGAAAGTCTCGACATAATGTTAAAGGTATTAGCCGACAACGATCCAACACAATTGTTAGCACCGCCTAATACAACATTAGATAACATGCTATCGTTGATTAACTATTACGAAACGGGGTTAATTCCAGCCAATGAAAACTATAAATGTGCTAAACGTTATCAAGAAACCAATATTGTTGAGTGTCGACAAATCTGTGAAACTTACCTGCAACAACTAGAGTCTCGATTAACACAACATCAATTTTTATTAGCAGACACTGAAAGCTTAATGGACATTGCACTAATGCCATTTATCCGTCAGTTTTCAAAAGTAGAACGCCAGTGGTATCAACAATCCCCCTACCCTCATCTTCGAGCTTGGTTAAATCGTTATTTGCAAAGCCCGATGTTTACTAAAATAATGGCAAAGCATGAATTATGGGTAGATTGCCATACAGATATTATTTTTGGCGATGTGAAGCGAACAATAAGCACTTAAATAGGTGGACTAATTCCTGAGCGAAGGGCTTCTACAATAATCACTCATAAAACTAAGTTTGCGGCTATTGATAAAAATTATCGATAGCCTTTTATTGGTGTTGGATTAATAGATATTGATAGTAGTTAATCGTTATTGATAACAAGCATCAAAGAATTGCTTTTCTAACAATACCGCTTGATTAAAGTAGTCTTGCATGACTTTCTGCTTTGCAGGCTCTGCATTATTAAATACAGTATCGAGCTGAGTACGTAAATGCTCTATTACTGATTCAAAGTACTCGCCAGAATGTAAGGTGATCCACTCACCAAAATAAAATGGTAGCCCTTCAACAGACTCGACTGATTCAGAAAAGGGTTGTGCCCAACTTAAGTAAACCCATTCAGCAACACACAAGACAGCAATCATATTCCCATACTCACCACTGTTCGCCGCTTTCAACATTAATGCTTGGAAATCATTGGTGGGTTTTAATAGTTGAGGCGCTGTTCGCTCTGATTCAGGTACAGATAACATATCAAATGAACGTTGGAAGTAAGTATTCTCAGGACCAGCAATAATACCTAAAAAATGCGCTAATGGTAAACGATCCGGTAAAGCTGGAGCATGGTGAATAGCAGAAGCCGCTAGACGTACAAAGTTATCAATAAAGGTATAATCTTGAGCCAAATACACTCGCATTTTATCTAATGGTAAACTTCCATCTGCTAGCTCAATGCAAAAAGGATGGTTGGTTGCTTTTAACCAATCTTCAATACAACTTTGTTTTAATTGTTCACTTGGGCGCATTACTTTTCCTGTTTTGGTTATGATGTGTAAGCAAACAATACTACTGTTTTAAATAACTTATCGCCTTATTTTTGTTAATTAAGCATGAAGTTATAGTCTTATTTAAACTTTCATTCCTAACTGCTGATATTCATTTTAATTAGACTTAACATCAAGAATATTAATGAAACTGAACAGGCCACCAGCAGAAAATGAGCATCGAAATACTAAGTAATAATTAACTTAGGAATACATTCAAAAAGCTTGTTGATGGATATTGAAATGGCTATACTGCGATTTCTGTCATGCGGTAAATCGTCGCTAGGAATAACTCACTTTGTTAAGACTGTTTTTTTTATTAATCACTCTTTTTGCCTCGACCTCAGCGTTTTCTCATACTGAGCAAACAAGCTCATCCTTCGATTTTAATAATACGATTGAGTTGAATGGCAATCTTGATTTCATTAAGAGTGTGGATTTAATTAACAATGACTCAATCAATCAGTCTGTTATTCCTCCGCTAACACATGCAACCCAACAACCAGCAACACCTTCTACAAAGCACCGTAGCCAAGCCTCTGAATTTGTACAACCAATTCGCGCTAATTTATTAATTGAGCATGGAGAACAATCTCCAGATTATGTATTGGTTGAAGAACTCCTTAAAAGCCAATTAGATGTATTTGCTGATAATGAAAGCCAATTAGCACAAACCCCACCCTATTGGTTTATGCATTTCTCAGATAATTCCGCTCGCCTTTCAGGCTGGAAAGACAGCAATACTTTGTATTCTTCAAAAATAGACCCACTGCTTAGTTAATCTCAGCTTATTGAATAGTTAAAAAATGACTCGAAACGTTAAGTTATCTTGATCTTATTTATCTATTCACCGTCAATTTATAAATTTATTGAATACCATTCGTAGAATCGTTATCTGCACTAGTTCGTCTGCTGCTGATGACTTTTACGCTATAGTTTTCTTACAATTTAAGGCATTGCCTTTGTAAGTCTTCGCACGTGGTATAGACACTTATATTTTACTGCACACGTGAATGAACTCATCAATAAGTCATTGCGTGTGTTGAGGTTATTATGAAAAAAACCCATAAAATGATTAACCATTATTCTAAATGGCAATACCTAGTGATCCTCTTCACTGTGGTTATACTCGGCTTAAACGCCCTACCAAACTGGTTCGGTGAAAAAGCTGCATTACATATCCAAGCGACATCAAATCAACCATTAATACTGGATAGTGCAAAAGTATATAACACCCTATCTCAACAAGGCATCAACGTTGATTTAATTGAGCAACAAAACGATAAAAATATTGTGCTGTTACACGATAAAATGCAGCAACAACAAGCACGTAACCTCCTTGAAAGTACATTAGGAGAAGGTTACAGCGTGGCGATGGCGATGGAATCGGCAAGCCCAAGTTGGTTAAAAAAATTAGGCGTTAGTCCGATGCAACTCGGTTTGGATTTACGTGGCGGTGTGCAATTTGTAATGAATGTCGATACACAGGCGGCATTAGTTGAGCGAGAAGTGAAAATACAACAAGATCTCACTGAATTATTAAAAGAGTTTAAAGTGTACGGCGCAAAAGTCACTACCACAAAAGACGCTGCTATGACGTTACATTTTGCTTCGCAAACAGCCCCTCAAGTAACCCAAGTTGTTAAGCAATTAACCGAGCTTTATCCAGAGCTTTCGACCAATAAAAGTGGCGTTCAATCAATCTCTATCACTACCAACCAACAGTTTGCTGAAACTTATCACCAGTCTTTGATGCGTCAAAATATCAAAACCATGCGAGATAGGATTGAAGCATTGGGCATCACTGAAGCGGTAGTACAACGCCAAGGCACACATTTTATTCGTATTGAATTACCAGGTGTGCAAGATCCTTCCCAAGCAAGGCGCATCATAGGTGCAACTGCTTCATTAGATTTTTACCCTTTACAATCTCAAGGCGGAAAATTATATAAAGATAAAAATGGGGAAGCTATTCGTTTAGCTTCCACGCCGATTATGTCAGGTAGCCATATTACTGATGCCCGTTCTCAATATGGTGAAATGGGCATGCCGGAAGTGTTTATTACGCTGGACAGCGCTGGTGGGAAATTGATGTCTGACTTCACTCAGCATAATATCGGTAAACCAATGGCCACGTTATTTTCTGAATACCAACAAAATGCTCAAGGTACGTTACAAAAAGAAAGTAAAATTATTAGCGTAGCTACCATACAAGCTCATCTCGGCGCACGCTTCACTATTACTGGCATGGAGAATGTTAAAGCAACACAAGAACTCGCCATGTTACTTAAAGCAGGCAGTTTAACTGCCCCCGTTAGCATTGTTGAAGAACGTACTTTAGGCCCTTCTCTAGGTGAACAAAATATTAATAACGGTATGGCAGCCATTGCATTAGGGTTAGCCATGATGTTGGTATTTATGGCGCTTTGGTATAGAAAACTCGGGTTAATTGCCAATGTTGCACTGTTACTTAACTTAGTCTGTTTAGTAGGCTTATTATCCTTGGTGCCAGGTGCTGTTTTAACCTTACCGGGCATTGCAGGATTAGTGCTAACTATAGGGATGGCCGTCGATACTAATGTGCTTATTTTTGAACGAATTAAAGAAGAATTAAGCCGTGGGAAAAGTGTTGCCCTAGCCATCCACCATGGTTATAAAAATGCCTTAAGCACGATTATAGATGCCAATATCACGTCATTGATCATTGCCATTATATTATTTTCAGTGGGTTACGGGTCAATAAAAGGTTTTGCCATCACCCTTGGGCTTGGCATTTTAACTAGTATGTTTACAGGTATTTATGTTTCTCGTGCTTTGGTTAATGCATTTATTCGTCAACTTCCTATACCAACTAAAGCTAATAAGTCGATTACATCAATGACTCCCGCTGAATCAACTTTGCAGGTAACCCAATGAAACTAATCAATACAAGCCAATTAAATAATCAACACTCCCATCATCAGGAAGATAAATTTAACGACGAACAAGGTTTAAATAAGATGAAACAAGTTGATTCAAAAACTAATAGAGCACCGAGAAAAGGACTAACGCTAGTGCGTTATATTGGATTGTATAGCTCAATCATACTGATTCTATTGTCACTGTTAGTCATTCAAATTAAAGGTTTTAATTTAGCCGTGGATTTTACGGGTGGCGTGATTACAGAAATACAAACGACTCTCCCTGTGGACCAAGTGCAATTACATGCGGCTTTAGAGAAAGTGATCACCTCCTCTTTTTCACTCACTCATGGTAATACGAATTTACAATGGTCTATCCATCAAGCTATTACTGGCAATGACATCCCTGACTCCTCGTCATTAATGAACGAAATCATTCATTACACCGAAAACGGGCATGAAAACGGCACTATCGACAATATTTCGATTAGCGTGCTGAGCTCAAGTGTGATTGGGCCGCAAGTCGGTGATGAATTAGTGGAGTCAGGTGGTATTGCGATGATTGCATCTTTAGTGTCAATGCTACTTTATTTGTCACTTCGATTTGAATGGCGTTTAGCCAGTGGCGCTGTCTTGGCTTTATTCCATGACATTATATTAGTGTTAGGTGTTTTCTCTTTGTTTCAGCTTGAATTTGACTTAACGGTACTGGCCGCTATCTTGGCGGTGATAGGCTACTCGCTCAACGACTCAATTGTTATCTCCGATAGGATACGCGAGATGTTAAGAGATAAAAAAGCTACTGGGACATTGGGGCAAATGATTGATAGCGCGATTATCTCAACATTAACACGTACTTTGATAACCTCAGGCACGACGTTAAGTACCGTTTCTGCTATTTGGTTATTAGCAGGACAACCACTTCAAGGCTTCTCGATTGCGCTTTTTGTCGGCATTATGGTGGGCACTTATTCCTCTATTTTTTTATCCGCAACGATTCCAGAGTTATTAAACTTAAATCGAGATCATTATCAGATGAAAGAGAGTCCTGTGGAAATTGAAAACTATGCATGAAGAACGTGATGTTTACACTTAATGGTATTTGACATTGATTAATGGGAATTAATTCACCGTTATAGTGAGATTATAACGGTGAATATTATCGCCAATCCCAGCAACAAAAAAAGAGCCCTTAGGCTCTTTTTATTTAATCATAATTTACGATAATGTTATTAATAACCACTGGCATCTTGTTTGCGAGTTAAGCGAATCAATAACTAAGCACTAGGCAATAACTATGCGCCTAACAGTAACTTATCATCATCTAATTCTTCACCATCAGTACGTGCTTGTGCAAATAGGTTTAATAAATCTTTAACTTCATAACCAGCGCGTTCTTCGCCTGATAAATCAAAGATAATCTTACCTTCATGCAACATGATAGTACGAGAGCCATGGTCTAAGGCTTGGCGCATAGAGTGCGTTACCATCATCACGGTTAATTGTTTTTCAGCAATAATTTGCGAAGTAATGTCCAGAATTAATGCCGCTGTTTTGGGATCCAATGCAGCCGTATGTTCATCTAACAATAGAATAGAGCTTGGCTGTAATGCTGACATCAACAAACTAACCGATTGACGTTGACCACCTGACAACAAGCCCATTTCACTTTCAAGACGGTTTTCAAGACCTAAGTTTAAACGGCTTAGTTGCTCACGAAATACGTTACGCATTTTGCTATTAAGTGCTGAAGACAAGCGTCCTCTTTGACCACGACCATAAGCTAGTGCCATATTTTCTTCAACGGTCAAATCGCCACAGGTTCCTGCTAAGGGATCTTGGAATACACGAGCAATATCTGCCGTGCGCCCCGTTGCCGGTAACTTAGTCACATCTCGGTCACCAAAAAGAATTTGCCCTTTAGTACTCTTGATATCACCTGCGATAGTATTCAACAGTGTTGATTTACCAGCACCGTTTGAACCAATAACTGTCACAAATTCGCCTTGCGGTATGGTTAAGTCGATACCGCGCAGTGCTAGCTTTTCAGTCGGTAAACCACGGTTAAAGGTAACGTGTAAATCTTTACAACTAATCATGCTTCATTCCTCGCTGCTTGTTTTGCTTTCCATTCATTACGTAACTTAGGAAAGATCAATGCCAAGGCAACCAGTACTGCCGTGATCAAGTTTAAATCTGATGCGCTAAAGCCTAAGAAATCAGCATTAAGCGCCATCGACACAGCCAATCGATACAGTACCGAACCGACAATACAGCTTAATACAATTACATACATTGAACGGCTAGCAAACAATGATTGACCAATAATAACCGCGGCTAAACCGACTACGATTGTACCGATACCCATCGTTGAATCAGCAAAACCATTAGTTTGAGCAAACAAAGCGCCTGCCAGTCCAACTAAACCATTAGACAGTGCTAAACCAGCGTAGACTTTCTGTTTAACGACAATACCATTGGCTTGTGCCATACGTTTATTAGAACCCACTGCACGCATTGCTAAACCGTATTGTGTTTTTAAGAACCAAGCCACTAACAATCCACCTATCACAGCGCACACAGCAACAAAGATGACGCGCATGTACATATCTGGCAAGCCAAATAAGCCTTCGAAAGGCGTTAAAATAGTGGGTTCCATAATTAACGCAACATTCGGTTTCCCCATCACACGTAGATTAATGGTATATAACGCGGTCATGGTTAAAATACTGGCTAATAAATGCAAAATATCAAAGCGTAAGTTTAACCAAGCGGTAACTAAGCCCGCACATGCAGCGGCAATGGTACCTGCGAGTGTTGCTAAAAAGACATTAACGCCCATTACAATAAGAGTTGCCGTAACAGCAGCGCCAAGTGTAAAGCTGCCGTCAACGGTCAGATCTGGAAAATCCAAGATACGAAAAGTAAGGTATACCCCAATGGCAACTAAGCCATAAATGAGACCAATTTCTAACGTACCTAAAAATGAAAAAAGAGACATATTTATCGATTCTTATTTAATAACTTTAGTGGCACGAGCTAAAACAGCTGCAGGAACTTCGATGCCCATTTTAGCGGCCATTTTAGGGTTAACGTACAGGTCTGTGCCTTCTGCCATTTTGACATCGATTGAACCTGCTTTTTCACCTTTTAGGATACGTACAACAATATCACCGGTTTGACGACCTAAATCGAAGTAGTTGTAACCAACAGCGGCAACAGCACCACGAGAAACGGTATCGGTATCACCAGCAAACACAGGAATTTGCGCGTCAATGCCTACTTTAATAACAGACTCAACAGCACTAATAATAGTGTTATCAATTGGACAATAGATAGCATCTACTTTGCCGACCAATTGTTTTGTTGCAATCATTACGTCAGCAGATTTTGGTGCTGCAGATTCAATAATTTTAATACCCATTTCAGCGGCTGCCACTTTTAACGCAGCAACACTTGAAACAGAGTTTGCTTCACCTGGATTGTAAGGTACGCCTAGCGTTTTTAAATTAGGAACAAATTCTTTGATTAATGCTAAATGTTGTCTCACATTCACCATGTCAGATAAACCAGTCACATTACTACCAGGTTGCTTTAACGACTGTACTAATTTAGCGCCAATGGGATCGGTAACGGCAGAAAAAACCACTGGGATATTTCGGCTTACACTAACGGCAGCTTGCGCAGATGGCGTTGCAATGGCAACAATCACATCAGGTTCATCACCGACCATTTTACGCGCAATTTGTGCTGCGATTGCAGGTTGGCCTTGTGCACTTTCATAAGTGAATTTTAATTCATCGCCTGTATAGCCACTTTCTTCTAATACTGATTTAACACCATCTCGCACAGCATCTAATGCAGGATGTTCAACGATTGCGGTTGTTGCGACATAAACTGGTTTAGCTTGTAAACCAGTTGAGATAACCGCAGCAGCAAGGAGAGTACTTTTAACAATTGAATGTAGCTTCATAATTTAATCCCTTAGGTAAGCTTTATTTATAGAAGAATTAGTGTAAAAACCAAGCATAAAATGGACATAAAATCACACATTTTACCCCTGTTTATTTTTGCTTAACCGTACCAGTTAACGTTAATAATACCAAGCACCTATTGATAAAATGATGAGTAAAATTATTGTTTGATCACTGTTATACGGCGGTTGAGGTTATCAAGGCAATAAGTTAGAGAATGAGTGAATATAAAAATCACAATCTAAAAAGTATGCTGCAGTTTAAAAAATAGCAAAGTATCGAATATAATATCTAGCATGGTATCTAACATGGTATCGGTTTATTGATAACCGATACCATTTATCAGGAGCACTTTTTAAAATATTGAGATTCAATATCGCTCGGATAAAGAGGCTTAGAAAAGAAATAACCTTGGAAGACATGGCAGCCATGTTCAGTTAAGAAGTCTAATTGTTCTTTATTTTCCACTCCTTCAGCAACAGTTATTATTCTTAAATTATTCGCTAGGTTAATAATCGTTCCACATATTTCGCCATCTTCCACTACTGTAGCGCAATCATCTATAAACGATTTATCGATTTTTAACACGTCGATTGGTAAACGCTTTAAATAATTTAAAGAAGAATATCCTGTACCAAAATCATCAATTGATATTTTAATGTTCAATCCTTTTAATTGTGATAGTACATCAATACAACGGTCGATATCAGTCAGTAACACCCCTTCTGTAATTTCAATTTCTAATAAATTGGCATCGATTGGATGGTCTATCAATAAACGTTGAATATAAGGAATTAATCGTTCTGACACTAAATGCCTACCAGAAATATTGATTGAAATGGGCACATTTTTATATCCTATCCCTTGCCACAGAACTAATTGTTTAGCTGCCTGTGTAAGTGCATATTCACCAATGTTGATGATTAAGTCTGACTCCTCTGCGATAGGAATAAACTCAATAGGAGAGATGAGTCCTTCTTTAGGGTGATGCCAACGCATTAAGGCTTCAAAGCCTAATAAATCACCTTGATGAGTCACTTTTGGTTGGTACACTAAACTAAATTGATGCTCTGAATTAATCCCGAGCAACATTTCTTGCTCGTAATTAAAGTCTCTTTGTACTTTATCCGCCATATCAATTTCGAATAATTGATAGTTATCTCGACCACGTTGTTTAGCATGATACATCGCAATATCAGCATGTTGAATCAGCTGTTCTGCTTTGTACTCTTTTCCTTTTTCTGTGATAACAACACCTAAACTAGTCGGAATGGTTATTTTTCTACCCGCCAATAATAAAGGACTGCGCATTAAGGCAAGTACTTCATTGGCTTTAGAATGCGCAATTTCAATACTAAAATTACCTGTAAATAAAACAACAAATTCATCTCCGCCCCAACGAGCGATCGTATCATTAGGCCCTGTTACTTCAATTAATCGTTTGGCCACTTCGCACAGCAAGTCGTCTCCTGCTTGATGTCCTAATGTATCGTTTATTTTTTTAAACTTATCTAAATCCATGAAAAATAAAAGTACGTTTCCATTCCTATAATGGTTTGGGTCAATGGCCTTAGTTAATGAGTCCATCAGATAGGTTCGATTATATAATCCGGTAAGAGGATCACTATAAGCGAGCTGACGTAAATTGCTTTGTAGTTTTAGTTGACGAGTTACATCGCGAATATGCAAAGTAAATTCATTATTATTTGAAAGGCCGAAGTTAGCACTGGTCACGGTTATTTCTGCTGAAAAGGAGGCATTACCATGACGTATTAAAGTAATACTGTTACGAATATTACGCAATATCCCTTCTGATCCTGAGAACTTACACGCTAGACTATTTCTAATAATATCTTGGTCTGACGTTTGTATAAAAAGATCAATAAAACTCTTACCTATCACCTGTTGTTTAGTACAACCAAAATTACGCTCTGCTGATGGGTTAAATTCAATAATAATACCTTCCAAGTTAATAATTAAAATACTATCCATGGAGGATTGCAGAATGGCACTTTTACGTTTTTCACTGGCACGAAAATCATTAATAGCGTCATCGCGTTTAGTCATTTCATGTTTAACGCGCGCCAGAACCTCATTATACTGACTAGCAATTTGCCCTACTTCAGTGAATGGTTCTACGGGCACAGGATTGTTAAAAGCTCCCGCCTCTTGTTGTTTATGCATAACGCTCAACAAATCAATTAACTCTGTCGAAGCATGATGTTCTGAAACATTGGTCCCTTTAAGCTCGTCTTCAGCACTGACACGTAATGGAACAAATCGGTTAAGAATTGATAATAGTAAGTAACTCAATATAAAACTATAACAGCCAATGCTGACTACCCCAATTAATTGCGCTTCAAATTGCTGCAAGCGAGTTAGCCCAGTATCAAGCAGGGATAGATCTGCAAATAATGCAACCGCAAGTGTGCCCCAAATACCTGTTACAAGGTGCGATGGAACAACTCCCAACGCATCATCAATTTTTAATTTCTCAATCCAAAAAGTAGAAAAGTATAAGAGTACTCCTCCAACGATACCAATGATCATTGCTTCTGCAGGTGAGACCACATGGGCATTCGCAGTGATCGAGACAAGACCTGCAATAACGCCATTAAGCAAGAAACCGACATCAAAAAAACGCTTATAGTAGTAATGTAAAAGAGAGGCGATAATTCCCCCCCAAGAAGCGGCAAGGCAAGTATTGAGAATAATAAGAGGAACTTGTTCGGTTAATTGTAAAGTACTTCCCCCATTAAAACCAAACCAACCAAACCAAATTAATAACACCCCTAATACAGACATCGGTACATTATTACCCGTCGGTAAACGGCTATTAACATCAAAGCGTCCAATTCTTGGCCCAATGATGATGATTGCAGCCAAAGCAACATAACCACCGACAGAATGCACAACGCTCGCTCCAGCAAAATCAACAAAACCAAGCGACTCTAACCAACCACTATTACCGGCTTGGTAAGATGATGCCCAAACCCAATGTCCAACCACTGGATAGATAACGGCAGAGAGAATACAAGCAATACATAAATAACCAATAAAAGTCATGCGTTCAGCGACAGCACCAGAAACTAAGGTCGCAGCAGTGCCACAGAACATCATTTGAAATAAGAAAAAGCTTATTTGATAAGCAGATTGAGTTTCACCGAAAAAGAAGAGGCTACTACCAATGAAACCGTCCAGAGAGTCTCCGAACATAAAAGAAAAACCAAACATCCAAAAGATAACAGCGGCGAGAACAAAATCGGAAAGATTTTTTGCAGCAACATTAATGCTATTTTTACTACGTATTTTACCGCTCTCTAGACATAAAAAACCTGCCTGCATACAAAATACTAATAGCGCACAAACAAGCAGCCAAGAAAAATCCATTTTCCATAATCCTTTTAAACAAGAGATAAACTAATGTAGGTCTTAGTCGTTAGTGAATATCAATATTACTTAACGACACTTTTTCAAATTTATATATTTAAGCAAAGGTAAAATTAGATGACACATAATCTGATTTATAGATAAAGATGATATTTAACAAATATAAATAAACATCATCATAATACTCAATCTGAATTATAAATATATAGTTTTCAATGATTTATTAATATAAGTAATTTATCAATAGATATAAAGTAGAGTCCTCTGCTACCTTAGGAGCAAGGTTTAAATCGCGTTCATATTTATATTGGCGATCTAGATTTGATTAAGCAACCGTGGAGTTAATTACGAACAAGGGCCTTTTAAAGGTACCGATATTAAATACGCGCTATAAAAGGAGGGAAGATGCCTTTTAGTTTATTTGCTTTACACAAACTACTGCAAGCTAAAAACAGGACTCGCAGAGCTTCTTTGATCATTAAACATAGGCAGCGCCTAATTCGATAACCTCTTAGTTCAGAGGCTTCTGCCTTTGTAAGTTGGTAAAATATGCATTTGACCTCGGGGCGCTGACTTTAGTCTGCAGGGATTTTGGTGTTAAGGTTTATGCTTTTGATTATGTATTAACTGTTATTAACTGTTATTAACTGAAATATCTCTCTTAGTAATCAACACAAAAAAGATCTGCAAGCTGAAGCGTGAGCCCCCAAATAAAACTCGCAGAACTTCTCCATTCATAACACTAGGCAGAGCCTAATTCGCCATGCGTCGCGAGGTCAAAAGATAACTCCTTTATGCTTCGAGGCTTGTATTTGTTATGGGGCGCTGGCTTTAGCCTACAAGGTTTCTGGTGTTAAGATTAAGGTTTCTGGTGTTAAGATTAAGGTTTATGCTTTTGATTGTTAGCAATAAGACTTTTCACGTTGATAGCTAGATAAACCTTCAGAATCATAAATTTCAGACACAAAAAAAGAGCCCTAAGGCTCTTTTTGGAATTAAGATTTAAGTCGCATCATTTTATATAGACGACGTAGACCTAATTCTGCGATTAATGCTGTTGACTGGTAGCCGTCATGTTCTGCATATTCCTAACAATATCAAGCTCCCTATAATCTCAAATTATAGACACAAAAAAAGAGCCTTTAGGCTCTTTTTGGAATTAATATTTAAGTCGCATCATTTTATATAGACGGCGTAGACCTAATTCTGCGATTAATACTGTTGACTGGTAGCCGTCATGTTCTGCATATTCCTAACAATATCAAGCTCCCTA
>NZ_JBAKBA010000007.1:0-119357 GCF_038155225.1 Psychromonas arctica | reverse complement strand
CTTAATAACTTAATAACTTAATAACTTAATAACTTAATAACTTAATAACTTAATAACTTAATAGCTTAATAGCTTAATAGCTTAATAACTTAATAGCTTAATATTGGATTTAAGTAGTATATATTTTTACTTCTCAACCCATTTAGACAGCGCATCTTGATCGACTTCGCGAGCATCTACCCATTGAGTTTGACCATCCGACATGGTCTCTTTCTTCCAAAATGGCGCTTGTGTTTTTAAGTAGTCCATTATGAATTCACAGGCAGCAAACGCATCACCACGATGTTGACTGGCAATACCAACAAATACAATTTGATCTGAAATAGCTAATTGTCCCACACGATGAATCACCGTCGATTCAATAACATTCCAACGTCGTTTTGCTTTTTCCACAATATCGACTAAGCACTTTTCCGTCATACCAGGATAATGCTCTAACGATAAATCGCTAACACTTTGGCCATTATTAATATCACGTACCAAGCCTGTAAAAGTCACAATGGCACCGACCGATGTTTTACATTTTAAGCGGTCGTATTCTTCTTGCTGATTAAAATCTTGTTCTTGAACACTGATCATTTATCCGCCTGTCACCGGTGGGAAATAAGCCACTTCGTCACCGTCTTTTAATAACACATTATCATTAACCATCGCTTGATTAACCGCTTTCAAACAAAGCTGTGATGTTAAAATATTGCTCCATTCCGCTTTGTGTCCGATCAAGTATTTAAATAGTTGATCGGTATCTTCAGCAGCAGTCACTTCAACCTGTAGTTCTCGACAACCGAGTTGTTCACTCAGTTTTGCAAAAAAAAGTACTTTAATCATTTAATAACCTTATTCTACTGCTTTGAAGTGGCCTGATTTTCCACCTGTTTTTTCTAGAAGTTTCACAGAGGAGATCACCATGTCTTTTTGAATCGCTTTACACATATCATAAATAGTTAATGCAGCGACCGATGCAGCGGTTAATGCTTCCATCTCGACACCCGTCTTTCCCGACAACTTACATAAGCTTTCAATACGTACTCTATTGTATTCAGGCTCTGCGGTGATGTTCACTTCGACTTTAGTTAAGGCAAGTGGATGGCATAATGGAATAATATCTGATGTTTTTTTAGCGGCCATGATACCTGCAATGCGAGCAGTGGCAAATACGTCACCTTTATGATGTTGACCATTAACAATTAACGCTAAGGTTTCTGCTGACATATCGACATAGGCTTCAGCAATCGCTTGACGGACCGTCACTTCTTTTGCTGTGACATCAACCATATTAGCTTTACCATCTTGGTTAATATGGGTAAAAGTAGCTGACATTATTTAGCTCCTAGGTGCGGCATAAAGTTGCATGGCTTATGTTGAGCGTTGATTTGCTCTTCAATTATTTTAGTCCAAGCTGTTTTACAAGCACCAGTAGAACCAGGCATACAAAAAATAACGGTATTGTTAGCAAAACCCGCTAATGCACGACTTTGGATCGTTGATGATCCAATTTCCTGATAAGAAACAGCGCGGAATAACTCACCAAATCCTTCTACTTGTTTATCAAATAACACAGATACCGCTTCAGGCGTTGTATCACGGGCTGTAAAACCAGTTCCACCTGTGATTAACACAACTTCAATTTTCTCATCTGCAATCCACTGCGACACAATTGCGCGGATTTTATACGGGTCATCAATGACAATTTGCTTATCGACTAGCTGGTGACCTGCCGTCGTTAACGCTTCAACTAAATACCCACCTGATGTGTCAGTCGTTTCATTACGCGTGTCGGAAACTGTTAACACTGCAATTTTTGCAGCTGTAAATTCTTGGCTTGATAAATGACTCATATTAATCCTTTTGATCTGGTTCTAAAGTACCGGTTTTATTTGTATTTTTTACTTTGATTGTTTCATCACCCGTAACATCGATAAACAGTGTTGCCATTGCTCGGGCGTATTAGTATTTTCAAATCTAAATGCATCAGTTTCTTTTTGATTAAACCCTTTTATATCAAGTGTTTCAAGCAAACGATATAAAGAACGATGTTTTTTTTGTGTGGTGGTGACAACCTCTGCTAAATAATCTAACAACGCTTGGTTTAATGTGAGCAACATCGGAAAGGTTGTTTTCTGATAGTAAACACCCTGCGAGAGCGATAACTCAGTATTTGTTGTGTTTAATGTAAGAAAATACTGTAGTAAATAACGGCAGTCTTGTTCAGCTAATAACGGCATGTCGACAGGAATAATAAACACTGCGTCGTAATCGCGATAAAGCTGCTTAGCACATGCAGCAATGCCTGCAATTGGGCCTAAGTCAGTCTGTTGATCAGCAATACAATCAAAGCCTTCATATTGTCCACTTACAAAGCAATCTTCGAACCCAACGTTATGTAATAGGTCAACGCTTCGTTCTAATAAAGTTTGTTGTTCAATAGTGAGCTTCGCTTTATCCTGCCCCATTCGTAATGACTGTCCACCCGCTAAAACAACACCTGCAATTTTCACATTAACACCTAATGATTTCCATACTTTGATAAATCAATATTGATTGTGCATTTTTTGGCGTTATTAATGCTAACAATACACAATCCTAACAAACATATTAACTTAACTGCTTATACTGCTTTATACATAATTTGCTCAATTTTATTCATTCAACAAAAAAGGAGCTAAAAGCTCCTTTTTCTTGATTCGAATGTCAATATTAGCATACAAACTATTGTAACAACTGTGCTGATGATGTGGCCAACTATTTTCTTTAAGCAAAACCAGTCATTGCGTTGATGTTACTCCTTACTGCCAACCTTCAATACCTTTCATATCAGGTAGTTGATGTGCAATTCCTTTGTGACAATCTACGCAGGTTTTATCGCCAGAGGCAAGCGCTGTAGAATGCTGGCTTACACTACGTTTACCTTGTTCACTGAAGTCCATATATTCAAATTGATGACAATTACGGCATTCTTGTGAATTATTTTCTTTCATTCGTTGCCATTCACGATTTGCTAAATGGGCGCGGCGTGCTTTAAATTTCTCATCAGTATCAATTGTCCCCATTGCAAATGCGAACAACTCTTTTGATGCTTGTACTTTACGTACAATTTTATCAGTCCATTTATGTGGCACATGACAATCAGAACAAATAGCACGTACTCCTGAACGATTAGAATAGTGAATCGTTTCACGAATTTCTTTTACGATAGGTGCATGACAACCTGAACAAAAGGCTTCTGTATTAGTCGCTTCCATCCCGGTATTAAATCCGCCCCAAAAGATGATCCCACCTAAAAAGCCGATCACTAGAATAAAGCCAAACGAGGCTGTTGAAGGTGACTTCATAATCACCCATAAACGCTTTAATAGTTTAAGCATATTTTGTGCTCCTGCTTAGCGTAATGAATCAACCGGGGTAAATGAATTATCTACTAATGGCTTAGCATCTGCCTGCGTTACGTGACACTGTAAGCAGAAGTAACGACGAGGTGACACATCTGACAATGTTGTGCCTTCACGGGTAATAAAATGCGTGACACTCACTTTAGTTGCGCCCATCGCACCTGCATTTTTAAAACTGTGGCATGACAAACATTTGTTTGCGTTCAAATTTACCTGATAACCTCGAATAGAGTGAGGAATTAAAGGGGGTTGTTGCACATAATTTCGATCAATCAAATGCTGCTCACGTGGTACCTTTTTTAAAGCTTCTGCTTTATTTACATCTGAAATTTCGACTAAACCTCGTAATGAAGGTACGCCGCCATTATTAGTCAAAACAATCTCCTCTGCGCTAAACACAGTCGGTGAAGAAAATGCGATGATAGATGCAGTGAAAATCGCTGTTAATATTTTTTTCATACTCTTTCTCCAATTTGTTACAACTGATATGAATAAGTTATCTGCTATAACAAAGTGCGCTAAATTTAAATAAGTGCTGAATCGTTTAATTAAGCGGCATTATAAATGCCGCATTTAATTAGGCTTTTTTAGTGATTTTAACGGCACATTTTTTATAATCAGTTTGTTTTGATAGCGGATCAGTTGCATCAAGCGTTATCTTGTTTGTTAACTGTTTTGCATCAAACCAAGGCATAAACACTAAACCTTTAGGTGGGCGATTACGTCCACGCGTTTCAACACGAGAGGTTAATTCTCCACGTCTTGATGCCATTACAATTTCATCACCACGGCGCAAACCTCGTTGCTGAGCATCATCGGGATGCATAAACACCACTGCATCTGGAAAAGCTTTATAAAGTTCAGGCACACGTCTTGTCATTGAACCAGAATGCCAATGCTCAAGTACACGCCCCGTGCTTAACCATAGGTTATATTCTTCGTCTGGCGACTCAGCAGGTGGCTCATAAGGTAAAGCAAAAATAACTGCTTTTTTATCAGCATGTCCATAAAACTGATAACCTGTTCCTTTTTCTACATAAGGGTCAGAACCTTCTCTGAAACGCCATTGTGTTTCTTTACCATCCACTACAGGCCAACGTAAGCCACGTTCTTCGTGATATCTATCATAAGGTGCTAGATCATGACCATGACCACGTCCAAAACTTGCATACTCTTCGAATAGACCTTTGTGAACGTAAAAGCCAAAATGACGTGCATCATCATTTAATTGATCATCTTTAATTTCATCTAAACTAAACGCATCAACATGACCATTTCGATACAGTACGTCGTACATAGTTTTGCCTTTGACTTCTGGCATTTTAGCGATCAAATCATCGCTCCAAACTTCTTCAATCTTGAATCGTTTAGCAAACTCCATCATCTGCCATAAATCAGACTGTGCACCTTCAGGCGCTTTAACTTGTTGATGCCATGCTTGTGTACGACGTTCGGCATTACCGTAAGCCCCCTCTTTTTCAACCCACATTGCTGTCGGTAAAATAAGGTCACCGAGTTGCGCCGTGACGGTTGGATAAGGGTCTGATACCACAATAAAGTTCTCTGGATTTCTATAACCCGGAATAACTTCTTCATTAATGTTGGCAGCCGCTTGCACATTGTTATTACACATCACCCAGTAAGCATTCAATTTGCCATCTTTTAACATACGGTTTTGTAAAACGGCATGGTATCCAGGTTTAGCAGGGATAGTCCCTTCTGGTAATTTCCATATTTTTTCTGCTATAGCACGATGCTTAGGATTATTAACCACTAAATCAGCCGGTAAGCGATGCGAGAACGTACCCACTTCACGAGCAGTACCACAGGCAGACGGTTGACCCGTTAGAGAAAATGGACCTGAACCTGGTTTTGATATTTTGCCTGTTAATAAATGCACGTTGTACATTAAGTTATTAGCCCACACACCACGAGTATGTTGGTTAAAACCCATCGTCCAGTATGAAGTCACTTTGATGTTTGGATCGGCGTATATTTTGGCAAGTCTAATTAATTTATCAGCAGGTACACCTGACATTTTCTCTGCATACTCAACATCGAACTCAGAGACATAGTCAGCAAACTCTTCAAACGACATTAGCGTAGATGCGCCAGAATCTGGATTTTTAGCAGCCGCTTGTAAGGGATTAGTTGGACGTAAGCCATAACCAATATCTGTTGTACCTTTACGGAAGTTAATATGCTTTTTAATGAAGTCTTTATCGACTGCATCATTTTGAATAATATAATTTGCAATAAAATTCAGAATAGCTAAATCAGTTTGAGGCGTAAATATCATGCCGTTATCTGCAAGTTCAAAAGAACGATGCGTATAAGTAGACAACACATGCACACTGACATCAGGATTGCTTAAACGACGATCAGTTAAACGCGACCATAGGATTGGATGCATCTCCGCCATATTTGATCCCCATAATACAAAGGCATCTGCATTTTCAAGATCATCATAACAACCCATTGGCTCATCAATACCAAAGGTACGCATAAACCCACCTACTGCAGACGCCATGCAATGACGCGCATTAGGATCTAAATTATTACTACGAAAACCTGCTTTTAATAATTTGCTAGCTGCATAACCTTCCATTACCGTCCATTGACCCGAACCAAACATACCTACTGACGTTGGCCCTTTCTTTTTTAAAGCGTCTTTAAATTTTTCAGCCATGATCTCAAAAGCAGCATCCCAAGAGATTGGTTCAAACTCACCTTCTTTATCATATACACCATTAGTCATACGTAGTAATGGTGTAGTTAAACGATCTTTACCGTACATTATTTTAGAAAGGAAATAGCCTTTTACACAGTTCAAGCCTCTATTTACTGGTGCTTCAGGATCTCCCTGTGTAGCAACCACTTTACCATTTTGTGTTCCGACTAAAACACCACAACCTGTACCACAAAAACGACAAGGCGCTTTGTCCCATTTAATTTTAGTGGCATCTTTACTGGCAATGATATTGCTCGCAGAAACAGGTAATGCAATACCTGCAGCCGTTGCAGCAGCCGCCACTGCTTGTGCTTTCATAAACTCACGTCTAGTAAATTTCATTGTCCTTCCTCGCTGTTGTTTTGCGTAGATTGTTCAAACTCATGGTAAACAAGACTCGTATGTACAACGCCGTCTATGTCATTAATATTGTCAATGCACTTCATTATTTCTCGTTGGTTTGCAGCTTCTATCACCACTATGGCTTTGCCTTTTTCAGTGACTGTTACCAACTCCGCTTGTTGTGACTCTTGGATACAAGCTTTAAGATCCAATATTTTTTCAGGCCTCACATGTACAATTAAGCTCGATATGTGTAATTCATCTGTTCTCATCTACTTTCCTTATCGACTTTCTTCACCTACTTTTCTCATCTATTTTCCTCAATGCTAATTGCACTGGTTGGACAAGGTGAAAAGCAGGCTCCACATCCATTACATTTATCTAAATTTATTTCTGGAACAGCATTGATGCCAATTTGAAAACTTAACGCTTCCTCCGGGCAACTTTCCCCGCAACTTCTGCAATAAACATTCTCAAACGCTAAACAGGCATGACTTATCACTGCCTTTTTATGCCAAGCTTGCTGAGTCGTTGCTACAAAAATATCTTCCTGACAACTTTCAGCACATTTGCCACAAAAGGTGCACTCTCCCAATGAAAAATCAATGACAGGAAAACCGCCATCTCCTTTAACAATAATATTTTCAGGACAACTTGTTATGCAACTTTTACATTGAGTGCAGTTATCTAAAAATTGTTGTTTATCATCAACCCAAGGCATCAAATTATTAATGATAAGCTCAGATTTACGACGAAATAAATTACGTTTTTGTATATCAACCATAGGTATAAAATAAATGTTAAATTAATGTAAAATAAGATAAGTGTAACTGTAGCAGAACTATTTTGAGAAGTGAGACTGATTGAATATTGCTTGATTTGGATCAACAGAATTTATGAGGTATTTAGACATTCTCCGCAAAAGCGGAGAATTTATAAACAAATGAGTAACTAACCGCCAATAGATGCTAAGTGAGGGGTACCGCCAGTTAAGCCTAAATCAAGAAAATGTGAGGATTTTTTTTCTTTTAAAGCGGCTAAAATGGTTGATTTTAATTCAGCTTTGTCCGCACTATTTTGTAACAAATGACGAAGATCAACACCATCTTCTCCAAATAAACAAAGGTGCAATCGTCCAACAGCAGAAACGCGTAATCGATTACAATTATCACAGAAATCTTTACTGTAAGGCATGATTAAACCAATTTCACCTAAATAATCAGGATGGAAAAACACCTCTGCAGGGCCATCATTGGCATGACGATTTTTTTGAACCCATTGCTGACTTAACAATACATCTTTAATGCTTTGACCTGATAAATGATAACGATTAAAAAACTCGGCATTATCATCTGTCTGCATTAACTCAATAAATCGGAGTTGTATTGGTTGTTGTTTTATCCAGGCTAAAAATGTACTCAGGTCATTATCATTTAACCCTTTCATCAATACACTATTCACTTTTACTTGTTCAAAGCCAGCGGTAATACAGGCATCGACACCTTCCATTACTTTGTGAAAAATATTTTTACCCGTAATAAGATTAAAGGTATTGGCATCTAGGCTATCGATGCTCACGTTTATAGCGCTTAGTCCAGCTTCAAACCAATGCTCTGCATGTTTACTTAAATTAAACCCATTGGTTGTAGTTACCACCTTTTTAATACCGTCAGTAGTCGCTATCTGCTCGATAATATTGGGGAAATCTTTTCGTAAACTTGGTTCTCCGCCTGTAATTCTTACTTTACTTGTGCCTAATTCCGCAAAAGCATTAATAAGGTTTTGTATTTCATTTTGGGATAGAAATTGTTTTTGATGAGTACGTTGGTAGCCATCAGGTAAACAATAATTACATTTGAAATTACATTCATCAGTAATTGATAAACGTAAGTATTCAAATTTTCGATGATACTTATCTATTAATTGCATGGTCAGTTCCTTTCCAAACACGGGAGGCAAACCCATTTCTAGGTTTACCCTTCTTAACTAGTTGTAAGTTAAGCGGCATACATCGCATATTTAAAATAATATGTTAAAGTTAGCGATATATGCTCGGAGCTAAATTAAATATAAATGACTTAAACCTCCTTTTAAAGGAAACTCAATCAACATGTTAATCATTATTCTTAACTATTTATGAAAATTAATCTACTATTTCACTCACTTTCTATTACAAAGGTGATTACAACAATCGCTTTACTGATATTGATAATATCAGGATCTCATATCTTTATTTTTCTTACTACAACTCACAGTCAAAATATTAATAAAGAGGCAATTAAAAGCTTAGTTGTGCTTAAAAATGAAGCTCAAAGCTTTATCAATGCAAAGAAGCTTGATAGGGATGCTATTATTGTTTCATTTAATAAATTTTCTCCTACTCTTGCTAATAAATTATTAGAAAATAAATTCTTTGATGTCAGTCATATCTATACAGCAAATACAGACTTGAAATTTGAGTTGTTAACACTTCAAGAAAAATTTCCAGAACTTTCTGACAAACAGTTATCTGCAAAATTGGCAGTGTTAGTTGATAATGTTATGTTAGCAGTTCAACAATATAATATTTTATTAGAGAAAGAATCTTCAGTTATCTTCATCTCTGAAATAGTTGTATTTTTGTTTATATTGCTTATCTCATTATTTTTATTAGTTTATTGTAGACGCTATATTGTTACGCCATTAAACCAACTAGAAGACAATGTCAGTTCAATTTCTAACCACCATTTTAATGTTGAATTTTTAGATCATAGTAATGAAATTGGAGTATTGTCCACTGGTTTAAAAAGCATGTCAGCCGAACTTGAATCTTTAATTGCTGCAATGCAAAAGAAAGTATTTGATAAAAAAACAGAATTAGAAAGTGCCAATGAAAGCATTCAATTTCTATTCAATATTTCTCAAAAATTAAGTACGGTTAAATTAACACACCCTATTATCATAGAAGCATTAAATGCTTTAGCAAAACAGACTACTTTAACCAAGTTGTGTTTAGAGTTGGTTAATGGAGTGCAGATAGACAGTGATTATGGCTGTGCAACTGATGATAAAAATTGTAAACGTATCCCTATCATTATTAATGGCGAACCTTATGGTTATTTAAATTATATTCAAACGGTATCAACAGATGAAAATACCTCGATTATTGTCAGCTTTAGTAGTTTGCTTGCTCGCGCTTTATATCAAGAAGAATATAGTTTACAGGAACAGAAGTTATTATTGATGGATGAACGTGGGGTTATTGCTCGTGAACTTCATGACTCCATTGCACAAGCACTGTCTTTTCTTAAAATTCAATGCACTGTTTTAAATCGTCAAATCGATTCGAATACAGACAGTGAGCAAATTAAAAGTTCAGTTAATAATATTAAAGAAGCTGTCACAGATGCTTATGTACAACTTCGTTCTTTACTTTCTACTTTTAGATTAAATATTAGTGTATCTGATTTTAAAGAAGCAGTATTAATTATGATATCTCAATTACAAAAACAAACTACAGCAAAAATTCAGTTGGGTTTGTTTGAATCTAATTTCCAAACTCATGCTAATCAACACATTCATTTATTACAAATAATAAGAGAAGCCATAATAAATGCGATGAAACATGCAAATTGTGACAATATTGTTGTTAATTGTGTGGTTAT
Organism: Psychromonas arctica; assembly: GCF_038155225.1. GTDB lineage: Bacteria > Pseudomonadota > Gammaproteobacteria > Enterobacterales > Psychromonadaceae > Psychromonas > Psychromonas arctica_B. The sequence goes on along the minus strand of NZ_JBAKBA010000007.1, from coordinate 109,251 downwards.
AGACCAAAAACTTATCACACAAAAAGTTATCATTACTATTTGCGATGATGGCGTAGGAATAGAAGAAAAGCCTGGTAAAGAGAATCACTATGGCATAGAAATTATGAATCAACGCGCAAATGAACTTAATGGTGTATTAGAAATCAAAAACTTACCCATTGGTACAGAAATCAAACTTATATTTGAAATTTAGCTTTTTACCAAAAAATCATTTATATTTCACTTTTATTATTACTTTTAATTTACATTAATACTAAGCAGTATATGTAAATTAACTATCACCCAGTAAAGGAATCACAAATGAGCAATGTATCTACCGTTATTGTTGTTGATGACCATCCCCTTATGCGTAAAGGCATTACACAACTATTAAGTATTGATCCGAACTTTGTTGTTATCGATGAAGCAACCAATGGCATTGAAGCTGTCAGTATGGTGAAGAAGCAACATCCAGACATGGTGTTATTAGATTTAAACATGAAAGCAGTTTCCGGTTTAGAAACGCTTAAAGCGTTACGTAATGATGGTATCACTAGTAAAATCGTTATTTTAACGGTATCTGATGCGAAACAAGATGTTATTTCCTTAGTTAATCAAGGCGCAGACGGTTATTTATTAAAAGATACCGATCCAGAAATCTTATTGGATAGCTTACACCGCATCCAACAAGGTAAATTAGTGGTGAGTGAAGGTTTAACACAATATTTAGATTGTTTAGATCAAGAAAACAACATCAGAGAGAAAATCGCGACATTAACACGCCGTGAAAATCAAATTATGGAAGAAATTTCACGTGGGTTAAGCAACAAAGAAATTTCTGAAAACCTCAATATTTCAGAAGGTACTGTAAAAGTACATGTTAAAAGTTTACTTAAAAAATTAGCGATTAAATCTCGTGTTGAAGCAGCTGTTTTATTCTTAGAACAACCAAAGTAATAAACGCTCAACATGAAATAGTAAATCTGTTTTATGAAATAACATATAGCGATATTGTCGCAGATAAATAACCTTTATTTTGGTAAACTCCCGAAATAAAGGTTTTTTGCTTTTGTTAGTTTACCGCCCTGCTTGTTAATGCACCGAGAACACAAAAAATTTATGCTTTCAGACTCACTAAAAAAAGAAATTCGCACTAATTATGAGCTCATAACTCAAGCATTACCGCAATTTAAAGCGCGTAAAGCTCAAAACTATTTAGTCGCCGAAATAGCAAAAGTATTAGCGGGTAACTATGATAAATCACGTCGAATTTTAGTAGCAGAAGCAGGAACAGGTATTGGTAAATCTTTGGCTTATATATTAGCGGGTTTACCTGTCGCATTACGGCTCAATAAAAAGCTTGTTATTTCAACCGCTACCGTTACGTTACAAGAACAATTGATTAGTAAAGAACTTCCTTTCTTTCTTCAGCATAGCGATTATAAATTTACCTTTACGCTCGCAAAAGGCAGGCAACGTTATTGTTGTGAACATAAATTATTAAACTTACAAGATAACGATCCTGAGCAAACGCTACTTTTTACTGAAAAACCACAAATCGGCGATAGTGAATTATTAGCTAAATTAAAAAATGCTTATTTAGATGGAAAATGGAATGGCGATCAAGATAGTTGGCCTACACCTATTCCTCGACGTATTTGGCAACAAATTATTTCAGATAAACATAGTTGTAAAAAAGCATTAGCAAATCACCGTCAATGCCCCTTTCATCGTGCTCGAGACAACATCAACAAAGCAGACGTTATTGTCGTTAACCATGCTTTATTGCTAGCGGATTTAGAGTTAGGTGGTGGCGTTATTTTACCCGATCCAGATGCTTGTTTTTACGTTTTAGACGAAGCACATCATTTACCAAAAATTTCACGCGATTTTTCAAGTGCTAATGTCAATATTAAAACAAGTCAAGATTGGTTGAAAAAAATTAAACAAGTTAGCTCCCATGTTAATCGCGTAGTACACCGTCAAACGACCATCACTCCTGGTATTAATATGCTAGAAAGTGCTAACGAAATGGTTAATGACTTAAAAAGTATCGAGTTATATTTTAGGAATAACCCACCTAATTACAATAAATCAAATCAATACCGTTTTTCGATGGGTGAAGTACCGCAACCAATCGTTAATGCGTTAATTAGTTTAAAAGAAGAAACTAAGAAATGTTTAAGCGCAGTTAATAAGTTATCTAATATTACCTCTGAAGAATTAAAAGATGCGAGCATTAAGTTATCAGATGCTGAACCCATTTTAATTGAAACTGGGTTTTATATTCAACGCTTAGAAAATTTGGCTGCATTATGGAAAATGTTATTAAAAGATCGCGCAACAAATCAAGCACCTATTGCTGCATGGGTAAATAACGAAAATGATGGATTTACACTCTGTGCTAGTCCATTAGAAGTGGGTGGTTTATTAGAATATATGCTCTGGTCACAAGCCGCTGGCGTTATTTTATGCTCTGCAACGTTAACCTCATTAAACAGTTTTGATTACTTTATGCGCCAAGCAGGTTTAAAAAACAATGATGGTACTCAATATTTACGCTTAAAGTCGCCATTTGACTACCCTGCTATCTCATTAAATGTGGCGAATATGAAGTACGACCCTACAGAAAAAGGGTTCGATAACGAATTAATCGATAATATTGCCCAGCGTATAGAAGACAAAGCCGGTAATTTAGTGTTATTTGCTTCTTATTGGCAAATGAACTTAGTCGCTGACAAGTTACGTCGAAAGTTTCCAACGTCTTTGTTAGTACAAGGTGAAACATCCCGTACTAAAATGATCACTACGCATAAAAAGAATTGTGATCAAGGATTAACCAGTATCTTATTTGGTACAGGTAGTTTAGCTGAAGGTTTAGATCTTCCTGGCCATTACCTAACCAACCTAATGATTACTAAATTACCCTTTGCTGTCCCAGATTCGCCCGTCGAAGAAGCACACGCAGAATGGATAACCTCAAAAGGTGGTAATCCCTTTATGCAAATAACTATTCCAGAGGCCAGTAAAAAACTAATACAATCTTGCGGCCGATTAATTCGTAAAGAAGAAGATACAGGAAAAATTACTATTTTAGATAAGCGAGTTATTACCAAACGATATGGCAAAAGTTTAATTGATGCGCTTCCTCCTTTTGCTTTAAACGTAGAGAAATAAAATGACTGAGTTTGCATTAGATCCAAGCAGTTGGATGCTATTAGCATTAGTAGGGCTAGTAGCAGGATTCATTGATGCCGTTGTAGGAGGTGGCGGAATGCTAACAGTTCCTACTTTATTAAGTGTTGGTTTACCGCCACATTTAACCCTAGGCACAAATAAACTATCTGCAAGCTTTGCATCAGGCACCGCTGCTTTCACTTATTTTAGAAAAAAATTATTTGACCCTGCATTTTGGAAACAATGTTTTTATAGTACTTTTATTGGCGCATTGTGTGGCACAATTTTAGTTAATTATATTTCAACAGCATTTCTTAATAAGTTTCTACCTTTGGTTATTCTAACAGCTGCTATTTATACTTTATTTAGCCGTGTCAAAGAAATTGATAATTCAGTACTGCCCGAACAAAATACTTTGCTGAGAATTAAGCAACGAATCCAAGGGTTTGTTTTAGGTTTTTATGATGGAATATCAGGCCCAGGTACCGGTGCATTTTGGGTTATTTCTAATATGCGCTTGTACCATTTGAATATTTTGTTATCCAGTGGTATTGCGAAAGCGATGAACTTTACCAGTAATTTTGTTTCACTGTTAATTTTCATCTACTTTGGTCAAGTCAATTGGTTTATCGGTTTAACCATGGGTGCCTGTTTGATGTTAGGTGCTTTTATTGGCGCTCATTCAGCTATCTATTTCGGTGCTAAATTTATTCGCCCATTGTTCATTATTATTGTGTTAATAATGGCCATTAACCTTGGATATAATGCATGGTTCAGTCAATAGACTTAAAACATTTAAACGCTTTGTTTGAACAACTAAAAACGCTGAGTTCACGTTGTCAGGAATGGGATAATAAAATAACGCTATCAGAAAATAAATCATTTCGCTTTGAAGTACATTTATTCAATGCAAGTAGCTTAACGTTGTCAGGTTACTGTCAACAAATCCAAACTACTTTTGAACATCTAACACATGTTATTACCAAAAAAATGGGTAATACTATTATCAACTATGAATGTGAAAAGTTCATTAATCAATTTTCAGCTTTATTAAATATTGTTAATCAATTAGATGCAGGTAAAGCAGAGGGGTTGTATAAACGCTACTCCACACAGCAAGAAAAAGTATACCAACAGTTACAGCGCCAATACCAATATGAAAAAAGGTTGTTAGCCATGATAGATGAAGAAAATACCCTTTATCGAGATGCAACGAGTGTACACAAAGAAATACATAAAACCAGAGTGGGCGTACTCAAAGAACGTTATCAAAAATGTAATGAGTTTACACAATCCTTAGAGTTTAAAATGGAAGCATTAGATAATGACTAATAGCCAAAAAGAAACATTAAGCGCCTTAGAAGCAGCACCTAATGAAATAAAACTAGCAGTAGATTTAATACAACTACTGGAAGAAAATGAATTACCACTAGAAACAACGATTCAAGCATTGGAAATTGTATTAAATGACTTTAAAAATAAACGAAAGAAATAACCTACTCAGAATAAATGGAATGTTTAAAAGCAAGCATTAAGAAACAAAAAAAGGAGAACCATTGTTCTCCTTTTTTAAGTTTAGCCATATTACAAGGGCTTAGTTGGTACTTCTACTATCTTTAGATAAATTATAATTTATAATTTATAATTTATAAAGCTTAAACTTTACGCCAAGTTGTCCCGTTAGCACCATCTTCAAGTATTACATTTAACGCCGCTAATTTATCACGCGCATCATCTGCACTAGGCCAATCTTTATTCGCTCTTGCAGTATTACGTTGAACAATTAGCGCTTCAATCTCCGCTACTTGATCATCTGACTCACTATCCCCCTGTAAAAATTGATCAGGGTTTTGTGTTAATAAACCTAATACATTAGCAAATTTAACTAACATGCTCGCTAACAATCGCGCTTGTTCTGAATCATTGGGTTTAACACGGTTAAGCTCTTTAGCAAGGTCGAATAATACGGCTAATGCTTCAGGCGTATTAAAGTCATCATCCATTGCTTTAACAAAACCTTGATAAAACTTACTCTCTTTAACAGTATCATCTGACGTTGTAATGTCAGTAACATCAACATCGCGTATTGCTGTATATAAACGTTCTAGGCTTGCTCTAGCTTGCTTTAAATTATCTTCAGAGTAATTTAATTGACTACGGTAATGACCAGAGATTAAGAAATAACGCACTGATTCACTGTCATAAACATCTAATACATCTTTAATCGTAAAAAAGTTATTCAATGATTTAGACATTTTAACTTTATCGACTTGTACCATACCTGAATGCATCCAAGTATTAACGTATTGGCCATGATGTGCACAACACGACTGTGCAATTTCATTTTCATGATGTGGGAAACTCAAATCCGAACCGCCACCGTGAATATCAAAGACTTCACCTAGATGTTTTTTATTCATTGCAGAACATTCGATATGCCAACCTGGACGCCCTTCTCCCCATGGAGATGACCACGCGGGTTCACCTGGTTTAGCCATTTTCCATAAAACAAAATCAAGCGGATCGTGTTTACTGTCTTCTACTTCAACACGAGATCCAGCTTGTAGCATCTCTAGATTTTGTCCACTTAATTGACCATATTCAGGGAAAGATGAAACAGAGAAAAGTACATCACCCGACTCAGCAACATACGCATGACCTTTAGCAATCAATGCTTCTACCATTTCTATGACTTCAGGCATATGGTTAGTTACACGAGGTTCAATATCTGGTCTAATCATATTTAATGCATCAAAATCGGCATGCATTGCATCAGTAAATCGAGCTGTTAATTGATCGCAAGTTTCACCATTTTCATTTGCACGTTTTATTATTTTGTCATCAACATCGGTGATATTACGAATGAAATTTAAATCGTATCCACTGAAGCGTAAATAACGCGCAACAGTATCAAAAGCGACAAACGTACGGCCATGACCTATATGACAATAATCGTAAATGGTAACACCACACACATACATTCCCACTTTGCCTTCAACAAGGGGTTTAAATTGTTCTTTACTACGAGTTAGTGTGTTATATATTTTTAACATTTTCCATCCAATGCGATTACTGTAAAAAGGTTTATTCTAACCTGCTAAAGTAACAAATTCACGCTTTGTATTTGTGAATTAACAGCTTAAATAAAATGAAAGCATCAACTGCTCAACTATTATGCTACAAAATTAATATTAACCAAGTATGAAAGACAAAAGTTAGTGATTTCCCTTGAAAAATCATCACTCAAATACGATTGATTTTAACAGGTAGGATTGACCATCTTTTTAATTTCATTGCTATTAAGGTACAATAAGGCTCTTTTTAGGATAGGATTTTATAATGATTACTTTACATACAAACTTTGGCGACATCACATTAGAAATGAACGAAGAAAAAGCACCTAAAACGGTTGCTAACTTTATTAAATATGCAACAAGTGGCCATTACGACAATACCATTTTCCATCGCGTAATCGATGGTTTCATGGTTCAAGGTGGTGGTTTCGCACCGGGTATGGAAGAAAAAGATAGCCAAAAACCAATTAAAAATGAAGCAAACAACGGTTTATCAAACGTTAAATATTCTGTAGCAATGGCACGAACTATGGAACCGCATTCAGCTTCAGCACAATTTTTCATCAATGTTGGCGATAACAAATTCTTAGATTTTAAATCAGAAACAACTGATGGATGGGGTTACTGTGTATTTGCTAAAGTAACTGCAGGTGAAGATGTAGTGGATAAAATTAAAGGTGTAGCAACGGGTAACGCACACTATGTACATCAAGATGTACCGCTAGATGACGTTGTTATCACAAACGTTACAGTAGCTTAGCCACTATGCGCACTTTATTCATTGCAGATTTACATCTCAGCGAGAATCATCGTCATATAACCGATGCCCTTTTTGCTTTTCTCGAAAAAGAAGCAACCAATGCAGAAACACTTTATATTTTAGGTGATATGTTTGAGGTATGGATCGGAGATGATGAACACACACCTTTGATGGATGAAGTTGCGCAAAAACTCACTAGTTTTGCTAAAAAGAATAATGCAAAAATATTCTATATACACGGTAACCGTGATTTCATGATCGGTAAACGTTATGCAAAACAAGCTTCAATGACATTGTTACCTGAACATACTGAAATAGATTTATACGGTACAAAAACATTAATTATGCACGGTGACACGCTATGTTTGTTCGATAAAAATTATCAACGTATGCGCAAAGTGATTCATAATCCCGTATTACAATTTATATTTAACTGTTTACCGTTAAAATTACGTAAACGTATTGGTTGGAAAATTCGCACGGCGAGTCAATCTAAAAAAGTGTATAAAAATACTAATATGATGGGGGTAACAGAGCAAGAAGTTACTCGTTTAATGGAGTTTCATGGAGTACAACGTTTAATACACGGTCATACCCATCAAGCTTTTGTCCATGACTTTACCGTCAATGAAAAAGCAGGACAGCGTTTTGATGTAGGTGATTGGTATACAAATTTAAGTTTTGTTGATGCGAATCCTGAGGGAGTCGAGTTAGTAATTCTACCGATAGATTATTATCAACAATAAAAGGTTGAATAATTTTATCTTGAATAGCTCATTACTAATGCTGTAAAAGAGTTAATTTATATTCAATACAAATTAACTCTTACGACACTTTCCCTTAATATAAGTCCTTTAATTAATTATACCAATCACACTAATTAACTGATCTATTTTACTTGTTAAAATAACTTATTTCTTCGTTGTAAATTTTGCAAAGGGAACAACCATTTAGCTCAATTTACGCCTTAAACTAAGTCATTTTTCCTGCGCAAAATTTAGATCACTTAGTTAATGTAATCGGTATTAAATACTCATCTTTCTTTTAATAAACGACGTAATACTTTTCCGACATTATTTTTAGGCAACTCGGTCACAATTTCTATTTGTTTAGGTTGTTTATAACGCGTCAAATACTTCGCGCAATGGGTTTTAATGTTTCCAACGGTAACCTTATGATCATTTAATACAACGAACAGTTTAACCCTTTCTCCCGTTGCTTCGTCTTCAATACCAATAACTGCAGCTTCAAGTACTCCGTCCAATTGGACTACTATATCTTCTATTTCATTAGGATAAACATTAAAACCAGAGACTAATATCATGTCTTTTTTACGATCGACCAAATACAGAAGTCCCTCTTCATTAAACAACCCTATGTCACCACTTTTAAACCAACCATCATTAAAGGATTCTTCAGTTTCAGTTGGGCTATTCCAATAACCGACCATGACTTGCGGGCCTTTAATTTCGATTTCACCGACACTATTAATGGTATCGACAATCTCATTTTCATCATTGATTAATCGCAAATCAGTCCCTGGCATAGGAAGTCCGATAGAGCCATCATGTACATCAACATTATAAGCATTAACACTAACCATTGGTGCACATTCAGTTAATCCATATCCTTCAATAACCGTACTTCCTGTGACTTCTTTCCATTGTTTAGCAACCTTGGTTTGAGTTGCCATCCCACCCGCTAACGTAATTTTTAAATGAGTAAAATCAACGGTATTTATTTTAGGGTGATTTAATAATGCATTAAACAATGTATTAAGCGCAGTAAAGTAAGTAAATCTATATTTACTCAAGGTTTTAATGAAGGTATCTAAGTCGCGTGGATTGGTAATGAGTAAATTGGTAGCACCTCTTTTAATAAAGAACAAACAATTTACAGTTAACGCAAAAGCATGGTAGAGAGGCAAGGCAGTAACAATCATTTCTGTTTCTTGTTCAATCGTTAAGCCAAAGACAGCATCCGCTTGTGCAAGGCTTGCCGCCATATTTCGATGAGACATAACAGCCCCTTTAGATAAACCAGTTGTCCCTCCGGTATATTGTATAAATGCGATATCGTCTAAGTTAATAACAGGACGAATATATTGTCCTTTTGCGCCCTCTTTTAAAGCATTTCGATAACTCTTTGCACTTGGTAATTTAAATTTAGGCACCATTTTTTTTACGTAAGCGACGATAAAGTTAACAAATTTACGCTTCATCAATGGCAATGCATCACCAATTTTAGTTAGTACCACATGTTCAATGTGTGTCTCTTTAACAATACTTTCTAATGTCTGTGCATAATTGGATACAATAAATATGGCTTTAGCACCAGAATCGTTAAGTTGATGTTTTAATTCTGAAGCGGTATATAAGGGGTTTACGTTAACAGCGACTAAGCCTGATCTTAATATTCCGAGTAGAATAATAGGGTATTGTAAAAGGTTCGGCATCATTACTGCAACGCGATCGCCCTTTGATAATTGAGAAGTTTGTTGTAGATAAGTGGCTATATCACGCGATTGTGACTCTAGCTCTCTGTAGGTTAACGTTTCATCCATGTTGATAAAAGCAATATGATCTGCATATTCATCGAATGAGTGTTCAAACATATCAACCAAGTTGATCAGCGTGTTTTCGTTAATTTTGCTATTAATACCAGGCGGGTATTTATCTGACCAAGGTTTAAACATAATCAATTCCTACTAAAATAAAAAAACCGACTATAGAAGTCGGCTTTATTTTAATACCGAACAATTATCTATAGATTGGCATAATCCAAAGTGATGTGGCCAGCTTCAATTAAAAATGAATCAACAGGTTCAAAATCATCAGGAAGATCATCTAATGATTTAACCTCTTTGAGTCCAGCTCGTTTAAGACGCTCGTTAGTTCGCTTTAAGTTATCAGCTTCACTTGCTTCTCGTTCAGCAACACGGTCTTTTTCAACTAATGAAATACTCGTTTTATCTTTTTCAAGTAAATATTCGTTGATGTCATTCGCTAAATAACTAAATTCAATTTCGTTTTTAATACGTTTCTTATGATCTAATGTTAGCTCTTTTATTTTTTCTTGCAGATCATCTACTTTTTTGTATTTTGCTGATTTAACATTATCCCACGGTAACGCGTTATTCGCTAAACTTTCACCTGTATCTTTAGGGTCGATCGCAGTTGGGAAAGTAATATCAGGAATTACCCCTTTATTTTGAGTACTTCCGCCATTAATTCGATAAAATTTTGCAATCGTATATTGCACTGAACCTACAGCATCTTGATTTGTATCGTAATAACGCGCGATACGACGATGTTGTTGGACAGTACCTTTACCATAACTTTGCTCACCAATAATAATAGCTCTACCGTAATCTTGTAGGGCAGCAGCGAAGATTTCAGAAGCAGATGCACTATTACGATTAATTAATACGGTTAAAGGGCCATCGTATGAAATAGATTCATCATCATCAACTTGCACTGATATTTGTTGACGGCTGTCTCTTACTTGTACAACTGGTCCTGCTTTTATGAATAAACCCGTTAACAATGTTGCTTCACTTAATGCACCGCCACCATTGTTACGTAAATCAATAACAATACCTTTAACGTCTTTTTTCGCTAATGCTGCTAATTCGCGATCAACATCTACACTGAGGTTAATGTAGAAACTTGGAATAGTGATAACACCAATATTATCACCATCAATCACTTCAACTGATGATTTAGCTTCTCTATCTTCAAGATGAATTTCTTCTCGAACAATATTGATTACTTTATTAATATCACCAGCTTTTCCCGATAAAATTTGTAATTGCACTGTCGTGCCTTTTGGACCTTTGATTAATTCAACGATATCGTCTAAACGCCACCCAACAACATCAATAATTTTTTCGCCTTTTTGGCCGACACCAATTATTTTGTCATCTTTTAATAATAGTTTAGATTTATCTGCAGGGCCGCCAGGGACAAGACTGCGAACAACAGTGTAATCATCTTCAAGTTGTAAAACGGCACCAATACCTTCCAAAGAAAGGTTCATTTCCATTTTAAAACGTTCAGCATTACGAGGAGATAAGTAACTTGTATGAGGTTCAATTGTGTAAGCGTAGGCATTCATGAACGTTTGAAAAACATCTTCACTTTCTGTTTGTGTCAAATGCTTAAGCGCATAATTATAACGTTTAGTTAATAGCGTTTTAATTTCTGGCCATTTTTTACCCGACAGCTTTAATGTTAGCGCATCTGACTTAACACGAGACTGCCATAACAAATCAAGTTCAGCGTTGTCTTTAGGCCATGCTGCATCACTTCGGTCATATTGATACTCTTCATCTGTATCGAACTTAATCTCATTATCTAATAAAGATAATGCATAATTAAAACGTTCAAAACGACGAGTTAAATTAAGTTGGTAAATTGAATAGATTGAATCCAATTGACCAAATTTCAAATTATCATCAAAGGTAAATTGATATTCTTTCATATCATCAATATCACTTTGCATAAAAATTTGTTTATTAAAATCTAATTGTTCGATGTAGCGGTCAAATACCTTGGCAGATAATTCATCATCTAAAGGAATATATTTGTAATGAGAGCGACTGAATAGGTCACTCACTCTTTTCGCCACTTTTGCATGTTGAGATTCTTGCTTCAACTGTGGGATATCTTTTATGGAGGTACTATCGGCGGCGGAAAATGCCACCCCAACAAAACATAACTGAGAGAGAATTAATGCATGACGAAAGAGTTTTTTCATTAAAAAGACCTTTTATACGATTAAATGCTTAGCTTTAACTTTCACAACCATTCCTGAGTCTAGTTGTACTTGTACTTCTTCTTTTAAAATTTCTACTACGGTTGCTGAAACAGGTGATTTACCTAAAAGAACTTTGACTGACTGCGCCACTTTTAGTTCATTATGATTAGCTTCTTTATATTGGCTTAAGTCGATTTCAGGCTTTTTAGCCGCTTTTTTAGGAGCCTCTTTTTTACGGCTTGGAACAGACACTTTCTTAGCAGTACGGGCTGGTGCTTTATTTGCATCTGTTTTCTTTTTATTGGCAAATGCTTTTTCTTTACTTTCTTTTAACGATAACTGAGCGTGATCAGCATGCTCTTGAGAAACTTCATCACCTTCAACGCCATCTAAGTCAATCCGTTTAACACCTGCTTTAACACAATGAAGATAACGCCAGCTCATTGTATATTGACGTAATGCACCTCTAAGCTGTGTTTTACTGACACGTGGTTCGTTTTCTAAACGAGCCGCTAATTCTTGGAATACACCAATTTTTAATGGTTTTGCAGATTCTGAACCAGCGATGAAGCAAGCCGGAAATTGTTCTGTTAAGAAGGCAATGATTTGTTTGTTATTTGTAAACTTTTCTGTGATTTCCATGTAAAACCTAATATTTAAAAACGATGTTGAAAGATATCCAGAGTAAATCTCTGATTATCATTAAGAAAATTACTGGGTAGTATAGTGTTGCGTTTATTAAATGTGAACCGAATTATTGTCATAGGAACCTATTCACGTCAATTTATTGATATTTATTATGAATAGTTAAGGTTTATCAGCTTCTTCTACACCTTTTTTATAAAAACAAGTAGTATATTTACTTCAATTTTTCGATATTACGCCTTCATTATTACTTAAGAGAGACAAATGAAACCAGAATTATTATCGCCAGCGGGCACTTTAAAGAATATGCGGTATGCTTTTGCTTACGGAGCTGATGCAGTTTATGCAGGTCAACCTCGTTACTCTTTACGCGTACGAAATAACGAATTTAATATCGAAAAACTACAGATTGCCATTAATGAAGCGCATGCTCAAGGTAAAAAACTGTATGTCGTTTGTAATATACAGCCTCATAACTCTAAATTAAAAACTTTTATTCGCGACATGAAACCTGTTGTCGATTTAAAGCCAGATGCTTTAATTATGTCAGACCCAGGATTAATCATGATGGTACGTGATGTTTTTCCTGATATACCCATTCATTTAAGTGTACAGGCGAATGCTGTCAATTGGGCAACGGTTAAGTTTTGGTATCAACAAGGTATTGAGCGCGTTATTTTATCACGTGAACTTTCATTAGACGAAATCGAAGACATTCGCTATCACTGCCCTGAAATTGAAATTGAGGTCTTTGTACATGGTGCATTATGTATGGCTTATTCAGGACGCTGTTTATTGTCTGGTTATATTAATAAGCGCGACCCAAACCAAGGTACTTGTACTAATTCATGTCGTTGGAAATATGACGCGCATGAAGCAAAAGAAAATGAAACGGGTGATATTGTCGCCATCCAGCCTGCTGAGCCTACGTTAGGTAGCGGACAAACAACAGACCAAATGTTTTTATTACAAGAACAAGGTCGTCCTGGTGAATATATGCCAGCATTTGAAGATGAGCACGGCACTTATATTATGAACTCAAAGGATTTACGTGCCATTCAGCATGTTGAACGTCTTTTGAAAATGGGTGTTCATTCGTTAAAAATTGAAGGCCGCACCAAGAGTTTTTATTACTGCGCCCGTACCGCTCAAATTTACCGTAAGGCAATGGATGATGCGATAGCTGGACGCCCTTTCGATCCATCGTTAATGAGTTCTTTAGAGAATTTAGCACATCGAGGCTACACTGAAGGTTTTTTAAGTCGTCATACACATGATCAATATCAAAATTACGATGTTGGTTATTCAGTGAGTGATACACAACAATTTGTGGGCGAAATAATGGGACGTAATGCTCAAGGGCTTGCTGAAGTTAACGTTAAAAACAAGTTTTTAGTGGGTGATAAACTAGAATTAATGACACCACTGGGCAACATCAACTTTAAACTGGAAGAGTTACATAACCGTAAAGGTGAATTAGTTGATATTGCGCCGGGTTCTGGCCACACTTTATATATTCCAGTGCCAAAAGAAATTGATTTAAACCACGGCTTACTAATGCGTAATCTTGTTCAGGGTAACGATACCCGTAACCCACATTCTAAATAACATGGTTTGGTTATAAAATGGCACTGCTAATAGAAGATAGCTGTATCAATTGTGATATGTGCGATCCAGAATGCCCAAATGAAGCAATAACATTTGGTGCAGAAATATATGAAATAAACTCAGACTTGTGCACTGAATGTGTGGGTTTTTATGAAAAGGCCACTTGTGTCGCTGTTTGCCCCATTAACTGCATTATCGTTGACCCAAACAATAAAGAATCACAAGAACAATTGTTAGATAAATTCGCTAATTTATACGTCAATTAACAGTGTCGTTAACTGCTAAATTTACACAAGGTGATCTCTCCGAACATATTATAAAGATGGCACTTACCAATGTTATTGGATTAAGTGTCTTTTTTGTCGTTGATCTGGTCGATATTTACTTTATTAGTTTATTAAATCAACCTCTACTTTTATCAGCAATTGCATACGCTGCTGCTATTCTGTTTTTTACCACCTCTCTAACTATCGCCATGATGATTGCAAATTCAGTAGTTGTAGCAAGACTGATTGGTCAGCAACAGTATCAACAGGCTAAACAAGCAGCAATGACCTGTTATATGATCACTTTTACTATTAGCTTGTTGGTTAGTTTTATTATTTTTAATAATGCTAATACATTATTAACGTTATTAGGTGCCCAAGGAAACGAGTTACAATCAGCAAAAGATTATTTAAACATTACCCTTATTGCTACCCCCATTGTTGCACTAGGCATGCAAATAAATGCAACATTACGTTCGCTAGGTAAAGCTAAATTAGGCATGTACTGCACCATCACTGCTGGTGTGGTGAATATTATACTTGACCCTTTATTCATTTTTTATTTTGAACTTGACCTTAAAGGGGCTGCTTTCGCTTCTTTAATTGCTAAAAGTACAATGTTATTACTGGCAATATATTATTTATTGGTCAAAGCTAGGTTTATAACAAGAATTGGATTAGTCGATATTAAAAAGCATAGTCAATTTATTTTTAAGGTAGCTATTCCAGTTTCTCTAACCCAAGTTGCAACACCTCTTAGCCAACTCTTCATTACCTATGAAATAGCTAAATACGGGACAAGCTTTGTCGCTGGTTGGGCGATTATTAGTAGATTAATACCTGTTGTTTTTATGATGTTATTTGCAATGCCCGGTGCCATTGGCCCAATCATTAGCCAAAATGTTGGAGCAACGCAATTCAAACGCGTCAGAACAACATTAAATCAATCTCTTAATTTTATTATTAAATATGTGTTTGTGTTAGCTTTGGTACTTTCTTTATTGCAAGAATATTTGGTTACATTATTTAATGCGCAGAATGGGGCTGCCATTATGATTCGATTTTTCTGCCAATACATTAGTATTAGTTTTATTTTTGTAGCCATGAATTTAGTCGCGATGTCATTTTTGAATAATGTTGGATACCCGAAGTTAGCCAGCATGCTTAACCTCGCTAAATTGTCCTTAGGTACTATCCCATTTGTGAGTATTGGCGCCTATTATTATGGCGCACAAGGAATACTGATAGGACAAGCATTAGGTAGTGTTGTATTTGCTTTAATTGCAATTATGCTATGCTATCAAATACTGCGTAAATTAGATTATAATTAACTCAACTGTCATGCATTTGTTGTGTTAGTTTCATTAAATAACAGAGTTAACCTATCCTTCTGATATTTAATATTTTATTTCAGCTTATCAAATGTTAAATTAACCTTATTACCCTAATGGAATAGCAAACACTATGCGTTTAATATGCTTATTGTTCTTAATTGCCAGCCTCAGTGGTTGTTACCAAAATAAAGCGCTGACACAAAATACGCTTATCTACTGTACAGATAGTCAGCCAGCGTCATTTAATCCTCAAATAAGTGACGATATCGCCAGCTTAGATGCAACAACACATCAAATCTTTAGCCGATTGGTCAAGATTGACTCTAAAACTAATGAATTTGTACCTGATCTAGCAAAAAGCTGGGAACGTAGCGATGATAAACTCCGATACCGCTTTACATTACGTAACAATATTAGTTTTCATAATACAGATTACTTTAAACCAACAAGGTTCTTAAATGCTGACGATGTATTGTTCAGCTTTAATCGTATGCGAGATGTAATGCATCCTTATCACACCGTTAATAATCAAGCGGCTAATTATTTTTATAATCACCCTTTTACTGATTTGTTATCAGCAATAAATAAAATTGATGACCATACTGTTGAGTTTGTTCTATCAAAACCAGATGTAACTTTGCTAGCTAATTTAGCCGCACACTACGCAGTTATTCACTCTAAAGAATATGGTAAACAATTATTAAAAGAAGGACATCCAGAGAAAATAGACTTTCAGCCTATTGGTACTGGGCCATTTAAATTTAAGAGTTTTGATAATAACGGCACTATACGCTATACAAAAAATGCATTGTATTGGCAATCAATGACCAATATTGAAAACTTAATTTTCTTTACTAACCCAAGTGCAACAAAACGTTATACCAAATTATTATCGGGTGAATGTGATGCAATTTCATACCCTGCAGCCAGCCAGTTGGAAACGATCAGTCAAAATAAAAAAATCACTTTAAATAGTAAATCCACTGCTAATATTTCACTGTGGGCATTTAATACTAAACAAGATAAATTAAAAGATGCGCAAGTTAGACAAGCTTTAGCTCAAGCGATAGATACCGAAACAATTTTAAATGCGGTTTATTTCCAAAGCGCAATTCAAACAGAAACATTGTTAAGCAAACAATCATGGGCGTTGAAGCCTCGTTTTGATAATGATTTGTATAACCCAGAACAAGCAGAGCAAACCTTACAAAGGTTAGATTTTGACTTTACACAAACATTGCGTATTTTATTACCAAACGGAGCAGATGTATTTAATCCTAACTTCCATAAAACAGCTGAATTAATTCAAGCTAATTTATCTGCTATTGGCGTTAAGAGCAGCATCAACAATTTAAGCGAAACAGCAATAAAAAATAAATTACACAGTGGCGATTATGATACCTACTTAACTGGCATAAATGTCCATATTAACGATCCTGATAGTATTTTCAGACCTTTATTAAGTTGTAACTCGACTCCAGATACAGGTAATAGTAGTAATTGGTGTTCTATTAATACCCAGGTATTATTAGATCAATCATTGACTGAATCTAACTTTGCACAACGAATAAAAAATTATTACCACATTCAAGATGACGTTTTTAAGGAACGCCCTTACCTACCTATTGCACACGTTTTAAGATTAGATGCTATTTCCAAATCGATTTTGAATGTAGAAGTGAATCCATTAACCGGCATTAATTTTCAAAATGCCATTAAACAAGATTTGAATTAATATGCTGTCATTTTTAATAAGACGTTTAAACCTACTATTAATCACTGCGTTTATTTTAACTATTATCGCTTTTATGATTGATCGCACGGTAACTATTAATCATGCGACTGAAAAATTAGACCAAGGAAATTTTGTTTTACAATATTTTTCATATTTATGGCAAATTTTGAGTGGTAATTTGGGTTATTCCACGATTGATCAACAAGGTTTATTGAAACGCGGGCTTATCTTTTTTGCGTCAACATTAGAGTTATGTTTTATCGCTTTATTATTCTCAAACCTAATAGCTATCCCACTTGGACTACTTGCGGGATTATTCAGAAATACAAAACTTGACTACATAATCATGACTATTGCGATCATTGGACTTGCATTACCCGTCTTTTGGGTCGGGGTTATGGCAGTATTGTTACCAAGTATAGGGGGTGATATTTTACCAGTCGATGGTAATTTAAGCTTAGTATATGATATCCCTGTCGTCAGTGGTTTTTTATTAATTGATACTTTATTAGTAACTCAACAGTACGGTTTTTTTGCATTTATTGATCGCGTGGCTCATTTAATATTACCGGCTTTGGTTTTATCTTTTTTCTTAGTAGCCGAAATAGTCCGTTTGACTCGTCACTCGATGACCATGGTGATGCGCAGTAACTATATACAAACCGCTTACGCTAAAGGCTTTTCAAGAACTAAAATCGTTTTTACTCATGCAATCAAAAATGCATTACCACCGATTATTCCTCAATTACGTTTACAATTAAGTACCATTATTTCCTTTGCAATGACCATTGAAATTGTATTTAACCTAAATGGTATTGGGAAGTGGCTTTTTACTTCCTTAAAATCAGGGGATTACTTAGTACTTCCTGCTGGCATGCTTATCATCACAGGTTTTATTTTAATGTTCAGTATTGCCACAGAGGTCTTTATGGTTATCATTAGCCCACTAAGAAGAGGTTCGTTATATGTTGATAAATAACGGGTTCAATGAAGATAAAATTCAATCTCCATTACGTTACATTTGGGCTATTTTTAAAGGCAAAAGTATTGCTGTCGTTGCAATGTGGCTGATGATTATATTAATAATGACTTCTATTTTCTCTCCTTGGTTTATGCCTCACTCCCCTTTAGCACAAGATCCTGAAAGTATGCTTCTGCCTCCCTATTGGGCCGAAGGTGGTAATATAAACCATGTACTTGGGACTGATGATTTAGGAAGAGACACTCTATCTCGTTTATTTCATGGTTTACAGTTCACTTTGGGTGGTGCATTAACCATTACTTTTTTTGTCGCATTGTTAGGAATGGTCATCGGAGCAGGCGCAGCCTTAACTAAAGGTGTTAAAGCCAGTGTTTTACACCATTTATTAGATGCACTGCTAGCGATCCCTTCTTTACTTTCCGCATTCATCTTAATAACGATTTTTGGACCTAGTTATTCGAATTGTTTAATTGCTATTGGACTATCACTATTACCTCAATTTATACGAGCCAGTTATATCGTTATTGAGCAAGAATTGAGTAAACAATATATTGTCGCATTGCAATTAGACGGAGCAACAAAAACACGACTCTTTCGCTATGGTATTTTACCTAATATTTTAGAGCCCACCATTACTATTCTTAACCGTTTATTTACAATGTCTATTATTGAAATTGCGACATTAGGCTTTTTAGGGTTTGGCGCTCAATTACCACAAACAGAATTAGGTTCATTAATTGCCAATAGTATGGAACTTATCTATCTATCTCCTTGGTTAGTGACTTTTCCTGGTTTAGTTATTTTTCTTGTGATAATTATTGTAAATGTTTTTGCAGAAGGTCTTCGCCATGCTGTTATTGAAGGGGAAGAGTAATGGCTTTATTAGATATCAGAAACTTAAGTATTGATATAGATACTGCACAGGGCAAAATTCGTGTTATTGATAAAGCATCATTAAATATTGTCGATGGCTCTATACATGGTTTAATTGGTGAATCAGGTTCTGGAAAAACACTCATTGCGAAAGCCATACTAGGTTTACATAATAGCAACTGGACTGTCACCGCTGATCGCATGTTTTTAGGTAAAACAGACCTATCAAAGCTATCACAAAAAGAACGTCGTCAGATCCTCGGTACCGAAATATCAATGATTTTTCAGGAGCCTAGCTCGTACCTAGATCCGAGCCAAAAAATACATACCCAAATAGAATCAGTCTTACCAAAAAAAACAATGCAACAACGCTTTAGACGTATTTTAAGTAAAATAAAACGTGTGCATATCTCGTCAAGACGTTTACAAATTAAAGAATTACTACATAAAGTGGGTATTCAAAATGATGTGGCGGTTTTAAATTGTTATCCACATCAATTATCTGAAGGCGTATGTCAAAAGGTAATGATTGCAATGGCGATTGCAAACAACCCTCGATTAATTATTGCAGATGAACCAACAACGTCGATGGAAGCAGTCACACAGTCACAAATATTTCGTTTGCTGTATAAACTAAATCAACTTAATAATACAACTTTGTTAATTTTGAGTAACAATTTTGCTAATACAAGTGGTATATCTGATTATATGACGTTAGTTTATTGTGGCCAAACAGTTGAGTCTGGTTCATATAAGCAAATTATGGGTTCAGCGATGCACCCTTATACTCAAGCGATGCTCAAAACAATGATAAATAATGAAGAAATTTATGAACATAAAGCTCAACTTTATACATTACCGGGTAATATTCCTTCTTCAAATCAACTACCTATAGGCTGTCGATTAGGCCCAAGGTGCCCTAGAGCACAACGTATTTGTGTTAAAAACCCTACTTTAACGATCAAAAAAGGTCATAGTTTTCGCTGTCATTACCCAATTAAACTGAGCTAATTATGCCGTCATTATTAAAAGTAACCAATCTTTGTAAAAGCTTTAAGCAACCTTCAGGTTTATTCACTACACGTGAAAAAGTAGCCTATGGCCCAGTTAGTTTTACGATAGAAGCAGGACAAACATTAGCAATTGTAGGAGAAAGTGGTTCAGGCAAAAGTGCGTTAGTTAGAACCATTGCAGGTGTTTTGAAAGCAACTTCTGGTGAGATTTTTATAAAAGGTCAACCTCTAGAGTCACTTAGTTCTCAACAACGTTGCTTATCTCTTCGCATGATTTTCCAAGATCCAAGCAGTTCATTGAATCCTAAAATGACCGTGGGAAAAATCTTAAACGCTCCATTAGAGTTAAATACCAACAAGAATGCGAAAGAACGCTCTCAAAAAATTATTGAAACACTTAAATTGGTTGGTTTATTACCCGATTACTTAGCCTTCTTTCCTAATATGTTATCAAGCGTACAAAAACATCAAGTAGCCATTGCGCGTGCGATGATATTAGATCCTGATATCATTCTAGCAGATGAAATTTTAACAACATTAGATATATCGCTAAGATTTAAAATCGTTAATTTATTACTTAATATTCAAAAAATTAAGGGTACAAGCTATATTTTTGTAGCTCATAACATGCATTTGGTAAAACATATGAGTGATCAGATAATGGTATTACACCAAGGTAAAATTATAGAAAAAGGTTCAACTGAAACTATTTGCGAGGATCCACAGCAAGAACAAACAAAATATTTACTATTAACGCATCAACCGGATTACAGAAAGTAACTTATAGTTGACAAAATAATCATAAAAAATGATACTTTACTTATTATTGTGGCTACAATTACCAATCTTTACTTCGATTAATCTGTTTGCTATTAATTGAAATAAAATAAAAATATTATTTGTAACCAATTGTAAATTTTAAGAAAAATAAAACTTAACTATCACTGATAAAGTCAAGTAAGTTAATATAAACTAAGTTAATTGATAAAAGCTAAGACACAAAACAGTTAATCAACTACTTTAGGATCTAACCACACCAAGAGGCACCCTACTTGAATAATTTCAAACACAGCCTTTGGGCCTCTAGTCTATTTTTCATTATTGTTGCACTTGCATTAATTGTAGGTATTAAAGCAATGTTTAATCCTAGTTTAATAGAGCAACAGAAATTATTAAGTGAAAATGAACAATTAGCTTCTTTAGTTAATATTACATCTTTAAATCAGCTTACTGAAGCAGTCGATATTCGTAAATTTAATCATATCAAAATAAGTAATGAACAACTTCCATCTCCATTAATATTTAGTAATGAGTCAGATATTGACTTGTTACTGCAGAATTTATTACCAATAGAAAATTCACTAGAAGTATCTGAAAGCACCAACCAAATTATTGAATATTCAGCAGCTAACACTAATCTGTACCAATTATATGAATACATAATATTATCTATACTTGGTGGATTATTTCTAACCTTTTTATTCTGCAATATTATTTATTTTAAATTACTGAAATACATTGAACTCACTATTGTTGGTGAGATTATCAATAATAAAGCTAAAAAATCACCTTTTATAACCGTATCAAAGCACTTAGAAGATAAAAAGCATCTATCTGAAATACAGCTCCAATTAAAAGATGAAAAAATCACTAAATTAACCAACCAAGCCAACAAAGATAATTTGACGGGGTTGAATAACCGACATGCATTTCGTAAAGAATTAACACAATTTTTATCCAATGAGTATGAACAACAACATGCAATACTGTCTATTATAAGAATATTTGAGTTATCTGCAGTTAATATTAGCCGAGGTTCACAACAGGGTGATGAATATGTACTCAGTATCGCCAATATTATTCGCGAAGTAGCGAGCAAATTTAAAAATATAAATGTATTTCGAATCAGCGGTTCAGATTTTGCCATTATAGCGCATGAGATGAGTATTACTAATGCACAAAAATTGAGTAATGAACTAAAGGTAAAATTCGATCAATACCAATCTATCAATGATTTAGAAAGTGTTGCTTTTAATGGTGTAACATTAATTTCATCTAACCAATTACCTGAACATGTATTAGCTCGTACAGATATAGCATTAGCTAAAGCACAAATTAGTGGTTCGAATGCCTGGGCATTTGAAGACAGTAAAAATAACAATCAAGAATTTGAAGTAGGCGAGAAGTATTGGCGTACAGTGATTATGGATATCATGGAAAAACGTTCATTTTCTTTTTTACAGCAGCCCGTTCAAGCAGTACATCGCAATATGAAAGGTTACCAAGAAATATTCACTCGATTCATTGGAGAGAATGATAACACTATTCCAACGAGTACTATTTTTTCAATGGCGCAAAGAACAGATACGATTATCAAACTTGAGAAGTTAATTCTTGAAAAAGTCATTTCTAATTACAGACGTAAAGCCAAACCAAATACACGTTGGGGAATCAATTTAAGCTCAACTGCGATACAAAATAGTAGTTTCGTTATTTGGTTAGAGCGTTTGTTATTAAGAGAACCAGATATTGCATGTTCATTATTTTTCGAAATACAAGAGAAGTTACTAGACAGCAATTTAGCTTCTAGTAAACGCTTTTTTGATATGCTGAAAAGAGTCGGTAGTCACTCTATTATTTGTAATTTTGGCAAAGGTATCGGTTCATTTAGTTTATTTAAAGAATTAAAACCAGATTATATAAAAATCGATGCAAGCTTAATTGCAGACCTTGAACATGATAGTTCAAACCAACAATTTATACGTATGATCATTGACGTTGCACAGCGAATGGAATGTCAAGTCATCGCAGAAGGAATAGAAAGTCCAGAACAGAGACAAATACTAGAAAGTATGTACATTGACGGCGTACAAGGGTTTTTAATAGCACGTCCGACAGAGTTATAAATTGACTTCTACTGATTGAATGAAGGTTTTTGATTAGTTTCATAAAATAAATCAACGAACACAATACTAATTACATCGCATAGATAAATTATTTTAAACAATAAAATAGATATGCTATTTATACTGATTGGCATTAGTCAGCTCTTTACATCTACTCCCCACTTTTTATACAATGCGCCTTGTTTTTACTATCTCTAAACAAGGCCTATCATGACGCAACAACTTTCAGAAAAAGAACAATTCGATCTCAAAAAATTAAATAAAGTGTTGCGCAGACAAACCGGTCAAGCTATCGCAGATTACAATATGATCGAAGATGGCGATAAAATCATGGTTTGTTTATCCGGTGGGAAAGATAGTTACACTTTATTGGAGATATTGAGTCAATTAAAGAAAGTAGCGCCGATCAATTTTGATATTATTGCCGTTAATCTAGACCAAAAACAACCAGGTTTTCCTGAACATATCTTACCCGAATACCTTGACCAACTTGGCGTCGATTATAAAATAGTTGAGCAAGACACTTACAGTATTGTGAAAGAAAAGCTAGAGCCAGGTAAAACGACATGTAGCCTTTGTTCTCGTTTACGTAGAGGCATTTTATATAAAACAGCCAAAGAACTAGGGGCAACTAAAATTGCATTAGGCCATCACCGCGATGATATGTTGGCGACTATGATGCTGAATCTATTCTTTGCAGGAAAAATGAAATCAATGCCAGCAAAGTTAGTATCAGATAATGGCGAACATGTTGTTATCCGCCCTCTTGCATACTGTAAAGAAAAAGATATTGAAGCTTTTGCCAAATTACAACAGTTTCCTATCATTCCTTGTAACCTATGTGGCTCTCAGCCTAACTTACAACGCCAATTAACTAAAGACATGTTAAATGAATGGGATGTTAAATATCCAGGTCGATTAGAAACCATGTTTACTGCGATACAAAATGTGGTGCCTTCACATTTAGCAGATACGAGTTTATACGACTTTAAATCTATCACTAAAGACTCGGGTATTATTGATGGTGGCGATCTTGCGTTTGATAAAGAGTCTTTTGCTCAACCAGCAGTAATTGACGAAGATTTAAACAATGATTTTTACAAACAACAGTCAGCAGTGCAATTTACTGAAGTAAATTAATAGATAATTGATTGAACACAATAAATATAAGACTTTCAGTCAACGCTTGCTTGTATTTAGAGTAGATAACAGATAATTTACTCGGATAGATCAAGTAATGGTAAGTGAAGTAATTTATAATTACCAAAACATCAGAAAAGCATTCAATTTAATAAAACAATGGAGTCAAACATGAGAACACCTCTTGTAATGGGTAACTGGAAACTAAACGGTACAAAAGAATCAGTTTCTACGCTAATTAAAGGCATTGAAAGTGCTGCAGACGCTGCGACTAACGTTGAAGTAGCTGTATGTCCGCCAGCTATTTTCATTGAGCAAGTTGCGAACCTAACTACAAACAGCAGCATTGAATTTGGTGCGCAAGATGTAAGCACGAATGTTGCTGGCGCATTTACAGGTGAAACTTCGCCAGTAATGGTTAAAGAGTTTGGCGCTAAATACAGCTTAGTAGGTCACTCTGAGCGTCGTCAATACCATAACGAAACTGATACTGTTGTTGCAGCTAAATTCGTAGCAATTCAAGAAAATGGTTTAGTACCTGTTTTATGTATTGGTGAAACACTAGAAGAACGTGAAACTGATAAAACATTTGCTGTTGTAGAAACTCAACTTAAAGCAGTTGTTGACCTAGCAGGTATTGACGCTCTTGAAAATTCAGTGATTGCTTATGAACCAGTTTGGGCAATCGGTACTGGTAAAGTTGCAACATCTGAGCAAGCACAAGAAGTTCATGCTCATATCCGTAATTGGCTAAAAGCACAAAGTGAAGTAGTTGCAGAAAAAGTGCAAATTCTTTACGGCGGTAGCGTTAAAGCTAACAGTGCAAAAGAACTATTTGCTCAAGCAGACATTGATGGTGGTTTAGTGGGCGGTGCAGCACTTATCATTGAAGAATTCGTAGGTATTATTGAAGGCGCTAAATAAGCTCTTTTATAAAATATCTATAATAAAAGGCACTTTATGTGCCTTTTTTTGTTTTTAGTCTCCCAATAATCCTCTTATTATAAGCATTAACTTGATCCTAACTCTTTCTAAAACAAGCAATATCACAATCATCCGATAAAAATCACAACTATCTTATTATCTAAAACAAAAACACTGCACAAGCTAAAATCTGATGTTATGATGTTGTTAATTATAATTCATCAACTGGAGTACATTATGAATTCTTCAATTAACACTAACACCCAAGGTGTTGGCGTTTCAATTAACAAAGTATTAAAAAATACGTATATGTTATTAGGCATGACACTTGCGTTTAGTGCTGTTACTGCAACTATTGCGACGATGGTTGGTATTGGACCAATAGCATCATTAGTTTTAATGCTAGTTGGATTTGGCCTTTTGTTTGTTGTTTCAAAAACGGCAGACTCTAGTAAAGGGTTATTCTGGGTATTCATGTTTACAGGTGTGATGGGAGCATCTCTTGGAAATATGTTAAACCACTACTTAACCATGGCAAACGGTCCTGCGTTAATCATGCAAGCATTAGGTACAACTGCGATTATCTTCTTTGCTTTATCTGCATATGTATTAACTACACGTAAAGACTTCTCATTCATGAGCGGCTTTTTAATGGCTGGTATGATTGCTGTGATTGTAGCAATCATCGCAAACATCTTCTTACAAATTCCAATGCTACAGTTAGTCATCAGCAGCGTTGTTGTTATGATCATGTCTGGTCTAATTTTAGTTGATACAAGCCGTATTATTAACGGTGGCGAAACAAACTACATTCGTGCAACTGTTTCTTTATACCTAAATATCTTCAATATCTTTGTACACTTACTTAGTATTCTTGGTATTTTAGATGATTAATCATTAGCTTTAAGTATTATGAAAAGCTTATTAATAGATAGCGTACTGTAAAGTACGCTTTTTTTTGCCCATAATTTATAATACCTTTATCAATACTTCATTAACGCTAATGAGCCTACCTGATGTATACAAAGGGTTAATTAAATGATTATTACGAGGTACTCATTAATGAAAAAATTGCTTTCTATCGTTCTTACTCTTCTATTGATGGCTTGTGGTAACTCAGAGCAGCTTACTCCTCTTAATAACCAACAACCTATATTAGCCTTTGGAGATAGCTTAACTTATGGATACGGTGCAGCTACAGCACAAAGTTATCCAGAACAACTTAGTCAACTCTTAAACATGGAAGTAATCAATGCCGGGATCAGTGGCGAGAAAAGTAAACAAGGACTGCAACGTTTAGGTGCTTTATTAGATGAACATCAACCACAACTATTGCTTCTATGTCATGGTGGTAATGATGTGCTTAAAAAGCAAAACTTAGACAATATGAAAGAAAATCTAGCTCAGATGATTGAAATAGCGCAAAGCAGAGACATACAAGTCGTACTTATTTCAGTACCGGGCGCGTCTTTATTCTTGCCTGATATTAAACAATATCAAGAACTTGCAGAGCAATATAATATCCCATTAGAAAATGACATTATAAAAGGTGTTTTAAAGGAATCTTCATTACGCAGTGATACAATACATCCTAATGCCCAAGGTTACCGCTTAATTGCAGAAGCTGTTTATGCCTTATTAGGAGATAATGGTGCGTTAAAGTAACGCACCATTTAAATTATTTTATAGTCAAAGATTAATGGCTGTAACCTAACTCTTTGGCTGGCTCAATATTACTAGCCGTCCAAGCAGGATAGATGGTTGCAACAACACTCATCACAAAGGCGACACCAGCAATAATAAACACCTGTTTATAATCTAATTGTGACGGTAAGTAATCAATGAAATAGATATCACCAGAAAGCAATTTTCGTCCTAACAACTCTTCAAAAGTACTAAATATACTGCTTAAGTTGATGGCTAAATATACGCCAAGTAAAGCGCCGAAAATACATCCCACTAAACCATTAAAGGCACCTTGAACAATAAAGATAGCGCGTAAAGACCATTTATCAGCCCCCATAGTTTTTAAGATGGCAATATCTCCACGTTTTTCATTAACCGCCATCACTAATGTAGATACAATATTAAAACAAGCAACGGCGACTACTAAGAGCAAAATCACGTACATCAATGATTTAACCATTTGAATATCTTGATAAAGGTAACCTTGACTGGTGATCCAGCTCTTTATATACATATAAACAGGAATGCTATAAGCCACTTCTCTCGACAATACCTGTGCCTGTAAGACATCATCGACTTTAAATGCGATACCAGTAGCATGATTAAGATTAAGCATTTCTTTAGCTTTATTAATATGGATAAAACCTAATGTACTGTCGACTTGTCCACCCATTTTAAAAGTACCAGTCAATGTAAACATAAATTTACGTGGCGCTCTTAATTTATCGCTACTGATTTGTGGCAATAATAAAGTGACATGCTCACCAACACTTAAGCCAAGCTGTTTAGCAACAGGTTCACCTAAAATAATGCTACTGTCCGTTGTTGACAATAATTCCCAACCACCCTGTTTGATATACTTTTCAATCGCTGTTACTTGGGTTTCTGTTTCAGGAGTGATCGCCCTCATTTGTAAGGCTTTCATTTTAATATTGTTTTGTAATAATGCATTCATCACAATATAAGGGCTTGCACCTGTCACACCAGGATGCGCTCTTACTTGAGCAAGAATATTGGTTTCATCCTCAAAATCACCTTTCACCACTTCTAATTCAGCATGGGGAATAACAGATAACAATTTATCCCTTAATGCATTTTCAAAACCGTTCATGGTCGAAAGGCCAACAATTAAAACAGCAACACCTAACACAATACCGAAAATAGAGGCCATTGAAATAAAGGAAACAAATTTATTCTTATGCTTGGCTTTACTATAACGTAAGCCAACAAATAACGATAAAGGCCTAAACATTATTGCGTATCCTTTAAAATGCCATTACTCATATATAACTGTCTATCTAATTTGCTCGCTAATTGTTGATCATGTGTAACAACAATAAACGCAGTACCAAATTCAGTATTTAACTCTCTTAATAATTGATAAACAGACTCAGCACTTTTAGCATCTAAATTACCAGTGGGTTCATCTGCAAGTACCAATGATGGTTTATTGATTAATGCACGAGCAATAGCAACACGCTGTCTTTCCCCTCCTGACAACTCAGAAGGTCTATGTTCAATCCGTTCACTAAGCCCTACTCTTTTTAATAATTCAATTGCCTTTTTTTGTGCGGATTTTATTGGTTCTCCCGCAATCAATAACGGCATAGCTACATTTTCTAATGCACTAAATTCTGATAATAAGTGATGAAATTGGTATACAAAACCGAGCTCTTGGTTACGCCATTTAGACTGCAACTTTGAAGACAACTGATGTATATTTTTACCATTAAAAAGAATATTACCTGTTGTAGGTGCATCAAGCGCACCTAATAAGTGTAAAAGTGTACTTTTGCCTGAGCCAGATGTCCCCACTATCGCGAGTAGTTCGCCTTTAGCGACAGATAAGTTGACTCCCTGTAGTACCGGTGTTGCTAAACGCCCTTCTTGATAAACTTTACTTAAATCATCACATACTATTATTGAATTATTCATATCTTAATGCCTCTACTGGGCTCACTTTACCTGCACGATAAGCAGGATATAAAGTAGCTAATAAACTTAAAAACATAGCACCAAACATGATTGAAACTATTTGTATTGGTTCATGTACAACGGGTAATATGCGTGCGCCTCCTGAGGCATTTGCTAATAAATGTAAACCTAAAAATGTCATAACTTCATTAATATAAGTACTTAATAACAAACCTAAACCTGTTCCTATTAAGGCTCCAATAATACCGCTGAAAGCACCTTGAATAATAAAAATAAAATTAATGGTAGAAGCTTGAATGCCTAAGGTTTTTAAAATCGCGACTTCTGCACTTTTATCTGTCACCACCATAACCGACGAAGATAATATGTTAAAAGCTGCCACAGCGATGATTAAACATAACAACAACCAAATCATATTTTTTTCCATTTTTACCGCAGCAAAAAGTTCACCGTGAGTGCTACGCCAATCTATAATTATTTCGTTATCATTAAGTGCAGGAGGTTGCCAAGATTCCACGGCAAAAGGTTCGGTAAAATAAAAACGTAAATCTGTCACTTGATTAATATTGATACGGATTAATCGAGCAGCATCTTCAGCATGCATTAACACCAGATATTGGTCGACATCCGAACCAACGTTAAAGAAACCAGCAATAGTGAAGTTACGTTGGCTAGGAACTTGGCCAAGTGGGGTATAGCGAACACCTCTCGTTGAAGTCACTCTGACTTTATCACCTAAACGAACACCTAATTTATTTGCTAATTGATCACCAATAATGATGTTGTATTCACTGGCTTTTAAGTCATCAAGACTACCGATAATGATATTATCTTGTACTGTTTTACTTCCGTATTTTTCTGGATAAATACCTTCTATTTTTACACCTTGCAATCCTGTTTTACTTTGTAAAATTGCTTCAGCATTTATCATAGGCTCAATACTTACAACTGATGGGTCGGAAGGTATCAAGTCAATACGTTGTTGCCAGTTATCAATCATTTGAGATTGATTAGTGAGTTTAGCGTGGGGAATAGCACCAAGAATTCGCTGTTTTAATTCACCTTCAAAACCATTCATCACCGACAAAACAGTAATTAAGGCTAAAACACCTAAAATAATGCCGCCAGTAGAAAATAAAGAAACAAACGAGACAAATTGATTATTACGTTTAGATTTTGTATATCGCAAACCGATAAATACACTCAAAGGATAAAACATAGTTACCTTTTTATTTTAGTTGTCTTAATAATACCAAAAGAATTAATAAGGTGATCATTCTTACTGGTTAAAATCACCCCTAACTGCGTTGTGAGTTTTGAAGTGAGAACAACTATCCCCTACAACTCACGCCTTATTAGTGTTAATTTTTCCTGCGCAATCTCTGATCACTTATTTAATTCCATTGGTATAAAGCATGATTGTTATTAAAATAGCGTTATCCGCCAACAATCAACATTAATAGCGCTAAATCTAGACTTAACTTGTTGATTACATTTTAATGCAGGCCATTCTAATGTATCTTTATTCGCTAAGACAGACAAAACTCCTACAATAAGGTTTTTCTGTATCATTCAATAACAGCTTGGTTTGTAGATATGAACAATAATGAATATTTTTTAGTAAAGCATGTACTATCAATCAATTTAAAATCAATTGATCAAAACGATTTACCACTTAATCAACTCGCTTTTGAAGAAGAGATCCCAGGACCATTCAGAATGGCAAGCGATCTTGCAAAAGCCGATGCGAGCATTTTAGCGCCGTTAAAATTAAACAGCGATAATACACAAGCACTATGGAATTATCTACAAGCACAGAATCAAAAAATCAATACACTGCTGAGTTATGTACTGACACAACAAGATGATGAGAAATCTCGTTATCAAACGATTAAATTTAGTGCTGGTAGCATTATCATAAAAAGTAGCAACACATTGAAAGTAGATGATAATGTTCGTCTTAAAATATTTTTACCTGAAGAGTCATCAGCTATCTACTGTTATGCTAGCGTGTCTGAAATTAATGATACAGAGTGCACTTGCACCTACAGCTTTATACGCGAACAAGATAGAGAGCTATTGATTAGAGCAAGTCTACATGTACAATCACAACAGCTAAAAAACAGAGCTAAACAACGTGAATTAAATACCTAAACTCATAACTATTATTAACTGTTCGCTCTGTATCGAATAGTTAAATAAACACATTCTATAATTAGCAAAAAAAAGTGAAAATAAGTCAATAATATGAACAGTTTACTTAATGTACCGTCTTTGAAATCTTCTAGTGACACGCAACAACTTGCTAATTTAGTTGGCAGTAGTCAAAGTTTTGTTATTAACCAATGCGCTGAAGATAACCCACAGAAGTCTCCTTTAGTCGTTGTGGTTAATGACACGCCTAGCGCCATTAAGTTGCACCAAGAGCTGCTTTATTTTGCTGAAGGTAAGTTTGAAGTAAAATTATTCCCTGATTGGGAAACTTTGCCTTATGATCATTTTTCACCCCACCAAGATATTATTTCAACCCGTATAGAAACCTTGTATCAATTACCATCCATGACAAATGGCATATTAATAGTCCCAGTCACCACTTTACTATTAAGATTAGCGCCTCCAAGTTATTTAAAACAACATACTTTAGTGGTTAAAACAGGGCAAAAATTAGAATTACAAATATTACGTGAACAGCTTCAAGAAGCAGGTTACTACTCAGTCGATCAAGTACGCGAGCACGGTGAGTTTTGTGCAAGAGGATCGTTGTTAGATATTTACCCAATGGCCAGTAATACGCCTTATCGTATTGACTTTTTTGATGATGAAGTTGATTCGATACGCCCTTTTGATACTGAAACACAACGTTCATTACCAACAATAAAAGAAATTAAAATGTTACCTGCGCATGAATTTGCAACGGATAAACAGGCTATTGTGAACTTTAAAACAGCCTATAGTGAAAAATTTCCTTCAAAATTATCTACTAGTGCGAATTCTATTTACCAGCAAATTTCTCAATCAAACTTACCAGCTGGTATTGAATACTACTTACCGTTATTTTTTAATGACACCGCCACTTTATTTGACTATTTCCCTAAACAAACTCGTCTGTGCATTGTCGGTGATATTAATAGTGCCATTGATAGTTTTTGGAAAACTATAGAACACCGTTTTGAAGAACGAGGCGTTGATTTATTACGCCCTTTATTGCAACCTATCGCCCTTTATTTACGACAAGAACAATGCTTTAAACGTTTAAATGAATTTCCTAAGTATCAATTACAACAAGATTCTTTTGCAGCGCCTAAAGCAGGTAAAACTAATTTACCGTTAACAACCCTGCCAGATATAAAAATTCATCATAAAGATAAAAACCCACTGGCCAACATTGCAGCTTTCATTGAAGACTTTCCTGGTAAAGTATTATTAAGTGTTGAGTCAGCTGGACGTAAAGAAGCGTTATTAACCTTATTAAGTCCACTTAAATTATCCATCAAATCAGTCGATAGCATTAGTGAATGCCATCAAAGTAAAAACAAAGTGTCTATTACCGTTAGCCGTGTTGAGAACAGCTTTTTAATCATCGACAGTCAATTTGCTTTTATTACTGAAACGGAATTACTTGGCAGCAAAATTACGCAACGTCGGCGTCAAAATAAAGAGAATCAAAGTGAAGAAAGCTCTGAACATATAGTACGTAACCTCGCAGAATTAAAAGTAGATCAACCTGTTGTTCATATAGACCATGGTGTTGCACGTTATTTAGGGTTACAAACGATTGAAGTATCAGGCAGCATTAATGAATTTGTAACACTTGAATACCTTCGGGGTGACAAATTATATGTTCCAGTAACCTCTTTACATCTTATTGGGCGTTATAGTGGCAGTGATGTTGAAACAGCACCTATTAGTAAACTAGGTAATGACACTTGGGCTAAAGCTAAAAAGCGTGCAGCTGAAAAAGTACGTGATGTCGCCGCTGAGTTACTTGAAATTTACGCACAACGAGCGGCAAAAAAAGGTTTTAAATACCAATTTAATCAAGCTAATTACGCCGCCTTTAGTGATGACTTCCCTTTTGAAGAAACGCATGATCAGGCACTTTCTATTAATTCTGTGATTTCCGATATGTGTTCATCACAACCAATGGATAGACTCGTTTGTGGTGATGTAGGCTTTGGTAAAACAGAAGTGGCAATGCGTGCTGCATTTATGGCGACGGATAATGCTCGACAAGTTGCTTTACTCGTCCCAACAACGCTTCTTGCACAGCAACATTTTGAGAATTTTCGTGACCGATTTGCTAACTGGCCAGTTAAAATAGAAGTTTTATCTCGTTTTAAAACAGCAAAAGAACAGAAGCTAATTTTACAAGAAGCCGCTGAAGGTAAAATCGATATATTAATAGGTACTCATAAACTATTAAGTGACGGCATTAAGTTTGCTGATTTAGGCTTATTAATTATCGATGAAGAGCATCGTTTTGGTGTTCGTCAAAAAGAGAAAATAAAACGTCTACGTGCTCAAATTGATATTCTAACGTTAACTGCGACACCTATTCCACGAACATTAAACATGTCTATGAATGGTATGCGAGACTTATCTATTATTGCTTCGCCACCTGCTAAACGTTTAGCAGTCAAAACATTCGTTGAGCAAAAAACAGATCAAACGATTAGCGATGCCATCACACGTGAAATTATGCGCGGTGGACAAGTTTACTTTTTACACAATAATGTTGAAACCATTGCAAAAGCGGCGGCCGACTTACAAGTTTTATTACCGCAAGCCCGTATTTCAGTTGCGCATGGTCAAATGAATGAACAACAGCTTGAACGCGTCATGTCTGACTTTTATCATCAGCGTCAAAACGTTTTAGTGTGTACCACTATTATTGAAACAGGTATCGATATTCCAACGGCTAATACCATCATTATTAACAGAGCAGATCACTTAGGCCTCGCTCAATTGCATCAATTACGTGGTCGAGTGGGTCGTTCACATCATCAAGCTTATGCTTACTTATTAACGCCAACACCGAAATTAATGACTAAAGATGCTAAAAAACGTTTACAAGCAATCGGCTCATTAGACACATTAGGTGCGGGGTTTACCTTAGCAACACACGATTTAGAAATTCGTGGTGCGGGTGAATTACTGGGTGACGAACAATCCGGTCAGATAACCAGTATCGGCTTTAACCTTTATATGGATATGCTAAATCAAGCAGTTGATGCTTTACGTAATGGCCAAGAGCCAAGTTTAGAACATCTGTTAGCCACACAAGCAGAGGTTGAGTTACGCATACCGGCACTGATACCAGATGATTACATTCCAGATGTTAATATGCGCCTTTCTTTATACAAACGTATTGCGAATAGCAAAAATAATAATGAACTAAATGAGATTCAAGTTGAACTAATTGATAGATTTGGCTTGTTGCCTGACTCAACAAAAAACTTAGTTGCAGTAACCGCCATTAAACAACGTTGTTCAAAATTGGGCATTGCACGCATTGAAGCACATGCTTTAGGTGGTGCAGTTACCTTTACTGAACATTCAAAAGTAGATCCGATGTTTCTTGTTTCGTTACTGCAAACTCAATCAAATACCTTTAAACTAGACGGTCCAAGTAAACTAAAATTCACCATGGCACTAGAAAATAGCGCAGAGCGCCTAAATTGGTTGAAACAATTACTTGATAGCTTTAAATTACACCTAATTAAATAAATCCAAGAAAGGATAAGCTTTGAATTTACGTTATATTTTACCATTACTGATCGCAACAACATGCTCATTCAACGTACAAGCAGGAGATCGTTGGTTTGACGTTGAAATTATTGTCTTTAAACGCAATGTTGATGTAAAAAATACCAGTGAACAGCTAGATCAGAATAATGTTTATTTAAAACAACGTGATCGCCTAGAAGTCATTAAAGCGGAGCCTGCAACAAGTTGTTTAGCAGGCCAACCTTGTTTGCATAAGCAAAACCCAGTTCAAATAACTGATAATGAAATGGTAAAGGAAGGTAATAGACTTATATTATTGAAAGGGTTAAGACTTAAAGAGCAACTTAGAAGACTTAATAATCATCAATTATTTACGCCACTATTACATACGGCATGGCGTATGCCGATTCAAAATAAACAAGATGCATTGCCAATTCATTTGTTTGCAGGTAAAAACTATGCATTAGATATGCCTCAATCAGCTAGGCTTGGAAAAGCAACGGTAACAACATCAAATGATCTTGACACTGCCCCTGAAAAATTAGATGTATTAGCCTCTCTTCAAAAGAACGAGACACTTCAAGATCTATATGAAATAGATGGTAACTTTTTAATTTATGTACAACGTTACTTGCAAATAGATGCACAGCTCATTGTTAGAACACAAACAGAAAAACCAGTTTCATCTTCTGTATCTGTACTTGCAACGGAGACGCCAACAGTCGATACAGAAGCAACAGTACAAATAGTTGCTCAAGAATCTGTACCAAAAAGAACAGTAAGAACTGAAAAAGTAATAACAGAAACTTTATTTGATCAAACTAGACGTCTAAAAAGTGGAGAAATTCATTATTTAGACCATCCTTTATTCGGTATTATCATTCAGATACGTAGATAATTTACCAAATATTGAATCGTATTAAATGTTATCAGCCTAAGCATAATAAATAAAAAGGAAGCTAATTAGCTTCCTTTTTATTTAAACTCTCAGTATTGAAAATACTCAAATAGTTCGACTTTCCCATAACTGCTTCGCTTTTTGTAATGCTTCATCTTGCGAGCTATCGGGTTGCATTTGTTTTAATACCATTGCAACGGTAGTAATAACAGCGGCATCTCCGTAAGCATCTTCAATCTCTTTATTCCAAACTTTTAACAAATATTCAGCAGACACTTCTGTATGAGCACCTGAGAAATCTTCTAAATACGTTGGCCAATCTTGCTCAACATACTGAGCTTTTCCATTTACTTGCGTTACACCACAAGCCAAAGTAGAAACACGAGGATTAACTTCACTTTCCCCACCTTCCCCTTTGAAGGCAATAATACTGTGTTCATTATTTAATAATGCTGCTTGTGCATGAATCTTTTCATAACTTTTATGAAACACACCATGAATACTATAAGGCGCATTACTTGGATTGACACTTCTAGCAACTGTATTAAGTGGGGTACGTAGGCCAACTTGCTCACGTAGTGCCAATAATTCAATTAACTCAGGGCAATAAGCTGATAAAGGCACATACACCAATGAATCATTTTCTAATGCAATCTTAGCTTTTTCAGGTGTGTCGGCAATAGCAATGTTAAGTAAAGGACAGGCTGACTCAACTTGGTATTTTACTAAATCAACCGTCATGTGACCGTGTAAAAATATCTTCACGCCATTGGCAGCAAGCAATTTAGCGGCTAACAGTAACCAAGGTGGCTGTCTTTTTTTGCCCGCAAAACATGGCCAATCAAGATCAGGCGTTAATGTGTGCCAATCATTTGAAACTTTAGTACGCAGTGCTGCGATATAGCCGGCAGCTTCTTCGGGAGTTTCACAACGAACACGTTGTAACATCAACAATACAGCTAACTGTAATAAAGTAGCATCGCCATTTAAGTAATCAGTTAAGGCTTGTTTTGATTCATCCATGGTTAAAGGACGACGGCCTTTTTCACCACGCCCCGTTAATTTAATATATTCACTAAACATTATCATTCCTTTTAATCGATGAATATTTCACAAAGACTAAGTTAAAATATCAACTAACTATTAACTATTAACAGCCATTTACTAATAACCCGATAAAGCATAACTAAATACAGCGATTAAATGTAGTCATACAGTTGTGTCGCTAAGCAATCAACAACCGCAACAGGTTTAGACAACATTAAAATATCGCGACCATGCACACCGTAACTAACGCCTAGACTATTTACACCTGCATTAGCAGCCATATCTAAATCATAACTTGAATCACCCACCATTAAAGCTTCCGATGAGTTTATATTCAATTCTTTTAATAAGGTGTAAATCATCGATGGATCTGGTTTGGAGTTAGATTCATCGGCGCATATTGTCATAGAAAACAAATGTTCAGTATTTGTTTTCTTCATCATACGGTTTAATCCATTACGTCCTTTACCAGTAGCCACCGCAAGCGTATACCCTTGTGCTTTCAGATTAATTAATAACTCAGCAATACCATCATAAAAAGGCGTGTCGATGTCATGCATTCTATTATATTGATCTCGATACGCTTCAACTAATAACGCATGTTCAGTTAATGAACCGTTTGGAAAAAGCTGTTGCATTGCTTTTAATAAACTTAAACCAATAATATTTTTCACCGCTTGCGCATCAGGTATTGTTTGCTTTTGTTGTTTTGCAGCTTGTTGCATACACAAAACAATTTTATCAATGGAGTCCATTAAGGTTCCATCCCAATCAAAAATAATTAATTGATATTTCATATTAGCTTCGTTGTAATTTTCCTAACAATTCCTCTAAACGAGGACAAAGTGGTGCACTAACGGTCATTCTTTTCTCAAGCACAGGGTGAAAGAAAGTAATATGAGCTGCATGCAAAAATAGTCGATTCAACCCTAATGCTTTCATTTTACTATCAAAGGTTTTATCGCCGTAACGTTCATCACAAGCAATATTATGTCCTTTACAAGCAGCGTGAACACGAATTTGATGTGTTCGGCCAGTCACAGGGCTTGCTTCAACTAATGTAGCACCTTCATAACGTTGAACAATTTTGAAATGTGTTTCTGATGCTTTTCCTAACGGACTCACTTTAACCACGGAATCTTGAGGAATTTTTAATAGCGGTTCACGGACTAAGCGGTCTTTTATATTCCACTGCCCTTTTACTAAAGCAAAATATTGCTTTTTCATTGTTTTCTGGCGAAGCTGTTCATGTAATGCACGTAAAACACTGCGTTTTTTAGCAATTAATAAACATCCCGACGTTGCTTTATCAAGACGATGTACCAGTTCTAAGAATCGAGCGTCAGGACGTAATGCGCGCAACCCTTCTATGACGCCAAAATCGACTCCACTTCCTCCATGAACGGCAAGGCCAGAGGGTTTATTAAGAATGATTAAACCATCATCTTCATAAACAATTTCTGACTCTAAATTCTTAATACTATTAAGTTTAGGTGATGGTAACGCATTGTCAGGGTCAACTTTAACAGGTGGAATTCGAACACTATCGCCAACCTGTAATTTGTAATCTGGTTTAATACGTTTTTTATTTACTCGAACTTCTCCCTTACGCACTATTCTATAGATCATGCTTTTAGGCACGCCCTTAAGATGTAAGCGAAGAAAGTTATCGATGCGTTGTTGTGCATTTTCTTGAGCGATGTCAATAATGCGTACTGAGTGATTTATCTGTTCCATTCGTTAAGTTTATCACGCCTGATCGCATAATATATAAAAACTTTGTTGCTTGTAAGTAGATATAAATGCGACAATAACAAAGTTAATGCCTCGTGATTTTATGACTATAAAATCGCTTGTAGGCATAACTATTATGAAAGCAAATCAAATGATTAGAATGTAACGCTGCAAGGTTAAATTAATTTTAATTTAACCTATTTGTATCCGCTTTTAACGCACCTCAGAATACTTCCAGTCGAGAGATTGTATAACCAGACATGAGGTCAGCATGCAAAAAACAGTTAGTACATATAAAAATAACGAAAAAATTAAACAAGAGTTCACAAATGAAAAGAATGTTAATCAACGCAACTCAAGCAGAAGAGTTACGTGTAGCCCTAGTCGATGGGCAAAAGCTGTATGATCTTGATATCGAAAGTCCTGGTCACGAACAAAAGAAAGCAAATATTTATAAAGGTAAAATTACACGTGTTGAAGCAAGCTTAGAAGCTGCATTTGTAGATTACGGTGCTGAACGCCATGGTTTTTTACCGCTTAAAGAAATTGCTCGCAATTATTTTCCAGAAGGATACTCATTTAAAGGCCGCCCTAACATCAAAGATGTTATTAAAGAAGGCCAAGAAGTTATAATTCAAATTGAAAAAGAAGAACGTGGCAATAAAGGTGCAGCTTTAACCACTTTTATTAGTTTAGCTGGTAGCTATTTAGTTTTAATGCCAAACAATCCTCGTGCTGGCGGTATCTCTCGTCGCATCGAAGGTGATGAGCGTACTGAATTAAAAGCAGCATTGTCAGATCTTACATTACCAAATGGTATGGGTTTGATTGTACGAACAGCAGGTGTTGGTAAATCAGCTGAAGAATTAGAATGGGATTTAAACGTTTTAATTACTCATTGGCAAGCCATTGATCAAGCATCAAAAACAAAAGCCGCTCCATTTTTAATTCACCGAGAAAGTAACGTTATTGTACGTTCAATTCGTGATTATTTACGTCGTGATATTGGTGAAATTGTTATCGACAATGCAAAGACTTTTGAAACAGCTAAAAGTCATATCGAAATGATTCGTCCAGACTATGTAAATCGCCTTAAATTATACCAAGGTGAAATTCCATTATTCACACATTACCAAGTTGAAAGCCAAATTGAATCAGCCTTCCAACGTGAAGTACGTTTACCATCTGGTGGTTCAATCGTTATTGACCCGACTGAAGCATTAACCTCTATCGATATCAACTCAGCTCGTGCAACACGTGGTGGAGATATTGAAGAAACCGCATTCAACACAAACTTAGAAGCAGCAGAAGAAATTGCTCGTCAACTACGTTTACGTGATTTAGGTGGTTTAGTGGTTATCGATTTCATCGATATGACACCTGCACGCCATCAACGTGAAGTTGAAAACAGAATGCGTGAATCAGTACGTCAAGATAGAGCTCGTATCCAATTAGGTCGAATTTCTCGTTTTGGTTTGATGGAAATGTCTCGTCAACGTATACGCCCTTCTCTAGGTGAATCAGCTTCTCGTGTATGTCCTCGCTGTCATGGACAAGGTACTATTCGTGATAATGACTCATTATCTTTAGCGATTCTTCGTTTAATTGAAGAAGAAGGCTTAAAAGAAAATACAGTTCAAATCCAAGCACGAGTACCGGTTGCCGTTGCTGCTTATTTACTTAATGAAAAACGTAAAGCAGTGGCTAAAATTGAAAACCGTCATGGATGTGAAGTTTACATTGTTCCTGATGCAAACTTATTAACGCCTCATTTCGAAGTTAAACGCACACGTAAAGATGGTAAAGAAGACATCAATTATGATGCGTTAGAAAAACAACATACAGTATACATTCCTAACATTGCTCAAAAAGAGCATGAAGAACTAGAAGAGCCGTTACTAAGTGGTTTTAGCGCTCCGACTAAAGAAACACCAACGGTAAAAGTTGAAGCTAAAAAAACAATAGAAACAAAAGCAGCTGTTAATTCAGATTCTTTAGTGACTAAAGTTATTAATGCAATAGTTAAATTCTTCAGTGACGATTCAAAAGTTGAAGCTAAAGCAGAAGTTCAAGCAAAACCTGAACCAAAAACTGCACCGAACCGTAGTCCGCGTAACCCTCGTAATACGAAAGGTAACCCAAACCGTAACCGCAATGAAAAACCAGCGGATAGCTCAACTGAACGTCGCGGTAACCGTAAACCTTCAGATCGTAAGCCTTCGGATCGTAAGCCTACACAACAAACTAAAAAGTATGAGAATGAAGCAAAACCTGCTCAAGACAATACTGAGAAAACCAATACTCAAGAAGTTGTTGTAGCGCGTCGTAAACGTCGTAACATGCGTAAAAAAGTACGTGTTCAACAACCTGAGAACGTAGCAGAAAATGCAGTTGAAAATAACAAGTCAGAAGTAGCTGATACTAATGTAGATGTAACAACTCAGCCTAAAGCAAACGTTGAAACTAAAAAGCCAAAAGCTAAAGTGAGAAAATCACCAGAAGCAGCTAAAAAGGTTGAAGCAAATCAAGCGCCTACTACAGACAACTCAGCTGAAACAGAGTCTACAGATAACGTACCATCATCAAATGATGAAGGTTACACACCTGTTGAGATTCCGCAGCGTCGTTCTCGTTATTTACGTAATAATGGACAACGTAACAAGCGTGATCAACAAGCTCAAGCAGTGACAAGTCGTTACCCAGAAACGGATACGAACTCAGACTCTGATACAGCAAATGTAAAAGCAACCGTTCCAGTTGCTAAAACAGTTGATGAAATCGCTGACAATAAAACACCACAGCAAGAAGTTGAACAACTTCAACAAATCCCTGAGCAATCTCCTGTGACACCAGCACAAAAGATCTTGCCAGTAGAAAAAGCTAAAACAACAGCTAAAGTAGAAGAAATTGCTACTCCTGTTGCTACTGAAACAACGGCACCTATCGTTGAAGAAGTTAACGTTGAAGCGCCTGCGGTTACTGAAGCAGCTGTTGAAGAGACAAAGACTGAAGAGCCTAAAGTTGAAGTAGCAGTAATGGCTGAAGCCGCTGTTGAAGCACCTAAAGTTGATGAAGTTGAAGTTAAAGCAGAAGAAGTCAACGTGACGCCTGCAAAAACTGAAGCAACTGAAGCAACTGAAGCACCTAAAGCAACGACAGTGCCAGCAAGTAAAAGTGGAACAGTTAGTATCGCCAAAGGTCAATCTACATCTGCAACGGTGAAGACTATTTCAGAGCCATTAGATTTATCTAAAGAGATTACAATTGTTGCAGCAACAGAACGCCAAACAATTGTAAAAGCAACACAACAAGCTGGTAGTTCATTTGCAAGTAATAAAGCAAGTAGTGACACAGTAAAAACATCGCTATAACTTAGTAGGTAACATTTTAGTAGGTGATGCCTATTAATAAAAACGGATATTTCTATGAAGTATCCGTTTTTTTTTACTGAAGTTTATGTGCTAAAAGTTTAGTATTAGCATAATTTATTAATTATTAAGGTCAGCATTACACATTAGCTGATCTGTTTTTTCATTATTCAAGGTAACGATATGAGCGAAACTATACATAACAAATTATTGATTTTAGGATCAGGCCCTGCAGGTTATACAGCTGCCGTCTATGCAGCTCGTGCCAACCTTAAACCAGTATTAATTACAGGTATGCAACAAGGTGGACAATTAACGACCACAACTGAAGTTGAAAACTGGCCAGGTGGTGCGGCTGATATGACAGGTCCAGGTTTAATGGAAAGCATGAAAGAACATGCTTTACGTTTTGATACTGAGATC
The DNA here is from genome assembly GCF_038155225.1 of Psychromonas arctica. Lineage (GTDB taxonomy): Bacteria > Pseudomonadota > Gammaproteobacteria > Enterobacterales > Psychromonadaceae > Psychromonas > Psychromonas arctica_B. Next base: position 67,259 of record NZ_JBAKBA010000007.1, on the reverse strand, counting down.
ATTTTTGATCATATCAACGAAGTTGAATTAACTAAGCCTCCTTTTACACTTAAAGGTGATACTGGCACATATACTTGTGATGCATTAATCATTGCAACAGGGGCTTCTGCACGTTACTTAGGTCTAGATTCAGAAGAAGCATTTAAAGGACGCGGTGTTTCAGCATGTGCAACTTGTGATGGATTTTTCTACCGTAATCAAAAAGTAGCGGTTGTTGGTGGTGGTAATACCGCTGTTGAAGAAGCGCTATACCTTTCTAATATCGCTTCTGAAGTACATTTAGTACATCGTCGTACTACATTCCGTTCAGAGAAAATTTTATTAGACCGTTTAAACGAAAAAGTTAAAAACGGTAACATCGTGTTACATACGGACCGTACTTTAGATGAAGTATTAGGTGATGATATGGGCGTAACAGGCTTACGTTTAAAAGATACATTATCTGATAAAACTGAAGAATTAGAAGTAATGGGTGTATTCATTGCTATTGGTCATAAACCAAATACTGATATGTTTGTTGATCAATTAGAGATGAATCACGGTTACCTGAAAGTACAAACAGGTAGTGAAGGTAACGCAACTCAAACCACTATTCCAGGTGTATTTGCTGCGGGTGATGTTTCTGACCATATTTACCGTCAAGCAATCACTTCTGCTGGAACAGGTTGTATGGCGGCACTAGATGCTGAGAGATATTTAGATAATCTATAAATCCTAGATCATCGAGAGATATTTAGATACACAGCCAAATATAAAAAAGACTGCATTTGCAGTCTTTTTTATTTTAATGGCAATTCATTTTTTAAGAATGGTATTCGTTACAAGCGAATAATGTATTTTCAATTAACGTGGCAACTGTCATTGGACCAACCCCACCAGGTACAGGCGAAATCCAAGCCGCTTTTTCTTTTGCTGTTTCAAAATCTACATCACCGGTGATTTTCCCGTTCTCTAAACGATTAATACCCACATCTAAGACAACAGCGCCCTCTCTGATCCAGTCTCCTGGTATAAAGTTAGCTTTACCACGTGCAACGACTAATATCTCAGCTTGTCGTACATGGTATTCAAGGTCTTTAGTAAAGCGATGACACGTCGTTGTTGTACAACCCGCGAGTAAAAGCTCTAATGTCATTGGGCGACCCACAATGTTTGATGCACCAACAACAACAGCATGTTTACCATGTAAATCAATATTAATTGACTCAAGCATAGTGATCATTCCGCGTGGTGTACATGATCTTAATAATGGAATACGTTGTGCTAAACGGCCAACATTGTAAGGATGAAAGCCATCGACATCTTTACTTGGCTTGATACGTTCAATCACTGATGTTTCATCCAAACCTTCAGGTAATGGAAATTGCACCAAAATACCATCAATCGTTGAATCTTCATTCAGTTCATCGATAAGTGTTAATAAGTCTTGTTGAGATGTCGTTGCTGGTAAGTCGAATGCTTTAGAAGTGAATCCTACTTTTTCACAGGTACGGCGTTTACTTTGTACATAAATTTGCGAAGCAGGATCTCCGCCCACTAACACTACAGCCAGACCAGGTACACGTAACCCCTTGTCTTTACGGGCTTGAACCCCAATAGCTACTTTATCAGTAACCTTAGCAGCAATCGCTTTTCCATCAATGATTTGTGCAGACATCAAACATTACTCTTTTTAGTTAAAAAATTCGACGCTATTGTCGCAAAACTCACTTAAAATGTCACATCAAAGATACAAAAATTAGTAACTTAAGCTTAAGAATTAAGGTTAAAATCAACTCTTTGATTCACAACCTTTTTTTATGCTGTGATTCACCATTATAAAGTCATCGTTAATGATGATAAGTTAGCTATACAAGCTCGATATAGGTTATTAACACTTAACCCAAGTATTTTATCAATAGCAATGATCCTGTGCCGACACTGATTGCTATTAACCACGCTAATGAGAATAGTACATGCAATACTCTTTTGCTTTAATGCTTAGACGATTAATTTCTGACTCTAACGCACATTCTGGATTTCGTGTTGTCATTGCAATGACATGCACCTTTATACCTGCATTATTTGACTTTCATCTAGGCTTATTTGAACAATCTAATTTAGCGGTTTCACTGTCACTTTGTTTGGGTGTAATGGCCAGTGCTATTGTTGAAGTTGATGAAAACACTAAAGAGAGAAAGAAATTTATTGCGACGGTTATCGCTTGCTTCTTTATTGCAGCCTCAAGTGTCGAATTATTATTACCTTACCCTACCTTTTTTGCCCTCGGTTTAGGCACCTCTACCTTTGCTTTTATGATGTTAGCGAGCCTTGGGACGCATTATACTAAGATTGGTTTTGGTGCGATTTTAATCGCTATCTATACCATGATAGGTCACAAAGCTAACGTAGTTTGGTTTGAACAACCTCTTTTATTAGCCATCGGCGCACTCTGGTATGGTTTATTTGCGATTTATTGGTCGCATTTAAGTCCTAACAGAACCTTGCGTGAACAACTCTCACAGCTATTTTATGCAATAAGTCGATATCAACTACAAAAGTCAGACTTATTTGATGCGCAAAAAGGCAATTCTAAACAAGCTATTATTGATACGAGACAGAAACTAGCCGTTTTAAACATCAGTATTATGGCGCGTTTAGAATCATCTAAAAGTATGATAAAAGGTCAATACAAAGCGAATAGACGACAACAAGAATTAAGTTTACTGAACCAATATTATTTAGTTGCAGAACAAATTCATGAACGTATTAGTGCGAGCCAATATTTATATAGTCAATTAGAAAACACTTTTGGGCGAAGTCAGATATTAGAAGGCTTTCACCAATTACTATTACAATTGAGCATGGATTGCCACCAAGTAGGTGCAAACATCAGTGAAAAAAAAATATATCAACATTCACGCCGTTTAAAATGGACTATACAAGCACTGTCTGATCAACTTTTTTTATTAAAACAAAAACTGCAATTATTCAATAATAATCAAGAAGCAATGCAAGCTTTACAAGCAATCTACGATAACCTTAATGGTATAGACTGCCTACTAAATTCATTATCTAACATAAACAAAGAAAATGCCGTTATTGTTGTTGATAGTGAAAACAAACAATCCCCAGACTTTTGGAAAACAATCCGAAAAGCCTATAAACAAAAAACACCGGTATTTAAACATGCCGTGCGTATTAGTCTCTCATTAGTGATTGCTTACCTTATCCAAGTACAGTTTCAACTTAACAATGGTTTTTGGATCTTATCAACCGTGTTATTTGTTTGTCAGCCTAGTTTCAGTGAAACACGTAAACGTCTTACGTTGAGAAGTTTTGGTACACTATTAGGCATACTACTTAGCTTTCCTGTTTTTATCATGATTGAAAATGAGATATTACAATCAATATTAATGGTCGTTTCAGCATTCTTGTTCATTAACTACGTACGAACAAATTACGGTTTAGCCGTTATATTTATTACTTTATTTGTAATGATATTAACTAATCTACTGGCCCCTTCCGGTATTGATGTTTTATACGCACGCATTTATGAAACGTTAATTGGTTGTGTATTAAGCTTTTTAGCGATTAGCTTTATTTACCCTGATTGGCAATTTAAACGCTTCCCTGCTTTAGTAAATAATCATTTGCTCAATAGTAGTCGTTACTTTAAACAAATAGCACAGCAATATCAGTTTGGGCGAAGTGAAAGCATTATATTCCGCCAAACTCGGTTTGCGTCCTTTAAATCAGATGCCGCATTAACGTCAGCTTGGCAGAGCATGCTCTTTGAGCCCAATTCAAAACAACACCTTAAACAAGAAGTCTATGGCTTAGTTAATCGCTGTGATGCATTAAATTGCTATATTGCAGCCCTCTCTTCACATCGTCATAAGATTGAATCAGAACAGGATTTAGCACTATTAAAGCAACTTTTTATCGCCACTTCGGAGCAAATTTTATATACCTACCGTCCTGAATTAAAAGAGACTGCGATTGAAAAAATTGAAATTGAGTCATTTCAATTATATAAAGAGACAATGTCAGATGAATCTAAATTAATTGTTGAACAATTACGATTGATTGCTTTTACTGCATTAGATATACAAGCACTTTTACAAAAAATTGAACGTAGGGCACATCGCGAATCCCCTTCGCTCACCTAAATAACTTGTACAAGTGTAAACAATGTAAAAGATTGCTCTTTTTAGGATAGGCAATTTATCACTTTTAATATAGAATTTTGCTCCAATAAAGCGCTCACTAGGTAAAGGAATTAGACTTGATATTTAATGGTCAAGAAATTGCTACAGATGCACAAGGTTACTTACTCGACTCAACACAGTGGGATGTAGCATTAGCAGATGCAATAGCACAATTAGAAACGATAGCAATGACAGATGAACACTGGCAAGTTATCTATTTTGTTCGTGATTTTTATGAGCAATTTAATACTTCACCAGCAATTCGAGCTCTGGTCAAAGCGATGCAAAACAAATACGGTAAAGAAAAAATCAATAGCCGTTATTTATACAGATTATTCCCAGATGGCCCAGCGAAGCAAGCCACTAAAATTGCTGGTTTACCTAAACCAGCGCGATGTATATAAGCACAATATAAAGGAAAGTTAATATGCCTAAGGCAAGTGATATCAAAAAGAATACTGCAGTTGAATTTAACAACAGTGTTTACATTATTAAAGACATCGAGCGTTCAGTACCTCAAGGTCGTGCAGGCGGTAGTTTATATCGTATGCGTATGTACGATGTTGTTTCTGGTGCAAAAACAGATGAAACATTCAAAGACAGTGACATGCTTACATTAGCAGACTTAATTCGTCGTAATGTTATGTTTTCATACCTTGATGGTGATGAACTAGTCTTTATGGATAGCGAAGATTACACGCCATACAACTTAAATAAAGACAGCATCGCTGATGAAGTTTTATTTATTGATGAAAATACACAAGGTTTACAAGTTGTTATTGTTGATGGTTCACCAGTAGGTGTTGAATTACCGGCAAGTGTTGATTTAGTGATTGTAGAAACAGATCCTTCTATTAAAGGTGGTTCTGCTACTGCTCGTACAAAACCAGCTATTTTATCAACTGGCTTAACAGTACAAGTACCAGAGCATATTTCAACGGGTGACAAAATCCGTGTTAACACGACTGAAAAGAAATTTATGGGTCGTGCATAACCGTTATACCAATTATAAAAGCCGATAATTTTATCGGCTTTTATTACCATTTACTTCCCCTTCATTTTCCTGCTCTAACTGCCCTTTTAAAACTAGCTGTTTACATTCAAAATAATAAAATTTAAAGAGTAAAAGGCATTCTAATTCCAATTACATTAAATAATTGACCTAAATTTTTCGCAGAAAAAATAATTTAGTTTAAGGCGTAAGTTGAGGCCTTTCGAAGAAAGGCTTCGTTAATCGTCTGTCGGAGAATTAACAAAAGATGTGAATGCTTTAATGGTTGTTTCCTTTACGAGATTTACAACGATAAAATAAGTGATTTTAACAAGTAAAATAGATCAGTTAATTCGCATGATTGCTATAATAGACTCTATAAATTAAATAATTAAATGATGGTAATGAATTGTAAATTACAGGTTTAAGACGTTGTCAGGTTTTGTGATAAATATAGAGACGGCAATAGACTGGATTTTATAAACAAAGATAGAGAGGGAATAAAAAATAAAGGTAAAAAGTGGTACAACGCAAACCAGTTGTTTACGTCGTAACACCAATATATTTCTACATTTACAACTTAAATAACTTGTTCCACGGTTAATAAACCTACTTGCATTTCCGTTATCTTTACTTCGGTTCCTGCAGTTAGTGATTCGTTCGCTTTAACTTGCCAATTAATGCCCGAATAGCGATGGGTGATGGTTTTTCCAACTGCTAAATCTTCAAATAATGTAAATTTCTCACCAATCATGCCATTTTTTACTTGGTGTATTTCACCTTTGTTTTGCAATCGTTTCATAGGCTGCCAGCTTATCAAAGCAACAATTGTTGAAATAACGGCTGTTGCTAATAACGCATTAAGCATACTCGTAGGCAAAATGCCTAACGCCATCAAAATACCAGTAATAATAGTACCCAGCCCAACAAAAAATAAAACAAATGTTGAAAAACCCAATACTAATACTTCAATGGCTAAGAGAATAAGACCAAGTACCACTAAAGCTTGCGGTAAATGTAAAAATATATATTCCATAATCAGCCTTTATTTTTTATTTAAGCTAGTAATGATAGTCATTGCTTGTGCAACCATAGACGCTGCATCGTTACCGCTATCAGGTAATAATACCACTGATGATTCTTTAGCAATGGCAGCTTTAGCTTGAATCGCTTTAGTTGCCAGATCTAACTGAATAGCTTTTTGACCTGCGTCAGTATTAGCAGCTTCACCAACTCGATTTAACGCTTCTGCTTGAGCCGTTGCAACAGCAATAATGGCCTCAGCTTCACCTTGAGCTTGCAGTACTTGCTCTTCTTTTTCAGCTTCCGCTTTTAATACTACTGAACGTTTTTGACCTTCAGCAACATTAATAGCAGCTTGACGATCACCTTCAGACTCTAAAATTTGAGCTCGTTTAACACGCTCCGCTTTCATTTGTGTTTCCATCGCTTCCATAACGGTTGTCGGTGGCACAATATCTTTAATTTCATAACGTAAAACTTGAATCCCCCAAGGACCGGCAGCTTCATTGATTGATGCAACAATATTGGTATTCAGTACATCACGCTCTTCGAATGTTTTATCTAGTTCCATTTTACCTAATTCAGAACGCATCGTTGTTTGTGATAACTGCGTAACCGCAAAAACATAATCATCAATACCGTAAGTTGCTTTATGTGGGTCTAGTACTCTGAAAAATAATACACCATCAACACTTAACGAAATATTGTCTTTAGTAATCGCACTTTGGCTTGGTACATCAACGGCTTGTTCTTTAAGAGAGCGATTTGCACCTATGTGGTCGATAAAAGGAACAAGAAAATTCAAGCCAGCTTCTCGAGTCGATTGATATTTACCAAATCGTTCAATTAAAAATGCACGATTTTGTGGCACAAAAATAATTGATTTTTTTAAGATGATAACGACCAACACTAGAATAAAAACTTGTATATTAAAAATGTACTGAAATAAGATATCCATATTAATTCCTTTATTAAAATTATATAATTAAGTGATAGTAACGTGTTGCTTCATTAAATAAAACAAATCATTAACCTCTATCGTTTACCTATAAGTTTGAGTTTAAATATTGTGATTGGTGCACTGTACAATCTTTTGCGTTGTCAATTTCACATCAAAAAATACGATGTATTTAAGGGCTAAATTGAAAATAGAAATAATCAAGTATCCCGATTAAGTACATTTTTATAACGATAAATGTCGACTGCTAATTATATACGTAGATTGTTGACATAAAGGTCACATGAGCACTTATTGTTTAGTCTCTTTTATTGAGAATATTAAGTGTTAGCAGTGCTTATGGTGAGACGACTAAGTTAAAAGTTAACACCGTTACGTTAAATAGATATCAAAAATTTCAATCCCATTTTATTAGGAAAATAACATGTCACAAAAAATTTATTGCATCGCTATGTTTAGAGCAAAACCAGGCCAAGAAGATGCGTTATTTAACATACTACAATCACTTGAGCCAAACTCACTACGCGAAGATGGTTGTGTCCAATATATAGCAACTAGACATGTGCCAAATGACTTCGCGACAGGTGAAAGCTTTCCTTTGGTATTTAATGAAATATGGGCAAATAAAGTAGCGTTTGAAGCACACTGTCAACGTAAAGAAATTGTTGATTTCTTTGAACAACAATGTGTCGCGGAGAATGGCTTAGTTGAAGCACATAATGTGTGTGTGTATAGCGATCAACCAACTAATTATGATGCACCCAACTTATAAGTTATAGGTTGAAGATTAAAGGCACCAATAACATATTAAGCGGATTTTATTTAATAGGGATATTATGAATAACACTACATTTTTCAAACAACTTACATTTTCATGTTTATTGGTTACATCAATGAGCTCATTTGCAGAAGACTCTCAACCACCATCTGCACGTATTGTCGGTGGCGATGAAGTTACTAGTCAATCAACGTACCCATGGATAGTGAGTATCAAAACGGCAAATACAGAAAGTCATTTCTGTGGTGGTTCTTTAATCAATGAACAATGGGTTTTGACTGCAGCACATTGTATGGAAGGTTTATCGGCAAATAATATTGTCGCGACAGTAGGTGAATACGACTTATCGACTTCTACTGAAACATCATCGATCAATATTGATAAAATAATTATTCATCCTAATTTTAATTCTATTACTTTTGATAACGACATTGCACTTATCAAATTATCAACTCCTGTAACTAATACGACAATAATGGCACTATCAAGCTTAGAAACAGCAGAGTTTACTTCGGTTGATAGCATAACCTCAACAGCTATTGGTTGGGGCTCAACGGTTGGTTTCACAGCTGGCGAAGATGTAGACCCAATATACCCAGATATTTTAAATGAAGTGACACTTCCCCTTCTATCTACTACAACATGTGGAGCAGCTATTCCTAATTTCACTGATAACATGGTGTGCGCAGGAGATATTAGTAATGGTGGTATTGACTCATGTCAGGGTGATAGTGGAGGCCCATTAGTTGTTGAATCGATAGAACAAAGTGAAACTCAACAAATTGGAATTGTTAGTTTCGGATTTGGTTGTGCAGCTCCTAATAACCCAGGTGCTTATACTAAAGTGTCAAATTATTCAGAGTGGATTGATTTACAAATCAATGCGGTCACAAGCGTCAATAATACAGACTATTTTGTCGCAGATATTGGTGAAGGCAGAGTATTTACTATCACTCTTCAAAATAATTCTGAATCTCTTATCTCACCGACTTTTTCTTTATCAAACGAAACTGAATTTACGTTACAAACAAGTGAATGCGCAGGGTTAGCTACAGACAGCACTTGTGATGTGAGTTTTGAATATAAACCGAATACCTATCAAACACATAAAACAACCCTCCTTGTAGAAACCAATGATGACACAGTAGCAGATTCAACGATTGAAATTGAAGCTAAAGGCATGCAAATCGTTAATGCTAATGATATTACTTTTACCGAAAATGCCGATGTAACTTGGTATCAATCAAATACATTACCATGGTTACTTTCGGAAGGTGCAAGCTACCTTCAATCGCCGTCTATTTCTAATAATGGTGCCACACAAATAACCGCAATCGTATCTGGGGATTGGTCGTTGAATTTTGATTGGGCAATTAGTTCCGAAGAAAATTATGACTTTCTGACACTGTTTATTAACGGTATTGCCATACAGAGTATTTCTGGCATACAAGGATTTACATCAGAAAACTATCAAATTGCTGGAACAAACACCGTTATTACTTGGCAATATACTAAAGATTCGAGTTTGGATGAAGGTTCAGATGTCGCCTTTTTGCATAATGTGCGGATGATTGGGAGCGATCAATCATCAACAGATACAGCTGCTGACTTACCTTCTTTAGAGCCTGTAGTAGTTGAAAGTAGCTCTAATAATAGTAGCAGTGGAGGTAGTTTACATTGGTGGAGTTTATTTTTATTAATGATCATCGCGACCTTTAAACAATCACTGTTCCGATATTCAATTGTTAATAGTAAATAACGCAAGTTTTCTATTTTTAGACTCAGATAAAACAGGTTTATCTGCAATTTAACGTTATACTATTAACAATTTTTTTGTGACCTACCATGCAAACTGTTATGGTAGCGTCCATTATCACCACCCTATCAGGAAGTTATTATCGTGAGCGACACCTCTTTTGCAACCTTACCTTTATCAAAAAGTCTTTTAACTAATTTAGAGTCTTTAAACTATCAAAAGATGACTGAAATACAGGCACAATCTTTACCATTAATTTTAAATGGAGAAGACGTCATTGCACAGGGTAAAACAGGCTCAGGTAAAACAGCTGCCTTTACACTTGGCATTTTACATCGCTTAAATGTTAAGCAATTTAGAATCCAATCATTAGTTGTTTGCCCAACTCGTGAATTAGCTGATCAAGTCGCTGCAGATATCAGAAAACTAGCTCGCTCTATTCATAACATTAAAGTAATGACGTTATGTGGCGGTACACCACTTAGCCCACAAGCGGCTTCTTTAGAGCATGGCGCTCATATCATTGTGGGTACACCGGGTCGTCTTCAAGATCATCTCAACCGTGGATCATTGAAACTTGAGCATTTAAGTGTGTTAGTACTTGATGAAGCTGACCGTATGCTAGAAATGGGTTTTCAAGATGCTATTGATAGCATTATCGAACACAGCCCAAAACAACGCCAAACCTTGTTATTCAGTGCAACTTACCCAGAACAAATTGAAAAAGTAGCAAAACGTATTATGAATGCGCCAAAGCAAATTACCGTAAAAGCAACACACGATAACAATGTTATTGAGCAAACGTTTTACTCAGTACAAAACAACCAAGATCGCATGATAGCGTTACGTTTATTATTAAACCGTCATCAACCAGAATCGAGCGTGGTATTTTGTAACACCAAACGTGAAGTACAAGAAGTTGCAGAAGAACTTGCAAACCGCGGTTACAGTGCGATTGCCCTTCATGGCGATTTAGAACAGAAAGATCGCGATCAAGCATTAATCCGCTTTTCCAATAAAAGTGCGCGTATTTTAGTTGCAACCGATGTTGCTGCTCGTGGGTTAGATATTGATAACTTAAGTGCTGTATTTAACTTCCATGTTGCCCATGATCAAGAAGTACATGTTCATCGTATCGGCCGTACTGGTCGCGCAGGCAGTAAAGGCTTAGCATTTACTTTCTACAGCAATAAAGATGACCATAGAATTAAATTATTAGAAGATATTCTTGACCGAAATATCAACCCAAGTCCATTACCTGATAATTCATTATTAGATACACCACCAGCAGCCTCTGAAATGATCACAATACGTATCGAAGGTGGCAAAAAACAAAAAATTCGCCCTGGTGATATTGTTGGTGCATTAACCGGACAAGATGGTATTACAGGTCAACAAGTGGGCAAAATTGCAGTATCTGAATACTGGTCTTACGTTGCTGTACAACGAGATCATCTTAAAATTGCCTTTAAAAAACTAAGTGAAGGAAAGCTAAAAGGTAGAAGCTTCCGAGTAATGGTTGTAAGAGGCTAACCATTACATCAGTTACCAGTTTAATTTGATCAAATTAAACTGGTAATATTTCTTCTCTACACAATACCCTCTGCAACCAAAACCCTATAGACAAAAAGATCAAAAAACACCTTTTTTTAATACAAAAAAACTAATAAATCAGATTGATTTCAAGGCACATAGCAAAACCAAATTTGAGCCAAAATTTTAGCTTAAACAATGATTTACAGCCTTAAAGTAACTAAAAGTATCTTCAGTAATCTCACCTTTTTATTACCCAAATTTTAATTTAGAACAAAGCACCAGTCATACATTTTAATTAGAACTAAAAGAATAGGCTGATATACAACTTCACTGTACGGAATCTGAAAAAGAAATTTCCTTTAGATCATATTGAAATACGCTTCCAACAATAATTTGTAATATTTTGTAAAAATGCATCTTCAATTGTAAGTAAATGTAACTTCTTTTTTTATGTGAGCATTTTATCATTTTTTATACATCATGACCGTTACACTCCCGCCATCGAGTTAATCGAACTAATACTTAAAAACCACAACGGAGTGATTTATGAATATATTTGGAAGCTTACAAAAAGTCGGGAAGTCATTAATGCTACCTGTGTCTGTATTACCTATTGCAGGAATACTACTGGGTGTCGGTGCTGCTAAATTTAGTATATTGCCTGATGTAGTTTCACAATTAATGGAACAAGCAGGCGGTGCAGTATTTGGTAACATGGCATTATTATTTGCGATTGGTGTTGCACTTGGCTTCACTAAGAATGATGGCGTGTCAGCACTTGCAGCCGCTGTTGGTTATTACATCATGATGCAAACCATCGAGACATTAGCCCCAGGTGCCAATACAGGCGTACTAGGTGGTATTATTGCAGGTGGTATTGCTGCTGCCATGTTTAACCGTTTCTATAATATAACCTTGCCTGATTACCTAGGTTTCTTTGCAGGTAAACGTGCTGTACCAATAATGACGGGTTTCGCCGCTATTATTGCAGGCGCAATACTCTCTGTTATTTGGCCTCCAATTGGTGCTGGCATTTCAGCATTCTCAGAATGGGCTGCTCACCAAAATCCAACCGTTGCCTTTGGTATTTACGGTGTGGTAGAACGTTCATTAATTCCATTCGGTTTACACCATATCTGGAATGTACCATTCTTCTTCGAGGCAGGTGATTGTGTTAATGCTAACGGTAAAGAACTACACGGTATCTTAACTTGTTACTTATCTGCAGATGATGCAAGCCGTGCTGCTGGCAATGGTTTTGGTCAACTAGCTGGCGGTTACATGTTCAAAATGTTTGGTCTACCTGCTGCTGCGATTGCAATTGCACACTCTGCTAAACCAGAGAATAGAGCAAAAGTAATGGGTATCATGGCGTCAGCTGCGTTAACGTCTTTCTTAACAGGTATCACTGAACCAATTGAATTCTCATTCATGTTTGTTGCCCCTGTTTTATACGCAATTCACGCATTATTAGCGGGTTCTGCATTTGTTGTAACAAACATGTTAGGTATGGTTCACGGCACGTCATTCTCACACGGTTTGATTGACTTCTTAGTGCTATCAGCTAACGCTCAAAAAATCACTTACTTCATTATCATTGGGCTTATTTACGCGGTTGTTTATTACTCTTTATTCCGCATCGTAATCAAAGCACTCAACCTTAAAACGCCAGGTCGTGAAGATGAAGAGCAAGTTGACGCTGTTGTATTGAATAACGAAGAGATGTCTTCTGCATTAGTCGCTGCATTTGGCGGTAAGGAAAATATTGATAACTTAGATGCTTGTATCACTCGTCTACGTATTAGCGTTAATGATATTGCACTTGTTGATCAAGCTGGGCTTAAGAAATTAGGCGCTGCTGGCGTTGTTGTTTCTGGTAACGGTGTACAAGCTATCTTTGGGACTAAATCAGACAACTTAAAAACAGATATGGAAGCTTTTTTAGGGAAGTAAACACGTCTAATTAAAAACTATTTATTCACTAAAATAGTTAAATAAAAAAGGTAATCATTAATTCATGTAACGTATTGAATGAAATGATTACCTTTTATTGGTTTTACACTAACAAGTTATTACTCGCCTTTTGCAACACCTTCACGTCGTGGATCAGCACCTCCAACAAATACATCATTATCACTAACAATAGTGGCAATACCACTCACTCTAGAAGTGACATCAACGGTATGATTCATTGCTTCCAGTTCACTTACAATCGTTGCTTCATCAGTAAGTCGTTCTTCTTCAATAAACGTTGAACCGTTCGTTGAACCGAAATTCACTAATGATGTTGCTTGTTGTGCATCAAGCCCCCAATCTAATACACCAACTAATGTTTTCGCTACGTAAGTGATAATAGTTGAGCCACCAGGAGAACCTGTTGCCATAAAGAACTGACCATCCGCATCTAATACGATAGTTGGCGCCATAGAGCTTCGCGGTCTCTTTCCACCTTCGACTCGGTTGGCAATAAGTGTTCCATCTGCACTTTGATATTCCGTAGAAAAATCGGTAAGTTGATTATTTAATAAATATCCATCAACCATTTGATGTGAACCAAACCCAGTTTCAATCGAGCTCGTCATAGACACAACATTACCTTCTTTATCAACAATCGACATGTGCGTTGTTGAAGGTAAATTTGGAGATTGATCTGGAGACCAGTTTTCAGCACCAGCAGGCTTCCCTGCTTCAGCAGTGCCCATGCTGCTTTGCGCGTCGATTAACCTAAATCGCTCAGTTAAATAAGCTGGGTCAATCATGCTTTCCCAAGAACCACCAGGTAGAGCAACAAAATCGGTATCGGCGATATAAAGGCCTCGATCAGCATAAGCAAGTCTAGCGGCTTCTGAGAACCAATGAATACCGTTCGCCGTAGGTTGTCCACCATTAAGGTCAATATCCGTTGGCAACCATTGGCTCATATCATGATTCTCTAAAATACCTAAGATTTGTGCAACTGTTATCCCTCCTGACGATGGTGGAGGTGTTCCACATACCGTATAGCCTCTATAAACACTACAAACAGGTTCATTTTTAATAGCTTCATAGTTTGCAATATCGTCTGTTGTTAAAATGCCAGGAATAGGATTCTGAGATAGTTTAGTGACAATATTTGTCGCATAAGTTCCGGTATAAAATAGCTCAACGTCATTAGCTACATCTTTAAATGTATCGGCTAATGGTTGATTCTTAAGAAGGTAGCCCGCCGGTAAAGGAATGGTATATTCACCGCTTTCATCTGTTAAACAGAAATAACTATTCGCATCAGGGTCAACATAAAAATCAGAGGCGTTATCTGAATCTTTACAGAAAACAACATCACCTTCTATCGAAGCTTCTAACCTTTCTGATACTTCAAAGCCCTCTTCTGCAAGTGATATAGCGGGTGTAAATAAATCACTCCAGACTTTAGTGCCGTACTCATCATGTGCTTTCTTTAACATTTTTAAGGTACCTGGAACGCCCGTTGACTTTCCTCCAAGCACTTTTTGAAAGAAACCGTTGTAACCTGATGGCGCAACACCATCAACATAAAACATATCACCCGTTGCTGCTGAGGGTGCCGTTTCTCGACCATCAAAATGAACAATATTCTTAGTGTCAGCATCATAATAAAGCATGAATCCTCCACCACCAATCCCCGATGACTGCGGTTCAACCAATGTTAAGACCATTTGTGCGGCAATCGCTGCATCAATAGCATTTCCCCCGTTTTTAAGTACATCGTAAGCAGCGTCTGTTGCTAAGGGATTATTAGTGACAGCCATATAATCATTAGCAATAACCGCCGTTCTTTCTTCAAAACCAGAGGCACACTCAGGATTAGCCTGATCGATTTCACAGTTTACTAAGGCTTCAACACTCGTCTCATCAGAGTCATTACACGAAGCTAGCATCATTACCGCTGAAGTTGCTAAAAATATCCTTGATAGTTTTCTTTTCATCATGTTCTTCCTGTTACAGATAAATTAAATACCGTTATGGTTACGTTAAACGGGCATAAAGACTCAATCAAATTTTTAGAAAATAAGATTAAACCCCAAACTACATCACATAATCATAAATTACAAATCAATTTAAAAGTAAGGCCACCCTCTATATCATTGTTATAGCAAGAAAAATATAAATTAAAATATTTCAGAATGGGTAACTAAGAGAGGCAAGAAAGGTTGAATCTGTCCGATATAAAACGTAGAGGTAACGAGTTAGCTAAAAGGCTTGAGTGATTGGTATAAACCAATAAAGCTTAAATGCAACGTTAAGCTAAGCCACAATGCTAAAGGTATTTAGAGACAACTGATAAACAATGTTTAACGGTTGTCTCTTTTTCGCCGACTGCGGCTGCATAATAGATTATGGTTTAAGAAGCGTTTTTATCTGTTAATTTATTAATCTTCTATATTGTAAAATTATGTTGTAAAGTCATATTACACAATACTGTCGACAAATACAGTGCTCAAAACATCCACAAATAATGATGCTATATTTTACAAAAAAAATAGACTTAAAACTTTGAAATTGTACTATTTATATAACTCTACTTCTCTGATCCAGCTTTAAAATACTTTGACAGGAAAAGTAATTAACTGTCATTAATGCAGCTTAGGATCAAAAGGTTTAGATAAACTCATCGGTGTTGATAATTTCTGTTTTAATGAGTCAGAACTGATTAAAACCATCACAATTAATGTTGCCAAATAAGGCATCATTGCTAATAGGTTAGGCGAAATATCAAAACCGAATCCTTGCATTACAAGATGCAAAATAGACGCGATACCAAACAGGTAAGCCCCCAACATTAAATAACCAACACGCCACGAAGCAAACACCACTAATGCTAATGCTATCCAACCTCTCCCTGCACTCATATTTTCCATCCACATTGGTGTATAGGAAAGGGATAAATAAGCTCCAGCCATACCGGCCATTGCACCACCAAATATGGTAGCAAGGTATCTTATTTTAATCACTTTAATACCTAATGCATTAGCAGAATGTGGGTTTTCCCCAACCGACCTAATAGTTAAGCCAACACGTGTTTTATGCAATACCCACCAAGTACAAGCTGTAATGACAAAACTAAAATAAATTAAAATGTCTTGATTAAATAACAGTGCACCAATAAAAGGAATATCACTTAACAGGGGAATAGCAATCGAATTAAAACCAGGAATAGTCGAACCAACTAGACTACTGCCTAGAAAAGAACTCAAACCAATACTGAAAATGGTTAACGCTAATCCTGTTGCTACTTGGCTGGTATTTAAGCTTAAAGCCAACACGCCAAACAATAGCGCCATCATCATTCCCGCAACCATCGCGAGTGTCAGGCCTAAAAATAGATTACCCGTGTAGTAGGCGCCTGCAAATCCAGCCATTGCCCCCATTAATACCATGCCTTCTTGTCCTAAATTAAGTACACCAGACTTTTCGGTTACTAATTCCCCTAAAGCAATTAACAGCAAGGGAGTACCCGTTTTGAGG
The DNA here is from genome assembly GCF_038155225.1 of Psychromonas arctica. Classification (GTDB taxonomy): domain Bacteria; phylum Pseudomonadota; class Gammaproteobacteria; order Enterobacterales; family Psychromonadaceae; genus Psychromonas; species Psychromonas arctica_B. Next base: position 50,543 of record NZ_JBAKBA010000007.1, on the reverse strand, counting down.
GCAGCTATCAATATTTGTTGTATGAGTTCTATATCCATTATGTTATTCCTTTATTCTGTTTTACGCTCGCTATTAGCGATTAAATGTTATTTATTAACGTCGCTTTTAGTGGTTTTGAAAACACCTTTTTCGAGGTAAATGAAATTTTATAATTAATAAGAAAATCACAAGCAAGCATAAAAAATAATAAAACGCCTTGGAATAAACCGGTAATCGCTGTCGGCAAACCTAACTCTATTTGCGCTAAATCGCTCCCCATATATAAGCACCCCATAAACAAGGATGAGATAATGATACCAAAAGGATTTAAACGTCCTAGATAAGCAACAATGATTGCGGCATAACCATAACCGGGTGACACAGAAGGAATTAACTGCCCAATGGGCCCCATCACTTCAGCCGAGCCAGCAAAACCTGCCAGTGCACCTGCAAATAACATCACTCCCCACACAACCTTATTACTACTAAAACCAGCATACCGAGCAGCAGCTTGTTCTTCACCGTAAACACGAACAATAAAACCAGGTAATGTTTTGAATAAAACAAGCCCTGTTATCAGTGCAATGAATATTGCAATTAAAATGCTCACTGATGCTCGCCCTTCTTCTTGAATAAGTGGCAACATGACTGCTTCTGCAAACATTGCTGATTCAGGAAAACCGTATCCTTGAGGATCAGCAAGAGGTCCATGTACAGCCCATAACAAGGTATATAAACCAATATAATTGAGCATAATAGTGGAGAGGATAATATTCGTTTTAAAAAATCGTTCTAATGCAGTTGGAATAGCAGCCCAAAAAGCACCAGCTAACATACCTGATAATAGGATCAACATAATTGAACTAATACCTGCATCTTCTCCTGCTTGAACAGCAAAATAACTACTAACCACTGCACCAATTAGCAGCTGCCCTTCAGCACCAATATTCCAAATGTTCGCTCTAAAGCAGATAGCAAGTCCCGTTGCACAGAGCATTAATGGTGCGGCTTTTACCATTAACTCGCCCAAGTTATAACTATCACTCAGCGGCATGATTACAAAGACTTCAAATGCTTGTTGTGGCCTAACATCGAGTAGAATAAACATTAAACTAGAAACTAACATGGTTAATATAATAGCGATCAAAGGAGAGCACCAAACCATTGCTTTAGAGCTTTCTATACGTGGTTGAATATTAAGCATGGTCCACCTCTTTTTGTTGGATAAACCCACCAGCAATCCATTTTCCTATTTCCTCTATATTCGTTTTCTCTGTTTCCACAATATGGGATAAACGACCTTCATATAACGCAGTTAATCTATCGCAAACCACAAACAGTTCATCAATATCCTCAGATACAATTAATATTGCGGCCCCTTGATCCCGCAAAGCGATTAACTGTCGATGAATGGCACTAGCTGCACCAATATCAACGCCCCAAGTTGGGTGTGCACAAATCAATACAATAGGTGCTTGCTGTACTTCTCGACCAATAATAAACTTTTGTAAATTACCGCCAGACAGACTTTTAGCCTGAGATGATTGGTTATGACATTTTACTTTATTATCGACAATAATTTCATTGGCAAGCGCTTTCAGTTTACTCCCTAGAATAAACCCGTTTTTAATCAAAGCAGTAGTGTTGGTAAGTAACGTATTGTTGGTTAAGGTCATTTCAGGCACAGCACCTTGACCAAGGCGATCTGCTGGTACATACGCCATGCCTAATTTTCTTCTTGCTCCTGCGTTTAACTTTCCAATCTCTTTCCCAGCAAAAACGATATTAGCTTTATCTGCACGCGTATCCTCACCACTCAAAGCGGCTAATAAATCTTCTTGGCCATTACCAGCGACACCAGCGATCCCTAATATCTCACCTTTTCTTAACGTCAGTGACACATCTGTTAATCCACAACCAAATGGATTAGTTGGCAATAGTGTTAAATAAGTAGTAGTGAAAATACTTTCTTCTGATCGTTTTTTTGGATAATTTTCAGAGAGTTCAGTTTCACTGCCGACCATCATTCTCGCTATAGATTCGGGTGTTTCTTGTGCAGGAATACATTCACCAGTAACCACCCCTCCCCGTAAAATAACAGCACGATCGCAGAGCTCAGTGACTTCTTTTAATTTATGACTGATAAATAAAACACTGCTACCTTCACTTGCTAGTTTTTTTAATACTCTAAATAACCCAGAGACTTCATGGGGTGTTAATACAGAAGTGGGTTCATCTAAAATTAACAGTTTTACGTTTTGTATCAAACAACGCAATATTTCTACTCGCTGCCTCTCACCTATACTTAAGCTGTGTACATAACGGTCGGGATCTACATGTAAATCATACTTTTTACTTATTTCTACTATCTCTTGTCTCAGATCACTGAGCTGATCAACAAATTCTTTATCTAACCCCAATTCGATATTCTCTTGCACTGTCAACGTTTCAAACACAGAAAAATGCTGAAAGACCATACCAATACCCATCGCACGCGCTTGATTAGGTGAATCAATATTAACTTCACGGTTATGCCAAAAAATAGCACCGGTATCAGGCTTATTCACACCATAAATCATCTTCACTAACGTCGATTTACCTGCTCCGTTTTCGCCAAGTAATGCCAGTATTTCTCCTTCATTGAGCGACATATTGACGTTGTCATTTGCAATCACCCCAGGGAAAATTTTACTGACATTCCAGAGTTCTAATAAAGATGATTTTGCCATAGGTAAGATAAGTCCTTGTTCAATTAGCGCTGTCATTGTTCTGTTAGCACAGCAGAAATATAGTGAATGACCTAAGGCCCTTTAGATCAACATTTCAATTTAATAGAAGTAATTATTCAGTTGCTTCGTTGCGGTATTCATAGGTATCAGCAAAGCGAGATAGAATCCAATCGCCAGCAGTGACCTTTTTATATTGAGCTAACTCTCCATCAGCTAAACAAGAAGCGACCGTAGAAACTTCTGTATCGAAGTTAGGCTCTACAAAGAAAGGCATCGAAAACCGTGTTGTTTGAGAAGTGGGACTTGTGACGCGATGTGAAGTCGATTTATAACAGTCATTGGTCCAGCGCTGCATTAAATCTCCAATGTTAACCACAAAGCTATTTTCAACAGGCGTGGCATCTAACCAATTGCCCTTTCTATCTTGTACTTGTAATCCACCTACTTGATCTTGGTACAACAATGTAATGCAACCATAATCAGTATGTGCTCCTGCACCATTTTTATTTTCTTGCTGTGGTGGATAATGAATCAAACGTAATACACTAACGGGATAACTAAAATGTTGACTGAAAAAGTCGATAGGTAATTGTAGTGCTAGTGCCATCGCCTTAAGAATTCTTAGCGCCACTTCCATGCTAAGTTGATATTGTTGCTGCATCAATTGAATAAATCCATCAATATTAGGGTATTGATTTGGACCATATAATTGGCCACAACGTGCTACTTGTGAATGGTATGGGCTTAAATCTAGCGCCATATCAAAGGTTTCTTTGTAATCACTAGGTCCGTTCGGGTCTAATTTTTCTGCACTAACTTGCCCCCAACCACGATGATTAGTTGAATGTTGTATATTTATTTTTTGTTTAGTCGCTTCAGGTAATGCAAACAAAGTGTTAGCCATTGTTTGTACATTAGTAAACTGCTCGGTGGGAATACCATGGCCTGTAACGTAGAAAAAACCAGTATCGCGACATGCTTTGTCAATCGCTTCAATCACATCCTGCCATTGGTTGATGTCATCACTTTGTAACGCTGTTATATCAATGATTGGTAAATTTAAACTCATCATGTCTATCCTAAAAATGTGTTATATGAACAAAGTTAATCTTGGTGCTAGCGAAATAAATCCAACTAGCGCCAAGATGATTTGTCTATTTACTGAGGGATTTTTGCGTCAATACCTTCTACGTACCACATAACACTTGCTAATTCTTCATCAGTCAGCGTTTTACCTGCTGGAATGACTTCATTACCTTGGTTATCTTTCATCGGACCTGTAAAGGGATGGAACTCACCAGATTTTATTTTTGCTTCGGTTTCACTGATAGCCGTTTTCACTGCGTCGCTCAATACAGGGTTAACTGACACGATTTGTAAAATTTCTTCTGCAAAACCGCCCCAGTAATCTTCAGATTTCCATGTATTATCCATAATTTTTTGAACGGTATCGATGTAATATGGTCCCCAATGATCGCGCACTGAGAACATGTGTGCAGTTGGTGCAAAATGGCTCATATCAGATGCTTGGCCCACACCCATTTTACCGCGTTTTTCCGCAGCAATAAGCGGTGCAGGACTATCAGTATGTTGAATAATTATATCGGCACCTTGGTCCATCAATGCATTAGCTGCATCAGCTTCTTTACCTGGATCATACCAAGTGCTTACCCAAACGATTTTCATCTTCACATCAGGGTTAACGCTTTTAGCGCCTAAATAAACTGCGTTAATATCACGGATAACTTCAGGAATAGGAAATGAGGCAATATAACCAAGTACATTAGACTTTGTTTCCATACCAGCAGCGACACCTGACACATAACGTCCTTGATAGGTACTCAGTAGATAAGTACCTACATTTTTAGCACGTTTATAGCCCGTCGCATTTTCAAAGTGTACTTTAGGAAATCGCTTAGCCACTTTAATTGTCGGGTTCATAAAACCAAAAGAAGTGGTGAAGATGACATCATGACCCGATTTAGCTAATTGTGTAATTACACGTTCAGCATCGGCCCCTTCAGGTACATTCTCTACATAAGTTGTGCTGACCTTGCCATCGAAATGCTTTTCCAACTCAATTCGGCCTTGATCGTGCTCATAACTCCAACCATGATCTCCCACAGGGCCAACATACACAAACCCGACTTTTAATGGATCATCCGCCGCTTGAGTTACAGGCAATAAGAAGACGTTTACAGCAAGTGCGGCAACCGTTACTAGTTTTTTAAATTTCATAAATAGTCCCTTTTATGTGAAATGAATTTATTGGTAACTTAAAGAAACAGCAAAAACTAGGCCAATCACTAATATTTAATGAGCAATGCCCGTCAACACTGATAAGTTGCTTTTTCTTAAAAAATGTTAAACAAGAGAATGGTGTACTTATGCTACTTATTGGTGCATTTAAATGTCAGCTCTTGACCATTTGAAAAAATAAGAAACTAAAGTAGATATGTGTATGTAGCAGAATAATTTGCTTCATTTGAGAGAAATGAGACAACTCTGTAAAAATTGAATTATCAATTCAATGCTTGTTAACTTAACTTTTAGGCGTGTAAAGTGAGTGTTATATTAATTAAATTAAATAAGTGTTCTAAATTTTGCGCAAGAAAAATAACTTAGTTTAAGACATAAGTTGAAGCCTTTCGAAGATTAACTTGGTTAATCGACTGTCGGAGAATTAACCAAAAGAGATTGATGCTTTGATGGTTGTCCCCTTGGCGAAATTTATAACAAAGAAAGAAGTTATTTACTTATGATCTAAATCCAAGAAGTAAAATAGCTAAGCTATTTATTGTGATTGGTATTATATACCTTTAGAGAAAAAGGAGGAGTAAACCAGTCAATTTTAAGTGGGTATTGGAAAGGATAACAATATACAATTTAAATATGAAAAGTCTTTAAATCTAGCGGATTACACATATAAAAAGCAATATAATAGCTAACATTTCACTTAGGTTTATGAGGCTATCTTTAATTAATTTTCTTTTTCTACTCTGAATAAAATATTTATTATTTAACCTCAATTCTGGTTAATGAAAGTGGAATTACATTTAAAATTATAAGGTACTATTTTTTTACTAGTCAATGCCATTAGTTTTGCGGATTTGTATCGTATTACTTATCCAGAACTGAGGTTATTTAGGCATAAAAACATTACAAAGTCATTAATACTTTAAAATAAATCTATTCACTTACACATAACTAACTTTATTCTATTTATTATAGATTAGTCGAAAATCTTATCGTAAGTTAGCTTTTAGTTAAATCTTTGACTCATCCATATATTATTAATTAAAATCAATTATGCACAATACTAAAGATATTTAGAGACAACTGATAAACAATGTTTAACGGTTTCATCTTTTTCACCAACTGGCGCAACATAATGGATTGCAGCTTCTGCAGCGACTTTATCTGCTAACTTACTAATCACCCATGTAGCCAAATATTGCGAGGCTAAACATCCACCAGCAGTCGCTATATTGCCTTTTGCAAAAAAAGGTTGATTTAACACCTCAACACCAGACTCAATCACCCAAGGTTTTGTGGTTAAATCAGTACATGCAGGAATATCGTTCAATAAGCCCAAGACAGATAACAACAGCGTACCGGAACATTGCCCACCTATTAATTGCTTATCAGGATTCAAAGATAAACGATTTAAAATACGAGGGTCTTTTGACACATCGCGTGTTTGTAATCCACTACCAAATAAAACAGCATCGGCACTGTTAGCGAACTCAAGTGGTTGTTGAGCCATTACAGTAACACCATTCATCGAAGTAACAGATTCTGATGGACAGGTTATTTGCACATTCCAACCAAACTCTTTCATACGGTTCATTATGCTTGCTGCAATAAATGAATCTAATTCATTGAAACCTTCGAAGGTTAAAATAGCAATATTCATAGATAACTCCATTTATCTTAGGATGAGGAAAATCTAACAATGGACAACAAAGAGGAGTGATTCAACCCCTCTACTAATGGCTTTTAATCGGTTAAATATCTGTTATTGAAAAATGATGGCTTCCAATATCAAAACGCTCTCTTAAGTAGAAGCGATGCGCTGAAAAACGTTGAACACCCGAATCTAGATGTAATTGTTGGCAACCTATTTCTTTAGCATATTGTTTGAACCAGTTAATGATAAGAGAGCCCGCACCTGTTGAGCGACTTGCTTCATTAGTCACGAGGTCATCAATATAAATATATTTACCCCATGCTAATTTTTCACCGACAACAAAACCTGCAACACACAATATTTCTTCACTCTGTTTAACATAAGCAATTTGATAGCCAGCTTCTTGTTGTTTTTCAATTTGCACTTTTAAACCTTGAAGATCATATTGAGGTCGAAGTTGCAAAAGAACTTCCGCTACTTTATCTAACTCTAAATTAGATTGTAATAAATGTACTTGCATGTTGACCCTTTCCATTAACAATATTTTTAAATGTTATTGATATTGATACAAACATAAACGAATAAAATAGATTAATAGACACTATTTCTATGGGAGCTTGAATTCAGCAATAAGGTTAGTATTACCATAAAATGAGACAATGAGACAAATAAATACACTCAACCACTTGTATTAATATCTAACTTTAAAATCTGCAGCAACTATTAATGTTAGACGACCAGTTTGAGACCCGATAGGATTTTAAATTAACTATCAGCTTAAACGCGTATGACTAAGTTTTTTATAATGAGTCACACATTATTACTCATTACATGTTGGTATAAAGCTTTCAGGTTCAATAATAATGTTCAGTCAATGAGCTTCGACTTGCTTCTCGATAGTAGAGTCTTTGCGTAAATAATGACGATAATAACTTTAAATTTCACAGCATCTACGCTCATATTACAGAAGCAGTTCAACAATAAATAAAACAGCGACAGAGTAGAAACACCATTATGTCGCTTTTATAAGTATTAAAGACACTAAAAATATCAGCCTATTACTCCTTGTTCCTACATTTATGAATAAAATTCTAATGTTTTATCCTGCATTATCTTACATATTGATCCCATCAGTTTTTATAAACGTAATCCTTGTGTATATTTAAATAAAAATAATTTTACTATCGATTAAGACAATCCCCATCGCGGCACTATTAATTTGTGTAATAAATGTAACCTCAAGGAATATTCATTTAAAGGAATAAAATAATGTTTAAAATCAAATTCGTAACACTTCTTTTCTCCATGCTATCTGCGAATGTCTATGCGGATATCGAAATCAGCTTTAAAGACGGCGCACCTAAAGATCAGTTTGTAATAAAAAATACCAGCACATGTGATGTAAAAGATATATCGATGACCATCGATTTGTTACAAAGTACAGGACGTTTAATTTTTGATACATCGGAATCGGGGAAAGGCGTTGAAGTATTTCAACTTTTTGAAGTGACCAGAGGACAAATAGCCCTTAAAACAGCGACAAAAGTGAATGACGGTGATACACAATTATCGTTGGATATAAAAGCAATAGCAGCTAATGATTTTGCCAGTTTTACTATTGATGTTGACGATACATTAAGCACAAGTCAATTGGGTAATATACGTGTCACAGGCAATGAAATAGCAAACGCTTCAGTGTTAGTGAATATTCATGGTGATAAAGTACTAAAAGCAGCATTTGACTTGAATGGAAAAGCACGGGTAATAATGCCTAAATGCAGTGCATGATCATAACTTATTAATTAAGAGTGCATAAATAAATAACTAAATAAGTAAAAAAGTAAAAAAGTAAAAAAGTTTACAGTACTAACTAGATTTAAGGACAAAACTACACAACCATTAATAGCAACCTCATGGACCAGCCGTTAGATATAATGATTGTGCATTAATTGAATAATAAAAATACACAATCAATATATCTTAGTTATTTTCTTATCTAGGTACTTTCTTATCTAGGTACTTTCTTATTTAGGTATTTTCTTATCAAAGTATTTTTATTTTGAAGTTAACGCTTTAACCATCACGCCTAACTGTTTTACTGCATCCTCTGCGCTTAATGAATCACTATTAAAGTAATCACTGATCAGTTGAATGATTTGTGCTTTTTGATGGCTACTTGTGGCCATGTTTTGTGTAAAAGAAGGGACTTTAATATCGTGTTTAAAATCATTAGAAGATAATTGTGAGCATTCGTCAAACTCTGACAAATCAAGATCATTGCGAGCAGGGATAGATCCTTTTAACTTACTGAAGTCTTGTTGGAATGTAGGCGACATAAGTGTATCGACAAAAATACTTTGGCTGTGTTGATCGATTGGTGAATGTGCTTTTTTAAATAAAACAAAGCTATCGATATTGTAACTGAAAACCCCTTTTGTACCGGGTACTGGAACACACTGATAATCTTGCATCGCTTTTTTACCAATAGCAGTCCAACTCCCTTTGACCCAATCCCCCATAAACAACATAGCGGCTTCATTATTAATAAAAGCCTGTGAAGACCAAGTCCAGTCCTGCCCTTGTTGTTCAGGCGTCGCATAATGATGAAGTTGTTTAAACAATTTAAAGGTATTAATCATTTCATCAGATGAGATAACGTCATGATTAAACGCCTCAAAAGCTTGTCTATATTTTTCTGCACCAAGCTCAGATATTGCAATCGACTCAAACAATAATGCGTCTTGCCAAGGTGTGCCACCAAATACAACAGGTTTTACCCCTTTAGAAGCTAAAAAATTGGCAACCGCGAAAAACTGTTTCCAAGTGGTTGGTGCAGCTAAGCCATATTGTTTAAATATTTTGCTATTCAACCACAGCCAATTAACTCTATGTATATTGATGGGTACCGCCATATATTGCTTTTCAACGGTAACATCATCTAACACCACTTTCGGTAAAAAATGTTCCCAAGCACTAGTGTCGGTCAATTCATTGATACCAATTAACATACTTAGGTTGTTCCATTCAGCGATATCTGGTCCTTTAATTTGAGCCGCTTCTGGTGGATTTCCTGATAAGGCTCGCATTTGTAAAACGTGTATCGCTCCACCGCCGCCGCTGCCTACAATCGCAAAGTCTTCAAATTCAATATCGTTCACTTTTAGATGTTCAACGAGCACTTGTTTTGATTCTAATTCGCCTTGTTCTGTCCACCAATGCAATACTTCAAAAGGTAAAGCGCTAGCATGATGGCAGGAAGCTAACCATAAATAAGATACCGTCAACACGGGTAAAGCGTAGTTTTTAAACGTTTTGCAAAATAAATGATTCATTATCGGTATGTCCTTGGCAAAATGACGCAGACTTCTAAGCCACCTTTAGGATGATTAAATATACGAATATCACCACCATGAGCTTGAATGATGTTACGTGCAATCCCCAAACCTAAACCATGCCCTTCTTGATCATCATGTAATCTCACATAAGGAGTAAAAATCGAAGATAGCGCAGACTCCGCAATCCCTGGTCCTTGATCTTTAATCACAATCACTAGTGATTGCGCTGAATCTTTAACATAGATATCAACTTGCTCACCATACTTAACTGCATTATCAATTAGGTTCGATAAACTACGTTTAAGTGCATGCGGCTTTCCTCTGAAATTAGTGTGCGTATTAATATGCAACGTCACAACATCTTGCTGAGTACCGACTATTTGTAACAATAATTTTTGAATATCAATATCGGCAATGTTCTCATGTATATCGGTATCTTTCACTGTTTGTAAAGCCGCTTTAACTAACATCTCTAAGTCTTCTAAGTCGACATTGAATGCAGCGGTTTGCTTTTCATCCTCTAACAGTTCAGAACGAAGTCGAAGGCGAGTAATCGGTGTTTTTAAATCGTGAGATACCGAACGAAAAAGTACTTCTCTGTCTTTAATATAACTTTGTAGCTTTTGTTGCATGTGGTTAAAAGCACGCGTAGCAGCAACTATTTCCGTGGCTCCTTTTTCTTGTAAAGGTGGCTTAGTAAAATCGATACTAAACTCCCCCACTGCGGATGCTAAATTCTTTAATGGCTTGGTTTGCCAATGAAATGCGATGTAAATCAGTACCAACAAAATCAATGTAGTAAAAATGATAGACACAAACTGTTGAGCGGAAATAACAGGTAAATCATCGAGTAAATAGGGAGGTGGTAATACAGCAGCTAAGTAAAGCCATTCATCTTGAGCAAGTTCCATCTGTAAGACTAAAATAGGCGAACTCACAGAGGGAATAATTAGGTTATAAGCCCCCCATGATGGCGGCAAATCTTTAAGTAAAATATTGTTGTTGATAACATGTAAATCGTCAGGGCTTGAAAACTCTAACAACAATGTTCTGTGGTCGCCTAATTTTTTATAAACAATGCTTTTAATATCGGTGAGAACTTGTTGTTTTAATTCACTATCGTTAATGGGGTTAATATCTACCATTTGTTTATTAAGTGACACAAAGAACCGTGAACCTCCTAGATCTCGTAATTGCTCTAAGACTAAATGACGATAGGTATTAGGCAATTTTTGAAAAAATGAAATGGTGCTGACCGCGCTATTACCGAGGTTTTCAGCATTGGTTAACACCACATTTTTTTCACTGTCAGCAATCTGCGTTACCCAAAAAAGACTGGTAAGGCTTTGTGCGAGCACCACTGACACAATCGTCAGTAATAACATTCGCGAGATTAATGAACCGAACAGTTTTCTAATATATGCCATACACGCCTGATATTTTTACATTGAAATAGGTGATTAAAAAACTAAAGCACTTATTGGGCTAAATGCTGAACTTCAGCAATGAAGGTATAACCCGCGCCACGCACCGTTTTAATAATCTGAGGCAATTTAGCATTATCTCCTAAGCTTTGACGCAAACGACTTAAATGCACGTCAATGCCACGTTCGTTAGCAAAAGCATCACGCCCATGTAACGCTTGGCAGATTTCATCTCTGGAGATCGCTTTATAAGGACGATTTAAAAATAGCATCAACAATTGATAATCAGCCCCGGTCAAGGTCAACGTTTCCCCTAAATCACTCACTAAATTATGTTGAAGCGTATCTAGCTTCCATTGCGCAAACTTAATATAGCGAAGCTGAGTAGATTTTGATTCGTCTTTAAGAAAACTACTTCTCCGTAATAACGCTTTGATACGAGCCAGCAATTCACGCGGGCTAAAAGGTTTAGCAATGTAATCATCAGCACCAATCTCAAGGCCTAATACTCGGTCTACTTCATCTGAATTTGCCGTTAACATAATAATAGGCACATTAGAGGTTTGGCGAATACGTTGGCATAAGGTAAAACCATCGTCACCGGGCATCATTACATCCAAAATAATCAAATCTGGTTGGTTGTCTTTCAACTTCAGCGTCATCTCAATACCGTCTTCGGCAGAAATTATTGAGAAGCCTGCTTTAGCTAAATATTCAGATAATAATTCACGTATTGATTTATCATCATCAACCACTAATATTTGCTTTGTATTGTCCACATTCACTCGCTTATTACTTGAAAGTTAACCATTTAATGATTTTTTTGTTTATAGCACTTATTTTAAAGCAAATAAGTTATAGCGGACATTATTCATTATAGTTTTGTGCTCAAGTATCGAGTCAACGCTCAAAACTATGACAAAATAGTGGTTATCAAGCCATAAACACTCAGATTAATATTCAAACAATTAAATCAATAATAATATAAGTATCAGTTAGTTATTTGCCACTATTCGTTTAATTTAAATAAAGGTGTTTTTTAAGCTTGCACTGACTAATAACGATGATAAAATGCGCGCGTTTTCCAATTCAACCTATTTTATTATAACGACTTACTATTACGGAGGCTTATTACAATGCAACACACTTACATTGACTCATCTAAACCTCTAAAGCGTTATTTTACTCCTCAAGATCAGTATTTAATACAATGTCGAGAACGTGCGGTAGAACCTTGAATTAACCAATTCATCTAGCCCTAGTTCACTAACGATTATCTGTAATTACAATTATTGCTACTCTTATTTATCGATTTTATTTATATTTTTATAAATAGAATGATGTACTTTATTTATTCCAATTTAGCGGAGCGTAAAATGCCAAACGTCCTAAATTTAGCACCAGAATGTCACCTAATAAACGATTCAGAAATCCCTGTTGTGACTTCTCCATATGATTTAACACCCGATGAAGTGTTATTAAGTCAAGAACACTATGAATCTGAAGTTCGTTCATATCCACGACGTTTACCGATCGCTATTAAAAGTGGTCGCGGTGCTATCATTGAAGATACAAAAGGCCAGGTATATCTTGACTGTCTAGCCTGTGCTGGTGCATTACCGCTAGGTTATAATCACAGTGAGATAAACCAAGTATTAATCAACCAAATTAATACTGGTGTCCCTTACCAAACGTTAGATTTAACAACGCCAAGCAAAGACGCATTCATTAAAGCAGTGATGCAATTTTTACCGGCTAACTTTGCTAAAACAGCACGTATTCAATTTTGTGGCCCATCGGGCGCTGATGCCGTTGAAGCATCAATTAAATTAGCTAAATTATACACTAAACGTAATACCATGATGTCTTTCCACGGTGCTTATCACGGTATGACCAATGGTGCGTTAGCACTGACTGGTAACCTTGGCTCTAAAAGCCGTCGCACTGGCTTGATGTCTGATGTGCACTTTATGCCATTCCCATACGATTACCGTTGTAAATTTGGTTTAGGCGGAGAAGAAGGCGCTAAACAAAGCATCCGTTACATCGAATCTGTATTATGTGATGACGAGTCAGGCATTACTAAACCTGCTGCCATTATTGTTGAGCCAATCCAAGGTGAAGGCGGCGTGATACCTGCACCGAAAAAATGGCTACAAGAGTTACGCCGTATCACTACTGAACACGGTATTTTGTTGATTTTTGATGAAGTACAATGTGGTATTGCACGTAGTGGCGATCACTTTGCCTTTGAAGAATCAGGTATTGAACCAGATATTCTTATCTTGTCTAAAGCGATTGGCGGCGGGATGCCAATGTCAGTTATTTTATATAATGAAAAATTTGACTGCTGGAATGCCGGTGAACACACGGGTACGTTCCGTGGTAACCAATTAGCAATGGCAAGTGGTGCAAAAACATTAGAAATTATTCAACGTGATAACTTAGCGCAAAATGCAGCTGAACGCGGTGAACAATTACGTGAAGCATTACGTCAAATTCAAACTGATTTCCCTCAAATAGGTGATGTTCGTGGCCGTGGTTTAATGAACGGTATTGAAATTGTAAAACCTGGTGAATTTAATTCACTAGGTCAAGCAGAAGCGGATCCTCAATTAGCCATTAAAATTCAACGTGCTGCCTTAGAGTTAGGTTTGATCATTGAGAAAGGTGGACGTCAAGGTGCCGTATTGCGTTTCTTACCACCATTAATCATCAGTGAAGTACAAATTAACTTTGTTGCTGAAACAATGGCAAAAGCAATTGCTATTGCGGTGGATGCAAAATAATGACTCAAGGTAATAACTGGTCACATTACTTTGCTCAGCTTGGTGAAAACCAAGCTTTCGAGCAAGCGATAGCGCAAACTCAACAAGCCATCAATAGTTTATTTAAAAATACAGACAAACCCTACTCTGGGCTTGAACCTGCTTTATTAAAACAACAAATTAATGCAGTGGATTTTTCACAACCCGCTTCTTTACAAGAAGTCATTGAAAGCACTAATGAGCTTATCGCCAAAAATTCATTATTAGTACAACATCCGCATACCATTGCGCATTTACATACACCGCCACTCATTGCGTCAATTGTTGCTGAACATTTTATTGCTGCGTTAAACCAGTCAATGGACTCATGGGACCAAGCTCCGGCTGCCACCTTTGTAGAACAGCAAATGGTAGATTGGTTATGTAAAACCTACCAACTTGGTGAGCACTCTGACGGAGTGTTTACGAGTGGTGGAACGCAAAGTAATTTAATGGGTTTATTGTTAGCGCGTGATTGGTTTGCAGCTAACCGTTCTCAACATGATGTGCAACAAGATGGTTTACCTGAGTATGCACAAAAAATGCGTATTATTTGTTCTGATAAAAGCCATTTTACCGTACAAAAATCAGCCTCTTTAATGGGCTTAGGTGAACGCAGTGTTGTCTTAGTTAAAACCAATGTGCAAGGACAAATTGATGTCCAAGAACTACAGTTAACGATTGATGCCTTAAAAGCACAGGATTTATTACCTTTCGCCGTTGTTGCAATGGCAGGCACCACTGATCATGGTGCGATTGATGATTTAACCGCCGTCGTTGATATTGCACGAGCAGCAGGTTGTTGGTCACATGTTGATGGTGCTTACGGTGCAGCATTACAGTTAAGCCAACAACATAAATCACGTCTTAAAGGCATTGAATTAGCAGACTCAGTCAGTGTTGACTTCCATAAGCTGTTTTACCAAACCATTAGCTGTGGCGCCCTACTGATCAAAAATAAAGCTAACTTTAATACGTTACTACATCATGCCGATTACTTGAATCGTGAAGGTGATGAATTACCTAACTTAGTTGATAAAAGTATTGCAACAACCAAACGATTTGATGCATTAAAAATGTTTATGACACTCAAAGCGGTCGGTGAAAAGCAATTAGGTGAGTTTTACGATTACCTGTTATTACTAACGCAAGAAGTCGCAAGCAAGTTTGAGCAGAACAAACACTTTGAATTATGCTGCACACCATTATTATCAACGGTATTGTTCCGTTTATCACCATTATTACAAGGTGATTTAAGTGACACTGAGTTTAATCAGTTACATCAACAATTGCGCTTAACGATGTTAACCAGTGGCGAAGCCGTTATTGCAGAAACAAAAGTGGATGGTAAATTAGTGCTTAAATTTACCTTATTAAACCCTTGTTTACGCATCAGTGATTTTGATTCACTGATCGCCAAAATTGAAGATACAGCACTAAGATTAATTAAGAGTCGTTAATTGATTAAATCAATACATTAACGACAAATGAGATTACTAACACTGACTTAAGGTTACTAAGTAGTAGTTAGCTAAAAAATACGAATTAAGAATTAAAGAATAGGAATTGATAATGTCTGTACTACAAATTGGCGCCGGTGGCGTAGGATGGGTGATCGCACATAAATGTGCTCAAAATAATGATGTATTTGGTGATATTACTATTGCTTCACGTACTTTATCTAAATGTGAAAAAATTATTACCTCAATTAAAGGCCGTAACAACCTTAAAGACACTAGCAAAACGATTACCGCACAAGTTATCAATGCAGACGATATCGACGCGCTAGTCGCACTCATTAAACAAGTACAACCTGATTTAGTGATTAATGCAGGCCCTCCATGGGTAAACGTAGCGATTATGGAAGCGTGTGTACAAACTAAAACCGCTTACCTAGATACCTCTGTTGCCACGGATCTTTGTAGCCCAGGCCAACAAGTACCAGAAGCGTACGATCCACAATGGGCTTTTGCAGATCGTTTTAAAGAAGCAGGCATTACAGGTATTTTAGGCGCTGGTTTTGATCCAGGTGTCGTCAGTGTATTTGCTACTTACGCTCATAAACACTTATTCGATGAGATCGATAGTATCGATGTAATGGATGTGAATGCCGGTGATCACGGTCAAAAATTTGCGACTAATTTTGACCCTGAAACCAATATGTTAGAAATTCAAGGCGACTCTTTCTATTATGAAAATGGCGAATGGAATCAAGTTCCTTGCCATAGCCGTATGATGGAGTTTGATTTTCCAGTCGTCGGTAAACAAAAAGTTTACTCTATGGCACATGATGAAGTACGTTCAATGGCAGAATTTATTCCCGCTAAACGTATTGAGTTTTGGATGGGCTTTTCAGACAGCTACTTAAACTTCTTCAACGTAATGCGTACTATCGGCTTATTAGATACCAAACCTGTAACAACCTGCGATGGTATTACTGTTGAACCGCTTAAAGTATTGAAAGCTATTTTGCCAGACCCAACTTCTTTAGCACCTGGCTACACGGGTAAAACGTGTATTGGTACTTGGTTACGCGGTAAAAAAGACGGTGTCGCAAAAAGTATCTTTATCTACAACATTTGTGACCATAAAGAGTCATACAATGAAGTAGAGCATCAAGCTATTTCGTACACAACCGGTGTTCCAGCGATCACTGCTGCATTACTTTACTTTCAAGGTAAATGGAGTGACAAAGGCTTATACAACGTTGAGCAACTAAACCCAGACCACTTCTTAGCGTTAATGCCTAAAATAGGCCTTAGCTGGGAAATATTAGAATTAACGGCATAAATCAAATAGACATAAAAAGTATTAATACTTTAAAACTTATTCAATTAAAAATTAATACGGTCTAAAATATAAAAAATCCTGAATATAAATTCAGGATTTTTTAGTTGTGACATTAATAATTAAAACACCCCGGGCAATAAGGGGCCATTAATTAAAAACTAAAGTAGGAATATTATTTTTTTACTTTACGTGTCGCGACAAAGCCCATCAAGCTTAATGCAAACAGCATAACACCAGCAGGTGCTGGTACGTCTATCGCAAGATCTCGAGAGACCTGTAAAGTATAATCATCACCAGCAACCGGTGCACTACCAGTAAAGCCACTATCGTTTGCACTTGTAGAGAATCGAGCAACACCAATAACATAAAGGCCTGCAGAACTTGATTCCCAAGAGAATTTAGGATCATATGAATGCACAGAACCGTTATCTACCATGCTACAAAACGATACTCCGTTTTCTACACAACCATCATCCTGATCAGCAAGTAAATCTGAAATATTACCATCAATTGACCATAAACCAATTTCAGCATCTAAATTTGGCATGCCATAGTCAATATCAAAAATATAATTTTGATTTGCTAATGCGGTAAATGAATAATAATCATATGTTCCATCGCCTTCTAAAGAAGCTATTGAACTCCACTCCCAATCAAACTGACTCGCATTATAAATATCATCATTTACACCTGTACTAAATGACCCGTCTATATTTTGAGCGGTAAACACCGTTGAATTTGACTCGACTTCAGTTATTGTACCTGCATAAACTGGTTGAGTTAACAGAACGGTTGCTGTTAGTAAAAAAATCCTTTTATTCATATTTCATCCCTTAATGTTATTTCGAAAGTCATCGTTTACAATGCAAAATGGTTAGTTAAATTTAATGAAAATAACTGATTGCAAAGGTAATCTGAAATAGATAACAAGCAAATATCAAGCCATAATGGCAACACCTATAAAGCCTAACGCCATAACATGCAGAGATAAAATAATGTAAATATATCCGACAAAATTTAGAATGTAATTACCAGTGGATTATTTTTATCTAGCAATTTATTATCTACCATAATTTTATTTAATGCTGGTAAAAAATGAAGAATTTAAATACCCCTTATTTTATGATCAATGAACAAGCTTTGATTGATAACCTAGAGAAAGCGAAACAGTTGAAAGAGATTTCAGGCGCTAAATTAGTGCTCGCTTTAAAGTGTTTTTCAACTTGGGGAACATTCAATACCATCAAACCTTATTTAGACGGTACAACAAGCTCAGGGCCTTATGAAGTACGATTAGGGCATGAAAAGTTTGGTGGTGAAACGCATGCTTATAGCGTGGGTTATTCCAATGCTGATATTGAGGCGGTTAAGCCCCTTTCAGATAAAATCATCTTTAACTCTCTTTCACAGCTTGAAGCACATTATGAAAACTGTAAAGACAGTGCTTCATTAGGTTTACGTATCAACCCTGAGATGAGTGTTGCAGGACAAGACCTAGCCAATCCAGCTCGTGCTTATTCTCGTTTAGGTGTTAAACAAGATATTTTAAACTTAGACGTTCTCAATAAAGTCGATGGTTTTATGTTTCACATGAACTGTGAAAATAAAGATGTCGATGCGTTTATTCGAGTGCTCGACCATATATCAACAACCTTCACTGAATACCTTGATCAATTAACTTGGCTTAGTTTAGGCGGTGGTATCTTTT
This sequence comes from Psychromonas arctica, assembly GCF_038155225.1. Lineage (GTDB taxonomy): Bacteria > Pseudomonadota > Gammaproteobacteria > Enterobacterales > Psychromonadaceae > Psychromonas > Psychromonas arctica_B. The sequence goes on along the minus strand of NZ_JBAKBA010000007.1, from coordinate 31,861 downwards.
TTACTTATCCAAACTACCCTATTGAAAAGTTAGGGTTAGCCTTAAAAGCATTTGCTGAAAAACATAGTCTGCAAGTTTATTTAGAACCCGGTGAAGCAATCATTACACGTACTGCAGATTTAGTGGTTAGTGTGATTGATATTGTTGAAAATGATAAACAAACGGCGATCGTTGATAGTGCCACTGAAGCTCATCGTTTAGATACGCTTATCTATAATGAACCGGCTTCGATTAAAGAAGCCACTGAAGGTGCCACTTATAACTATATTATTGGTTCATGTTCATGTTTAGCGGGGGATCAGTTCTGTGAAACACAATTTGAAAAACCATTACAAATAGGTCAAAAGCTACACCTTTTAGACAGTGCTGGTTATACCATGGTGAAACTGAATTGGTTTAATGGTCTAAAAATGCCGAGTATTTATTTTGAAAGAATCAATGGTGATATTGAAGTATTAAATGAGTTTGGGTATGAGGATTTTAAAAACACATTAGGGAGATAATGAGATAGGAATTCAGCGCAGGAATGGTACTGCTTTTTAATTCCCGTACTTCAGTGTTTATAGTCCCCATGGTCTACGTGGGGATTCATGTTTTCTATCTTATTTTACTTTTTGGCTAGGCTCGTCTGCGCTCGTCCAGTCATCTCGATTGTTAATTTCTGTGTTTTCGCCCTGTCGGCGAGTGACTTTCTTTTGCTTGCCCAAATGAAAGTAACCAAAGAAAAAGGCACACCGAATCGCTTTCTTATCCAAATAATACATTCCTTTTATAACGCACCGGCTCTTGCTGGCCATCCATGGCCAGAACGAGCCTACCCCAAACATCCTGTTTGGGTTTGCTAAAAGCAATGTATTATTTGGGAAAGCTCAACGGTGGCGATGTCGTAGCCATGCTAAGTAATATTTTATTATCTACAGAAAACTCAATTCCGTGTTTCTGCCGTAAATACGAAATTTCCCTTCTTTTCCACATGAGAAAGTTTTTATGTTTTTATTTAATCCCTTGATTTAATGCTCTATTACACTAAAGTATCCTCTAATTTATCAAATTAAACTATTCAGTGTGTCTACCGTAAATACGAAATAATTCGGCTTAGTTGCACTGTTAGGTTATCTTTACGAGTAGTTATGAGGTAATAATGGATATTGATTATAATGACGCTACAGTAAATTGTATTATTCGTCCTCAGCCTTCTGAAGTTGGGAGGTATTTTGATGAGTGGGTAAATATTAATTCTGATTTATGGCAAAAAGAGCGTATTGTCCAGATCAGACGCTATCAATCAATTGAATGCCGTGATGGTATGAGTATGGATACTTCCAGTGCATGTTGGCAGAGTATAGATGTATTTCCTCTGACAGGTGACCTGCCAGATAAAAAAACTGGCGACACTAGGCAATATTTAGTAGGAGGGGTTTGTTTCAAAACATACCGCGAAGGAAAAGTCGTATTAGAATTTTGCTGGATCCACCCTTTTTGGCGAAATCGTGGACTTTTAAAAAAAAACTGGGAAATATTTGAAGATAAATTTGGTGATTTTTTCGTATCTAATCCTAGAACAAAATCCATGAAAGGTTTTTTAAACTCGATCAAATATACAGCCCCACAAACCTAACAAGGCACTTAAAACGAAACTAAAACAGTGGGTTATGTGGCCTATGGAGTATCATGGATATTTTTAACAATAGAGAGTTAGCATCCGCTACACTGATGTTCCTGTTACTCTCCTGGGCTAGCTACAAAAGTAAAGATGTGATTTCCGGACTTGGGTTGGTTGTTAAATCATTATTTAAAAAAACTATTATCATTACCATAATTTCTTTAGCTTTATATATATCTATTGTCTTATATGGGCTTTACATTATAGATGTATGGAATACTGGACAGATCAAAAATACGGTTTTGTGGTTTACCTTTGTCGGTTTTGTTCAACTGTTAAACACAACCAATATAAAAGACCCAAGTATTTACCTGAAAGCATCCCTTAATGCTCAAGCAAAGATAATTGTACTGGTTCAATTTTTAGTGGTATTTCATTCATTTAACTACTTTGCAGAATTACTGTTGGTGACTGTTGTTACTTTATTAACCTGCTGTAATGCTTATTCTCAGAATAAGCCTGAATATAAGCAAGCTAAGAAGCTTTGCGAATATCTACTCGCAATTATAGGCATACTGTTGTTTTCTTATTCTTTATTTATCATATATCAGGAACCTGGGAAATTCTTTGGCATAAATAACCTACGTAACTTCATAATGCCGGTACTTTTGTCTGTTGCATTATTGCCATATACGTATTGTTTCTACTATTTCCTTGCTTACGAAAGAGCTTTTGTTAAAACTCATATTTATACCAGCTCAAGACATCTACAGAGATATGCGAAAATACAATCTTTTATCGCATATCGAGGTAAAGTCGAACAGATACACAAGTGGTTACTGTACACTTGTATTTCTGAGTTTGAGTCAAAAGAAACTATCTGTAGATCAATATATTCTTTTAAGCAATCAACAGTATAATCGGGTAGCCGGAGGTATCTAACCTCCAGCCCCCACACCAATAAAATTTTGGAAATAAAGTGTTGGACAGTCACTTTATAAGCCCAGTCTTATCAATTAGTTAACAATACAACGCGAAACTCAACGTGGCAGCGACAACTCTCCCGTTGAGTTTTTCTGAATGAGTAATTACCTTCAGCAAGTAAAGGCATGGAGCGAATTATGCGACAGCATAGTGCAATGAGCGGGCTAAGCTCTGCGTGCCCTTTGCCGTTGCTAGCTCATTTCTAGACATGGATGTCGAGTATGAGCGGTGCGTTTAGAAGGTAGTTATTTATTCAGATTAAAAAACGAATTGGGGGCCAGTCTTTTTGCTTACTTTATTCTTCTGGTAAGAAAAAGTATGTCGCCGACAGGGCGAAAACACTGTTGATCAATATAATAATGCCCTGACGAGCGTAGACGAACTAAAGTAAACCTAAACAGTGCTAAAGAGAAACCAAAAAAATCAGATCCTGACGGATTCAGTCTATCCACCGAAAAGTGTTGGACAGTCACTTTATAAATTCAATTATATCAATTAGTTAACAATATAATACGAAACTCAATGTGGCTGCGACAACTCTCCCGTTGAGTTTTTCTGAATGGGTAATTACCTTCAGCAAGTAAAGGCATGGAGCGAATTATGCGACAGAATAGTGCAATGAACGGGCTAAGCTCTGGGTGCCCTTTGCCGTTACTAGCTTATTTCGAGACATGGATATCGTGTATGAGTGGTGCGTTTAGATATATCTCAACAAGATGAAATTGAAGCGCGACAATAACAGAAGCAATCAAGGTAGATAGTTTAGCCTTTAACCGCTTTGTTACTGACTTCTTATTTGCCAAATAATCACTATCATTTTAGGCATAAAATAGGATAATAAAACTAAAACTAAAACTAAAACTAAAACTAAAAAAGCTCACCGGAGTGAGCTTTTAATTAAGCTTAGCTGCTTGGATTGTTTGCTTGCTGAGCTTGTTGTAGTTTTAAAGCCTGCTGTTGTAATTTATTTTGAATATTATTCAGGTCAATTAACGCATATTTATATTCAATGAAGTCTTTCACATTAGTTGCTGCACTTAGTTTTAAGTAATAGATACCTTTCGTTAAGTTATCATTATTCATATACCAGTGAGCTAAGTAATAATAAGCTTCACATAAACGCTGCGCTAGTTCTTCATTAGACTTAATACCATTTCCAATGTTATCGAAGAAATCTCTTTCGGAGATGTCACCATTCATTACACCAACAATAGCCCAAGCAAAACGGTTATCTTCTTCTGTTGCTTGTGCGGTTTCTAATTGTTGTTCTGCTGCTTTTAAATCAACATGTGCGTTAATAATATAACGCCATAATGAACGATACGGGTCACTTTTATCTAGCTCATAAAAGTGTTCGATATCTGCCTGTGCACCATCGTAACGATTGACTAACGATAAGCCAATAGCGCGATGTAGATAACTGTAATCCATCTGGTCTGACAGCTCTATTGCAGAGTCAAAGGCATCAAAGGCTTCATCATAAGCTTCGCCCATTAACAAATAAACACCTAATGAGTTGTATGATGCAGCCAGTGTTGGATCAAGACTGATTGATTGCGTAAAGTCGTAACGGCTATTTGCATTAAGCCCCATTCTGTCGTAAATCAAACCACGTTCGTATAATAATATCGCACGTTGTTTATCATCGACTTTGCTTTTATCAGCAATCAACTGATTGATGCGTAAAAGCTTAACTTCATCTTGGTAGGAAACTTGGATTGGTGTCGCAAGTGGAAATACAGAACTGCCATAGCCGGTAGCAGCTAATGTGTAGCTTTCATTTTGATTTTGATTATTTGAACACGCAGTAAGAGTGACAAAAGAGAGGACTATAAGTAACTTATTATATGATAATCGCATGATTTAACCCTTCTAGACAAGAGTTTCAAGAGTGTACTATATCTATGATAATGTAAAGTTTTAGCAATTCGTTTAACTAATTAATCGACAGTTGAAGCCAAAAAAGAACTTAAATTGATATTGCTGACAACTATCAACAAAAAAGCACTGCGATGCAGTGCTTTATAAGATGAGAATGTGCTAAGGATTGATAGTTACATCAATGGGTCTTGATCAGCACCTTCTTTTTCAATCACTTCAGGGATCATGTGTTCACGTTCAACACCTAGGCGAATCGCTAATGCACTCGCAACATAGATAGATGAATAAGTACCAACGAAGATACCAATGAGTAATGCCGTAGCAAAACCGTGAATCAACTCACCGCCAACAACAAACAATGAAACCAATACAAAAATAGTCGTACCCGACGTAATAATTGTTCTGCTTAAGGTTTGTGTTAACGATTTATCTACAATCTCTTCAGGCGTTAAAGCCGGCATTGAACGAAAGTTTTCACGAATACGGTCAAATACAACGATTGTATCGTTTAACGAGTAACCAACAACGGCAAGTAACGCCGCTAAAACCGTTAAATCGAATTCGATTTGAAATAACGAAAATACACCTAACGTAATGATAATATCGTGCGCCAAAGCTAACACTGAACCGGTTGCTAAACGCCACTCAAAGCGCATGCTCACATAAAGCATGATACAAATAAGCGCGATGATAATAGCAATACCACCATTCTCTGCTAATTCAGCACCTACATTAGGACCAACAAACTCGATTCGGCGCATATCAACATTGCCAAAATCAGCGGCTGTTAAAGCATCTAGTATTTGATTACCAATGACTTGTCCTTTAACGCCTTCACGAGGTGCTAAACGTACCATCACTTCATGGCTTGTACCAAAATGCTGTACTACGGCATCAGGGAAGTTAGCTGCAGTTAATGTTTCACGTACTTCCGTTAGGTTTGCAGGTTGTTCAAATCCAACTTCGATTAACGTACCACCGGTGAAATCTAACCCCCAGTTTAGCCAATTAATACTCAAAGACCCTAAAGAGATAACCAATAACAACATTGATAACCAGGTTGCAGGCTTTGAATATTTCATGAAGCTAATAGTATGCTTCGACTTAATTAATTCCAACATAGTTAACCCTGCTTAGATTGAAAGTTTTTTAATGTCATTACGTCCACCCCACAGTGCATTAACAATCGCACGTGTGCCGAAGATAGAAGTAAACATTGAAGTTAAAATACCAAGTGCAAGCGTTACTGCAAAACCCTTAATTGGGCCAGTACCAACTGCGAACAAGATAACCGCGGTAATAAAAGTAGTAATATTCGCATCAGCAATCGTTGATAATGCATTTGAGTAACCTTCATTAATTGAACGCTGAATTGATTTACCAGCATTTAATTCTTCACGAATACGTTCAAATATCAATACGTTGGCATCAACTGCCATACCAATTGTTAATACGATACCTGCAATACCCGGTAGCGTTAATGTCGCACCAGGAATCAACGACATTAAACCAACAATCATTACGATGTTAAATAGTAATGCGGTATTCGCCACTGCACCAAACTTACGGTAATAAACAAACATAAACAGAACAACCGCTAATAAACCATAAACCATGGCTTTAATACCGTTGTCGATGTTTTGTTGACCTAAGCTTGGGCCAATAGTGCGTTCTTCTACAATTTGAATCGGTGCTGTTAGTGCGCCTGCACGTAATAATAGCGCTAAGTTATGTGCTTCAGCAGTGTTATCTAAACCAGTGATACGGAAGCTACGTCCTAACTGTGCTTGAATCGTTGCAACGTTAGCAACCTCAATACGTTTCTCAGTTTCAGACTTACCGTTTGCTTTCTTTTTACCCGTTGGTAAATATTCAATAAACAATGTAGCCATTGGTTTACCGATATTATTTTTAGTGAAGCGCGACATTTTACTGCCACCTTGCGAGTCTAAAGAGATATTTACCTGTGCACGACCATATTCATCAGCACTCGATTGTGCATCAACAATATGATTACCCGTTAAGATGATTTTTTTCTTAACAACAACTGGCTGACCATCACGCTCTTTATAAAGTGCAGAAGAAGCGGGAACACGACCTGCTAATGCATCAGACACATCCGTATCAGAATCAACAGCATGGAATTCTAACGTTGCCGTTGCGCCTAAAATCTCTTTAGCACGAGCAGTATCTTGAATACCTGGTAGTTCAACGACGATACGGTCAGTACCTTGACGCTGTACTAATGGTTCAGCAACACCAAGTTCATTAACACGGTTACGTAAAATGCTTAAGTTTTGTTGTAGTGCATCTTCTTTTGCTGTTTTTAACTTTTCTGCAGTCATGCTGATAGTTAAGTAGAAAGTGCCACTCGTTTCTTTTTCGTCAAATGTAAAACCAGGATTAATCGGTTTTAAATAATCAATAGCACTGTCTAGAATTTCTTGCGATGTAAAACGTAGTATGACACCCGTTTCTGTAGACGCTTTTTCGATACCACGGTAACGAATTTTCTGTTCTCTTAAATCAGCACGTAAGTCTTGAACCATTTGTTCTTGTTCTTTGCTTATTGCTTCGTCCATATCCACTTCCATTAAGAAGTGAACACCACCACGAAGGTCAAGACCTAGCTTTAATGGGCTACCGCCAATCGCTTCTAACCAAGCTGGGGTTGCGGCTGCTAAGTTTAATGCCGTAACAAAACCATCGCCTATTTGTGCGCTGATTGTTTCACGTGCAATTAATTGTTCTTCACTTGAAGACAGTCTTACTAAAATTTGACCGTTTTCTAGCACGGTTGATTTTGGTGAGATATTCGCTTGCTTAAGGATGTCTTGTACTTTATCTAAAGTAGATAATTCAACAGTAGCACCACGAGTAGCAGAAACTTGCACAGCAGGATCTTCACCATACAGATTTGGAGCGGCATAAACTAAAGTAAATAAAACTATGAACCCTAGTAATAGATACTTCCAAAGAGGATATTTATTTAACACGATAATGTCCTTTATTTGACGCTAAAGGTAATAAAAATACCTTCATTACTTAATTAGACGTTTATTAAGCGATGAAGGTATATCAAAAAGGCAGGAGACCCTGCCTTTTTTATTTAGATTGACTTAAGCGTACCTTTTGGAAGTACTGCTGTAATAAAGTCTTTTTTGATTAGAATAATGTTATTTTCGTTTAACTCTACTTGAACATATTCGCTATCAGCACTAATTTTAGCAACACGACCAATCAAACCGCCTGTTGTTAATACTTCATCATTTTTACCAATGTTATCCATTAGGTTTTTATGTTCTTTTGTACGACGCGCCTGAGGGCGGTAAATCATAAAGTAGAAAATAGCTGCAAAAACAACTAACATAAAAATCATTTGCATGCCGCCGCCGTCAGCTGGAGCGCCTTCTGCTGCTGCGTGTGCTTGAGAGATAAATAAACTCATGTTATATCCTTTATTGTATAAAAATTAAACTATCTATAAATTATCTAATAGTATGGTAATAGTATTGTGTTATCAATTATTTAGAACTGGTTTTTCTTTTCCAATTCGTTTGTAAAACAAATCAACAAACTCGTCTAATGTACCTGCTGAAATCGCATCACGCAAACCTTTCATCAAACGTTGGTAATAACGTAAGTTATGGATCGTGTTTAAGCGAGCTCCAAGGATTTCTCCACATTTGTCAAGGTGGTATAAGTATGCACGTGTATAATTTTTACAAGTGTAACAATCACATTCTGCATCTAACGGGCTGGTATCTTCACGATGTCTTGCATTACGAATTTTAACAACGCCATCAGTCGTAAATAAGTGTCCATTTCGCGCATTACGCGTTGGCATAACACAGTCAAACATATCAACACCACGACGAACGCCTTCCACCAAATCTTCTGGTTTACCAACCCCCATTAAGTAACGTGGTTTGTCTGCTGGAATTTTAGTGGTGACATGATCTAATATGCGATGCATGTCTTCTTTAGGCTCACCAACAGCCAGGCCACCAATCGCATAACCATCAAAACCGATTTTCTCTAACCCTGCTAATGACACATCACGAAGATGTTCATAACAACCACCTTGAATAATACCAAATAAAGCATTTGGGTTTTCTTGTTCGTTAAATCGATTACGGCTACGCTCAGCCCAGCGCAAAGAAAGCTTCATCGAAATATCCGCTTCTTCTTCTGTCGCTGGGTAAGGCGTACATTCATCAAAAATCATCACGATATCAGATCCAAGATCGTATTGAATTTCCATTGAAATTTCCGGCGATAAAAATACTTCATCACCATTAACAGGGCTTCTAAAATAAACGCCCTCTTCTTTGATTTTACGCATTTTACCTAGGCTGAATACTTGGAAACCACCAGAGTCAGTTAAAATTGGACCTTTCCAGTTCATGAAGTCATGTAAGTCACCATGTTGTTTAATGACCTTTTGTCCTGGGCGTAACCAAAGGTGAAAGGTATTGCCTAATAAAATTTCAGCACCGGTTGCATCAACTTCTTCAGGTGTCATCCCTTTTACCGTGCCGTAAGTGCCTACAGGCATAAATGCGGGTGTTTCTACTGTTCCGCGATTAAAGGTTAAGCGACCACGACGTGCGCGACCATCGGTTGTAATTAATTCGTATTTCATGGTTATCCTTATCAGAGAAACAGTCTGATATCTTAATTAAACAATTATTAAAGCTAACTGAATTATACTGATTGATCTTAATCATGAATCCAGGTTTTAATATCTTACTTTTATTTAAATTAACCGCTTAATATTTATTTTAAACGGTTTTAAATGAGATTTTATTGTGAGTTTAATAATTAACGACAAAGTAAATTGTTAACTCATTTTTTTAATTACTTTCTAATTAGTTTTTTTAGTTAAAAACATGGCATCACCGTAACTAAAGAAACGGTATTTTTCCTCAATGGCGGTTTGGTAAGCATGATCAATATTTGCTTTGCCTGAAAACGCACTGACCAGCATCAATAAGGTTGATTCTGATAAATGGAAATTCGTGATCATTGCATCAACCAGTTGGAACTCATATCCTGGGTAAATAAAGATACTGGTTTCTGAAAAGAAAGGCGCTAATTCAAGCCCCTTCGCTAAGCTAACACTAGCCGCACTTTCAATAGATCGTACCGAGGTAGTGCCTACTGCAATAACACGCCCGCCTGCCGCTCTGGTTACAGTGATTTTATCAACTACTTCTTGAGATACTTCTGCATACTCACTGTGCATTTGATGATCGAGTATATTATCTACTTTAACTGGCTGGAAAGTACCCGCACCAACATGCAAAGTAACAAAAGCAAAATCAGTTCCTTTAGCGGTGAGCTTATCTAAAATTATTTGATCAAAATGTAAACCAGCCGTGGGTGCAGCAACTGCACCAGGGTTTTTATTATAAACCGTTTGGTAACGCTCTTTATCGGCATCTTCGTCAGGTCTATCAATATAGGGCGGTAAAGGCATGTGGCCAATACGTTCTAAAATTTGTAGGACTGTTTCTTCGCTATCGACTTTGATTTCAAATAATGGACCTTGGCGTTGAACCATCTCCGCATTAACATCATTTTCAAGCAGTAATTTACAACCAGGCTTAGGTGATTTAGAACTACGTACATGTGCAAGAAAGCTTTTTTCATCTAATACACGTTCAACGAGTACTTCAATTTTGCCACCGGTTTCTTTGGTGCCAAATAAACGCGCAGGGATAACACGCGTATCATTGAAAACAAGTAGATCATTTGGATTTACTAAATCAATTATATCGGTGAAGTTTAAATGACTTAATTCACCAGAATTAGCCTCTAATGAAAGTAAGCGACTATTCGTACGTTCTGGCATTGGGTAACGCGCAATCAATTCTTCAGGAAGGTGAAAAGAAAAATCAGCAACTTTCATGTAACAGTTCCACTCAATAAAACGCGCAGTATACCTGATGCTATATAGGCTGGAAAGGTTTCTCGATAAAATGAAAAAAGCCTAGATAAATAAATTTATTTAGGCTTTTTAAAAAACACTTTAAATGCAGTATTAACCGCTATTCAATTAAAGAATTAATCTCTTCTTCAGTAGCATGGCGGACATCAATACCTTTCACTAAATAGACAATTTGTTCACAAATATTTTGACATCTGTCACCAATACGTTCAATTGCTCGTGCTGAGGCTAAAACGTTAAGTACAAACGGTACTGAACGAGGATCTTCCATCATAAACGTCATTAACTCACGTAAAATACTTTCGTATTGACGATTTACTTTTTTGTCTTCGTTATGTACTGCAATGGCGGCATTGAGATCTAAACGAGTAAACGCATCTAAAGCGTTATGAAGCATTTTCATAGTGATTTGCCCCATATTCTCTAGACCGATTAACGATGGTACTTTTTTACCGTGATTTTCGATAACTGTTTTAGCAATCGCAGTAATACTATCGCCTACTCGTTCAAGTTCAGTCACCGTTTTCATGATTGTTAAAATTAAACGTAAATCTGACGCTGCAGGCTGACGCTTAGCAATAATACGTGAGCAATCTTGATCGACTTTAGTTTCGAATTCATTAACTTCGTTATCTTTAATAATCACTTTACGTGCTAACTCTAAGTCATTTTCAGCCATCGCAGATAATGCATCCGCTAATTGCTGCTCAATCAAGCCACCCATTTGCATAACTTGGTTACGCACACTTTCAAGTTCATTATTAAATTGTCCTGAAATATGACGGTTTAAATTTAAGTTTTCCATTTTATTTCCTTATTTAACCGTAACGGCCAGTAATGTAATCTTCTGTCTGTTTTTGTTTTGGAGACGTGAATAAGGTATTAGTATCTGAATATTCAATTAATTTACCCATGTACATAAAGGCGGTTTGATCTGATACGCGAGCCGCTTGTTGCATGTTATGTGTCACGATAACAACCGTAAACTTTTTCTTCAGTTCAGTGATCAATTCTTCAATCGTTAACGTTGAGATAGGATCCAGCGCCGATGTTGGCTCATCTAATAATAATACTTCAGGACCAATGGCAATCGCACGTGCAATCACCAAACGTTGTTGCTGACCACCAGAAAGACCAAAGGCGTTATCATGTAACCGATCTTTTACTTCATTCCATAAAGCAGCACCACGCAGTGATGTTTCACATGCTTCATCTAATGTACGTCGATCATTAATGCCCTGTAGACGTAACCCATAAACAACATTTTCATAGATAGACTTAGGGAAAGGATTTGGACGCTGAAACACCATCCCGATACGACGACGTAACGACGCAACATCCACTGATTTATCATAAATATTAATGCCTTGTAGTTCGATGTTCCCATCAACACGACAAATTTCAACTAAGTCATTCATTCGATTGATACAACGTAATAACGTTGATTTACCACAACCCGATGGGCCGATAAAAGCCGTTACTTTACCTTTAGGTATCTTCATCGATACATTATGTAAGGCTTGCTTATCCCCGTAGAATAAGTCTAAGTTTTTAATTTCTAATGCTGTATTTTCAGGCGTTAATTCATCTAAATCAGCACTTTTTGCATTTATATTTGAAAAATCAATCATTGTCTTTCCTAATCTTTATTCGCGCACACTGAGGAGCGCGGATTTATAATATTCAATTCGTAATATGTCACTTTTAACATATAGCGTTATATTAGTGCTCTAGTGCTCGGTACTTTTCACGTAAGTTATTACGAATAGCAATGGCTGCTAAATTCAAACCAATAATAACGGTAACTAATAAAAACGAGGTTGCATAAACCAATGGACGTGCTGCTTCAACATTCGGACTTTGGAAACCAACATCATAGATATGGAAACCTAAATGCATAAATTTTCGGTCTAAATGTAAGAACGGGAAGTTTCCATCAACGGGTAATGTTGGTGCAATTTTCACCACTCCGACCAGCATTAACGGGGCCACTTCACCCGCTGCACGTGCAACGGCTAAAATCAAACCGGTCATAATAGCAGGACTTGCCATTGGAATAACAATTCGCCATAACGTTTCTGACTTTGTTGCACCTAATGCTAAAGAACCTTCACGTAAGGTACTTGGTATACGGCTTAACCCTTCTTCCGTCGATACAATAACCACTGGCAAAGTTAAAATAGCCAATGTTAACGCTGACCACAGTACGCCAGGCGAACCAAATGTCGGTGATGGTAATGCTTCAGGGTAAAGTAATTGGTCGATACTGCCACCTAAAATATAAACAAAGAAGCCTAATCCGAATACACCATACACAATAGACGGTACGCCAGATAGATTGATTACCGCGATGCGAATAAATTTAGTAATGTTATTTTTACCTGCATATTCATGCAAATAAATAGCCGCAACCACACCAAATGGCGTCACAATCACAGCCATTAACATCACCATGAAAACAGTACCAAAGATAGCAGGAAATACACCACCTTCTGTATTGGCTTCACGCGGGTCGCTATTCACAAATTTATAAACTTGATGAAACCAATGCCCAACTTTTTGCATAAAGCTCATATCATTGGGTTGATAGAAATCTAAGATATAAGATAACGGCATCGTCACTAAACGCCCTGCCATATCTTTCACTACCACACTGTCACGCTTCGCTTGGTCACGGTAACTAAACAATTCGCTTTCAAGCCCTAAATATTCGGCACGTAACGCATCACTGCTTGCTTTAAATTCAGCAATTTTTTGCTCCGTTAATTCACCGTCTAACTCCAACTTACGTTGCTTTAGACGAATGCGGTCTAAATCGTTATTAATACGACCGATATCACCCGTTAATAGCCCATGCTCTTTATCACGAAACTCAAGCGCACGTTCAAGACGTAAATTAAGTTCATCAACTAAACGACTTTGCTCAATATTAAGCTTTTGCTCACCTTCATTAATAGCATCTAAATAACCATAAAAGTTACCATTTTTCGTTCTTTCAAAAACAACTACGTCGTGGGCTACTTTCTTGCCTTTAATAATCGTTTCTAAAATCCATTGAAAATCTAAATCAACATATTCACGATTACCTGTTTTAATTAAAAAACGTTCTAATGATTCTGGATAGTCTTCTAACCCTGTCACACCACCATCAATTAACTGTTGTTTTAATACATGTTCTTGGTCATAAATTTCACCAATTAACACTGACTGTTGACCTTGCTCATTTTGCATTGAGAACTCATACACTGCAGCAGGCCAAAAGAAGCTTAACCCTCTCCAACCGATCAGTAGAAATAACCCAATAACTGCAATTAAACTCAAACTTACAGCACCACCTGTCATCCAAATCCACGGTGTGCCTGATTTAAACCATTTACCCATAATAACTAACTCCTATTTATAGGCTTGAATATTTTTCACGCAAACGCTGACGTACAAATTCAGCAATGGTGTTGAAGAAGAAGGTAAAGATAAACAACACAAATGCAGCGAGGAATAAGACTCGATAATGTGAACTGCCTACTTCTGACTCTGGCATTTCTACTGCAATATTTGCTGATAGAGAACGCATCCCTTCGAAGATGTTCCAATCCATGATTGGTGTATTACCTGTCGCCATTAATACAATCATCGTTTCACCTACGGCACGTCCCATGCCCATCATCACAGCAGAGAAAATACCAGGGCTAGCCGTTAAAATAACGACTTTAGCTAGTGTTTGCCAGCGTGTAGCCCCCAATGCTAATGAACCCATAGTTAAACTCTTAGGCACACTAAAGATGGCATCTTCAGCAATTGAGAAGATAGTTGGAATAACCGCGAACCCCATTGCAATACCAACAATTAATGAGTTACGTTGGTCAAAGTTAATACCCAATTCATTGGTTAAATACATACGGGTGTCACCATTGAATAACCAGATTTCAAGCGAGTCACTAAACGCCATTGAGAAATAACCAGTCGCAACAAGAATAGGTAATAACACTAATGGCAATACACTTTCGCTTACTTTATCACTTAATGATGTTGGTAAGTTAGTCCAGATAATCGCCGCAACGAGTACGCTAGCCGGCAGGCTTATCATCAATAAAATAATACCTGGCAATTGATTTTCAACAATCGGTGCTAGCCATAAACCAGCCAAGAACCCTAAAATAACAGTAGGTAATGCTTCCATTATTTCAACCGTTGGTTTGATATAGGTTCTAATACTAGGTGCCATAAAATACGCAGTATAAATAGCAGCTGATATAGAAATTGGCACAGCAAATAACATCGCGTAAAAAGCGGCTTTGATAGTACCGAATGAAATTGGTACAAGACTCATTTTAGCTTCAAAATCATCACTAGCAGAAGTTGATTGCCAAACATATTGTGGTTCAGGATAACCTTCATACCAAACTTCTTGCCATAACGCAGACCAAGTGATCTCTGGATGCTCATTATCTACATGATAAAGTTTAATAACGTCTTTATCTGCGACAAGAATTGCATTCGCACGTGGAGAAATCGCAACGACTAAAGAACCTACTTTAGAAATAGACTCTGTTAATAGTTCAGTTTCACCCGTAGAATGGAAAATAGATAAATCGCCAGCTTCAGTTGTGGTTAAAAAACCTTTACGAAAGAATTCAGGAACAATGCTTGTTACTTCCGCTGGGGCTTTAAAGTCACGGATATAAGTAAACTCGCGTTTATTTTCACTTAACACTTCAAACCACTGGCTAATAACACCATTATCATTGGCAACTAATAATGAACTCGCGCCAGTCAGTAACTGCACATCATTTACATTACTGCCTGTAGCGTTAATTTTAAATACTGATGAGATGTGGATATCGTCACTCTCAGAGATATCGTAAACGAGTAAATCATTACCACTTCGAACAAACAACTTTCTAAGGTTTGGTGTTAATAGTAACTGGTCTACTTTATTAGGAAATGATGGTAACTTAAATAACGCTTGCTCCCAAACCACTTCATCTGTCATGAAGTTTTCTTCGGCAGTTAATAGAAGAAATACACCTTCACCATTACTTTGAACAGCAGCGATACCCGCATAATCTGAATTCATTTCAAATGAAAGATGTGTTAACGCTTGTTTATCTTCAGAAACGATAAAGCTATCTTCACCTAATGGGAAATCAATTTCAGGCGTAATTAATCGTTTATCTTTTGGATAAGAAGTTACAAAATCCGGTTTAACAATTTTCACTTCACCACTATTATTGGCTAAAGCAAACATACCGTTAACCGGCATGGTTTTAGTTATATTATTAGTATCTGCAAATGCTTGATATTTTAGAAGTGATTCACCTAAATCATCTTCTCTTAATGAATAAAAGCTCAACAAACCTTGGTTATCCATCTGATAAGCAACTTCGTTTTGCTCGTCTATGCCTAATGCATAGATAGGTGTTAAATTTTGACGTTGAAAGGATTGTTTTTGTTCAATGCTAACAGGTGCAAAAATGGGTAATACAACATATAAAAGATACCCAAAAATTAATAACAAAGTGACTAGCACTGATGTGCCACCTATTGTTACGCCATATTTAACTAACTTATCCTTAACCACTCGCTTTTTATTAGCTTGTAGCGTGGTCGCTAAATCACGTTCCATTTACTATCTCCAACATAATTGATGGCAAAGATTATAGGTCTATTTTATGACAGTTATATTACAGCTGTAATAATACTGATATTTAGGATAGACGAGCACATAGAGTTAAGGATCTAATGATATTAATGACATGTAAAAAACCATCAACTTGAGGGAGTTAAAACAATCTATTGGGTATAAATAATTAAGTGAAAATACAATAAGGCTAATGATAAAAAATAAGAGTTTGAATAAGAACGAATATTAAGACGAGTTTAAAGAATAACTAAAGCAAATTTTAGATCAAAAAAAAGGAGACAATATGTCTCCTTCTTCAATACTGTTAATCAATAAATGATTAAGCTAGCGCTTTTTTTGCAACTTCTACTAAATGAGCAAATGTTGCTTTATCAAATACAGCTATGTCAGCTAAGATCTTACGATCGATTTCAACAGAAGCCTTTTTAAGACCATTGATGAAACGGCTGTAAGATAATCCGCTAATACGAGATGCAGCATTAATACGTGCAATCCATAGTTGACGGAACTGACGTTTACGTTGACGACGGTCACGGTAAGCGTATTGACCAGCTTTAGTTACTGCTTGAACCGCTACGCGATAAACACGTGAACGAGCTCCGTAATAACCTTTAGCTTGTTTTAAGACTTTTTTATGGCGTGCACGAGCTTGTACACCGCGTTTTACTCTTGGCATTTTATATATTCCTTACTTAAGCGAATGGTAACATTCTGTTAATACTAGGTACGTCTACTTTAGCTACCATGCTTTGAGCACGTAGATGGCGTTTACGTTTAGTAGATTTCTTAGTAAGGATATGACGTAAGTGAGATTGCTTACGTTTAAAACCACCAGAAGCAGTCTTTTTAAAGCGCTTTGCAGCACCTTTGTTAGATTTCATTTTAGGCATTGCGAACTCCGCATTGTTAAAATTTAAATTAAACCAGTAAGGCGAGTAAATAGTGCGAATATTCTCATATTCGCACATCAATACTACTTTATGCCTTAGCTAGCACGTTTAGGGCCAAGTACCATCACCATTTGACGACCTTCCAGTTTAGGGAAAGATTCGACAGTAGAGATTTCAACTAAATCGTTTTTAACGCGATTTAATAATTCCATCCCAAGTGATTGATGCGCCATTTCACGACCACGAAAACGTAGCGTTACTTTGGCTTTGTTACCCTCTTCAAGAAAGCGAGTCAGGCTGCGTAGTTTTACCTGATAATCGCCATCATCAGTCCCAGGACGGAATTTTATTTCCTTCAACTGAACCTGTTTCTGATTCTTCCGTTGTTCTTTAACGGATTTGCTCTTTTCAAAGAGAAATTTGCCATAGTTCATGATGCGACAAACTGGCGGCTCGGCATTTGGACTAATTTCAACTAAATCCAAATCTGAGTCAAATGCCATATTTTTTGCTTCTTCTAAAGAAACAATACCTACTGGTTTGCCTTCTGAATCAGAAAGACGTACTTCAGTACCAGTTATTTCATCGTTTAAACGATGTTTATTGCCCGTTTGCGGGGCTTTTTTTGCACCTTTTATAACAAATTCCTCCAAGTGATTAATGTTATGAACGAGTCATGATTTCTTGTTTCACATGGTCAACAAAGTTATCAACCTGCATTTTACCAAGATCATCACCCTTACGCGTTCTTACAGCAACTTCATTAGCTTCAACCTCTTGGTCTCCGATAACTAATAAGTAAGGAACACGCTTCAATGTATGCTCGCGGATTTTAAAGCCTATTTTCTCATTTCTCAAGTCCGAAATAGCTCTAATACCCGATTTTTTCAATTTATTTACTACTTCTATAACAAAATCTGACTGTTTGTCGGTAATATTCATTACAACCACCTGTTGAGGTGATAACCATGTCGGATAAATACCCGCATACTCTTCAGTTAAAATACCAATGAAACGCTCTAAAGAACCAAGAATAGCTCGGTGAATCATTACTGGAGTATGTCTTTCATTATCTTCACCAACATAAGTCGCATCTAAACGACCAGGCATTGAAAAATCTAATTGTATTGTACCACATTGCCATGCACGACCTAAACAATCATACAAAGTAAATTCGATTTTAGGGCCATAAAAGGCACCTTCGCCTGGTAAATATTCAAATTTAACGCCATTTTCATCTAATGCATGTGCTAAAGCCGCTTCAGACTTATCCCATGTTGCATCATCGCCAACACGTTTTTCCGGGCGAGTAGATAATTTAACGACAATATCTTCGAAGCCGAATGTTTTATAACATTCGAATACCATGTTAATACATGCTGATACTTCTTCAAGAATTTGCGCTTCTGTACAGAAGATATGTGCATCATCTTGTGTAAAACCACGTACACGCATTAAACCATGTAAAGAACCCGATGGTTCATTACGGTGACATGAACCAAATTCAGATAAACGTAATGGTAAATCACGGTAAGATTTTAAACCTTGATTAAAGATTTGTACGTGGCCAGGACAGTTCATTGGTTTGATTGCATAGTCTCTGTTTTCACTACAAGTACAGAACATACCGTCTTTGTATTTATCCCAGTGGCCTGATTTTTCCCATAAAGAACGATCTAGAATTTGTGGCGCTTTTACTTCTTGGTAACCAAAGGCAACCGTTTGCTCACGAATATAACTTTCTAGTTCGCGGAAAATAGTCCAACCGTTTGGATGCCAGAACACCATACCCGGTGCTTCTTCTTGCATATGGTAAAGATCTAACTGTTTACCAATTTTACGGTGATCACGTTTAGCTGCTTCTTCAAGACGTTTTAGATAAGCATTTAACTGTTTTTTGTCAGCCCATGCTGTACCGTATATACGTTGTAGCATTTTGTTATCAGAATCAGCACGCCAATATGCGCCTGATACTTTCATTAATTTAAACCATTGGCTAAATTTCATCATCGGTACGTGTGGGCCACGACACATATCGATATATTCTTCATGATGGTATAGACCAGGACGGTCTTCTTTATCAATACCTTCAAGAATTTCTAATTTATAAGGTTCATTACGTTCTTTAAATACAGCAATAGCTTCATCAACGCTGACTTTCTTTTTAACAACTTGATAGTTAGTTTTAACTAATTGTTGCATGCGTTTTTCAATTTTAGCTAACTCTTCATCATTAATGGTTACATCAAGATCAATATCATAGTAAAAACCATTATCAATGGTTGGTCCTATTGCCATTTTTGCTTCTGGGTACAATTGTTTAATTGCATGACCTAACAAATGAGCACAAGAGTGACGTAATATTTCTAGACCTTCATCATCTTTATTGGTGATAATTGAAACGTCTGCATCAGTTTCAATAGGGTCGCAAGCATCTACAAGTTGTCCGTTGACACGACCGGCGATACAAGCTTTCGCTAAACCAGGGCCGATATCTGCTGCGATATCCATAATTGAAGTAGTAGTGTCAAATTGACGTTGATTTCCATCGGGAAGAGTAATAATTGGCATGCTAATTCCTCACAGTGATGCTTCCAACCAAAAAGCATTTGTATTAATTAAAAAGAGGAGCGCATTTTACTGTATTAAGGAGCACAATAAAAGCCAGTAAAGGTTAATTTATTGTGTTCCTATTTATTTAATGAGGTTTAACTATCTGATGACTCAACTTTATCGATACTTTCAGAGCTAAACACTTGCCCTTTAAATAGGTTTTGCAATACGTCTTTATTGCTTGCCACATACAGCCCTAATTCTTCAAGCTGCTGATCATCTAGAGAAACGGGACTTTCACTTAAGAATAATGCAATTTGATCGGCGCTATCTAGCATCTTATCGTATGCATCGGCTTCTTTCTTACTGGTAAAGGTCATTTTCTCAACACCCTTTCTTTCTACAATGTATTTAATGATGACTGCCACGGTGGCCTCTTTTTAATTTAAAATTAAACATGGTTTTACATACAGTACTACTGCTTTTGTGATAATGCAACTTTTGTCATATTATAATTAGTTTGCTATCTTATAACATTGTCAAATTACTGATAAGTAAGAATGAAAACGATAATTTGTAGCCATTGCGATATGGTTTCACAACAACCTATTATACAACCAGGCTACGTTGCAAAATGTGCTCGTTGCAATCATGTATTTTGCAAAGCGACAACAAGTAAACCCAATAAGGTCTTTGCTCTAGCACTCGCTGCACTATTGGTTTGTATTCCTGCTTTTTCATTGCCGCTTGTTTCAGTGCATTTATTAGGTATTACAGAACAAACCAACCTGTTACAAGGTGCTATAATGATGATTGATATAGCTCCTGTTGTGTCTTTTGTGGTGTTGTTTTGTGCGGTGGTTGCTCCTACGTTATTAACTATTTGTATCGCATTTAGTAGTGGATGCATGATGTTCAATAAACGCCCAGAATTGCTTAATTACGTACTTAAATTAACGAGCATTATCATTCATTGGTCCATGTTAGAGGTTTATTTAGTGAGCTTTATGGTAGCCGTTTTTAAATTAACGAGTTATGCAGAACTTTATTTCAATAGTGGTCTGTACTTTCTAGTTGTTTTTTTAATATTAAATATGAGTATGATCAGCGAATATGATAATGCGCAACATTGGAAGTATTTACTCAATGAATAAACCACTGATAACTGGAATGAGTGCAATACAACAAGATAGGCAATTATGCCGAGTTTGTGAAAAGCATTCTTCTATCACTGAAAATGAACAATGTTGCCCTTATTGTGGTAGTCCGATTTCACCTCGCATTAAAAATAGCCAACAAAAAACATGGGCATTATTGTTTACAGCTTTTATTTTTATCTTTCCAGCTAACCTTTACCCTATTACTTACTTATTAAAAAATGGGACACGTTATCCTGATACTATTTTTTCAGGTATTGTAAGCTTATTATCAAGCGGCATGTCTGGTATAGCATTTATTGTTTTTATAGCGTCTATAGTAGTACCTATATTAAAAATTGTTGCATTAGCTTTTATTTCACTCGCCATTCACTTTAAATGGCAATTTAACCCTAATAAACAACTTATTGCTTTTACTTTAGTCGACTGGATTGGTCG
Source organism: Psychromonas arctica (assembly GCF_038155225.1). Classification (GTDB taxonomy): domain Bacteria; phylum Pseudomonadota; class Gammaproteobacteria; order Enterobacterales; family Psychromonadaceae; genus Psychromonas; species Psychromonas arctica_B. The sequence goes on along the minus strand of NZ_JBAKBA010000007.1, from coordinate 10,761 downwards.
TTGGTCAGTATTAGACTTATTTGTTATATCAATAATGGTTGCGGTGTTTGATAAAGGAAATTTCCTATCCGTTTACCCAGGGATCGCAGCAACTTCTTTCACCGTGGTTGTCATTACAACATTATTCGCAGCACAGAGTTTCGATACTCGTCTAATATGGGACGCAAATACCGATGCAAGATAACCCTTCGACAACACCTGTTGTTAGTAAGTCAAAATATATTTCACCAGTGTGGTTTCTGCCTTTTATCGCTACATTATTGGCCCTTTGGATCCTATTCCAAAATATCACTCATAAAAATATGCGTGTTAATATTCATTTTACCAATGCTGGCAGTATTATCATTGACAAAACCAAAGTACGTTACAAAGGGGTCATTGTTGGGACAGTCAAGAAAGTTGAACTTGACGAGGAGGATGGTGTTAATGTCATTGCTGAAATTGAGTCTCATGCAACTTTTTTACTAAAAGAAAAAAGTAAATTTTGGTTAGTTTCACCCAAAGCATCTTTAACTTCAATAACCGGATTAGATACTTTGTTCTCTGGGAGTTATATTAATTTGTTACCTGGCGAAGGTGAGGAAGCAACCGATTTTATTGCAACAAGAGAACAACCAATCACCATTCCTGATAATGCATTATTGATTAACTTAAAAAGTGATAATGCCGCATCGATTAACATTGGAACGCCTATCTTTTATAAAAAAATACAAGTGGGAGAGATTGCTCGAGTACGCCTTGATAAAACGGGGCAATTTGTCAACATTCAGGCTTTTATTGAAAGTAAATACAGCTACTTAGTAAAACAAAAAAGTAAATTTTGGAATATTAGTGGTTTAAATGCAAATATTTCAAGAACTGGCATAGATTTTAAACTTGATAGCCTAACCACTTTAATTGCGGGAGGAGTCACCTTCAGCAGCCCTGAATCATCTGCAGAGCCTTTAGAAAATCAGAAGTATCAGCTGTTTAATGATATTGATGCTAGTGAGGAAGGTCTACATATTACCTTTAAGTTATCTAACACTAATAATTTACCAGAACGTGCAGGTATCTTATTCAAAGGGCATGGCATTGGTAGGATTGATACCATTAACTACGATTCAGAAAGTCAGTTGTTCATTGCAAAAGCAACTATCAACCCAGCATTTAGTGATTTAATCACTGAAAGTGCACGTTTTTGGGTTGAAAAAACATCCGTTTCTTTTTCTAAAATTGAAAACTTAAGTAATCTTATTACTGGTGATTATATTAACTTTTCACATGGAGAGAACTACCAAAATGAGCCATTACGTACCGAGTTTGTAATAAAGACAGAACAATCTATTTTAGAAAGTAATGCTTTATTAATAACGTTAATTGCAGATAATGCAAATGGCTTAACAGACGGTGCACCTATTAGCTATAAAGGGCTTAATATTGGTAAAGTTAATACAATAAAATTAACTGAAGATAATAATAAAATTAAAGCGACGTTAAACATCGATGAAGAATTTAGTTACCTAGTTAATAAGAACAGTAAATTCCATCTATTAAGCGGAGTAAACTTTAAGGCCTCTCTAAAAGGGGTTGAGGTTAATAGCAAACCATTAGAAAATATTATACAAGGTGGTATCGCACTTTATAATGAATCACCAATCACTAAAAAATATACTCAAACGCCATTTAAAAATAAACAACCTTTCTATTTATATGAATCTAAAGAGATGGCAAAACTAGGTAAAGATGCTTTTACTGATCCACTTAAAGTCGTCCTTCTAAGTAAAGAACTACCTTCTGTGAGTATTGGCTCTCCTGTCTATTATCACAAACTACAAGTAGGTGAAGTGAGTGACCTACGCTTACATGATTCAAGCTTAATGCAAACCAGTATTAACATTAACGCAAAATTTAAGCACTTGATTACCAAACAAACTATCTTTTGGAATATTAGTGGTTTTGAAATTGACGCTGGTCTTTCTGGTATCAAAGTCAATGCAGCATCATTACTCGCAGTAGCCACTGGTGGTATAGCGTTAGAGTTTTCACCATCAGTAACGTCTAATATAACCAGTGAGGGACAATACCGCTTATTTGATAACTATCAACAAGCAACACAACCACCAAAGCAAATTACACTTATCTATGACGATGCATCTGAATTAAAAGTAGGTAACAAGGTAAAACTAAAAGGGCTAGATGTTGGAAAAATAAGTCAATTAATACTTAATAAACATAATAAAATAATGGTCACATTAGATATTGCCCCAGAATATTTTGATAAAGTAGCAAAACAAGGTAGTCGCTTTTGGGTCGTAAGAAGTGATATTTCATTATCTGGTGCAAAGAATTTATCAACGCTGATTAGCGGCGTATTTATTAATGTTGAGCCAGGCAACGGTAATAAAACTATTGAGTTTAAAGGTGAGCATAATGCTCCTTTATTGGCAGAACATAAAACGGGTTTATCTATAATATTAACGGCTAGTAATGCAGGTTCTACTGATATCAGTAGCCCCATTTATCACCGCCAAATACAAATTGGTGAAGTCACTGAAAAACGCTTAAATGATGATGCATCAGGCGTTGAGATAGTGATTAACATTTACCCTGAATATGCTCATTTGATTCGTACTAATAGTATCTTTTGGCCAGCTTCTGGCTTTAACTTAGATATAGGAATAACAGGCGCTTCGCTAAAATCGACTTCTCTTACTTCTTTAATCAAAGGTGGTATTAATATGAGCACCTCAGACAATCGAGAACTACAACCTGCTAGCCAAGCCTTTTCAACTTTTAAGTTACAGTCAGAATTTGATGAAGATTGGTTACAATGGAAACTTAAAATCCCTAAAAGTAATTAATTTCACTTTATGTTATCTTGCGCGCACTTTCTGTGCGCGTTTTTGTAAGGATCCAAATGGATAGCAACACTTTTATACCTCAAGCATTTATAGATAAAATGTCGAGCATTTTACCTGAAAACTTAAATATCGATGAACTAGTTGCCGCCTGTCGTCGCCCTTTACGTCGAGCAATTCGAGTTAATACACTTAAAATCGACATTAAAGATTTCCTTGATATCGCCAATAAAAAAAGCTGGGCATTAACACCTGTACCCTGGTGTAAAGAAGGCTTTTGGATTGAAATAGACAATGATCATATCCCTCTAGGCAACAGCGCAGAACATTTAGCTGGATTGTTTTACATTCAAGAAGCTAGCTCGATGATGCCGGTGTCAGCGCTGTTACATCACTTTCAAGATACAGAGAATGCAACACTATTAGATGCTGCGGCCGCGCCAGGATCAAAAACAACGCAACTCGCAGCAGCGATTAATAACCAAGGTTTAATCATTGCGAATGAGTATTCGTCTAGCAGAATTAAGATGTTGCATTCAAATATTCAACGCTGTGGTATTAAAAATGTTGCACTCACACATTTTGATGCGGCCGTATTTGGACAATGGTTACCCAATACCTTTGATGCAATTTTACTCGATGCGCCCTGTTCTGGTGAAGGCACGGTACGCAAAGATAAACAGGCGATGAAGAACTGGGATCAAACCGCAATAGAATCTATATCAACAGTACAAAAAACATTAATAGAAAGTGCATTTAAAGCACTTAAAACTGGCGGGGTAATGGTTTATTCGACTTGTACTTTAAGTCTAGAAGAAAACCAAGATGTTTGTTTACATCTGAAACAAGCTTACCCTGATAGTGTTGAATTCCTTTCTTTAGACAATTTATTTAAAGATGCAGATAAAACCTTAACACCAGAAGGTTTTTTACATATTTGGCCACAAATTTACGATACGGAAGGTTTTTTTGTTGCTGCTATTAAAAAAATGGCTGAAGTAGCAGTTGAACCTGCACAAAAACGACTCAGAAAATTTCCTTTTCAACCAACGACACAAACAGTGAGAAGTAATTTATATGACTACTTTGAAAACCAGTTCTCTATAACGCAATTAACCGGGGTGCTGTATCAAAGAGATGATGAATTTTGGTTATTCCCAGAAAACATTGTCCCTTTAATTAATGAACTACGCTTTTCTAGATTAGGTATTAAGATAGCAGAAAAATTTGGTAAAGGACGTAAATCAGGCTTTAAGTCTACTCACGAATTTGCCACTTGTTTTGGTCAACAAAGCCCTCTAGCAATAGAGTTATTAGCACACCAAGCAAGAGAGTATTACCAAGGGCGAGATATTCATGACATTGATACTAACAACTCAAAAGGTGAAGTTATGTTACGTTATCAAGGCCATGTAATTGGTTTAGGGAAATCGTTAGATAATAGAATCAAAAATAGTTTACCAAGAGATTTAATTCTCGATAAAAATTTATTTGATGAGTAGCCATTAGTATCATGAGTCTTGTCACATAAACAAGACTCGTGAGATTAACTGTTATCAATAGGCGTTCTTGTGAATAAACCCTTTAAATACCGTTAACACTAATATTTTAAGATCAAAACTAATTGACCAGTTTCTAATATATTCCAAATCAAATTCAACGCGTTTTTCCATTTTTTCTAATGTATCTGTTTCACCACGCCAACCATTAATTTGAGCCCACCCAGTAATACCTGGCTTAACTTTGTGGCGTAACATGTAAAAATCCACCAGCTTTCTATACTGTTCATTATGCGCTACCGCGTGAGGTCGAGGCCCGACTAACGACATACTGCCAGACAATACATTTATTAGCTGTGGTAATTCATCCAATGATGTTCTTCTTAAGAATGCACCGAGTTTAGTAATACGGCTATCGCCTTGCACAGCCTGTTGAATAACATCACCATTATCCATTGAGCTCATAGAACGAAATTTCCAGACTTTAATAGCTCTGCCATCTAATCCATAACGTAACTGTTTAAATAAAACAGGTCCTGTTGAGTCTAATTTTATGAGTAATGCAATAACCAACATAGGTAATGCAATAATAGATAAAATTAATGACGCGCCCAAGACATCTTCAATACGTTTGAGTAACCTTGATGGTCCTGTCATAGGTGATTCATAAACACTAATCGTTTGTATCGCACCAACATGAGATAAACGCGCATTGAGTAAGTTAAACGTAAAGAAGTCAGGAACAAGAAACACGTCAATCGTTGTATCTCCTAAGGCTCTTAATACACTTTCTATGCGTTTTTGAGCAGCTAACGGTAATGCAATATAAATAACATCAATATCACCCGCTTTAGCGAGTTCAATGCCTTTATTAATACCGCCTAATACCAGCTCTGTATATTTACTTTCTGTCCGAGTATCAGCTCGATCATCATAGAAACCAGACAGCGTATAACCTGTTTCGGGTTTATTCACAAATTGATCTGCGAGTAATTCACCCGATGACGTTAACCCGAATATAGCGACTTTTTTGGTATGGTATCCAGCACGACGACGTTTAAATAAAAACACATAAAACAATACACGCCAGCCCGCTAATGCGAAGCAATTAAAAAGCATCCAAGAGCCAATGACTAATCGAGAAATATCAAGGCTTGTTTTACTAAAGAATAAAAATATAACGACACTAAATATGCCAGCAACCCAACATAAAAAAGTATAACTCGCGACACGAGAGAATTCGCCAAGGCGCCATGATCGATAAAGGTTATGACTGTCAGCAGCAAAAACAAACCCTATCGAAGCAATCAAGCCAACAACAAGGTAAAGGTTGGTTAACTCTTCATGTTGAAAATAAAGAATAAAAAATAAACTTACTTGTATAACAACGAAATCAATACAGCGGCACAACGCCGAATAAGCATTTTCACTATCTTTAACATAGTGTTGATCAGACATTTAATTCCCTTTAAAAATTTAACAATTAAGTCAGCCAATCAATAATAATTAATTGGCTGACTTAAATTAAATTATTCCGCGTGTATCGATAACAACTTTAGTCGCGAATTGCGTACGGTCAGTTGCTTTGAATTGCTTATGGTCAACTAATACAACCACTACATTGGCTTTATCTAACGCATCTTCAAGTGACGTTAATGTTATGCCCGAGTCAGATAACGCACTAGGAAGTTGCTTAATATTAGGTTCTACCGCAATAATTTCACCGACTTCTTTCGCGACTAAGTCTTTTACGATCTCTAGTGCAGGACTTTCACGTAGGTCATCAATATCAGCTTTAAAAGCAAGTCCAAGACAAGCAATCACAGGTCGTTTAAACTCATCTGCCGCTTTACAAATTTGTTCAACAACATAATGAGGTTTCGCATCATTGGTTAATCGAGCTTGTCTGATAATATTGGCTTCTTCAGGGCAACTATCAACAATAAACCATGGGTCAACAGCGATACAATGACCACCCACACCTGGACCTGGGTTAAGAATATTAACGCGTGGATGACGGTTCGCTAATTTAACTAGCTCCCACACATTGATTTTTAACTTGTCACAAATAACCGACAGCTCATTAGCAAATGCAATATTAACGTCACGGAATGAATTCTCTGTTAATTTAGCCATTTCAGCGGTGCGGGCATTAGTAACAATACATTCGCCACGTACAAACTTTTCATATAGCTGAGTAGCAAGTTGACTACAAGCACTTGACATACCACCAATAACTCGGTCATTTGAGACTAACTCTTGTAATACATAACCTGGTAAAACACGTTCAGGACAATGAGCAACTTTAATATCAGCAGCATCACCTTTATCCTGTGGGAATGACAAGTCAGGACGCGCTAATTTTAACCATCCAGCTAATTTCTCTGTTGTGCCAACGGGAGAAGTTGACTCTAAGATAACTAAATTACCTTTCGCTAAGACTGGTGCAATCATATTGGCAGCTGATTCGATATAAGATAAATCAGGTGAGTGAGATGAGCTAGCATCTTGTTTAAAAGGTGTTGGTACTGCTACCATAAATACATCAGCAGGTTCTGCTGTGGTGGTTGCACGCAATTTACCTGTCGTTACAACACTTCGAACCACAATGTCTAAATCAGGCTCTACAATATGAATTTGTCCTGCATTAATGGTATTCACCGCATTTTCATTAACATCGACACCAATAACGTCGATACCACGAGAAGCAATAACAGCAGCAGTAGGCAATCCGATATAGCCTAAGCCGATAACAGAAACAGTTTGAAATGGCATAATTAATCCTTTAATAATTCTTTAACAATTCGTGTGCATGCTAGACCGTCGCCATAAGGGTTATGGGCTTTAGCCATGGTTTGATAGCTAGTAGGGTCAGTTAATAATAAAATGGTTTCAGAGGTAATACGTTGTACATCAGTACCCACTAATTTCACGGTCCCCGCTTCAATAGCTTCAGGTCGTTCTGTTGTATCGCGCATGACTAATACTGGCTTGCCTAATGATGGCGCTTCTTCTTGAACACCACCTGAATCAGTAATAATTAAGTAACAACGATTCATTAAATAAACAAACGGTAGGTAATCTTGAGGCTCAATCAAGAACACGTTATCTAACTTACTCAATAAGCGATTAACAGGTTCTCTTACATTTGGATTCATGTGCATTGGATAAACGATTTGCACATCTGGCTGCGCTTTTGCAATATTAGCAAGTGCTTCACAGATACGTTCGAATCCGCCACCAAAACTTTCACGTCGATGGCCAGTAACGAGCACCATTTTTTTGCTTTTATCTAAAAATGGAAATTGTTTATCGAGTGAGTCTTGCAAACCAGTATCAGATTCTAGTTTTTGTTTAACCCATAACAAAGCATCAATTACCGTATTACCAGTGACAAATATGCGATCTTGCGGTACTTGTTCTTTTAATAAGTTTGATTTAGATAAGTCTGTCGGAGCGAAGTGAAAGCGAGTCAATACCCCAGTTAATTTTCGATTAGCTTCTTCAGGCCAAGGTGAATATAAGTTCCCAGTACGTAACCCTGCTTCGACATGTCCAATATTAATTTGCTTATAAAAGGCAGCTAAAGAGGCAGAAAAAGTCGTTGTAGTATCTCCATGAACTAATACAACATCGGGTTTAAAATCATCAAGTACCCCTTTCAGCCCGCTTAAAATATTTTCTGTAACATCAAATAAATCTTGTCCTGGTTTCATGATGTTTAAATCATAATCAGGCGTGATATCAAAGAGCTGTAACACTTGATCTAGCATTTCACGATGTTGAGCCGTCACACAAACTTTACTCTCAATTCCTGCTTCAGCAGCAAGTTTATGCACTAATGGAGCCATTTTAATAGCTTCAGGTCGTGTACCGAACACGGTTAACACTTTCTTCATTGAATAGCCTTACAAGTTATTACGATATTTAATAGGTTTAAGTAACGAGAGATTCATGTGTCATTTAACTACTCACAAATAGATAAAATTAATTTTATCACCTCAATCACGTACTAGAATGACTCCGGATTATACGTTGAAACCCTTGTATTTTATATAAAAAATATAAATTACAAAATTTAAATCATTTACACAATATTATTTATTATAGGTTAACCACTACTTAAAATATCGGTACGGTAAGTACCTTGAATTATATATAAAAAGTAATACACAAAAAATATATTAAGCATGCAAACAAACTAAATGTTGAAACTTGTTTTCATCGTTTAATTGCAGTTCAAAATAACCACGCACGCCCAATTGTGTAAAAAAAGGAACAAAACGCATTGCGGGTAACTGAATCATAGCACCTTGGTCACTGCGTACTTTCACTGCGACATTAGGTGTTCTATATAATTTTTCAAACTCTTGATAACTAATATTTATTCTAAAATGATAGGATTTCATAATACCTCTTTAGCAATTGTCAAATGCGTATAACGCCCTAAGGATGCGTAGGGTTCTTGTTGACAATACTCTTTCTCCATCGCTAACAGTTGTTCAAAATTATCTGCGGTAAAATCAATTGATTTCATATAGCTACATAGCTATGTAATGCATGCACACACCTGTTTTTTACAATACTTGCAATCACCTTCTTTTAGCCAAGCTAACAGGTCTGCTTCCAACAATGAATAGTAGACGATAAACGCACTACTTTTTTACGCAGTATACCCAATTCAACGAAATTGAAGTTGCCAGAGACAAGATTAAAAAAGCGCTGTACCTCTTTGTTATAAACATTAAAGATACTAAACTATCGACATGGACCAATCCAATAAGGAATGTAATGTTTGCTTAGGCTCTGCTAACCATTCCAATACGGCATGATTCAAAATAAGATCAAACTGTCCATCAATATGATTATGTAACGTTTGGATAGTGCAATGTATTATTTGTATCTTGCCTCTATAAGATTTATCAGCTAATTGTTCTTTAGCAAAAAAGGTAATATTTCGTTAGGGATATCGCACAACTCAATTTGATGCCCTAATGCAGCTAACTTTTGACTAAAACCAAAACCACACGCACCTAATACTCTTAAACTTGATTTATTTAAACACTCGATACAGTTGAGTATTTCACGCCACACAATCTCTTTTCGAGTTTACTCTATATGGCGACCGTAAATATTATTTACAAAATTTGGGGCAATGGAGTCAAAATGATGTTCAGCTACTTAAATTTCTCATTTACTTTAATAGGGTGATAAGTATTAATTATACGTGATTTATTATTGAATATTAACCTACATTGAATAAGTTCTAAGACGTTTTTTAAAGTAACTATGTCAACTGGCTATATAAAATAGCTATATGGGATTACGGTAATAAGTAATTGTATGGCATCATTAAATGAGTGTACATTAGCTATTAAACAGAGGTCACTTTATCAAGAGAGTAACTGGCAGACTGGTTTTACAAATAAAGAGTAAAATTAACGCTAAACGTCATTAAATCTATTCATAAGCCTACTTACTCTATAGGCGATTAAGACATGTTATTTTACAAACAGCATTAATAACAAACAATGAAAGGCAAAAGAATGGTATTTCTAATTAAAAAATGGCTAGGAGGTTTACTAATGCCCTTGCCCCTCTCTTTGGCATTGTTATTTGTTAGTCTATTATTGCTCTTTTTTAGCCAACATCAAACGTTAGCAAAATTATTAACACTATTCAGTTTTTTAATTTTATTCGGTTTTAGTCTATTACCGACGGCTTACCACCTAGCCAAACCGCTTGAAAGGCAATATCCCCCTTTATTAGATCCCGAGCAATCTTTAGATTATATTTTAGTACTTGGTTCATCAGGGATTAATGACCAGAAATTACCGATTACAGGACGGCTTTCAGCCACAGCATTAAGCCGATTTAGTGAAGCATTACGTCTTTATTATGCCAATCCAAATGCCTCTATCGTTGTATCAGGATCCGCTTTTGGAGACAGTAAAAGCCATGCACAGCTTTTACAGCAATTAGCCTTAGCGTTCAATATCTCAGAACAAAAAATCATTCGTTTAGATAATGCTCAAGATACCAATCAAGAAGCCCTACAGATGTCAGCAATTATTGAGGGTAAGAAAGCGGCATTAGTGACATCAGCAACACATATGCCTCGCGCAATGTCCCTATTTAAAAAATATCAACAATCTCCTATTCCAGCACCAGCAATGTACTTAGCAAAAGAGAACTCAAAGGAATTACCTTCATACAATTACATCCCTTCCGCTTATCAATTGTATAAATCACAAATAGCATTACATGAATATTTAGGACTACTTCAACAATGGCTTGTCTCTAATACGACTTCTAAGTGAATAGTTTTTTATTAGGTAAGTAACCTCAGTTCAGGCTAAGCAAAGCGATACAACATCGCTATTTCCGCGGATTTCTGCGTTAAATTATCTTTCAATAACCCG
>NZ_JBAKBA010000006.1:0-120045 GCF_038155225.1 Psychromonas arctica | reverse complement strand
GGCTCCCTATGCATGCAGAGTAATTATTGAGCACCAAAGATCAACACGCCCTAGTAATATTCATGATTGAACTTGTTAAAGGCAATCTTGTTATCCTTGAGTTGTTTGCTGTCTGACTGCTATGTATCAGGTCCGGTGTTAGAAGGCGTTATCAATCTATTCAAACTATTCAAACTATTAAAAATGGTTGTATGCTCATGGATATCGGGATCTCAAGCAGCCATCTTTTTCTGTTAGCGTTTTCTTTCTTCTTTCATTTGCCAATCAGCTAATACTGATAATGCGCCTTGTCCACCGAATTCAAGCGGTGCTTGATGAAATACTAAAAATCAGGATGTTGTGCTAACCATAACAGCACTTTTTAATATGTGTTGCCCCATTCCATGAATAACACTACAGCAATATAAGCCTTCTTTTTTACAAAACAGAAGTGCTGGGCAACCATCAACTTTAACTATTAAAAATGATTTTTTACGATCAACGAATAGTTACCCACAACTGACTCTCTCAGGCTCAATCTTCCTCAAAAATAATGTGTGCCACCGCACCGACGAATCATTTATCTTAGGATATAGTCACGTCATTAGAGGCATCTTGGTCTGTGGAATACAGTGTCAAAATCAGATAGATAAAAACCGTTAAGTCTTTGCTTTGAATATTAATGGAGCGGAAAACGTGTATTAAATAGATAGATGAACAGAAAAGATAATCTAATAACTAACGTATTTATTATTTTTTGAATTCAAACTCAATTATCGGAGAAAACTGATGGAAATGAATATCTCAAATCAAAACAAACTGGGCCCAGCTAACTTTATGCAACTGGAAATGAGTATAGAAAAAGGTGAAGAGTCGTCAGTAAAAAAAATGTTATCAGGGTTATCTATGCGTGAGCCTGAAAAAAATTATCTTATTGATGTCGCTAAGATGAATAAACAATCATCAATTATGGAATTACTTAAAAATGCTCCGGTAAGAAACTTTATGGAAATATAGATTATAAAAAGTGAGCGCTTGTTTGTTAGCCGTCTTAGACTGAATGAATGCTAAGACGGCACACTTACCCTCATCGGTTGAAAAAATTTTTTTATTTTTAGGTCTTTTTCAATAACGTGTTGGACATTCTGCAAATTAAAGGATCGTTAATCATATATTTTGATGTGGCGTAAACTTATCGCAGTTGAACTGTTTACAAGGTTGATTTTTGTTCGGATAAAAGAGTATGTTTGGTCTCTAGCATAAGGCACGTAAGGTTAATTAACTTTACTGCGTTTATTAAAGAGGCACCATCACTATGTCAAAAATATCAGACCAGAATATCTCTTCGAATATCATTACACCTTTAAAAAATCATTTGTTATCTGCCTTACTTATTACTGAATATGAGCGCCTATTTCCTTTTTTAGCATTAGTGAAATTAGAATTAAACGATGTAATTTATGAGTCAGGGGATAAACTTCTTTATGTGTACTTTCCTGTTGATGCGATCATCTCTTTATCCTATGTCATGGAATCTGGTTCATCCGCAGAAATATCGATAGTGGGTAACGAAGGGGTTATTGGTACTGCTTTGTTCATGGGAGGTGAAAGTACTGTTAGCAGAGCCGTGGTAAAAAGTGCAGGATATGCTTATCGCATAAAAGGCTATTATTTTATGGAAGAATTTAAGCGCCATGGAAATTTTTTATCATTGATGCTTCGTTATACACAAGCGCTCATTACTCAAATATCACAGACGGCGGTATGCAATCGTTACCATACTATTAAGCAGCAATTATGCCGTTTACTTCTGTTATCACTTGATCGCCTACCTGATAATAAAATTGAGATGACGCAAGATCTTATTGCGAATATGTTAGGTGTGCGTCGAGAAGGTGTTACGGAGGCTGCTGGAAAATTACATAAGCTGGGCGTGATTAATTATCATCGCGGACACATTATTGTTTTAGATAGACAGAAGCTCGAAAATTTAAGTTGTGAATGTTATTGCGTCGTCAAGAAAGAAACTGATCGCTTGTTACTGGATGTTAGCATTACACATTAGCCTACCAAAATAAGACTATAAATCAATAGGTTAAAGTCTTTTCTTTCATCAGTAATAAAGTTTAAGCTATAAAATAAATGTTAAGGTCCATATCCATATCCATATCCATATCCATATCAATAACCTTAACGTTTTTTCTCTTCTTTCATTTGCCAATCAGCTAATTCAACTAATACTGATAATGCGCCTTGCCCACCGAATTCAAGTGGTGCTTGATGAAATGCTAAAATATCAGGATGCTGCGCTAACCATAACGGAACTTGTTTTTTTAATATGTGTTTACCCATTCCGTGAATAACACTACAGCAATATAAGCCTTCTTTTTTACAACAACTAATCAAAGCTGCTAGCTCATTTTTTGCCTCTTGTTGCGTTAAACCGTGTAAATCTAGGATGATCTCTGGAGTGAAATCACCACGGCGCAATTGTTTTACTAAATACTTTTGTGCATCGCTTCGGCTGTAACGTACAGGGCCATCTTCGGGTAAGTGCGGCTCGTATGCATCTGAGAAGTGGCTTTGCTCAAAGTTTTGTTCGCGTTTTTCTTTAATGACCGATTTATTCTTGATGTTTCTCGGTGGCAGTTTTATGGTATCCTGTTGCAATTTTTTGATACCAGCAAATTCTGCGCTAAACAGCGAAAAATCATTATCATTAGTTTTATCGGTCATGGTTTTTCCAAAGCTAGGTAGTTGAATATGCGAAGTTTACCCTAAGTGGAGAATAAATTGGATACGATTTTTAGTGATGAAGCGATTGACGAGTTAGTCACGATTCAAGATGTGGTACGTTGGGCGGTGACTGAGTTTAATCGTGCAGGGTTATTTTTTGGCCACGGCACTGATAATGCTTGGGATGAAGCGGTACAATTGATATTGCCTTCACTGAATCTTGAGTTACAAAGTAATATTATGATTTTACAATCGCGCTTAACAAAACGTGAGCGTCAAATGTTAGTTGAATTAGTTGTGATTCGTATTGAACAACGTATTCCAGTGCCTTATTTAACGAATAGTGCATGGTTCGCAGGGTTAGAGTTTTATGTCGATGAGCGTACTTTAGTACCTCGTTCTCCTATTGCTGAACTAATCGAAGCTAAATTTGAACCTTGGGTTAAAACACCACCAAAACGTATTTTAGATTTATGTACTGGTAGCGGCTGTATTGCTATTGCTTGTGCTTATGCTTTCCCTGATGCTGAAGTTGATGCGGTTGATTTGTCTGAAGATGCATTAGAAGTTGCTGATATTAATATTCAAAACCATGGTGTTTCACAACAAGTGTTTCCAATTCAATCGGACTTATTCAGTGGTATTGAAAATGAGAAATACGACCTGATTGTGTCTAATCCGCCTTATGTTGATGCTGAAGATATGGCAAACTTACCAGATGAATATAAACATGAGCCAGAGTTGGGTCTTGCATGTGGTAATGACGGACTGGATCTAGTGAGAGAAATGTTACGTCAAGCTAGCTCAATGTTGAATGATGAAGGTGTATTATTTGTTGAAGTCGGTAACTCTCAAGTTCACTTGCAAGCGGCATACCCTGAAATCCCGTTCCAATGGATTGAGTTTTCAATCGGTGGACATGGTGTGTTTGTGTTAACTAAAGCACAGCTTGATACTATTAAGATTTAATAGAATATTTAATAGAGCACTTAAGAAAAGAATAAAATTAAGTTTCATTCTATGAAGCATTGAAACTTAAAAGAACAAATTAACTGAGAAGGGGAAGTATAAAACCCTTTTCAATATCAAAAATTCTGAAGTAGGAAATTTAAAAATGGCAGGAAGCAGTATTGGTCAAGTTTTTAAAGTGACAACTTTTGGTGAAAGTCATGGTGCAGCGCTAGGTTGTATTGTTGATGGTATCCCACCAAACTTAGAAATCACTGAAGCTGATTTACAACACGATTTAGATCGTCGTCGTCCAGGTCAGTCTCGTTACACGACAATGCGTCAAGAAGGAGATCAAGTTAAGATCTTATCTGGTGTGTTCGAAGGTAAAACAACAGGCTGTAGCATTGGTTTGATCATCGAAAATACTGATCAACGTTCTAAAGACTATTCAGCAATTAAAGATTTATTCCGTCCAGGGCATGCTGATTACACTTATCATCAAAAATACGGACACCGTGATTACCGTGGTGGCGGTCGTTCATCTGCTCGTGAAACGGCGATGCGTGTGGCGGCAGGTGCTATTGCTAAAAAGTATTTAAAAGAGCAATTTGGTGTTGAAATTCGTGGTTACTTAAGTCAATTAGGTGATATCACGCCTGACACGATTGATTGGAATGAAGTGGAAAATAATCCATTCTTCTTCCCTGATGTTAGTAAGATTCCTGCGCTTGAAGATTACATGAAAGCCTTGATTAAAGAAGGTAACTCAGTGGGTGCTAAAGTAACGGTTGTTGCTTCAGGCGTACCTGTTGGACTTGGTGAGCCAGTGTTTGATCGTTTAGATGCTGAATTAGCGCATTCTTTAATGAGCATTAATGCGGTTAAAGGTGTTGAGATTGGTGATGGTTTTGCTGTTGCTAATCAAAAAGGCACTGAACATCGTGATGAAATGACGCCTGAAGGTTTCTTATCAAACCATGCTGGTGGTGTTTTAGGTGGTATATCAACAGGGCAAGATATTATTGCGTCTATTGCATTAAAACCGACATCAAGCTTAACCATTCCAGGTCGTACTATTACAACCGATGGTGAAGCCACTGAAATGATTACTAAAGGACGTCATGATCCTTGTGTTGGTATTCGTGCCGTGCCGATTGCTGAAGCACAAATGGCGATTACGTTACTTGACCATGTATTACGTCACCGTGCACAAAACTTACATGTAACAACAAACACACCACATATCAAATAGCTTTAGGTGGCAGTTATTTGTTGCAAGCGAATAAAATTGTTATAAATGAAGAATCCGGTGTCTAACAGCATCGGATTTTTTTATGTTTATTATTTAATGAGGTATAAATTTATGCCCATCACACCAATTATAGCAATCGCACTAATTATACCAATCACATTAATTAACTGATCTATTTTACTTGTTAAAGTAATTTACTTCTTCATTGTCATTTCAGCAAAAGAAAAACTATTTACTTTAAATGGAGCTCCAAATTAATTTACTTTTTCAACTCACTTTTTGACTGATATTTTCATTATGTTTAGTTACTTTAAGGTATAATAATGCCTATTAATTAGTTGTTAATAGGCATTATAGGATAAGTATTATTAATCTAAAATAGGCTAAAAAGTTTACTTATGAGAATTAAAAAATTTGATCGAATTGAGCCAGACGAACGAAAAGCATTACTTGTAAAAAGTACTATTCGTAGTTTAGCTGCAGATGGGTATGCAGGTTTATCTGTTCGTAAAATAACAAAAGAAGCAAACGTATCTCAAGGTTTACTTAATCACCATTTTGGTTCTATTAATGCCTTAATTACCTATGCCTATTTTGATATTTCTAAACGTTTTTTAGAGTCAATCGTGGCTCAAGTTGAGCGTTGTGAAGGTAGCGCTTCTGATAAGCTAGATGCTTTCTTTCGTTGTAATTTTGCTGATGATTATTTTGATAAAGAGTTATTAAAGCCTTGGTTAGTTTTTTGGAGTTTGATCAGGGATTCTGCTGAAATGGCTGAAGCATATGAAGTGTCGAATGGCAAAGTAGAGGAAATTTTATTTAGTTTGTTAACCGCTATTAGTGAAGAAGATAAATTAATTAATGTAGATATCTCGTTAGCAACTCAAGGTTTAATGGCGATGCTAGATGGGTTATGGGTTAGGCAATGCCTTGCCCCTGAGCATATTTCTTTATCTGATTCTTTGCAAGTGTGCCGTAATTGGACAAAGGCTTATCGGGCAGGGGTGTTCACTGCGTCATAACTAAGTACTTCTTATTAAAATTTTAAAGTAAATTTAAAAAAGTAGAAAATAATATAATTATTATTTTCTACTTTTTATTAGATGGCTATGGTGCGATATTTGTACCAAAATATTTTAACGATAATTCGTTGTAATGCTCACTTTTGATAACGTCATCAATCGCAGTACTTAACTTCGCTTTAAGTATTGTATCTTCTAAGCGTAAGCCTGCTGCAACGCCTTTTCCTAATATTTCTTCATAAGCGACTTTACCGTAATATTTTAAGCCTTCTTTATTTTTCTTAAAGAAATCGGTTGCTGGAATATCATCAGCAACCATGAAGTCAATGCGTCCAGCTAGCAGATCAGAATTGACTGCATCTTGGGTATCGTAGTATCGGATTGATGTAAATTTTCCTGCTTTCTCTTTAATATAAAATGCCGCAATCGTTGATGTTTGAACACCAATAATTTTATTTTTTAAGGTTTCTTTGTTTAATGCAAACTCTTGCCCATCAAGCCCTACAATCGCAGGAAGTGTATTGTAATAAGGTGAAGTGAATAATACTTTTTTAGCACGTTCTTCAGTGACTGTCATTGAAGCAAAAATAACATCGATTTTTTTACTTTGAAGTGACGGAATTATACCATCCCAGGCGACTTCCTTAACTTCACAAGTTAGCTTTGCTGTGTCGCAGATATCTTTAATCAGATCTATTTCAAAACCATGCCATGACCCATCTGATGTTTTAGTTGCAAAAGGTGGGTAAGGTTCCGCCGCAACACCAAATTTAATAGTTTCAGTCGCTTGAGCTGAAATTGCGGTAAAGGCGATTGATAATGCTAATAGTACTTTTTTCATTTTCTTCTTCCTTGTCGTTGATTAACTAAGTGGTGTGTTTGAGGTAAGTATTTAAATGTTAATGTTAAACTTCTGCATGTAATTTAAGGGCTTTATTTTTTTGCTTATTCGCAATGATTGATACAAAGCCGCTCAATGCGATCATGACTGCTCCCATCATTAGAAAAACATTAGGCTCACTTCCCCAAATAAGGTATGAGAAGATAAACGCCCAGATTAACCCTGTATATTCAATAGGTGCGAGTGTTGTCGCCTCAACATGCTCAAAGCTAGAAAATAGAAAATATTGGCCTGCAGCACCTATTACACCCGTCAACATCATCACAAAAACAGCGGTGCTATCAAATGCCGTAAATGTCCAAGGAAGACTAAACCCAGTGATTACAATGAACATAAAATTAGCTGCTAGCATTTGTACAAATATGCTCGCTTTACCTGATAATTTTCTTAATAAAATGTAGGTATAAGCCCATAAAAGCGCAGAGAAAAGCGCATAAAAAACTGATAATGCTTGATCAGTAAACCCTGGTTGGGAAGCGATTAATACACCGATAAAGCCAATAAACACACTTGCCCACTGTAGTTTTGTTGGTTTCTCTTGCAGTAATAAAACAGCTAAAACTACCACAATAATCGGTGCTGAATAATAGATCGTCGTCATTTGCGCTAGGCTGAGCTCTTTAGCTGATAAGTAATAAAATACCCAAGCAAAAGCAGCAACTAAACTACGCCACATAAGTGGCATAAGAACAGGAGACTGAATTGTGTCTTTTATTATTTTTTTACGTCCAATTACTAAGCAAATCATTAATGCTGCAATGCTTCGCCAAAATAAAAGTTCAGCGACACCAAAGTCTGCAACCATCCATTTCATGACAGCATCTTGAATGGAGAAAATAGCGTAGGCTGCAAAGCACAAAAGAATGCCTTTATTTACTGATTTAATCGCTAATGACATTACATTTTCCTTAACGTTTTACTGGAATACGCTTTTCTAATTGCGCAAAAACGAGTTCAATAATATAAGTTGCAATAATATAAATAATGGCAACTAACAATAGAGGTTTATAAATTTCAAAGGTGATAGAGCGGATCTGGTTTGCCGCCCCTAATAAGTCAACAACAGCAATCGTTGACGCTAATGCTGTAGATTTAAGTAATAAGACTGTTTCACCTGCCAATGTTGGTGCTAGTTGATATAGTGCTCTTGGTAAACGGACGCGTAATAGTGCTTTTGTTTCTGTCATACCGAAAGCTCGTGCTGCTTCTACCTCTCCTTTTGGTACGGCTAATAAACCGCCTCTAATCACTTCACCAAGATAAGCTGCAGTCGAAATAATGAGTGCAAAAGCAACGTACCAAAATCCATCTCTTAAATAGGGCCATAAAAAACTAGTTCGAATACCAGGTGCTTGTGAAAATAGTGTTCCCAAACCATAGTAATAAATATAAATTTGAACCAATAATGGCGTACCTCTAATGACACTAGTAAATAAAAAAGCAGGGTAAGCAATAATCCTAAATTTAGATAAACGTGCTAGTGCGACTCCAATTGCAGATATAAAACCAAAAACTAAACCTATTAATAATAATGCTAAAGTAATTTGTAAACCTTCATATATTAAATCCGAATACTCGATTAATACGTCCATGATTATCTCCTAATGCGGTGGCTGCCAGCGGCGTAAATAAATTTCGAGTTTTCGCAGCATATAACTTGATATCAGGGTGATTAAATAATAAATAACTGCGACGGCAACAAAAAAGAGTAAGTATTCACGGGTTGACCCTCCTGCTTGCTTAGCGACATAAAGTAATTCATTAGTACCAATAACACTGATTAATGCACTGTCTTTAATTAAGTTAACCCATAGATTAGATAAACCTGCTAATGCATATGGTGCCATAATAGGTAAAGTTACCCTGAAAAATATTTTACGAGGGCTCATGCCATAAGCCGCGCCTGCCTCTGCTTGTCCTGAATGAACAGCCAAGATAGAGCCTCGGAAAATTTCTGAAGCATAGGCTCCTTGTACTAAACCCAAAACAGCAATAGCAACAGGTAAACCAGCGACTTCTACATAGCCGTAACCCAAATAATCGAAAACTGCGTTTATTAACGAACTACCACCATAAAAAAATAATAAAATCAGTAATAATTCAGGCACAGCTCGACAAACGGTTGTATAGCCTTTAGCAATAGATTGAATGAATGGATTACCATGAAGCTTGGCCAATGCAGTTAATAAACCAAGCAGCATACCGACAAAAAATGCACCGATGGATATTTCTAAAGTAACTAATGTTCCTTGCCATAGGGCATTTCCCCATCCACCGTTTTCAAACCCTAATAACTGTATAGCTTGGTTCATAAACTACTTCCTGTTAACGATTATGTTGAGCATTAATAAATTGACTGAATCGTTCACTTTTGGGATTGTTAAATATCTCTTCGGGTTTCCCTTGTTCTTCGATAATTCCTTGATGTAAAAAAGCAATATGCGAAGAAACATCTCGTGCAAAAGCCATTTCATGAGTCACTAAAATCATTGTTCGACCTTCGTCAGCTAAAGAGTGAATTACTTTTAACACTTCTCCAACTAATTCAGGATCAAGTGCTGATGTTGGTTCATCAAATAACATTGCTTTAGGTTCTACCGCTAATGCTCGAGCAATCGCTACTCGTTGCTGTTGACCACCTGAAAGAAAACTTGGATATTCATCTCGTTTATGAGCCATTCCGACTCGTTCTAATAATGCTTCTGCTCGTTCTATTGCAACTTTTTTTGATTCGCCAAAAACATGAATCGGTACTTCAATGAGGTTTTCTAATACGGTGCGATGTGGCCATAAATTAAAGTTTTGAAATACCATGCCAAGACGTGAACGTATATCTAATAATTGCTTTTGATCTTTTACAAAGGGGTGCCCATTGTGGTCAATATCAGTATCGATACCTTCACCATTAACATAAATAAGTCCTTTATTTGGTACTTCCAACATGTTTATGCAACGTAATAGTGTGCTTTTCCCTGAACCTGAACCACCAATAAGAGAGATAACTTCTCCTTTTCTAGCGCAAAGTGAAATTCCTTTAAGGACTTCATGATCACCGAAGCTTTTATGTAACTTCACTACCTCTATTACTTTTTCTGGTAAAATTATTTTAGGTTTTGGTGTGTCGGTTTTCAGTAATGGAGATGGTTTCACCTTTGGTTTATCAATGATTATTTTCTTATCGACTAGTTCAGTTACGAACTTTTTAATACGAATACAAGCTTCAATAAGCTGTTGCTCGTCAACAGAAAAAGAGAGACGGACAAAACCTTTTGTACAGCGACCAAATGCTTCTGCATCTAAAGCGGCAACACCAACACTTTTATAAAGTGCCCAAGTAAATTCGTTAGCAGATAAACCCAGATTTCGAATATCCATTAAAATAAACATACCTGCATCGGGTTTAATTAATTTTATGGATGGACATTCATTGAGACCCTTCATCATTAAATCGCATCGTTTACTGTATATATTGCGCATTGATGCACTTATTTCATGATGATTTTCAAGCGCCGTTATCGCCGCTTTTTGTATAAAACCGGGGAGCCCATAAAACATATTTAAAGCAACATTTTCGATATGGCTAATCATGGTCTTGTTTGCAATCATCCAGCCAGCACGCCAACCTGTCATTGCATGTGATTTAGATAAACTTGAAAGTACGATACAGCGTTCTTTCATACCTTCTAAGTCTCGAATAGAATGGACTTCTTTTTCAAAACTTAATGCGTTATATACCTCATCGGAAACAACCCAAAGATCAAATTCTCTAGCAATCGCTGCAATGTCTTCAAGTTCCTCTTTGTTCATAACTCGACCTGTCGGGTTATTAGGATTGGCGAAAAAAATGGCTTTTGTCTTAGGTGTTATTGCGTTACGCAGTGCGTTACTGTCTAGACTGAAGTAATCATCTGTTAGTGTTGGTACTGGAATGACCGTTGCGCCCGATGATTTTAGTGTTGCTTCATAAGTCACATAGGCAGGGTCTAGCATAACGACTTCATCGCCTTCAGTTAAAATACAGGCTGCAGTACAATAGAGACCATTTTGTGTTCCTGGTAATACTGCTACATTTTCAACGCTAATTGGCGATTGTGATGAAAGGTTAAATACGTCGACAATTGTTTCACGGAGTTTAAGTTCACCACAAGTATCAGTGTAATGCGTATCACCTGCTTTAATAGCCTCGATAGCACTATCACAAATGATATCAGGAGTCTTAAAGTCAGGATCACCTATACTCAGAATGATCACATCATCACCTTTTCTCTGTGCATTAAGTGCCTCAAAATGGATGTTCCAAGCATCGCCACCTTCGCTTTTTATTCGCTCTACAAATGGTGAATAGTTCAACGTTAGACTCCTTTCGTGGTTATTATTGAGTGACTCTATTTTTGATATATTATTAGACTACCTCATAAATATACGATCGTTCAATAGTGTTTTTTGTAGAAAAATATTTACAAATAAGGCTTCACTAGAAAGGTGCAATATTCGAATTTAAGCTGTATTTTGGTGCGTTCACAAAGTGCCTGTAATTGCTAGATACAACTAAAAATAGATGTTCACATTTTGCTCTTTTGAACCAGATAAGTGCAAAAAATATAAAATTCATTAATTTAATTTATATTTTTTTTAGTATTAAAAGGGGCGTGAATAAACATGAATAGCGTTTAGAATTTAAATTTTAGAGAGGATTTAGATTATTTGATCATTAAACATTCATTTAATTAACGCTTATAAATTCTGTTTTTATTAGAGATACCCGTTACCATTCAAAATGAAAAATTCAACAAACAGTGAAGTGAATGGGTTATAGGTAAGAAGAGGAAAATCTAACGGGTTAAATCAACACTTTCTAACAACGAAGATGTTTGCTTCACCGTTTTCCCTCTGGGCCGTTAGCCTGAAAACCAACTCTGCATTTCAACCTTCGATAAGGATTAATCACTGCTTTCGAATTGCACCTTAGTTTGGCATTTAAGCTAACAACTGAACAAAGCAACATGAATGGTAACGGATATATCTGTCTTAATTATAGGATCATAAGAAGTAGTTTTAATTAAAATGTTAAAGCTTATTATATTAATCACCTTTTATGGTATCTATTGGCAATAAATGTTAGGTTAAATATTGCTTAAACTTTACGATTTTACCTTCAGTTGTCACTTCAATACCTTCCGCTTCTAATAAGGTTTTTTGACGTATTAGAGCATCACCTTGTAATGATATTTTCCCCTGTGAATTGACGACTCTGAACCAAGGTAGGCGCGTATCTTTAGGTAACCTTGCTAATATTTTTCCAACATGGCGGGAATGTGCAGGGTAGCCGGCTTGACTCGCTAGTTGGCCATAAGTGATTAACTTTCCTTTATCTAAAAAAGATAAAACGGTATAAACATTTTGCGCGAACTCTTCCATTTTTCTACCTGTTTTGATAACTAAGATCAATAATTTCATCGACTTAAGCTTGGCTATTCGTAGTCAAATGTCATAGTATAAACATATAAATTATATTATAAACTTATAAATGGATTACAGAATGAAGTTGCGACATCTCCTTGTTATCACCTTTGCAATCATCGTAATCATTCCTATGACGTTATTTTGGATCTGGCCTTATTCGAAAGCGTTAGAGTTAGAAGTAAAAGAAGTTAATGAAAAACATTTAGTTATAGCGAAAAACCTTTCTGCTGCTTTTGAACGTTACTATCAAGATGTAACAGGTATTTTTTCGATTGTAGCTTTCCAATCACAAAAACAATTAGAATCTAAAGAATTTAAGCAGTTATTAAATAGTTATAAATTTAAAGAAATCATTGTTATAAATGATGAGGGTGCCGTTCAACGTTGTTTATTCAGCGCGAATGGAAATTGTATTGAAAGTGTGAAAAATGACATTGTGTTACTGGCCAAAGAGACCTTAAAAGAAGGTGCTATTCAAATCTCAACTGTGACAGAAGATAAAACCAATAATAGTGGTCTTATTCTGCTTGTGGTCAAAAAAGTAAATAACAATATTCTATTAGCTTACCTTTCAACTGATTATATTGTTCAAATGGGCAAACGAGTTGCTTTTGGTAAAAAAGGGCATGCCGCCATTGTAGATCAAGCTGGAAATGTGCTGGCTCATCCTCTTGATTCTTGGATTCAAGAAAGAAAAAATATGATAGCAATTAGTCCCATTAAAAAAATGTTAGCAGGTAAAACGGGCGTCGATGAGTTTTATTCACCCGCATTAAAAGGGGATATGATCGCGGGTTATACTCAAGTCCCTAATGCCAAATGGGGAGTAATGGTTCCACAGCCGATTAAAGAGCTAGAGAATAAAGCTGATGCCATTGATCAAACTGCAATCTTTGTCATGTTGTTAGGGCTTGGCTTAGCATTATTAATCACTATACCTGTTTCTTTAATCTTAATTAAACCATTAGAAAACCTATTAAGAGCAATCAAGTTAATTGAACAAGGTGGCTCGAATGTTAATTTAAAATGGAATCTATCAAAACTCATCCCTCTAGAGCTTCAACTCCTTAAAATGTCTTTTGCTAATATGATGCAGAATATTGAAAGAAATAAAAAAGAAATATCAAAGCTAGCTTATTTTGATGCGACTACTGGCTTACCTAATCGAAATTATTTTTATCGCCTATCTAATAAAGCGTTAGATAAAATGTTAAAAACGAATCAAAAAGGGGCGTTAGTATTTATTGATTTTGATGGGTTTAAGGCGGTTAATGATACTTATGGTCATAGAGTAGGGGATGAGTTGCTATTTTTATTTGGAAAACGACTTGCTTCTTTTCTCTCGTTTAATAGTGAATATGAGCAAATTAATTATTTAACAGACAACTTGCCTTTGATAATTCCTGCTCGATTAGGTGGTGATGAGTTTGTTATTTTATTTCAAGATATTGAAAATAGAAGGGAAGTCGAACTAAAGCTTCAAACACTATTTGAAGTTTTATTTTTGAAATATGAATTGCATGATGGTGTTGAATTAACTATTACAGGTAGTGCAGGTGTTGCTTTATATCCTGAAAATGGGTATCGGTATGACCAATTAATGAAGTCAGCTGATATTGCAATGTACGATGCAAAATCAGCTGGGAAAAATAGAATTAAATTTGCAGAAAAGGCGTTTAATAAAACCAGTTAATCCCGATATTAATAACCATTGATGCACCGACCTGAATGGTAACGGGTATATAATCGTCTTTATTAGCCTTTTAATTTAACTTTTTTCATTTATCAAATATTACTCTTTATTTATTTTCTAACGTAACAACTGTGTTGTTTTGATATGAAAATTCATTACCTTTCATAGGGTTCTTAGGAATCAATAATGACAGTATTAATGAACAAACAGCAAAACCAGCGCCACAATAAAATACCCATGATGGGTTTGCTATCCAAACTAATCCTAGTAAGACGGGGATCACAACCGCTGCAATATGATTAATTGAAAAGCTAATGCCAGCCGTGGCTGCGATATCTTCGGGATTAGCTATTTTCTGGAAGTAGGTTTTAATCGCAATGGCTAATGCAAAAAATAGATGGTCAATTACATATAATGACGCTGCTACCGTACTGTTTTCTACCAAACCATAAGCAATAAACAAGATAATCAATCCTATGTATTCGAATAATAGTACTGAGCGCTCACCAAAGTGACCAATTAGTTTTCCTATTTTAGCGGCAAATAACCAATTGAAAACATAGTTAATCAAGAATAACACACTGATTTCAGCCACACTGTAATGAAATTTTTCTACCATTAAAAAGCCAGCAAATACGACGAATATCTGTCGACGAGCACCACTGAAAAAAGTCAGTGCGTAATATAACCAATAACGTTTTCTTAAAATAAACTTTTTGTTCTGCTCAACGAGAGGAGGGAATTGTTTAAATGCAGAAGCTAAAATAATCGTTAACACTAATCCTAAACCACCAAATATTAAATAAGTGGTTTTGTAACTCACATCAAAGTAATCCATCAATATCCATACACTCGCATAAGCCAGTAATGAGGCGATGGCTTTAACCGATAGAATCTTACCTAAAAAATGTGGTGTTTCTGATTTGTTTATCCATTGTAGTGTTAATGATTGGTTGACTGTTTCAAAG
Organism: Psychromonas arctica; assembly: GCF_038155225.1. Classification (GTDB taxonomy): domain Bacteria; phylum Pseudomonadota; class Gammaproteobacteria; order Enterobacterales; family Psychromonadaceae; genus Psychromonas; species Psychromonas arctica_B. The sequence goes on along the minus strand of NZ_JBAKBA010000006.1, from coordinate 105,080 downwards.
TAATGAAAGCCAATCGACATCAACATTGTTGTTAAATATAACCCCATCACTTGTGGGAAGAAACCGGTGATAGCGACACCAACGGCTGTAATACCAAGTGAAAGAATAGCTAACCGTTGTTCTTTAATAAATAATAAAACATAGATAACGGTAAAGGCTAAAAAACCAGGTATTTCACGTAAACTTTGTAAAATGCCAATCTCTACACCCGTAAACGCTGCTTTTTCTATCACGAAGTTATTAAGCAATACCATCCAAACTGAAAACACTAATGGCATAATAAACGCCATTGTTAGTAATAAACTTTCAGGTTTTTGAAAAAAAGAGTGAGATCTCATATCTAGTTTTATCGCTATTAAAAGAAAAAAGTATTTTACGCTTATTACTAAATAAAGGTAATAACGTTTTTATGCTTAGCTTTTTCAGAATAAAATGAAGTAATAGGTAACTGATTAATATCATTAAGCTATAACGAACAACGAACGGCGCTTTAATGTTGCACGAATAAGTGCTTGTTTACATGTAGCATTTCTTTTTTTGAAGATAAAAAATCAGATTAGATGGTAATGGTTATCAACAATTGACGTGAATTAATATTCACATATATCAACTAAAAATTCACATTTGAAAGTTTTATATTATTTTGATAAGACAGTATTAGATGCTAAATCTTACTTATGTATTTTTATTTTTTATTTTTTTTCTTAAATTACAGTGCGTTATGATTTTTGATTTTTTTACTATGTTATCAAGTGAAGCGAATATAGCTTTGGTGCTAATGAATAAAAAAATTGGCTTTTATTCGCCTTAAAAGATAGAATAGTCTTCAATTATGCCAGTGTAATAGGCTTTATTAGAAGAAATAATGTATAAGCCCTACGCTTGTAGGATCATTATGCGCCTTATTTTTTAAAAAAAGGGAGTTTTTGTTTAGTGCGCTTCTCCAAAAAAGTAGTTTCCTTTACAAAAAAGTAAAAAATTAATTGTTTGTTTTTGGTAATTCAATTACAAGCCGTGTGTAGCACTTCGAAAACATTAGATTTGACAGTATAAGAAATGTTTACTGTTTCATCTAGAAGGACATGTTTATGACTAATAAAGAGCAAAACGCTCAAGGCCTTTATGTGCCTGAAATGGAGCACGATGCCTGTGGTATCGGTTTCGTAGCCCATCTTAAAAACAGCAAATCTCACAAAATCGTGACACAAGCTTTAGATATGCTAGCGCGTATGGAACACCGTGGTGGTCAAGGTTGTGATCCATGTAGTGGTGATGGTGCGGGTATTCTTTTACAAAAACCACATGAGTTTTTAGTAACAGAAGCATTAAAAGAAGGCATTTCTCTGCCTAAATTCGATCAATATGGTGTAGGTACAATCCTATTCCCTAAAGATGAGAATCACCGTGATCATTGTCGTGAAATTTTAGCTCGAACTGCTGAACGTCTTTGTCTTGAAGTAATTGGTTACCGCGTACTTCCAACAGATAACTCAATGATTGGTGCAGATCCTCTAAGCAGCGAACCTCAGTTTGAACATATGTTCGTGACTGGCGGTCCTGATATGGATCCGGCTGTATTAGAACGTAAACTATTCATCCTACGTAATTACTCTACGCGTATTTGTTTAGAGTCTGTTAATGGTATTGAAGACAACTTCTACATTAATACATTCTCATACAAAACAATCGTATATAAAGGTCAGTTAACAACTGAACAAGTTCCTCAGTACTTCTTAGATTTACAAAATAAGAGCATGGTTACTGCGTTAGCACTTGTTCATTCTCGTTTCTCGACAAACACATTCCCACGCTGGCGTTTAGCGCAACCGTTCCGTTACATTGCTCACAATGGCGAGATCAATACGGTTCGCGGTAACATCAACTGGATGAAAGCGCGTGAAGCATTGCTTGAAGCAGAATTCTTTACTCGCTCTGAATTAGATATGTTAATGCCAATCTGTACAGATGGTATGTCTGACTCTGCAAGCTTTGATATGGCGTTAGAGCTACTCGTTCTTTCTGGCCGTAGTCTTCCTCATGCATTAATGATGATGATTCCTGAAGCTTGGCAAGAAAATAAAACGATGGATCCAGCTCGTCGTGCATTCTACCAATACCATGCAAACCTAATGGAACCTTGGGATGGTCCAGCGTCTGTTTGTTTCACCGATGGTGTTCAAGTAGGGGCAACGCTTGACCGTAATGGTTTACGTCCATCTCGTTACACTGTGACTAACGATGACTTCCTAGTGATGGCATCTGAATCAGGTGTTGTTGAAATCGATCCTAAGAACATTAAGTTACGTGGTCGTTTACAACCGGGTCGTATCTTTGTTGCTGACCTTGAGCAAGGCCGCATTATTTCTGATGATGAAGTAAAAGACGGTATTGCAGCAAGAAAACCTTACGAAACTTGGTTAGCAAACAACCTTGTTAAATTAGAAGATCAACCAGCTGCGCTTGAACGTAATATCCAACCAGATGCTGGTAAGTTATTAAAACGTTTACAAGCTTTCGGTGTGACGTCTGAAGAAGTAAATGAAATTATTTTACCAATGTTCCGTGACGGTAAAGAGCCGTTAGGTGCAATGGGCGTGGATTGGCCGTTAGCGGTGCTTTCTCATCAATCTCAACATTTATCTCATTACTTTAAACAATTATTTGCGCAAGTAACTAACCCACCAATCGATCCGATTCGTGAGCGTATGGTGATGTCGCTAAATACTTATTTAGGTAAAGACAAAAACTTATTGGCAGAAACGCCAGAGCATTGTCATAAAGTTGAACTTGAGTCGCCTGTATTAAGTAATGCTGAATTACAAAAAATTAATGCATTAGATGACAAACATCTACAAGCTAAAACATTAGAAACCTTCTTTTTAGCAACAGGTGAGAAAGGTAAGCTTAAGAAAGCATTAGCACGTATTTGTCGTTATGCAGAAGATGCAATTCACGATGGTTACTCAATCATCATTCTTTCTGACCGTAATGCAACGTCTGACCACGCGCCAATTCCAGCTATGTTGGTAACAGGTGCGGTACATCACTACTTAATCAAACGTGGCCTACGTGCTATGTGTGATATCGTAGTTGAAACAGGTGACGTACGTGAAACACATCACTTCGCAACAGTTATCGGTTACGGTGCTTCTGCGGTTAATGCTTACTTAATCGAAGAAATGATTGTTGATTTACAATCTAAGAATCGTTTACCAGCAGACAAAGATGTATGTGATATCTTCAAATCGTACAAAGATGCAATCGATGCAGGTTTATTAAAAATCTTCTCGAAAATGGGTATCTCTACTATCCAGTCTTACCAAGGTGCACAAATATTTGAAGCACTAGGTATTAGTAAATCAGTTGTTGATGATTACTTCAAAGGGACTGTGACGCGTATTCAAGGTCTATCAATTGATGACATTGCACACGAAATTTTAGTACGTCATCGTTTTGCTTATCCGTTACGTGCGGTTCCATCACAGCGTTTAGACGTGGGTGGTGTTTACCAATGGAAACAACGTGGTGAAAAGCATTTATTTAACCCAACAACGATTTCATTACTACAAGAATCAACGCGTAATAAAAATTATGCTCAGTTTAAACAGTATGCTGACACCGTTGACCAACAAGGTGATGACGCTGCAACGTTACGTAGTCAGTTTGAATTTGTACCTAAAGCATCAGGTCCAATTTCAATTGATGAAGTAGAGCCAGCTGAAAATATCCTTAAGCGTTTTGCTACAGGTGCGATGAGCTTCGGTTCTATCTCTCATGAAGCTCACTCAACGCTAGCGATTGCAATGAACCGAATTGGCGCTAAGTCAAACTCTGGTGAAGGTGGTGAAGATCCAATTCGTTTCAAACCAAAAGAAAATGGTGATTGGGAACGTTCTGCTATCAAGCAAGTTGCATCAGGTCGTTTTGGTGTTACATCGTATTACCTAACAAATGCTGCTGAAATCCAAATTAAAATGGCACAGGGCGCTAAACCAGGTGAGGGTGGTCAATTACCAGGTCACAAAGTTGATGACTGGATTGGTCGTACTCGTCACTCGACGCCAGGCGTAGGTCTAATTTCACCGCCACCGCATCATGATATTTACTCAATCGAAGATTTAGCGCAGCTTATCTACGATTTGAAAAATGCTAACCGCGAAGGTCGTGTTAACGTTAAGTTAGTATCAGAAGCGGGTGTAGGTACAATCGCATCAGGTGTTGCTAAAGCAAAAGCGGACGTTATCTTGATCGCTGGTTTTGACGGCGGTACAGGTGCTTCACCATTATCATCTATTCGTCATGCGGGTTTACCATGGGAACTAGGTCTATCTGAAGCGCATCAAACGCTAATGAAAAACGGTTTACGTAACCGTGTTGTGTTACAAGCTGATGGTCAGATGAAAACACCGCGTGACTTAACGATTGCTGCATTACTCGGTTCTGAAGAATGGGGCGTTGCAACAGCTGCATTGGTTGTTGAAGGTTGTATCATGATGCGTAAGTGTCACTTGAATACATGTCCTGTTGGTATCGCAACACAAAACAAAACATTACGTGAGCGTTTTGACGGTCGTGTAGATGATGTTGTTACTTTCTTCGGTTACATGGTTGAAGGCATGCGTGAAAACATGGCTAAACTAGGTTACGCGACGATCACTGAAATGGTCGGTCAAACGCAAAACCTGAAAGTACGTGATAACGTAAGCCACTGGAAATACAAAAACTTAGACTTGAGCACTATCTTGTTTAAGCAAGAAGCTAAAGCTGAAGACGGGATGTTTAACCAAACAACTCAGAATCACAACCTTGAAGCAGTATTAGACAGAAAACTAATTGAACTAGCACAACCTGCACTTGAAAAAGGCGAAGCGGTAACCGGTGAATTCCCGATTACTAATATCGACCGTTCATGTGGCACCATGTTGTCTAACGAAATATCTAAAGTGTATAACGACGAAGGTTTACCAAACCCGATGCAAGTTAAATTCACTGGTTCTGCAGGTCAATCATTTGGTTGTTTCCTAGCAAAAGGTGTTGAGTTTACAGTTGAAGGCGATGCGAACGATTACTGGGGTAAAGGTTTATCTGGTGGTCAAATTGTTGTTTATCCTTACCGCGATTCAACATTAGTGTCTAAAGATAACATCATCGTGGGTAACGTATGTTTCTACGGTGCAACGTCTGGTCAGTCATACATTAATGGTATGGCCGGCGAACGTTTCTGTGTACGTAACTCGGGTGCAGAAGTTATCGTTGAAGGTATTGGTGACCACGGTTGTGAATACATGACTGGCGGTATTATGATTAACTTAGGTTCAACAGGTCGTAACTTTGCGGCGGGTATGAGTGGTGGTGTTGCTTATATTTGGGACCAAGATGATACATTTGCAGCTAACTGTAATATGGAACTAGTTGATTTAGATCCACTAGAACAAAAAGACAAAGACTTATTAATTGCAAAAGTAACTAAACATTTAGAGCTAACAGAGTCTAACTTAGCGGCAGCGTTCTTAGCCGATGTTGAAGCAAGCTTAGCTAAAGTTGTTAAAGTTATGCCTCGTGATTATAAAGCGGTATTAGCAGCTCGAGCAAAAGGAGAAGCATAATGGGGAAGCCTACTGGATTTTTAGAATTAGGTCGTGAATTGCCACCGAAAGTATCGGTTGAAGATCGCCTAAAAGATAATAAAGAGTTTGTACAAAATGATGTGTTTGGTAAGAAAGTCAATGACCAAGCATCTCGTTGTATGGACTGTGGTGTACCTTTCTGTCACAACGGCTGTCCGATTGGTAACATCATTCCTGAATTCAATGATGCGGTTTATCGTGAAAGTTGGTTAGAAGCTTGGGATATCCTAAGCTCAACTAATAACTTCCCTGAGTTTACTGGTCGTGTTTGTCCTGCACCTTGTGAAAGCTCGTGTGTACTAGGCATCAACCAAGACCCGATTACGATTTGTAATATCGAAAAAACCATCGTAGAAAAAGCCTACGAAAATGGTTACGTAAAACCTAAGATACCAACATCGCGTACTGGTAAAACAGTGGCGATCATCGGTTCTGGCCCTGCAGGTCTTGCCGCTGCTGAGCAATTAAACTCAGCAGGTCACATTGTGACTGTTTATGAACGTGATGAGAAAGTAGGTGGCCTAATACGTTTCGGTATTCCAGACTTTAAACTAGGTATGGACGTTATCGATCGTAAGATTGCGGTAATGGAAGCAGCTGGTATTAAAATGGTAGTGAATGCCCATATCGGTGTTGATTTTGACGCTAACGATTTGCGTAAGCAATTTGACGTTGTGTTATTAACCGGTGGTTCTACGGTTCCTCGTGACTTACCAATCCCTGGTCGTGACTTAAAAGGTGTTCATTTTGCGATGGAATTCCTAGGTCAAAATAACCGCCGTGCAAACGGAATGGATCTTAAGACTGAAGAAATTCATGCATCTGATGACCATGTTGTGGTTATCGGTGGTGGTGATACGGGTTCTGACTGTGTTGGTACATCTAACCGTCATAAAGCCGCGTCAGTAACGCAAGTGGAAATCATGCCGATTCCACCTGAAAAACGTACGGTTAACATGCCTTGGCCTTCGTACCCAATGATCTTGAAAACAACCACTTCTCACGAAGAAGGTGTGGATCGTCATTGGTCAATCCTAACCAAAGAATTCATCGGTGATGAAAACGGAAACGTTAAAGAGTTAGTGGTTGCAGATATCGAATGGGAAGAAGCAGCACCGGGTCAACGTCCTAACTTTAAAGAAATTGAAGGTTCTGTGCGTTCAATTCCTTGTACTAAAGCCTTCTTGGCAATGGGTTTCTTACACCCAGAACCAACAGGTGTGTTAGCACAATTATCAATTGGCTTAGATGAGCGCGGTAACGTTAAAACTGACGATTACCAAACAACTCAACCTGGCGTATTTGCTGCTGGTGATATGCGTACTGGTCAGTCTCTGATCGTTCGTTGTATTAATGAAGGCCGTGAAGCTTCACGCGCAATCGATACTTACTTGATGGGTAACACTAATCTTGAATGTATCAATGATTCATTAATGATTGCTGACTAAGCTAACTAAAAAATCATTTGTGGTTGTTTGTTAGACGATATAGTCGTTACCTAACTTAACCATAGATATTTAGTATTAATAAACCCCCTCTCTTTTTAGAGCAGGGGGTTTTTTTGTTTTAAAAGTAGGTTAAAATCCCGTTCCCTTAAATTCGGTATTTTGTACCGTTCATACCAAAAAATATTTGAAAGTCTTCTGTATTCCTGCAGTTTATTTTCAAATGTAGAACAAAGGAAAGATTCATGTCTTTAATCGATTATTCAGCGTCTACGCTGTCGATCTTACCCGCAGTCCTTGCACTGGGTTTAGCTATTCTTACTCGTCGAGTTTTATTGTCACTCGGGCTAGGTATTATTTTAGGTGCTTTACTGCTCGCTAACTATTCAGTAGTTGATGCTGGCACGTATATCTACTCAACTGTGAAAGGTGTTGTCGTTGAAGACGGCGGTTTAAATACTTGGAATATGAGTATTGTTGCTTTCCTATTATTACTAGGAATGATGACGGCAGTGTTAACACTTTCAGGCGGCACACGTGCTTTTGCTGATTGGGCCCTTAACCATATTAAAGATAAACGTGGCGCATCGTTATTAGCGGCTTTTCTTGGTGTGTTTATCTTTATTGATGACTACTTCAACAGCTTAGCGGTAGGCTCCATTTCACGTCCAGTGACGGATCGCTTTAATGTATCCCGCGCTAAGTTAGCTTATATTCTTGATTCAACAGCTGCACCTATGTGTATCTTAATGCCTGTTTCAAGTTGGGGCGCTTACATCATGACCATTATCAGTGGCATTTTAGTTAGCCATGGCATGACTGAATACTCACCACTAGGTGCTTATGTTGCGTTAATTCCTATGAACTTTTATGCCATTTTTACATTGTTAATGGTATTTGCAGTGATCGTTTTCAGGCTCGATATTGGTGCAATGAAAAAGCATGAAAAAATAGCAGAAAAAGAAATTTCAGAAGGCGAACAAGCCTACATCGATTTACAAGATGAATTAGGTATCGAAGAATACGAGCAAGGTAAAGTAGGTGATTTAGTTTACCCAATTATCAGCTTAATTGCTGGTACATTATTCTTCATGCTGTACACAGGTAACACCGCTTTGGCGGCAGCAGGGAAAGCGTTCTCAGTATTGGGCGCGTTTGAAAATACCGATGTGGGTGCTTCATTGGTTTACGGTGGTTCAATAGGTTTAATATTCTCTTTAGTCACTGTATTAAGACAAAAACAACCATTTTCAAATATCGGATATGCATTGTGGGTTGGTGCTAAATCGATGTTTGGCGCAATCATTATTCTATTCTTTGCTTGGTCGATTGGTACCGTGATTGGTGACATGAAAACTGGTGCTTACCTATCAGGTTTAGTACAAGGTAATATCGGCCTACATTGGCTACCGGTTATCTTATTTGTGCTTTCTGGTGCAATGGCGTTCTCTACCGGTACGTCATGGGGTACGTTTGGCATCATGTTGCCGATTGCAGGCGATATGGCGGGCGCAACAGATTTAGCGATGATGCTACCTATGTTAAGTGCGGTATTAGCCGGCTCTGTGTTTGGCGACCATTGTTCACCTATCTCAGATACTACCATTTTATCGTCAACAGGCGCACGTTGTGAGCATATCGACCATGTATCAACACAGTTACCTTATGCATTATCAATGGCATTTGTATCTATCGTTGGCTTTATTGTGATTGGTTTCACTGGCTCTACTGTGTCAGCATTCATCGCATCAAGTATTGCGTTTGTTGCTGTGATTGCTTGTATGAAAGTGCTCGCGAAGCGTTAGCCTTTAAAATTAAAAGAGAAACTGAAACTGAAAGTTATGAGCGCTTATGATCGTTTTCAAGATTGACCATGGTCGAATACTTTCAAACTAATAAATAAGCAGGTTCGCCTGCTTTTTTTATATCTATCATTTATTCAAAGCAAAAAATAATCCTTCTAAAAGACGCCATCTACACTAAAAATACAGTCTAAACATAACTGTGACTATCCTTTTGATAAGAGCCTTGCTAGGATCACTTTTTTGTTTCTGCTAGGTATCTGTTTTGACCATTTCTGCGACTACTTTGAAAGACCATTTAAATGACGTGTTATATAAAGATCAATTCCGCTTAAAGCGCCGCATTGACGATCTTGCTAATCTTAAAACACCCGAAAAAGTAGAAGCTAGTTTGACTAAGATTGCCGTCGATATTCAAGTCTCTATGGATAAACGACAACAGCGTTTAGAAAACTTGCCAGAAGTGAGTTATCCAGACCTGCCTGTTAGTCAGAAAAAAGACGAAATAGCGAAAGCCATTGCTGAAAATCAAGTCGTGATTATTGCGGGTGAAACAGGCTCAGGTAAAACCACACAGATTCCTAAAATATGTTTAGAACTAGGGCGAGGCGTATCGGGCTTAATTGGTCATACACAACCACGTCGTTTAGCGGCAAGAACCGTTGCTAACCGTATTGCCGAAGAGTTAGATTCAGAACTCGGTGAAACAGTGGGTTACCGTGTTCGATTTACAGACAAAGTCAGCGACAGGTCTTATATCAAATTGATGACCGACGGTATTTTATTAGCGGAAATTCAAAACGACCGATTCTTAAGTCAATATGACACGATCATTATCGATGAAGCGCATGAGCGTAGTCTAAACATCGACTTCTTAATGGGCTATTTAAAACGCCTCTTACCAAAACGCCCAGATTTAAAAGTAATTATCACTTCAGCAACCATCGACCCAGAGCGTTTTGCACAACACTTTTGTGATAAACGCGGTAAAGCTGCGCCTATTATTGAAGTCTCTGGCCGTACATTCCCCGTTGAAACCTTATATCGGCCACTAGAAGAGTATGCGGCGGGCGACCAAATTGAAGGTATCTTCCAAGCGGTTGATGAACTTCAGCGTTTAGGTCGTGGTGACATTCTTATCTTCATGAATGGTGAACGTGAAATTCGCGATACCGCAGAAGCCTTAACCAAACGTAAACTACGAGATACTGAAGTATTACCGTTGTTTGCGCGTTTGAGTGTGGTGGAACAAAACAAAATTTTCCAAGGACATCGTGGGCAGCGAATCGTGTTAGCCACCAACGTGGCGGAAACTTCATTAACGATTCCCGGCATTAAATACGTCATAGACACCGGAACAGTGCGTATTAGCCGTTATAGCTACCGTACCAAAGTACAACGTTTACCGATTGAAGCCATATCACAAGCCAGTGCTAATCAGCGTAAAGGGCGTTGTGGACGTGTCAGCGAAGGTGTTTGTATTCGTTTATTCAGCGAAGAGGACTTTAATGGTCGCCCTGAATTTACTGATCCTGAAATTCTACGTACTAACTTATCGTCTGTTATCTTACAAATGCTGTCACTTGGTTTAGGCGAACTTAATAAATTCCCATTTGTAGAACCGCCAGAAGATAGAAACATTAAAGATGGCTTGAGCTTATTAGAAGAGCTAGGCGCAGTTAACTTAAAACAAAAAGACCCACGTAAAAAGCTGACTCCCTTAGGTCGCCAACTTGCTAAATTACCCGTTGACCCGCGTTTAGCGCGTATGATTTTAGCGGCGAAAGAATTTAACTGTGTGCATGAAGTGATGGTGATCAGTGCAGCGTTAAGCATTCAAGACCCACGTGAACGCCCAATGGATAAGCAACAAGCTTCCGATGAAAAACATAAGCGTTTCCAAGACAAAGAGTCAGATTTTATTACCTATGTAAATCTCTGGAATTACATTAACGAACAACGCCAAGAACTCACTAGTGGCCAGTTCCGTAAAATGTGTCAGAAAGATTTCTTAGCGTATATGCGTGTGCGTGAATGGCAGGATATTTATACACAAATCAAACAAGTGACTGACGAACTCGATATTAAAGTAAGTACAGAGCCTTCAAATTTTGATGCTATTCACCAAGCCTTATTAGCCGGACTGTTGTCGCATATCGGCTTAAAAGATAAAGACGCCGAATACCTTGGCGCACGTAACAGTAAATTCTTTATGTTCCCAGGTTCTGGTTTATTTAAAAAACAACCTAAATGGGGCATGTTTGCTGAGCTTGTTGAAACCTCAAAACTGTTTGCACGTGTTGCCGCACGCATCAAACCTGAATGGGTTGAACTGCAAGCACAACATTTAATTAAACGTAGTTACGCTGAACCACATTGGCAGAAAAAATCCGGTGTCGTGGGCGCCTTTGAAACTCAAATGTTGTATGGCATTCCTATCGTAAGCAAACGTAAAGTGGTTTATACACAAATTGACCCGATACTGTGTCGTGAATTATTTATTCGCCATGCATTAGTAGAAGGGGAGTTTGAAACGCGTCATCAATTCTTCAAAGATAACCAAGCGTTATTAAACGATATTGAAGAGCTAGAGCATAAATCACGTCGCCGCGATATTTTGGTAGACGATGAAACACTCTTCTTATTTTACGATGAAATCGTGCCGCAAAACGTATGCAGTGCAAAGCAGTTTGATAGCTGGTGGAATCAAGAGAAAAAACAACAGCCACAATTATTAAATTATCAGCGTGACCAAGTAATGGCACATGATGCAGATAAAGTAACCGCAAATGCTTATCCTGATTCGTGGCAACAAGGCGATTTCCGTCTAAAACTAGATTACGCTTTTGAGCCGGGTACTAGCCAAGATGGTGTAACGGTTAATATTCCGTTAGCGCTATTAAACCAAATATCAGATCAAGGCTTCGATTGGCAAATTCCGGCTTTACGTGAAGAGTTGTTGGTTGCGTTAATCAAAACATTACCGAAACCTATTCGTCGTAATTTTGTACCTGCACCGAACTATGCAGAAGCTGCTATGGCGAACTTAGTGCCTTTACAAGGTTCACTATTAGAAGCCTTTGAAAAACAACTATTGCGAATGACAGGTGTGCGTATTCCAGACGATGCTTGGGATGTATCTGCATTGCCTACGCATCTGCGTATGAAGTTTAGTGTCATCGATGATAAACAAAAAAGCGTTGCCGTTGGGACTGACTTAAAACTACTGCAACATGATCTAAAAGGTAAGGTAAAACAAACCTTATCTAAAGTATCAAAACAAGGTATTGAAAAGTCTGATTTAGTAGAATGGGATTTTGGTAAATTACCTAAATCATTCAAAAAAGATCACGGCGGTTATGAAGTAAAAGCTTACCCCGCGTTAGTGGATAAAAACAAAAGTGTCGCCATTGAATTATTTGATAGCGAAGCAAAAGCACAACGCTTTAACCAAGCTGGTGTACGTCGTTTAATTTTATTAAACGTGCCATCACCGATTAAGTATCTACAACAAAGCCTGCCAAATAAAGCCAAGCTTGGGTTGTATTTTAATCCTTTCGGACAAATAAAAGACTTAATTGATGATTGTATCAGTTGTGCGGTTGATGCGATTCTTGATGGGGCAATACATCCACAAGAAGCACCTGAGTTTGAAGCACAGAAAGAAAAAGTGCGTGCCGAACTCGCCGATAAAACCTTACAAATTACGCAACAAGTTGAAGAAGTATTAACTCTTGCTCACGCTGTTAATAAACAGTTAAAAGGCAAAGCAGACTTAACCATGTTGGTTGCCAAAGGTGATATTAAATCACAGCTAGAACGTTTAATTTTCCCTGGCTTTGTTTGCCAAGTGGGAGAGGGAAAACTTAATGACATTAAACGTTATTTGTTAGCCTTACAAAAACGTTTAGAGAAATTACCGGTTAACCCAAATCAAGACCGATTAAATACCATCGAATTGCATGAGCTTGAAGAACGTTATCGTGCGTTATGTAAGCAGTTATTGAGTAATGAAAATGAGCATGAAGGTTTAGCTGAAGTGTATTGGATGATGGAAGAATTAAGAGTGTCGTTGTTTGCACAACAGTTAGGGACGCCATATCCAGTATCGGCTAAACGCGTGAGATTGAAGTTGACTGAGCTTAAGGGTTAAGCCATTAACCTTTTAAAATATAAATTGATAAGCAAGCTTCGGCTTGCTTTTTTTATGCCTTTTAGTTTTGAAGGTTCGTCTTCGCTCATAGGGGCATTGTGCTTATTAATTTCAGTGTTTTCGCCCTGTCGGCGACCATCTTTTTCTTACCAGAAGAAAAAGGCGGCAAAAAGACTGGCCACCGAATCACTTTCTAATCCAATCGATCAATACCTTCCCTAACGCACCAGTTCATACGGCACATCCATGTGCCGAATGAACTTACAGCAAACGTCCTGTTTGCTGTTGCTGAAAGGTATTGTTCGATTGGGAAAACTCAACGGTGGGGATGGATGTAGCCACGTTGAACATGGTTTTATGTTGTGGGTATTCACTTGTAATTTATGCACTTTAGCCGAAGCGTAAAAGTTAAGTTTTTGGGGCGGAGGATTCATCCTGCTTTCTCTTATCTTTAATATGAGTTAGTTAGTGCTCGTCTGCGCTCGTCCAGTTAGTTTGATTTTTATTAATAGTGTTTTCGCCCTGTCGGCGACATGCTTTTTCTTACCAGAAGAATACCTTTTACCCACAACAAGCAAAAAGACTGGCTCCCAATTCGTTTTTTAATCTACTCTTTTAGATATATAGCAATAACTACCTTCTAAACGCACCGCTCATACTCGATATCCATGTCTCGAAATGAGTTAGCAACGGCAAAGGGCACGCAGAGCTTAGCCCGTTCATAACACTATGCTGTTGCATAAATCACTCCATGCCTCTACTTGCTAAAGGCAGTTATTCATACAGAAAACTCAACGGGAGGGCTGTCGTAGCCACATTGTTCGAAGTTTTATCGTAACTAACCTCAATTTTGGATAAGCAAAGTGATACTACACCGCTATTTCCACAGATTTCTGCTTTAAATTATCTCTCAATAACCAGTTATTGCTTAAATAATTTACCTAAACTACGCAAAACTAATAACTCTGTCTAATAAAAAATAGTACCTTATGATTTTAAAAGTAATATCGATTTAATAAACTAGAATTGAGGTTAACGACAAAGTCAAAGTCAACACATGTAAACATTAAAACACTGCAAGCTAAAGCATGCGCCCCGAGTTTCGATACCTACAAACTGAAATAGGGCTCGTAAAATATAAATCAACACAAAAGCACCTGGAAGCTGAAACGTGCACCTCCAAGTCAAAAATAACAAACTAAAACCGTCTGTCTTTCTGAAACTATTACCTGCCTGTGATTTTTGGGCGCTGGCTTTAGCCTGCAGGGGAGATGTGTTTTTTGACTTGTTGCTACAAGCTTATGAGCTTTTTATTCTGGGGCGCATGCTTTAGCTTGCAGGAGTTCTGTGTTGTTTTTTCTTTTTAACTAACCTCAATTCTGGATAAGCAAAGCGATACAACACAGCTATTTCTGCGGATTTATCTTGAACGACGTAAAACTAACGGCACTGACTAGTAAAAAATAGTACCTTACGATTTTAAATGTGATTCCGATTTCATTAACCAGAATTGAGGTTAACTACTTGATATTGCTAATATCAGTTTATGGCTGTCCGAGATATTTCTATTACTCGGAACCTCAGCTGGACTGCTGCCTTCTAAGGTATATTGGATGCAAAGGCGAGTAAGACTTCTTCTGTACTGTAACTCAGGAGGGCGCGGCTTCCCATAAAGTAACCATTAAGACGCCGGATATATGTCAATAAACGGTTATCTCTATGATGTAAAGAGCAGTTTAGACAAATGTGATTTATCGACTAAAACGATCTTGTACAAAAGACAAGTTTAACGAGGAAAACACCCCTTTATTAATAAGGGTGACGAGTCTTTTGTACGTAATCGATTATTAAACAGAAAATAAAAATCAATCTAATCTTGATTTACAATGAGTGACCATATATGTCCAGAACTTTTATTTAAATTAAAAATTAAAAATTAAAAAACGAGAGTTGGTGTTATGTAATTGATTTAAAGGTTATTTGTTTTTTTTGGTTGTTTTTTGTAAAATTAAAGCACAAAAATATTAATTTGTGTTTTTGTTTGATTGCTATTAATGTAAGCACATTGATTTAATAATTAAAACAATTGAAGTAATTAAAAGGATCAAACGATGGCTAGATTAAGAACACCACCTGATTTCTATAAAATAATGGGTGAGTTAGATTCAAAGGAATTTATTGGTATTGTTGGTAAACTTAATGCTACCGATAATAATGGTGAATATATGCCATGGCATAAATTTATGTGGAAAACAGATACTCATAATGGTTTATCTAAAGAAAATGCATGGCTTTCTACAAAAATAGCAAGAAATAGCCTTCTTAATAAATTTAGTGATCTTCCAGCAGAACATGAAAAGTTCATGCAATTTTGTGTGCCAAATTCTTTATACGAGAAACTTCATATAATAGATAAATTAACTGGTGGGGGACATGCATTATCTGATAGTCCATTAGTTTCTAATGGTGAAAAAGATCGGTA
The DNA here is from genome assembly GCF_038155225.1 of Psychromonas arctica. Classification (GTDB taxonomy): domain Bacteria; phylum Pseudomonadota; class Gammaproteobacteria; order Enterobacterales; family Psychromonadaceae; genus Psychromonas; species Psychromonas arctica_B. The sequence continues at coordinate 89,571 of NZ_JBAKBA010000006.1, read as the reverse complement.
CCTTGTACGTAATTTAATTATGGAAGAAGCGATTACATCCTCACAACTAGAAGGGGCTAGTACCACTAGAAAAGTAGCTAAAAAAATGCTATCTGATAAACGTAATCCTAAAGACAAATCAGAACAGATGATTGTTAACAACTACATGCTAATGAAATCTGCTGTAGAGAAAAAAGATGAAGAATTAACAATTGATCTTATTCTTGAGTTTCATTACTGTGCTACTCATAAAGCAATAGATAATGGAGCAAAAAGTGGATGCCTCAGGGATGATAACGACATCACTATAGGGGATATATATAATGAAGTCGCTCATACACCACCTTGCTATAAGTCTTTAGAAGATAGATTAAATAAGTTATGTACGTTTGCCAATACTGATCACTCTGCAACTAATGAACTTAATAACGATGGTTTTATTCATCCATTAATTAAAGCAATTATCCTTCACTTTATGATTGGTTATATCCATCCATTCGGCGATGGAAATGGTAGAACGGCAAGGGCTTTATTCTATTGGTTTATGTTAAAGTCGGGTTACTGGATGTTTGAATATGTTTCAATCAGTAAATTAATTCAAGAAAAACGTGGCGACTATGACAAGGCTTTTATTTTCACTGAAACAGATGAATTTGATATGACTTACTTTATTTATCACCAAGCGGATATAGTAACTAAAGCAGTGCAATCTCTACAGGATCATATAGATCAAAAGAAATCTGAGTTTAATGACTTTAGAAACTGGATTGATAATAGCCCTGTTTCTAAAAACTTAAAGCATGGTGAGTTAGAAATATTAAAAGAAGCAGTGAAGGAAGGCGGTAAGTTATTTACATCTAAATCTATAGCTGCTGATTTTGATATTAATGAAGGTACAGCTAGAAGCTACTTAAATAAGCTAGTCGACTGTGAACTTTTATTATCAACGAAACCTAAGAATAGTAGATCGATTGTGTATGTAGCTCCAGCACAATTAAAAGATAGATTAAAGCTTTGATAGATAATGTAAATTATTGGGCTCCAATTCATTTAAGTTAATAATATCAAATTGGTTAATGATTAAATAGATGCTAAATGAGGCTGCGACTTCTTCGCCATTGAGCTTTCCCAAATCATTAATTCCTTTGAGCAACAGCAAACAGGATGTTTGCTGTAAGTTCGTTCAGCACATGGGTGTGCCGTATGAACTGGTGCGTTAGAAATCTTATTTTAAAGGTATGGGCATGGTTTGGATGAAGAAAGCTACTCGGCACCAGTCTCTTTGCTCTCTTGTCGGTATTAGGTTCTAGGCTGGCTGAGAGAAAGTAAAGTCGACGACAGGGCGAAAACCAAAGCTAATAAAGATCAAAAAAGCCACGACGAGCGCAGACGAGCTTATACTAAAAATGACCACCACCATAAACCTTAAAATAATGGGGCAGGTCTTGCGTTTTATCTTTGACAAATACATTACGAAAATCAACGTGGCTAACGGCATAGCGTTAAATAACGTTATGCTGCCTTACTTGATGACTATCGACGCTATTTCATAGGTAAGTACTCGGATTAATACGTTTTTATCTGTTATCTGTATTTATTATTTTGGCAATCACATCATTCACGGCGCAAACCGCACCTTCTAAATAACCAGCATCTGTACGAGAGAACTCACTGCCTGCTAAAAATATATTCTTTTGAGTTAGTTCGCTCATATATTGATCCATAGGAAAGTCAGGGTGTTTTGGCTGTTCATTAATATCACGGGCAGAAGCAAAAAATGCGTCGGTGGCCCAATCTTTATATAATATTGAATCAAGTTCTTCTTCTGAATTCTCATACAGTTGATTCAATTGATTGAGACAAGCCTCTTTTATTTGCGATTCATCATATTGTTGTCGATGATTAGCTGGCACACCAATAAAGCCAAATAAGGCATTTGTTAGATTAACCTGTTCACCCGTTTCTGAAATATCGATAGAGCAAGCGTCATGCATTTCTTGCATAGGACCTTGTTGGCTAAATACTTGTCCAGACAACCCCTTTTCGCGCCAAAAACTAGAATGGTAGATTGAAATAAATTTTGCTTGCGCAGCCATCCATGTTGGTACTTGTTTAAAGTGCTCAATAAGTTCAGATGAAGCCCAATAAGTGGGTGTCAGATGCTCTACAATCATGCGAGGAGGTAATGCTAATATAAGGTTATTAGCATGAAACGATTTAGTCTCATTGTTATGTTGTGCTGTTATTATCCATTGGTCATCGACTTTTGTTGTATTGGTAACAACATGTTCTGTTTTTATATTACGTGAATCAATCTTACTATACAGGACATTAATGATTGTGGTCATGCCGCCAATGACACGATACATACTTGCAGCACCCGCGCCTTCGGTTCTTATAATTCCTTGATTACCTTGTTTTTGAAATAATGCATCGCCTCTCGTATATTGTTCAACATACGGTATGTTAAGCTCTTCAAGCAACTGTTGTATATTGAATTGATGAGGGAAAATCCACGTCGGTCCTAAATCATGATAATGCTCTGTGGAGCTGTCTTTTACACCTAATATCCTACCGCCGAGCTTTGGTTTAGCTTCCAAAAGTAAATAAGGTATCCCTTGTTTTTGTAAATACCAGGCACTCAATAATCCAGATAAACCACCGCCTATAATAATGTTGTTAATGTGCATGAAAGTTCCTAAATTTGATATAAAAGCGACATAATATGATTGTGTGATTGTGATTAATTTACTTAAACTTGTGAAGGCAATTAACCAGTTAACGTTATTTATAAAAGTACAGGAGACCTATAAACTTTACCATTGCCAAATCACATTAAAAGCCGAAGATAAATTGTTTTTGTTCTGATTTGTATGCTGTTTGGAACTCTATAAGAGTGCCGTTCGGGCCAAGTCTTGCTTTGTGCCTTTGACAATCATACTGCTAAACTCAATATGGTTACCGCTATGTCACCGTTATCTCGAAGTTCTGAAAAAGTTCTGAACACTCATTAGTTGTCCACTGAACAAGTTGCGAACACCCATTAGTTGCTTACAATCAAATTAGATTTTTACGATTTAAAGTTATTTAGCGCTGTAATGCTGTATTAAAATTATCAACAAAATAGGAGGTTGTCGGGTAAACTCTCTAGTCATCATTCTCTAGTAATATTTACCTATTAAACATGCTAATTGGATAAAACACATGCCTCAGAACTATACACCTACTGTTAAAGACTGGTTTTCTCTGCTGTTACTGATTTTTCTGTGGGGCACGTCATTTATGTTTACTGCTGTCTCACTGCAAAGCTTTAGCCCTGTTGCTATCGTCTCTCTTAGAGTCTTGATTGCTGCTGTTATTCTAACGCTCTTTATGTATGCCAAGGGGTGGCGTTTGCCTGTAAAGCCGTTGGCTTGGGCGGTATTTTTACTGCTGGGTGTTATGGGTAACTTGTTGCCATTTCTGCTTATCTCAACGGGTCAGAAAGATATTAGCTCGGGTATTACGGGATTGTTGATGGCATTTATGCCGTTGGCGACAATGATTTTGGCACATTATTTTGTATCAGGAGAAAGCCTCAATCGCTTTAAAATATTCGGTTTTGTGTTAGGTATTACTGGCGTGGTGATTGTGCTTTGGCCGTCGTTAGTCGGAGCTCACAGTAACTTACTGAGTGGTTTATTGATTTTACTCGCTACTTTTAGTTATGCGATCAATGCCATTTTGGTGAGGCGATTGCCTTCCTATAATCCTGTTGTAACAGCAGCAGGCGTGATGATTATTTCGAGTATCGTTATAGTGCCATTTTGGCTGTGGCAAGATTTACCGTGGCAACAAAGTTACTCTTTAAAAGCCTCGTTATCGATGTTGTGGTTAGGTGTCGGGCCGACTGCGTTTGCTACCATTCTTTTGTTTGCCGTTATCGGCACGGCAGGTCCTACGTTTCTTTCGTATATTAATTACGTGATTCCTATCGTGGCGTATTTTACTGGTGCGCTTCTTTTGGGCGAAGCCATTGAATGGCAAAGCCTAGGGGCGATGTTATTAATAATTTTAGGGATAGCGTTAACGCGTAAGCGGGTTGCTGGTTGAATAAAGTGTCTGTTAGCTTTGCTTGGCTTTTTACTGAATATATATAATATAAAGTAGTTAAAGCTGTGGATACTCATACATTGAAGTTAATAATATCAATTAGTTAATGATTTAAGCGAGGCTAAATGAGGCTACGACTTCTCTGCCGTTGAGCTTTCCCAAATCATGAATACCTTTCAGCAGCTCACTAGCGGCAAGCAGGACGTTTGCTGTAAGTTCATTCGACACAGAGATGTGCCGTATGAACGGGGGCGTTGAGAAAGCTTATTTTAAAAGTATGGGCATTGTTTGGATAGAAAGTGACTCGGTGCCAGTCTCTTTGCACCCTTGTAGGTATCAGGTTCTCTGCTGGCAGAGAGAAAGTAAAGTCGCCGATAGGGCGAAACACAAAGCCGGAAATATCAACATAACCTCGATGAGCAAATACGAACCAAAATTAAAAATAGAATGCCCAATGCTTAAGGCATTAACTTTAGGATCCCTTTCCCATCAATACCCAAATAAATATACCCATCATTACCTTGAATCACATTTCTTACTCTACCGACGTTAGCCAATAATTTAGTTTGTTTAACTACATTTTCGTTATCTATTTCCAGTAACACTAAATGCCCAAACTTCATTGAACCGAGTAATATTTTACCTTGCCATTGCGGGTATTTGTTACTGCTAATATACGCCATGCCGGAAGGCGCAATGGAAGGATCCCAATATAACTTAGGTTGCTCCATGCCTTCTTTCTCAGTGATGTCGGTGTAGTCCGTACCAATATAATTCACGCCATAACCGATAACAGGCCAGCCATAATTTTTCCCTGACTCAATCAAGTTAACTTCATCACCACCTCTTGGGCCATGTTCATGTGACCAAACTTGGTTGCGATCAGCGAGTGTAATTAATCCTTGAGGGTTACGATGTCCATAGGAATAAATTGCTTTTTTAGCGTTAGCTTGCTGATAAAAAGGATTTGAGGTTGGGATACTACCATCAAGGTTTAATTTGTAAATTTTACCGCCATCCAATGATAAATTTTGCGGGTTTTTATCGCGTTGTCCACGATCGCCAATTGAAAAGTAAACAAACTCATCAGTGACAGCAATGCGGCTACCATAATGATTTCCTCGGGTTGAATCGCCTTCACCAAGATATAATGTTTTCTGGTCAACCAATTGATTGTTGTCAACATCTAACTTCGCACGCATTAAGGCAGTGTTGCTGCCTGTTTCATTTTCACTCGCATAAGTGAAATAGATAAGCTGATTTTTTGAAAACTCAGGGTGTAATGCAATATCTAATAAACCGCCTTGTCCATTCTGATGTATTTTAGGCAAACCTGTTATTTCAATTGAGGGTTTACCTTCAGTTAATAACCATAACTTGCCTGAACGCTCCGTTGCTAACATTTTACCATTAGGTAATTGAACCATCCCCCAAGGAATCGTTATGTCTGGCCAGATTGTTTCTGTTTTGTAAGGTGTTTTATCTTCATTGATAGGAAGAGGGGACATTGCCTGACTTGAAGTCGCTAACAGGCTGAGGGAAATGAAGAGGAGTTGCTGCCAATATTTCATCGTTTATCCTTTTATACGAGAGCCGGCTGTCACTAAGATGTTGTTTAATATTAATGGTTATATTTTAGTCACTTCCATTATGCAATCTAGAAATAAGTTTACAAGTTTGATTTGGATATTTCATACAGGTTTGGTTGTGTTTAATGCCAATTAAGCTCGTCTGCGCTCGTGTCATGATTTTGATCGGTATTAACAGTATTAACAGTATTAACAGTATTTGCGGTATTGTTGGCGACTTTACTTTCTCTTTACCAACAGAGAAGACTTATATCCGTAGGAAATCAAAGAGGCTGGTTTCAACGTTTTTTAATCTATTACTTTTTAACTTAAGTAATGACTACCTTCTTAACGTACCGCCATATCTATGTTGCGCGCTTAACTCGCATTGCATCCTTGTCTTACCTTGCTAAAAGCAATCATTGATTCAGAAAAACTCAACAACACGTTTATGGAAGCTAACAGGTAGCGCGAAAAGGCAACACCAATTTGAGTATGCTTATTTGTTTGGTTCAGTTGGTATTATAATAAAACCAGGCTTAATACAAATATCTGAGGCCACAAAAAATGACAGGGCACCGTGGTTATCATGGAGGGTAAGGGGTGGCATACTAATGGTATTGATTCTGGTTTTGACAATGTTTCGGTAATAAAATGTCCTCCTTACTCATCAGGGTTGAATCCTATAGATCAAGTTTGGAGTTGGATACAGCAGCATCATTTAGCGGTAATCAGTATAGTTGATGAAGTTGTCACACATGGAATAGATTTGTTAGCGATAATAAAAGGATGATAAATGTGTGCACAGAGATTGAATTAATCTGATTAATCAACTTTTAAAATGGGTGTTCGAGGTGCGTCTATTTCAATAATTTCGGATAAAATAAGCAGAATTTTTTGAGAGTTTAACCTCTTTGTGGCTTTAAGCTAAAATGCTTTTAGCTCTTCTTTTTGATAATGACCTATCCTTAATATGATTAAGTTAATGATAGGCAATTACACAAATTTTGCGACAAGGTCACAGCGGTTAAGCTCAATAAAATTAATTTTAAGCTTGTGACCCTCATTTTATACCTGTTATTTATTAGGCTATAACACAGGCTTAAATCTTCATGGATTGAGGAATAAGACCATCAATGAAAGGGAGTTTACGAAGAGCAAATGCACCATTGCCTTGCAGCGCGACAATAACCGCAAGCACAAATAAAAGCGCAGGATATTCCCAACCGCCACCTGCACTGCTAAATGTCCATCCATTCCCACTATGGACCCACACTGCGCCTAACAAAATTGGCATACTTAATAATGCGCTTAGGCGCGAATAAGCGCCAAGTAATAAAGCGGTTCCACCAGCAAACTCTCCGAAGAGTGTTAAATATATAAAAATTGCAGGAATTCCTACACTTTCAAAATAACTAACTGCACCGGGGATAGTAAAAACTAACACCTTAAGCAAGCCATGCGCAATTAATACAACTCCCAGAGAGACTCGCGCAATTGTTGCGCCATAATTTTGTGTTGCTGTATTCATTATCGTTAACCCTCTTATATAATTCATTAAATTAATATTGTTAAACTAACCTAATTTTATTAGGTCATTATTCATAAAATATATGATGTATTTTGCTACTTTATAGGCTTTCCTCGATCGCAAAATACTCTTTGTATTGCGTTCATCATCTATTATAAAAAGAAAAATATGACCCTATATTTCATTGTTATGTTTTTTGGATTCAGATCATAAGTACATAACTTTAAATTAGTTAATTAATTTAAAATCAAATGCACCATCTGATTGCGTCGAAAATATGCACACACTCTCAGCTAAACACTCACTAACATGAGGTACATTGGCTGGAATAAACCAAGTAGACCCAGCAGGTAAAATGACCTGTGTTTCGGGTTTATTAGGTTCATAATGTCTTGCAAAACCTTTTATAACCATAACTGTATAACTATGCGAATGAGTGTGAACAACTGTTTTATTACCGGGAGAAAGTTTAAGTAATTTGAGATGGACTCCTTTAGTAAAATCATCTTTCACATTAGCAACTGCTCTGCTGCCAGGAAGCTCTATCCATTTTGTTTCATTAAACAATGTATATGTTATTTTTGGTGTATCATTTTCAGCTGCAATGACGGTAGTTATCGTCACGCCTAATGTTGTACAAAAAGACATGGCATAAAATAGGGGTTTCAGGTGCAGAGAAAGTATTTTATTTATTATTTTTAGCATAAAATCCCTTTCACTCTGTTTATGTGTCAATGAATTAAAACCACTGACACATTGCACTTGTTTTGTAGTTTAAAATAAGAAAACGTTAACTCTTTTTAAGAACTTCTAGATGCCCAAGACCCAGTGTTTGCATTACAGTATTCTGAATAGGTGCTACCGCCGCATTAATAGCCTCTGAACCAAAACTATTACCTACAACAGTACGAGCTGGACGTTGACCATCTGGAGTCTTAATTAACTCAACAATTGCTTCGGCAATATCATGTGGTTTAGGTGCATCAGCTGCTTCGAACATTGACATAAAGCTTGAAAACATAGCCCCTGGAATTTCACCAACATCGCCATAACTTTCTACACAGTCGGTATTTAAAGGTTGTTGTGCACTACCATACATATCAGTTGGATAGGCACTAGGCTGTACTAACGCAACATCCACACCAAACTGTGAAACCTCATAACGAAGGCTATCTGTTAATGCTTCAACGGCATATTTACTGGCACCATAAATGCCAAAAAATGGAAAAGTAACTCTACCTAAAATAGAACCCACATTAATAATTAGGCCTTTTTTATTTTCACGCATCATCGGTAACACTGACCGAATGACACGATGCACACCAAATACATTCACATCAAATAATGCAACCATTTGTTCGGTTGAAAAAGCTTCCGTCACCCCTGCAGAAGCAATACCTGCATTATTAATAAGCACATCGATATGGCCAGCTTGGTCTTTTACTATTTGTATTGCTTGCTCTATTGATTGCTCATTTATCACGTCAAGCTCAACAACATAGGCACCAGCAGCTGTTAATTTTTGAGCGTGCACACTATTTTTACCTAAAGGATCACGCATAGAAGCAAATACTTTATATCCTTCTCCAATAAGTGATAACGCAGTATCGTGACCAAAGCCTGTAGAGGCACCTGTAATTAAAATTATTTTAGACATAAAAACTCCTACTCAAACATATTTAAAATGCACAAAAGTTCAATGGCCTAGGGGGATGGCAATCTAGAGCATGAAATGACTTGATACATATCGAGCAGTTATAATCACATGTTCAAATAAAACAAAAAACAGTATTCTAATCATAAGATTTGTGAATATAATGCACAAATGAATAACATATCAAACATACAATTGTTCGTTAACGTTGTTGAGGAAGGAAGTTTCTCTGCTGTCGCTCGCTCTATGGAAGTGACACCATCTGCGGTATCTCGTCAAATATCTCAGTTAGAAAAAGAACTAGGCGCTCGTTTATTTCAACGTACAACGCGTAAGCAAAGCCTCACCGAAGCCGGAGATATTTATTTTCAGCATGCGAAACGATTAGTTGATGATATAGAAGTGGCTAAATTTGCCGTCAAAAAACTAGTTGATAAACCTTCTGGTCGGTTGCGAATAACGGCAGAAGCTGATTTTGCGTTAACATTTATCGAGCCTATTTTACCTGAGTTTCTGCTGTTATATCCTGAAATACAAATCAGCATAAATATGAACTCTGCTCAACTTGATTTAATTGATGAAAACCTTGATTTGGCATTACGGATAGGTCATTTAGATAATTCTAGTTTAACCGCTCGTAAGTTGGGTGATAGTCAATCTGTGATTTGTGCAAGTCCTAATTATCTTTTAAAGCATGGACAACCAACACACCCTCATGATTTACAAACACACAACTGCCTTTCATTTAACACTAAGATAAGTAATAACCGTTGGCGTTTTGAAATGGCTAACCATCCTATAGAAGTGTCAATCAAAGGGTCTTTAAGCGTTAATAGTTTGAGTTTCTTACGTAAAGCCGCATTGAAAGATGTCGGAATAATAATGATTCCAAAATGGATGGTGCATGATGAGTTATTACAAGAAACTCTAACGCCAATACTCGAAAAATTTTCAATCATGCAACCTAGTACGCCCATTAATGCCATTTTTACAAATAAGCGACAATTAGCACCCAAAACAAGAGCATTTATCGATTTTTTAACACAGCGTCTGGCTAAGGGGTAAACATGTGTTATCAAGTCGAGAGTTAACATTCAAATTATTGGCATTATTAGATTCGCCTAAGGATTTACTTTTATTGGCATAGTCATTTTATCTTTGCCTTTATTTTTGTTTAAGAGCCAATATACAAAAATGAATGCGGGTATATTCATTAACAGCCCGTACATTAAAGGAATGGCCGCTAGTGCAGGTTGATGCATGATAGTGAATGCAATCATCATCGCGGTACCTGCATTTTGCACACCCACTTCTATCGCAATAGTTTTTCTATCGGTTTCGTTAACATTCAACTTGCCTGCAATAAAATAGGCAATGATTAACGCTAAAATACATAACGTCATGACAGCAATACCCTGCAAAGAAAGCATCGCAGGAATGATAGTTAAGTTTGTCAAAACAAGGGCCGTAACCACCAGTAACATCGCAATAGTTGATCCCTTTTTAATCAAAGGAATAACAGACTGTGCCCATTGATCGGCAAAATGACGAATGCTCATACCAATAACAGTCGGTAGTAAGGTGACGATAGCGAGTTGTTTCATTGCTGGTAATAAAGGTAAATTAAACTGCTGACTATCTGCGTTTCCGCTGTAATGGATAAAACCAACAAACGCGATCGGTAAAATAAATGGCGATAACATGCTCACGACACTGGTTAAGCAGACACTTAAAGCGAGATTACCTTTAGCAATAAATGAAAATAAGTTTGAGGTCGCACCGCCGGGGCATAATGCCAATAAAAAAAGCCCAGCTGCAGCAGTTTGATTAAGTGCAAAAACCTTAATAATAAACAGTGCCAGTATCGGCAGTAAAAGCAGTTGTAATAAAAAACCAATCATCGCGACTTTAGGCGCTTTTAGTACCGCTTTAAAATCTTTAATTTGTAAACTTAACCCCATTCCCAACATCACGAGGCCTAGCACAACAGGTAACATAACTTGAGCAACAGTTTGAGCGATAATTGGTGTCATAAATTCCCTTAATTTTCGTAGCTTAGGAACAACTTGATGATATTTATTTTATCGGGAGTTTGGGTTTGTGGCTTTGATATGGCGCATTATTTATTGTTTTTAAGGGGAGGGTATTTTTGAAGTAAATTTTTAATTGGAAAGGAAAAGATAAAAGCTAACTTCATATTTACATTATAACGTGCGAAAAACATCATGTTTTGACTTCGGGGCGCATGGCGAATTAGGCAAAGCCTAGTTTCATGAGCGGAGGCGCTCTGTGAGCCCTGTTTTCAGCTTTCTAAAGGCGCTCATTGACTCAGGAAACTATACAAGGGGAGATGTTACCACATTGAGGACGGTTTAATTTTAACTAATTGATATTGCTTAATTCAATGAGCGTGTATCCAGATCTTTGTTTACGATATATTATCAATCAATAAGTCTATTTTGAGGAAGGTGAGTAACATGCCTAATATAAGTGAGAAAGAAATAATTACAGCTATAAAAGCTAAACACTACTCTGCTCTTACTTTTTTAGAGGAGTCACGTGGGGCTTCTGAAAATGAATGGTACTTAGGTTTCTATTATTTTATTCAAGACCTTAAACAAGAAAATACCCAAACTACCTTCAATGAAATTGTTTCAAAATATGGCAATGAGTCATCTGCATACTGCTACTTGGGAGATACTGCCAGTAAAATCTATAGTGAAATACTCAATGAACACATCCCAACTTGTTTCTATAAAAAATCAGTAGAATTGGATAATGGAAATATCGATGCCCATTGGGGATTATACAATAAAGATCATAATATGAATTCTTGGTTTGATGTATTGGAATTTCACTACAAAAAATGTCAATACGATAATGTCATAGACATTATAGATAACACCTATATTACTTTTCAAAATACAAAAGACTTATTAGCGATACAATGGAGGCTTATAAAAAAAATAGTAATGGATGACAACGTTACATGTAAATCAAAAATACTTATTTTAGCGCATTTCCATCTTGATGAAATTGATGAAGGCTTAACTCTGGTTAATTCAATGGATAAAATTAGTTACGATATTATTCAGCCATATGCAGAGAAAGGCTTGGTTGATAAAGAGAAGGTAATATCTAATATTTATCCATTTCAAGTACATGATTTTTGCAAAAATGATCATAAAAGCATTTATCAAAAACATTTGAAAGAAAATTTCATGACAAGAGAATCAATTATCAAGTTTGCATTTCAGGCCAAAGAATTTGATGATGTAATTACTCATTATGACGAAGCCCCCGAAAACGATATATTATTCAGACATAGTTTCAGCGCTCGTATTTATTATTTATTAGCTAAGTTAAAATTAAATGATGAACTAGATGAAGAAATATTACAGTTTACTCACAAAAAAAGTGATTCTTTAGAAGGTGAAAACAACTCTCTTTATAAAGTATTAAAATTTAAATTAAAAACTAAAGAATTAGAAGATCGTTTTAAAAGTGGTCAGTCATTACAAGACTTAATAGATTTTTTTGATACCTATATTCAAGCTAAAAATATTATTGATAGCCCAGAGTTAATGACGTATTTCCAATACTCAACACTAAAAGAAGAACTTAAGGCTATTAAAGATCAGTGGAATCAATCTTATTATCAGAATGAATTTGAAAAAAGGAAGAATAAAAAGCTTGGTTTAACTTTATTGGATCAAGATTTACTTGGTTTTTATAACTTAGCAATAAAGGCTGAAGCATACGATTACGTAATAGATAACATTGTTGCTCACCACAAAAAAAATATACCCACGATGGCCTCACATAACATACTTGGTGTTTGTTATGAAAGAAAAGAGCAATTATCGTTAGCATTTGAGCAATACAAATGTGCTCTAAATTTAATGCTCTCATCTGAGGAAAAAGATCATGTCATTATTGGAAACTATATTTCCGCTGGAAAAAAACTGTCTGATATAAATATTTCAGAGGAAGATTTTGTGAAACTAAAGCAAATATTCAATACTGCGATAACCAATCAATTTCAATGGAATACATTTACAGCAGATGGAGGAAAGCATTTATTTAAATATTCCTATTTTAATATGAACACCCTTGATGCTTTAACAAATCAATACTTTTACTTATCAAGCAGAGAGCAATTAAATGACCCTATAGAATTACCTATGTTAAATAAAGTAGGCGAAGGACAGCTTATTGACTCAAACTATCGTACATTCTCTCTATCTCACAATATAAACTCCATGCTGATGTGGTCTCATTATGCTGAAGAGCATCAAGGAATAATGATTGAATATTGGTTTGGTGGTGAGCTTCCGGAGGGCGTTGGGATAGAGAAAATTTCCTACACTGAAGAATTAAAACGAAATGAAGAACAAGATTTATTTATATTCAATCAATTTCTACTAACCAAAAATAAGGGGTGGGAGTATGAGCGTGAAGTTAGATTATTCTCAAATAATACTAACAAAATATATTTCGAAAAATTTGATTATCCTAATCACGATAGAAATAAAATTAACGCAGAAATAACTAGTATTACTTTAGGCTGTAAATTCCCAGAAAATAAAAAGGAATTAATTACAAACATAATTACTAAAATAAATAATGATAAAAGAAAATCAGAGCAAAAAATATCACTCAAAGAAGCTTATATAAGTGAAGATGACAAATTTGCAATCAAATATCGGGAAATTGATATTTAATCTCAAATAAAGAAGAGTCGGCTACAGTATGAAACTAAAGTTAATAAAATTCATATAATCCAACGTGAGCGCCTAAGCCCATTGCTTTTCGAACACAAAAAATACCAGCAAGCTGAAAACAGGACTCGCAGAGCTTCTCCGCTCATGAAACTAGGCTTTGCCTAACTCGCCATGCGCCCCGAAGTCAAAAAACGAATGTCAATGTGGCTACATCAATTCCTTGTTCTTCTGAATCAATCATTGCCTTTAGCAAGGTCAGGCTGGGAGCGATTTATGCGATAGCATATTAATACGCTCGGCTTAGCAAAGTTGTAGACATCCATAATCTGTAACTTCTTCTTTTAACTTACTTTGGGTAGTTACCATTTTACTTAATTCGGTTAATCAAGCCGCTGCGTAAACGATGTGTTTGATTGCCTTTATCCGACCTTTAAAGCAACTTATCACTTTTGCTTTATCTTTTTCATTCATAAAGCTGTTTTCTATTGTTGTTATGACCAAGTCACAATGCTTTTCTGAGCATGCTTCGTCTAGTATTTTCTTAATTAGCTTATCGACAAAGCCAATGTCTTTACCAAATAAGATGAAATCGTAACTTGTTTGCGTGTTTAATTTTAGCAAACATATTGAATTGCTCCGGCGATGTTTTGTAGATATAGGTTGCGGTCTTTTTAACGATACTGAATTCGTCGTTACTGATACAAACAGAAAGTTTGAGTTGGTAACCTGAAATCTCTTATTATCAATGTTTCTCCCGCAATGTTCACCGTCCTTTCTTGTGTGGTGAAGGTAAATACACTGACAAGCTTTTGAGGATACTGAAAACGCTTAAGGCTCAAATTGAATGATTGTTTTCCTGCTAAGGTTAAATATAATGATTTACTTAATTAATCTGAACAGAAGCGAATAATATGATACCCATGGGAAGTGTTGTGACTGCGTGCATGATCGTCGGTTTAATTGTTGCCTTACCACCAATAGCAAAGGGTTGTCCAAAACCTATTCGCCTTAGTATTGGCGGTATTTTGCTCGCCGCGGGTCTATGGAATATATTGTGGTATGCGAGCCAACATATTACAGAGTTTTGGGGGCTTGCTGCCTTTTGTTCTGGTGTGTTAATGGTGATTACTTCAACCTATATTATTAAAGTAAGCTGGCTACCGTTGTTTTTGCAACGTGCAAAGCCTGTAGTGTTATTAATGTTATTAGGCTTTGCGGCACTCTATGCGACAACGATATATCGTCTATAAGCTGTTATTTATAAGCTGTCATTTTGAAATCTGTTAAATATTGGGTGATAAAGGTTTAATCAATTATCACTAACTTTAAACTTCAAGCTATCTTTTAGAAATACTGTTTAGTATCGCTTTGAGGTAGTTTTTTATAATTCAGCCATTTACCAAGCCTCAAATATCCCACATCATCATATCTTTCAAATCGGAATCCGTATAATCAACCGTGTGTCATGGCGTCATGATTTTAGTCGTTCCTCACCACTAGCCTAAGCCATTATCTACAAATGCTTGAGTGAGTTGTTGATAAAGCACATCGACACTAGGTCGTGTATTAATATGCTCAAACAAGGTGGTGTGAACCTGTGCTTTTATTCGCTCTTTTTTATCGCACAATTGATAACACAGGTTAATGGGTTTAATTATTTCTTCTAGCACTGCATCAATGAGAATACAGGCTTGTGCGAGTATAATTTTACCACCTCCTTTTTTTAAAATAATACGCTGTGCAGTCCCTACGATTTTACGCCCATTAATATTGAGATTAAAATCACCGTCACAGTACGAAAACTCTGTGGCATGCGTTTCACTGTTTAATCCATATAGGCTAAAAAAGTCTTTTAATACTTGGCATAAGTTTTCATATGCTTGAGTAATAGAGTAGGGCGTAGCATCGTCCCAAACATACAAGTGCGATAAGTTAACGATACCTTCGCATTGTGGGACAGGAGCGCCACCTGTTTTACGTGACAGTAATCTCCAGTCATCTTTTTGTAAGGCTGTCTTTAATAAGGTAGATTCGGGCCATTTTTTATTAGCAGGAAATACAATCGTGGGTGTTTTTGTTTGCCATAATATAAGGCATTTAGATATTTCATTCGCTTGTATTTGTGTAATGATGGCGGTCTCTTTTTCAAATACATTAGCCACAGATACGCTTGTATAACGTAATAATTTATTTTGATTTTTAACCATAACCACCTCCCAGATTTAAATCACATTTAACGATACTAAATAATATAAAGAGCAGGTTAAATTATCATAAATACTGAAATCTGAATACAGATAAGCGTTGAGTGGTTTTAAGTTTCAAGCTATCTCTTGTAATGATTATCTTCATTTAAAAAGACTTTGGAAATATTGATAAAAACCTTTGGGATCAGGAATGGCGTTTCATCTTAAAGTGCTGAGTACTTATACGAACTCAATCATATTAATTCATTAATGATTAAATCTAAGTTCAATATTGCTACAACTATCTACCGAAGTTCTCTACTGGTTTAGATAAAGTAAAGTCACTAATAGATCCAAGGAGCGTAGGCGAGCCAAGCAAATAAAAAGTAAAGCAAATAAAAAAGTAAAACCAATGTTAACTCAGGTTTAATGAAACGATTACAATTAGCACTGAACTCTCCAACATATCGCGGTAAGATAGTAAACATTAATACTTATCTCTATGAACGATTATCTTTATGAACACCCATCTCTATAAACGCAGGTATAAAACATTATGACAAATCGACTGCCTCAGAAAAAAAACTCGACTGTATCTGCTATACCTACTACATCAACGTCTAAAGTCGCTACGTTAGGTGAGCTTGCTAAGTTGGCAAATTATTCGCTTATGGACACGCTCAACTGTGATCCCGATGCGACAGAGAACGGGGTTGATTACGCACCACGACAAGTCTTCTCGGGTCATTATGTTCCAATTACCCCAACCCCGATTAAAGACCCAGAATATGTTGCGCACAGTAATGCATTTTTTGCTGAGCTTGGTTTAGCCGACTCGATGGCCGAATCTGCCCATTTCATGCGCATGTTCACCGGTGATACTTCTCAGGTGCCAGCACCGATGCGTAAGATTGGTTGGGCGACAGGTTACGCACTTTCCATCTACGGGACTGAATTCACTCATCAATGCCCGTTTCAGACTGGTAACGGATATGGGGATGGTCGTGCTATTTCAGTGCTTGAGGCGGTTATCAACGGTCAACGCTGGGAAATGCAGTTAAAAGGCGGTGGCCGAACACCTTATTGCCGCGGGGCGGATGGTCGTGCTGTTTTACGATCTAGCATTCGTGAGTTCTTAGCTCAAGAGCACATGCACGCGCTTGATGTTTCTACATCACGGTCGTTGAGTTTGTACGTTTCCAAAACTGAAACGGTAAAGCGTTACTGGTATACGGAGGGGTCTCGTTCGGAGAATCCGGATATGATGAGTGCTGAAGCGGTCGCTATCTCGACACGCGTTGCGCCTTCATTTATTCGCGTTGGTCAAATTGAGCTTTTTGCTCGCCGTGCTCGTGAAGATGGTCAATTTGAAGATCAGCTTGATGAACAAGTTCACGCGATGCAAGAGCTGGAAAAAATAGTGTTGCACTTGATTGATCGTGAATACGCTGACGTTATCGATAGCCAGCTCAGTACACCTGAAAAAGTAGTGATATTGGCGCGCGAGTTTCGTGGACGCCTGACATCACTAATAGCGAATTGGATCCGCGTTGGCTTTTGCCAAGGTAACTTTAATAGTGATAATTGTGCTGCTGGTGGTTTTACGCTTGATTATGGCCCATTTGGTTTTTGTGATGTGTTTAACCCGTATTATCAACCTTGGACGGGCGGTGGTAATCATTATTCGTTTTTGAATCAACCTAAAGCTGCGCAAAGTAATTTCGAGTCTTTTTGTTCGGCGTTACGACCGTTATTAGCGGATCATAAAGATCATTTACTAGCACTCGACGAGATTCAACGTGAATTTTCGACCGTGATGGACTCGGAAATGCAAAGTATGTGGGCTGCCAAGTTGGGTCTTAGCACGTTAAACCCAACGGCTCACAAGGTATTGTTTAACGAGCTACTCACTCTAATGATGCAAACACCTGTCGATTATACAATTTTCTTTCGGGAGCTATCGTCGATACCTGACGACATTCGTCCATTGAAAAAAAGCTTTTACAATAGTTCAAGTCAGGCAAACGAGTCAGATTCTCATCAAAGGGACACACGTTGGATAGAATGGTTTGCAACATGGAAAGCACTTCTTAATAGTGACTGTGAGGAAAATGGTAGCAACCTTGAAGAAGCCGCTAAGCAAATGAAGTTGGTTAATCCAAAATACATTTTACGAGAGTGGTTTGTTAAACCTGCTTATCAACAAGCAACAGAGGGTAATTACGCTTTAATTCGAGAGTTGCAAGATGTGATGAACCAACCTTATGCAGAGCAGTCTCAAGAAGTGGAAGATAAATACTATCGATTGAAACCACTTGAGTTCTTTAAGGTCGGGGGCGTATCTCATCTTAGCTGTTCGTCGTAATTTTTTATGTTTAATATAAAATGTCTACAGCTGACTACCGTTGAGCTTTCTCAAGCAATTAACGTATTTGAGTAATATCAAATAGGGTAGTTAAAGCTAGTGCACGGATGCACGTCAGAAACGGTACGTTAAAAGTGAGTGGATTACTTGGATGAGAAAGTGAGTCGGTGACGGCTTTCTTTGAGTTCTTTGTTGTTCAAAGACGGAAAAGTCATTCACTGAACGCGTCCGAGCTTATTAATTTCGAATATAACAAAGCTCTGTAAGCTAATAAAAACAAGGCTCGCAGAGCTTCTCAGCTTAAAACTAGGCTTGGCCTAATTCGCCATGCTCTCCAAACCTAAACCAAATTAACTTCAATCTTCTTAACATTTTCATCCTGCTTTATTTACACTTAAAACCCGTTTATTAGTTATTTTCATGTTAATTTGAAAATCAATCATTTTTATTCATAATAAATTTAACGTATAAAATACACACTGCTTTATAACGTTGGGCAATATTAACGTGAGTGCTTAATTCGACGTCATCGATATAAATAAGACTGATGATTAGAAAATCCTGAAAGAACAGGGAGTGTGCAGATTTTATGATTGAGAATTGGAGCTAATTACCATGAACACAGATTTTACCTTTACGATTAAGAGCACAGGTTTAGATGAGCATTATCAACCTGCTGGCAATACACGAGCGACAACCAACTTTGCTAATTTAGCGCGTGGGGAGAACCGTCAACAGAATCTACGTAATGCATTAAAGATGATCGATAATCGATTTAATGCATTAGCTCATTGGGATAACCCGAAGGGCGACCGTTATTCTGTGGAGCTTGAGATTATCTCTGTTGAAATGGACATTGAGAGTAGCGGTCAAACGTTTCCTTCTATTGAAGTGTTAAAAACGAGTATTGTTGACCATCAAACTAATCAACGTATTGAAGGCATTGTTGGTAATAACTTCTCGTCTTATATTCGTGATTATGACTTTAGTATTTTGTTGTCTGAGCATAATAAGGGACAACCATCATTTAGCATCCCAGAACACTTTGGTGAGTTGCATGGAAAGTTATTTCAGTCTTTCTTGAATTCCTCTGCTTATAAAACACATTTTAATAAATCGCCTGTTATCTGTTTGAGTGTCGCGGAGACTAAAATTTATCAACGCATTGCTAACCAACATCCGGTGTTAGGGGGTGAATACCAGCCGAATGCGTCTTCTTTAACAGAGCAATATTTTAAAAAGATGGGCTTGCAGGTACGTTATTTTATGCCGCCTAATAGTGCTGCGCCCTTGGCTTTTTATTTCGTTGGCGATTTGTTGAATGATTACACCAACCTTGAACTGATCAGCACTATCAGCACCATGGAGACGTTTCAGAAAATCTATCGACCTGAAATTTATAATGCGAATGCAGTGGCAGGGCAAACTTATCAACCGAATTTGAAGAACTTAGATTATTCATTAACGCATATTGTGTATGACCGAGAGGAACGTAATCGTTTAGGCATTGAGCAGGGCAAGTTTGCTGAAACGCACTTTATCAAACCCTACCAAGCTATGTTTGATAATTGGTCGGCCAGCTATAAACAACAACCTTGTTTAGCCTAACAAAACGAAAACGTTAAACGAACAAAGCTAAACAATACTTAGATTCAAAGAATAAAAACCAAATAATAAAAGCTAAATACCTAATATAGGAAGCAATTGATCATGAAAAAATTATTACCAACCTCTACAGCAGGCAGTTTGCCTAAACCGTCTTGGTTAGCAGAATCTGAAACATTATGGTCTCCATGGAAATTACAAGATCAGGCATTAGTGGATGGCAAAAAAGACGCATTATGTGTGTCATTACACGAGCAACAACAAGCCGGCATAGATATTGTCAGCGATGGTGAGCAGACTCGCCAACATTTTGTGACAACCTTTATTGAGCATCTTAATGGTGTGGATTTTGAAAATCGTAAAATCGTTAAAATTCGTGACCGTTATGATGCGAGCGTACCGACAGTCGTTGGCCCTGTGAGTCGACAAAAACCAGTGTTTGTTGAAGCTGCGAAGTTTTTACGTCAACAAACGGATCAACCAATCAAATGGGCGTTGCCAGGTCCAATGACCATGATAGATACGCTGTATGATGACCATTATAAAAGTCGTGAAAAACTCGCTTGGGAATTTGCAATTATTCTGAATCAAGAAGCGAAAGAATTAGAGGCCGCTGGCGTTGATATTATTCAATTTGACGAACCTGCTTTTAACGTGTTTTTTGATGATGTGAATAAATGGGGAATTGCTTGTTTAGAAAGAGCAATTGAAGGGCTTAAATGCGAAACTGCAGTGCATATTTGTTATGGTTATGGCATTAAAGCCAATACAGATTGGAAAAAGACCTTAGGCAACGAGTGGCGTCAATACGAAGAAGCTTTCCCTAAATTGCAAGCCTCTAATATTGATATTATTTCGTTAGAATGTCACAACTCTCATGTACCGATGGAACTACTTGAGCTTATTCGCGGTAAGAAAGTAATGGTAGGTGCAATTGATGTGGCAACCAATACGATAGAAACGCCAGAAGAAGTGGCGAATACATTACGAGAAGCCCTTAAATATGTTGATGCAGATAAGCTTTACCCATGTACTAACTGCGGCATGGCTCCTTTATCGCGTGAAGTAGCAAGAGGGAAGTTAAAAGCACTGAGTGATGGTGCTGCTATCGTTCGAAAAGAGCTTTCGGTCTAGTCTACAATGGTACCTCATTAGTTAAAAATATGTCGTCCTGTTAACTTTGTTGATTGAGTACTTTTAGTTTTATACTTTCAATTTTTAAGAAAATTAATAGGGTTATCGATTACAGGAGCCGTTGTGGCTATCACTTATAATTATACCCGTTACTTTGTTCAGTCGTTAACTTTCAAGCTAACGACTCTGAGCAAGTGGTGAAGCAAACATCTTCGTTGTTAGAAAGTATCTGAAATTGGACTCGCAAAATATAAATCAACACAAAAAAGATCTGCAAGCTGAAGCATGCGCTTCGAAGTCACAAACAACACATTAAAAGCTTCTGGCTTTCTGCAAATATTATCAGCCTGTGACTTTGGGGCGCTGGCTTTAGTCTGCAGAGGGTGATGTGTTGCTTTCGACTTGTTGCTACAAGTTTATGAGCTTTTGATTATGGGGCGCTGGCTTTAGCCTGCGGAGGAGTATATGTTGCTTTTTCTCTTTAACTAACCTCAATTATGGATAAGAAAAACGATACAACACCGCTATTTCCGCGGATTTCTGCGTTAAATTATCTATCAATAGTCAGTTATTTTTTAAATAATTCGCCTGAACTACGCAAAACTAACGACACTGCATAATAAAAAATATAACATGATGATTGTAAATATAATTCCAATTTCATTAACTAAAATGGAGGTTATTTTACCTTAATGATCTCATTGAATACGTTCGTTGTTAGCCAAGAGATATTTTAACACAGTTGAATAAACGAACTTTATAGGGAAGTGAAATGAAGTTAGAGCAAGTAATTGAAGTTAACAAATATCCTATTAACGATGCTGATTTTCAGCAAAAGTGTAAGGCTATTTTAGATAGAGATGGAGCTTTAGTGTTGCCGAATTTCTTGTCTGAGATAGCGCTTAAACAAGCCATTGAAGAGGGGAAGGCTAAACAAAATCTCGCTTATTATTCAAAAGAAGGGCATAACGTTTACCTTAAACCTTCCGATGCTGATTTTCCTGTAGAGCATCCTCGTAACAGACAGGTATCGTCTTCTAAAGGTTGTATTACTGACGATCAAATAGGAGATTCATCTCCCTTAAGAACACTTTATAATTCTACTGATTTTCGTGCTTTTCTCGCTACCGTATTAGGTGAAGAAAAGCTTTATAACTATACCGATCCTTTGTCCTCTATTAACCTGCATTATGCCAGCGAAGGACAGGAGCTAGGTTGGCACTTTGATGAATCATCTTTTGCGACTACTTTATTGTTACAAAGCCCAGAAGGTGGTGGAGTGTTTGAATATATAGAAAATATGCGTGATGCGGATATCGGCGAAATGAATTATGACGGCGTTGCTGAAGTATTAGATGGCAAACGACAGAGTAAAGTATTAGAAGCCAGTGCAAGTACGTTAGTGATGTTTCGTGGGCGTAATGCCATGCATCGAGTCACGCCAACACAGGGGGATATTACTCGTATGCTGGTGGTACTCGCTTATAACTCTCAGCCTGATGTTACATTATCTGAATCAGCACGTATGACATTTTATGGACGAGTTTAACATTAATGTAATAAACCTACTCCCCTTTTTGATAAATAGTATTGGTATTACGTTTTAACTTGAGCGATAAATAAAGGCTGTTTCATTAATACTTTATCGTCATTATTATTTGAGCTACCACTACCACTCTCATCACCACCTTAAAATATCTAAAAGGAGTTGATATGAAAAAAACATTATTATTGTTAGCGGTTACATAAAGTTTAGCGGCTTGTACTCATGAATCGCATACACAGCATGAAGCCAGTAATGCTAAAGATATTACTAATGTCATTTTCACCAGTAGTGCAACTAATTGTGCTGAATATACTAATGAGTATCGCTCTCAGGTTAAAGATATCAATGAAGATACGGTTTACTCTGGACATTTAAAAATAGCACTAGAAAATGAACAATGTATTTTTTATAGCAATACGATTCCTAATCATGATTTTAATGATGGAAATAGAACATTTCGTAATTCTGTTTCTGAGCAAGATCAGGCTTATACAATTCCACAGTACCATAAAAGTTAATTATTAGGCTTTGTAGATAGTGAAGAGATCAAGCTAATCTCTTCACTATTATTTCAAACGAAAGCTTTTATAAGCTTTCTGTAAATGTACGTGTTAATACATCTTGTTGTTGCTCTGGTGTTAGTGAGTTAAAGCGTACTGCATAACCTGATACACGTATTGTTAACTGTGGGTACTTCTCAGGGTGTTTTACAGCATCTTCTAATGTTTCACGACGTAACACGTTCACATTTAAGTGTTGACCACCTTCTTGTGCTTTTGGCGCTTCAATCGCTACTTCTTTATATTTAATTTCACCGAGTTCAGCTAAAGAAATAACTTGATCTTCAGCGTATGCATTGTCTTTCACACATAAACAACGCGCCTGTGCATTTTCTTCATCTAATAACCAAAACGAGTTTAATAACGCTGCGTTATTTGATTCAGTAATTTGAATACCTAAAGCCATAATATTTCCTTAATTCTTGTATTAGCAATACGGTTTAGTCATACATAAACCGTTTAATAAAGCATGCAATAAATAATATCTAATGCTGCTGGTTAATTAATCTACTTATGATTATAGGGCCGCTTATGTGTGATGTACAATACTAATCACTTACTTTTACAGTGGTTTATTTGTGTTTATATTGAGCAATATCAAAGCAAGTTTGTAACTGGTTGTTTTTTAGTAATATTGTTTTGTTGCTCAAATGTAAAAAATAAAGTTTATATTTAACAATTGCTTATGTGGTATATTTTGTTTTTGATAATTACTAAATGGTAGATGGTTATGTCCTGGTTTGATTTTATAGAAAAGCAACAGCAACAAAGTTATTTTAAACAATTACAGTTGTTCATCGACCAAGAAGAAACAGCAGGAAAAACTATATTTCCATCCCTTAAAAATCGTTTTACTGCTTTTTCGTTAACTGAATTAAAAGACGTTAAAGTGGTCATTTTAGGACAAGACCCTTATCACGGTGATGGCCAAGCACATGGGCTGAGCTTTTCTGTACAAGAAGGCATAAAATTACCGCCTTCATTACGTAACATCTATAAAGAACTCGCTGATGATCTACAGTGGACAACCTTACCGGAAAGTGGTGATTTAAGTGATTGGGCGAAGCAGGGGGTATTATTGTTGAATACCGTATTAACGGTTGAGAAGTCTAATGCAGGAAGCCATGCAAAAAAAGGTTGGGAGCAGTTTACTGATAATGTTATTCAACATATTAACGAGCAAACAGAAGGTGTTGTATTTTTATTGTGGGGCAGTTACGCGATCAAGAAGTCACAGATGATTGATCAATCTAAACATTATATTTTGACTGCTGTACATCCTTCGCCATTGTCTGCATATCGTGGTTTTTTTGGTTGTAAGCACTTTTCAAAAACCAATCAATTACTCTCAGAGCAAGATAAACAAGTAATTAACTGGTAATTGATTGATTTTTAGCGTGTTCATATTTATTTCCTTAACCGCTAATGCTTAATGACTGTTTATTGATTTTGCGCAGGAGTTGAGCAAGATATTTGAGATATCATCTGTTATTAATTATTAGCAATGCTTCTTCTTTTATTAATAGATGGGAATTCACATGCTTAATCGTATTCATAAAGACCATAAAAATATTATGCAGTTGTTGCAGGTGATGGACAACCATATTGTGTCATTAAAATTAGATAAAGAAATTGATTACCAACTGCTAAAATCTATTACTGATTACCTTAAGCATTATTCAGATAAATACCATCATCCGATGGAGAATTTGATTTATGCTTATTATTTAAAATATAGAGTGGTGACTGATCAAGTTGCCAATCGTTTGGAAGATGATCATAAACAATTAAAAATCCTCACCACAGAATTAGACGACATGATAAACATGATTCTGTTGGATGCGATTATACCTAAAGAAGTGTTTATAGAAAAAATGGAAGGGTTTGTGAGTAAACAAAAACAACATTTAAACTATGAAGAAGCTGAAATTCTACCTGCCATTCAAAGCAGTTTAACAGAAGATGATTGGGCTCACTTGATTTTACAATGGAAGCATAAAGAATACGTCGATCCATTGTTTGGTGAGAGTATTAGCGATCAATTCAAAGCATTAGCCTTACACATTAAAGTTAGTTAATACGCTAAAAAAACGATGCTGTTGTCTTACAATTGCATTGTATTTAATCGAGGTGACTAGATGCTTTTTAGTTGATTACACCTAGCTTTTTTATTTAACAATAACAGCATAATAAAGCTTTTCTTATTTTAAAAAACTGTCACTATGCGATCTCACACCTTTCGAGATATCAAGAGTAGTTAACGCAATAAAATAATTGTTTAACGTTAATTATTTCCCATCAAAGATTCCAGTGTTTATCAGTCTAAATTGGACCTTTATCTTTTTAGATTGAGCATGACTTCTACCAAGACGATTAATAACAAAACTAATTTACATGTCATTTTTATTAAGTCGGTTTTATTAATTAAGCTTTATCAATTAACTAGATCATTAAGAAAGGACTTTACTTTGCTAGCGTTAAAAAATGTCTATGAGTTTACTGGCAATAACTCAAATGATGATTCCTTGTTTGCACTTATCGCAGAAGGTATTGATAAGCGTGGGTACAGTATTATGCCAACGGCGTTACCTGAAGCATTAACACATTCTTTATTTACGCATCAGCAATTGATGGAAGCTGATAAATTTAAAAGTGCAGGTATTGGTAGAGGTAAGGAGTACCTACAAAATGAATTCGTTCGAACTGATGCTATTAGTTGGATAACCGGAGAAAGCCAAGCAGGACAAGATTGGTTAACTTGGGTAGCAGGATTACAGACTTATTTAAATCGACGTTTATTTTTAGGCTTATTTTCATTTGAAAGTCACTTTGCTCATTATAGTCCTGGTGACTATTACAAACGTCATTATGATGCTTTTAAAGGTGAGTCTAATCGGGTGTTATCTGTGGTTGTTTATTTTAATAGTCATTGGTTACCTAGTGATGGTGGAGAGTTGGTGTTATATAAAAGTGACCATGATAAAGAAGGGATTAAAGTGGTGCCGTTAATGGGCACGATTGTGACATTTTTAAGTGAAGAATTTCCACATCAAGTATTAGCAGCAAACCGCGATCGTTATTCTATAGCAGGGTGGTTTCGAGTTAATACGTCGGTCACTGATCGTGTTGATCCACCGCGCTAACTTTTATTATGTCGCGCCGTTACTCATAACGTTACTTCTCATCGATATTTAGCATCTGAAGTGGCTTAAGGTGCTGTTTTATTTCTGCTTATGTCTTTGTGTTCTGAACCGAAGGTATTCTATTACGCCAGTTTGTCTAAATAAGTGGTGCTAATAAGGAAATAGAATCAAGTTTTTGTGGATAATTGATGGCTGTTAACTATTCATTGACCATCTAAGGTTTTATGGCACAAATACTAATGAACTCTATGAATGTGATCATAATGTTAATAACACTATCAATACTAATGACATTAAGACAATAATCGAAGATAAAAAACTAAAGAGGGCGATGCCCACTTACTATGACTCAAATAATGTCATAGTTAATCATAGTGTTAGAAACTCTATTATTTTAAATCGGTATAAAAAATAAACAAAACATTGATGATTTACTTATTTATTCATCTAATGCCTGTCATTACTGGCTTTTCGATAAAAGCCTCTCTACAATTCGCGCCAATTTCTGTCCTTATTGATCTGCTTTGTTAGCTATTACCAAGGCTTTCACGATTTGAGCAATGATCAACAATCATAAATAGGTAATTCATGACTAATATATCGACCCTGTCTAAAAAACGCATTCGCCATGCAAAAGGTCCCTTTGCGATGACCGTTGTTTATAGCTTTACCGGTGCGTCTATCTTGGCCTCAATTATCTTTTCATTATTATTGTTTTTATCAATAGATAATGGATTTTGGATGCAATTTTTATTTGGCTCATTGGCAGTGATATTCGAATTAGGAAAATTTTTTGCTTGGTATGAATTTGGGGAACGTTTAGCAAGGCGCAATATTAGCGCCGCATTTTCAGCGTTTATTTTTTACAGTGTGTTAGCCATTATTTCTATTGGTGGCAGCATCGGTGGTATTAATAGTGCAACCAATACCGCCCAGAGTCACCTTGATGTGCAAAATAATAAAAAAGCCGCATTTGACTTTCAAATAGCTGCCATTGATAAACAGATTGCACTTAATAATGTTGCCGCAGAAAAGTATATTGAGTTGAATCGTATCGTTACGGGTGTCGCACGTATTCAAAAAGAGAATACTCAATTACGTGAACAACAGTTAGCGCTGGCTATTGAACGTGATAAACAACCCGTTGCAAGCCAAGGCTCTGTATTAGGGTTAATCGGTAGCGTTGCGACAGCACTGAATATAGAGAATAAAACAGCACAGTTATCATTAGTAATTTTCCTGTCGGTTTTATTAGATTTATTTGCCGCTTTCTTTGTTGGATTAATTGGTGAAGAGTTGCGTTTCTCTCGTACTTTAAAACTACAACAAGCAGAGCAAGAGAAAGCATCGTTAAGTGAGCAAACTAATCTTGCGCTTTATAATAAGCAAAATGAACAGCAAGTAGCGGCGATATCTCGAAGTGAAGATTTATTACACCAAGCTATTTCATTACTCAGCAATGGCACTGTACGTTGCTCAAAGAAAGCATTATC
Source organism: Psychromonas arctica (assembly GCF_038155225.1). Taxonomy (GTDB): domain Bacteria; phylum Pseudomonadota; class Gammaproteobacteria; order Enterobacterales; family Psychromonadaceae; genus Psychromonas; species Psychromonas arctica_B. Next base: position 61,991 of record NZ_JBAKBA010000006.1, on the reverse strand, counting down.
AGACAAGTTAGCTTTAAATACTGAAGACACGGATCACCTATTTACTACTCTATTGGTACAGGGATTCATTAGGCAAAAAGCGAATCGTCACTTTGTGTGGGAAGGTCAAACGTTGCCAAACATGAACAAAAAAAAGAGTGCTGAAATTAAAGCAAAGGCATTGGACGTCGAACAAGCTGCTTAATAAATACAACCGTTTAGCTATTTATCCATTAATCAGTTAGTTAATTAGATTAACGTCATCGTCATACTTATCCATTTAATCTGTATTGATTTTAGTGAGCAGTGATAATTGAATACGATAGTTGAGTAGAATAGCTGAATGGGATAGTTGCTGCTGAATAGTCAAGTATGAGCCTGTCTGTATTTATTAGGGCAGGCTCATGCGTATTATAATAATAAAGGTTGTGGCACTTTTGCTAGGGCAGCTTATTTTATTAATGAGAAGGACTGATTTTTAAAACAGGCTATGAGTAAAAGTGACATTTACAAAAATAGCTAGCGCTATTTATCAATATCACTTTCCACTCTATTTTGGTTTGCTTTTGCTTAATGAACTAATTAGTTCAATGCTTATAGTTTTTGTAAGGCATCGATAATATCTGAAGGCTCTGAACGTGTGCGGTAATCAACATCTACAAAACGCCAAGTTACTTCACCAGCTTGATTTAATACAAAAGTAGCAGGAATTGGCATGATGTTCGCGTTACCATTATTGATGGTTTCTATATCCAGTTTACGATCGACTTTCATGTGTTCTAATACAAACTCAGGCACTTCCCATGCAACGCCAAATTCTGCAGCTACTTTTGCATCTTGATCAGAAAGAACCGTAAACTCCATTTCGCTTATTTCATTTTTTGATAATGAATCATCAGGCACTTCTGGACTAATAGCGACTAATTCAGCCCCTAGGTCATGTATATCCGCTAATCGTGCTTGCAGTGCACGAAGCTGTAGATTGCAATAAGGGCACCAGCTACCGCGATAAAAGGTGACAACAACGGGGCCTTTTGCTAGTAAATCAGAGAGAGATGTTGATTTTCCTTGTTGATTTGGTAGTTCAAAGCGAGGCGCTGCTTGGCCAAGTTTAAGTGCGTTGTTACCTTCCTTAAAAGCTTTTGCTTGAGCAATAACATCATCGATACCTTTCATAAAATCAGGGTTAGCTTGTCGACCAGCTTCAATTTTAGCGTCGGTTTGTTGTTTTAATGTGGTCATGCGGTGCTCCTAATGTGTTAACGGAAAGAATGCTTATTTTTATCTACAAAAACTAATGGTGAGCTCATATAAAAACAAGTTTACCAACGTATCAATAAGCTATTAAAAACGCAATCTCATAGCACTTTTTTATTATTAGCTTATTGTTTAACTGTTGTTTCATTAGTGGTTTACGAACATCAAAATAGTGCAGGATAGGGTCGTGGAAGATTTTTTGAAAATAGTTATAAACTTGAAAGCCAAATAGCTTAAGGCTTTCAAATTTATGTTATCGCTAATGTTTAAACATCTTTCTTATTTGTGGCCAGCGGCTGATCAGCATCGCCATAAAGATTAAACAACAGCCAAATACTTGCCCTAAACTCATCACTTCACTAAACCAGAATACTGCAAAAATAGCGGCCCATACCGGTTCTAAATTCATAATGACAGCGGCATGGCTGACAGGTGTTAAACTCATTGCATACATTTGTAATAAGTAACGTAAACTTGTTGCAAGTAACGCGCTTGCTAAAAACCAGCCAAAAATATTAGGGCTAATGCTTGTAGGTAATGATTCTGTCAATAACGACACAATTAAAAGCAACACGCCCGCGGTGGTTAATTGCACACTGGTTAATACTAATGCATGCACTCGTAGTAAGAATCGTGATAATAGATTAAGTTGAAAGGCAACAGCAATAGCCGTTCCTAAAAAGTACAGATGTGAGACTTCAAAGTTTAAGCCATTACTGAGCGCCAAAAATCCTAACCCGATAATAGCAAAAGGTAATGCAACCCAAATACTCGTGGCAGGGCGATCTCCAAACATGAAGCGTCCAATAATAGGGACAAATACGACGCCCATACAGGTAATGAAAGCCCCGACACCGACGTTGCTACTTTGATAAAGTCCCATAACCCAGCAAAGCATTGCCAGACCCATTACTGCGCCGATTAGCATCACTGGTTTAATCTCTTGCCATGTAACACCGCGAAAATACCGGTGACCAATCAATAACAAAATCACACCGCCAACAAGAAAACGCATTGAAATAAAAAATAAAGGGGTCATACCCATTAATGCTTCTTTTGAAAAAATCCAACCTGCACCGGCTAAAATAGTCACTAGCACTAAAAGAAGTTCTGCTTTAAAGGCAAATTTTTGTTGCAAAATATGTCCTTACTGATGTGTGTAATAAGAAGTATTTGGAGTTGATAATAATACCAATCACACTAATTAACTGATCTATTTTATTTGTTAAAATAACTTATTTCTTCGTTGTAAATTTCGTAAAGGGAATAACCATTAATGAATTAACATGTTTTAGTTAATTCACCGACAGACGATTAACGAAGTTAATCTTCGAAAGGCCTCAATTTATGCCTTAAACTAAGTCATTTTTCCTGCGCAAAATTTAGATCAATTATTTAATGTAATCGGTATAACTGCGACAGTAAACTATTTTTTATGATTATATTAGCAATAAATAAAACATTGTTTCATTTTGTGGTGGGATGCACGTTGGAAATCAAAAAATGATGTTGTATCGATTTGCTTATCTGTATTTAGATTATTTACTTGAGTAACAATATGCTAAATCTTTTTTAATAAATAAATGTTCTCATGCCGATCATGCTTTAAATGGCTGTATTTTTGATACTTGCTCTATTAAATTGTGAAGCACTGGGTACATGAGAACAAATTTTATTGAAGAAGTATTGGTTAATCGTCCATCAATAACTTCACTGCTAATCCAATCAATACAACGCCTGTTAAACGTTCCATCATTAATTGTGTTTTACCTCCATCAAAGCGTTTTTGTGCAGTCACTATCATGCGGCTAATAAAGGCCTGCCAGCATAGTGCGATCACAAAGTGGATAGCGGCCATTAATAATGATTGCATAAATGCAGAATACTCAGGGTTAATGAACTGTGGTAAAAATGCTAAATAGAAAACAGCTGTTTTAGGATTTAATGCGTTTGAAAGTAGGCCTTCTCTAAAGCTTTTACTCGCTTTAAAGTTACCCTGTGTTGTGATGGCTTCAGGATCTTTTGCTGTTGCTGAAAAGCTATGTCTAAGACCTTGCACCCCTAAATATAATATATACAGAGCACCGATCATTTTTACGCCTTGGAATAGCTGTGGCGATTGGGATAATAATAATGAAATACCTACTGCTGATAATGAAGCGTGGAAAAAGAGACCGCTACAAATACCGATATTAGTGATAAAGCCATCTTTTTCACCACCTCGAGTGGTATTTCGAACTACTAATGCCGTATCTAGACCTGGTGTGATTGTTAAAATAGTGATTGCAATTAAAAACGCTTCGATATGTAAAATAGGCATTAGTAGCTCGCTAATTGTGATGGGTTATAAAGAGTGGCATCTAGCGTTACGTTATGTGTTTCTGCTAGCTCGTGTAGTTTATTTTCAAGATGTGTCAGATGATTAATGGTTAATGTGTTGTTATCTAATTGCCATAGTTGGCGAAAACCGCAGTAACTGAAATGTAAAATGTGCATGGCAACGTGATCACCACGTTGCGCTGCTGATTCTATTTTTTTCATACGACGGTTAATTTTATTTAAAGCTTGTTTTAAGTCCCATACATAACTGACTTCGTAGAAAAAAGGATGTTTTCTAAGTTTGGATAAAATAATGAAAACCGAGACAGCAGTTATTGCGACACCTAACAAATTCCAGTGGAAATGACTTCCTGTCGGAGAAGGGATTAATAAGATAAGTAGCTGACTTATGGCTAAACTGCCGATACTTAATACTCCAATGCAAGCAAAGATAACTTTATTTAAACGTTTACGATAACGCTCTGGATCGATTTCAATAAGTTGCATGGGCGTAATGTAGTCCTTTATAAAACGAAGAGTAAACATTTATAACTCAATAAAGTGATAACTTAAATAGATTCCTGAATTAAATTATTTACTTAATGAATTAAATTATTTACTTAATGAATTAAATAGGATTGGTTTGTCAATAAATTGCACTGCTCTTTAGCTTAAAGAGCAGATGAAAAAGCACTAGAAATGCAGGTGTTTGAAAGACAGAAAATTATTGTTGGATTTTTATTATTGTCGGCGTTGTGGTTGAGCACTAATAAGAGCTTTCCATCCAACCCTCTAATATTAGTGCGGCAGAAACGCTGTCCACTTTGCCTTTTTCTAATGCTTTATAACCGCCACGTTCAAAGATAAATTCTTTAGCGCTTGCGGTCGTTAAACGTTCATCTTGAAAAACTGTTTTAACACCAAAACGACCGGTTAAACGATTGCCAAACTTTTTAGCGCGTTGGGTAATCGGTTGTTCTGTGCCATCCATATTAAGTGGTAAGCCGACAACAATTAAATCGGGTTTCCATTCTTTAATAACCGCTTCAACGGTATCCCAGTTTGGAATGCCATCATTAGCTTTAATCGCTGCAATGGGTTGTGCTGTTGCTGTAATCATTTGACCAGTGGCTACACCGATGCTTTTAGTGCCAAAATCAAAGCCTAATAAAGTATTAGGCGCTTTAATTGGCATTGGCGATTCTGTTGTAGTTGTTTCTGATGTCATTATGCGTGGCCTATTTCGCTACTTAATTGTGAGGGGTCTACACCGAGTTGTTGTAAAGATGAATTCCAACGTTTATTGATTGGGGTATTAAACATAATGTTCATTTCACATTGCACCGTTAACCATTGGTTGTTGCTGATTTCTTCTTCTAACTGACCTGAATCCCAACTTGAGTAACCTAATGCAACCATGTATTTCTCTGGTTGCGTTTCTGTACCTAATGAAGAAAGGATCAGATTGGAATTAGACATCATTAATTGTTCATTCAAAAGGGTGCTTTGAGAATCATCTTCTATCGGGCTATGTAATACAAAACCTCTGTCCATATCCAATGGTCCACCTAAAAATACAGGTTCTGTGATGGGAGGAGTTGGTTCATGGCTGATACTCTCAGCACTTTTTAATAATTCTTGAACGGTGAGTTTAACGGGGTAATTAATAATAAAACCCATTGCACCTTGTTCATCATGCTCACATAAATAGACCACTGAATTTTTAAAGTATGGGTCTGTTAATGAAGGCATTGCAATTAAAAAATGGTTTTTTAATGAATTGACCATTTCCGTTTCTGCAGGGGATTCTGGGGGAGTATGTACAGTACTGGATTGAGTCTCTGAGTGTGCAGTACTAATGTCAGAATCAGCAAAGGGTGTTTTAGTTTTATCTATTGTCATGTGCTTCTCCATTAGTATTGAGTTTATTACCTGCTTGTATCGCTTAGTTCAGGCTTGGTAATAAACTCAATGATTTATATCCAGTGCTATTATGTATCCAAAGTTATCTGTCTCTAGCATTCGACTGTAGTGCGTTAATTATAGTGTAGCCTTTAATGAATGCTAAAGAGTCTTAAAGGCTTATTTAGCACCTTTAACACGTTTCTCAATCGCATCCATTAGCTTACCACTGATATTAGTGCCGTAAGCTTTATCAATTTCTTGGATACACGTTGGGCTAGTCACATTGATTTCAGTGACTTTATCGCCAATAACATCTAAGCCAACAAAAATGAGTCCTTTTTCTTTTAGTTTAGGACCAATGGTATTAGCAATATGCCAATCTGATTCAGAAAGTGGTTGAGCAACGCCAGTTCCGCCGGCTGCCAAGTTACCACGTGTTTCGCCTTTTGCTGGGATACGTGCCAGTGCGTAAGGCATTGGTTCACCGTCAACAATCAAGATTCGTTTATCACCGGCTTTAATGGCTGGGATAAAGGCTTGCGCCATACAGTAGCGTTGTTCATGCTCAGTTAATGTTTCAATGATCACGCCAATATTGCTGTCATTTTCTTTGATACGGAAAATTGATGCGCCACCCATACCATCAAGTGGTTTTAAGATAACGTCTGTGTGTTTTTTATGGAACTCACGGATTTTAGCAGCACTACGTGTTACTAGTGTCGTTGGAGTGAATTCACTAAACCAAGCGGTATATAGTTTTTCATTTGCATCACGTAGACTTTGTGGTTTGTTGACGATTAAACAGCCTTCAACTTCTGCGCGTTCTAATAAGTAAGTTGCGTAGATGTACTCAGTATCAAAAGGAGGATCTTTACGCATTAATACTGCATCTAGGTCTGAAAGAGGGTGGTCAACGGCTTCTTCTAATTGATAAAAGTTACCTTCTTCACGTTGTACTGTTAGTTTTTTGCTAGTAGCAAAACAACGGCCATCTTCAAGGTACAGATCTTTCATTTCTAAATAATACAGTTCCCAACCACGAGATTGAGCTTCTAATAACATTGCAAAGCTTGAGTCTTTTTTAATGTTGATGTCTGCGATGGGATCCATCACGATGCCAATTTTAATGGTCATATTCTTTCCTATTTCAATAAATTATTAAAAGCTATCATTAAAGCTATATATGGTTACGCTAAATCACCAAAACGACATTGTAATGCCGTAATAGCGGTTAATGCTGCTGTTTCCGTGCGTAATACTCTTGGTCCTAATAGGGTTTCGGTGAAATCTAAACTTTCAGTTAAACTAATTTCATCGTCACTTAAACCACCTTCCGGACCAATCAATAAACGCACATGATTAATCTCATTTGGTAATGTGTTGATTGAATACTTTGCGCGTGGATGTAATGTTAATTTACAACAAACAATGTCAAATTCACACCATTGTGTTAAAGCTTGTGTCGCATGAATTGTCGGCACAATATTTCTGCCTGATTGCTCGCAGGCAGCAATGGCAATTTTTTGCCATTGCTGTTGTTTTTTGGCCATACGTTCTGCATTAAGTTTGACGCCACAACGTTCACTGATTAGTGGTGTAATTTCATTAACGCCTAATTCTACTGCTTTTTGAATGACAAACTCCATTCGATCACCACGAGAAATGACTTGCCCTAGATGTAAATGTAATGGGCTTTCATTATCTGTTGTTTGGGATGACATTATTGTTGCTTGGCATGTACGTTTTTGTACGTCGCTTAATTGTGCTAAATACTGCCCACCTTGACCGTTAAATAAGATAACAGTATCACCAACATTTAAACGTAATACGCGTATGTGTTGGGTTGCATCATCAGATAACGTGATAGTGCTATTTTCAGTTAACGTTTGTGGTTCGTAAAAACGAGGATTACGCATAAAGGTTACTTTTTGATTGTAAATAAGCGTTAGTATAACGCGAAAACATTGAATATCACTATCGCTTAGCAATGAGTTATCTGTTGTAATCGAGTCACTTAGCGATGCTTATTAAATGTTTAAAGATAATATTAGTAAAGGTACCATTTAATTACTGTTTCCCTAATATCAATTATGCACAAGATATGGGATAATTTTCGATTTTATTTTGTAGTGATAGTTTAGGATTTTGTTATGACCAGCTCTAAGTTAAAAAGTATTACCACGGATCCCAAGCGTGGGGTTTATTTCATTGGAACCACACCTCCTAAACAAGATACAGATATTGAATTGGTATCGGGCATTGCTGATAAGTTATTAGGCCGTTTATCTGAAATTGATTACGATGGCTTTATTGTTTATGACATTCAAGATGAAACGTCTCGCACTGATAAACCTCGTCCATTTCCATTTAGATATACGCATGACTCTCGTTTATATTCAAAAATTTTACACGATAAAGTCGACAAGCCAGTGATCACTTATAAAAGTGTTTCACAACGTGACGCTGCTGATTTTTCGGCTTGGTTATCTGACGCTTGGCATCAGTTTTCAGTACGCGATATTGTATTAGTTGGTTCACCATCGTCGGATGGTGAAATTAAATTGTCATTAGCTGATGCTTACAAAGCAGTCGCTGCGCATCCTCAAGATTTTTATTTAGGTGGCGTGACTATTGCTGAACGTCATGTTGCAAAGGGTGATGAACATTTACGATTACGTAGCAAGCAAGATCAAGGTTGTGAGTTTTTTATCACTCAAGCGGTTTATAACGCACAAGCGACGATTGATTTGTTAACGCGCTATGCGAGTGAGTGTAAGCAACAAGGCGTTCAACCTAAACGTGTTATTTTAACGTTCTCTCCTTGTGGTAGTGCTAAAACATTAGAGTTTATCGAATGGTTAGGGATTTCAGTGCCAGAAGCGACGTCTTTACGTATTTTAGAGTCTGATAATCCATTAAAAGAGTCATTACAAATTAGCCGTAATAACTTTGAACAAATTCTACAGGCTGTTTTGCCGTTTAATATTCCATTAGGTTTAAACATCGAAAGCTTAACCAATCGCAAAGAAGAGATAGATGCAGCTATATTATTATTTAAACTTCTTAAAGCCACGTTAGATTTAAAACTGGCGGAATCACAACTATAAGTCGACTACATCATGAGCTTGTCAAAGGAACAACAAACGGAACTTACGCGGGTCGCTGTCTTTGCTGGACAAATTTTACATCAGCATGGGGCAGAGAGTCGTTTAATTGAACAAACAACCCAACGGATTGGATTAGCGCTTGGCGCTGATAATGTTGAGTTATCTATTAGCCCAGACGCTATCGTGATCACTAGTTTGGTGAACGGACATTGTGTTACTACCACCAGACGTTGCCATGACCGAGGCATTAATATGCAAATGGTCTGTGATGTGCAACGTATTTGTGTGATGGTAGAAAAACAGTTACTTGATGCAAAAGAAGTGAAAAAACGGCTACAACGATTAAAACCATTTAAGCATAATCGTTGGTTAGTGGTGTTAATGATCGGTTTTTCCTGTGCTAGTTTCAGCCATTTCTTTGGCGGTGACAGGGCTGCATATTGGGTTACTTTTGTGGCCGCATGTTTAGCGATGATTCTACGACAAGAGCTTGCTCATCGACAGCATAACCCTTTTGTAAACTTTGCTGCAGCCGCGTTCGTTGCCACTATTATTACCAGTGTTGGGGTTATTTTTGAAGCTGGAGAAAATCCACAAATAGCAATGGCGGCAAGTGTGTTGTTGCTGGTGCCTGGTTTTCCTTTGATTAATGCTGTGTCAGATATGTTGAAAGGACATATTAATATGGGGATTGCTCGTTGGGTTTTTTCGACTTTGTTAGCGATTAGTGTATCTATTGGTATTGTTGCTGCAATGACCGTGATCGGTGTGTCAGGGTGGACGAACTAATGAGCGAATTTTTTAATCTGTTTATATTATTCATTACTGATGCTTGGTTTGCATGGATACCTGCTGTTGGTTTTGCCATGGTATTTAATGTACCGCGCAAAATGTTGATTTTTTGTGCCGCTGGTGGCGCGTTAACTCACAGTTTTCGTTTTTTATTATTACATTTCGGCATCCCTATTGAGTGGGCGACTTTTATCGCCTCGGCTAATATGGGGTTTTTAGGATTGTATTGGTCTCGTAAACATCTTATACCTCGTCCTGTGTTTACTGTCGCCTCTGTTATCCCTATGATTCCAGGTAGTTATGCGTTTACAGCAATGATTGGGTTAGTGGAAATTAATACTAGTGGTTACAGTTTAGAGTTGATGCAAGTAGTTATGGAAAATGGTTTGCGCACTTTATTTATCTTAACCGCGCTAAGCTTTGGGTTAGCAATACCGTCTATTTTAATTTATCGCGGACGCCCGATTGTTTAGCCTGCATTAATAATCGGTTTATTGGTACATAGATGGACGTATATTAGGCTAGATTGGAATAAGGAATACTGTACACTGTGCGAAAAATATTAAGTACAAATAAAGTGTGCAGAATAAGCGAGTAGGATAATAAAGGTTCATTATGTCAGATAAATTTTTCTTTAAAGGTAAAAAAGAGAAAAAACCAAAACATTCAAGTTATGGTTTTAATACAAAACGTGCTGTGAAAATAGGTACTGAAGAGTTACCTTTACAGGTAGTTGTTAATGGCGAAGCGCGTGCAGAAGAGATACAAGCTTTAGCTAAAGAGCATGACTTAGTTGTGGCTATTACTGTTGATGCTGAAAAAGCAGAAAATATCACAGAATTAGATGTATTGATTAATAAACCAGTCACTACTCGTTTCGATAAAAAGCCAGCTCGTAATGAACCTTGTGTTTGTGGCAGCGGCAAGAAATACAAAAAGTGCTGCGGTTAATTTTTATTTATTAAAAAAGTTATACCGATTACATTAAATAAGTGTTCTAAATTTTGCGCAGGAAAAATGACTTAGTTTAAGGCGTAAATTGAGGCCTTTCGAAGATTAACTTCGTTAATCGTCTGTCGGTGAATTAGCTAAAACATGTTAATTCATTAATGATTGCTCCCTTTACGATATTTACAACGAAGAAATAAGTTATTTTAACAAGTAAAATAGATCAGTTAATTAGTGTGATTGGTATTAATAACGTAAACAACAAAAAGCCCCGATAAAGTTACTTTATCGGGGCTTTTTGTTTCAACGATTATAGTTTGTTAACGATTAACCTTGTTCTAACAAACGTCTTAAATCAATTAATGCTGCATTAGCACGCGATACGTAGTTTGCCATGACTAGAGAGTGATTTGCTAAGAAACCAAAGCCACTGCCATTTAAGACCATTGGGCTCCATACGGCTTCTTGAGTCGCTTCTAAATCACGAATGATCTGCTTTAAACTAACCTGTGCATTTTTCTTTTCTAATACATCTGCAAAATCAATTTCTACGGCTTTTAAAAAATGTAAAATCGCCCAAGTAGCCCCTCGGCTTTCATAGAAAACATCATCAATTTTAAACCAGCTTGTTTTGATTTCAACTTCAGAAGCGCTTCTTGTTGATTGTCTTGCTGTTGGGTCACCTGCTAGGTTGGTATCAAAAACATCATTACCGACACTCGCACTTAGGTTTTGTGAAATAGACCCTAAACGTTTTTCGATTTCACGTAACCAATCACTTAAGTTATCGGCACGTGTATAAAACTGTGCTTCAGTCTGATCTTCTGCAACCAAACGGCTGCGGTAACGTTTAAAAGCGTTAATGGCTAGTTTATATTCTTTTTCTGCACTTGGAAGCATCCAATTTTTGTGCGAAATATTCATTTTATTCTGCGCGGTTTCTAAGTCTTTATCACCGGTTGATTGAGACTGTGAACGGCTAAAGTCTAAACGCATCACTAATGCTAAATCTCGAACCTGCTCTAACACACCATACTCAAAGGCAGGCATGTTATCCATAATTAAGCCGGGAGGTGTCATGTCATTTGATAAAAAGCCACCGGGTTTATCAACTAACCATGTGGTCACATCGATCAGAGCGGTTGTGGTTGCATAGCCAGGGATCATCTCTACATTAGAAATTTTTGCGGCTTCTTGAGTACGTGATTTTACATTATAGGCAGATGGCATCCATCCCCACCAAATTGATAATAGCCATAAAATAAAAATAACGACGAGGACTATTGGTATAATGCTTTTTTTAATTGAAACGGCCATATTATATTCCCTATTACAGCTGTAAATGTAATAAGACTGTAGCATAATAATGACAAAATTTAATGTACAAGATAGCAATTAAATAGATGAATTTTAAAACTTAATTGTTAAACTTCTCTATTACTAAGTTGAATTACTAAGTTTAATAATGAAGCTTAACAATTAAGTTTCTAAATAGGTTTCTAAATAATTTTTTCAATAAATTTATAAATAACAAGCAATCTGGAATAAAAATAAAAATGAAAATTTCAATGATAGTAGCAATGGCTCATAACCGAGTGATTGGGTTGGATAATCAAATGCCATGGCATTTACCTGCTGATTTACAACACTTTAAAAAAACAACGTTAGGTAAACCTGTGATCATGGGACGTAAAACCTATGATTCAATTGGCAGAGCTTTACCAGGGCGTTTGAATATTGTTGTATCAAGAGATCCTGCATTAGAGATTGCTGGCGTGACCTGTGTTACGTCAGTAGAGCAAGCTTTATTAGTAGCTGAAGGTGTTGAAGAAGTAATGATTATTGGTGGAGCAACTATTTATGAACACTTTTTAGCCGTTGCGAATCGGTTATATTTAACTTTTATTGATTTAGACACAAAAGGTGATACCTGTTTTCCTGATTATTTAGCACAAGGTGAATGGAAACAAGTAGAAAGTGAGCAATATGCTGCAGATGAAAAGAATGCGCATAATTTAGAGTTTGTTACGTTAGACAGAGTGAATGCTTAAAGCTATTTACTAATAACTGATGAACAATAAATTGAAAGAAAAACAGTTGTAATGAGTTATTGAATCAATTTTAGCCATAAGCAGGGCAGGATAATGAAAATAACTTCTTATCTTGCCAACGTATCATAGTGAGGCTATTTCCCCATACGCAGCCTGTATCTAATGCGTACAAGTCAGGTTGGTTTGTTTTACCGAGTAATGCAGCCCAATGCCCAAATAAGATAGGTTGCTGATGATCCCGTGGGGTTATTTCAAACCAAGGTTTTAACTTGCTGCTATCGGTTTGCTCTGGGGCTAATTTGTTCTCAAACTCAAGCTCACCTTTTAAGGTGCAATAACGCATACGAGTAAATACATTTATAATGTAACGTGTTCGTTCTATACCTGATAGCGTCTCTTCCCATTGTGTTGGGTGGTTACCGTACATATTTTTAAGCAGCGCTTTATAGTTGTCACCGTGTAACTCTTGTTCAACTTCCTGTGCTAATTTTTTTGCTTGCTGAATAGACCATGATGGTAATATTCCCGCATGCACCATAATGAATTTATGTTCAGGATGTTCTAATAATAGCGGTTGTTGACGTAACCATGTTAATAAAACGTGGCTATCCTCAGCGTCTAAAATAGGGGATATTTGGTCTTTTACTTTGGGTTTATGAATACCTATAGAAGTCGCTAATAAGTGCAGGTCATGATTGCCTAAAATGACTTTTGCACCTAATTCTTTAAGGTATCTCAATGTTTGAAGTGATTTTGGGCCTCGAGCGACTAAATCGCCAGCGACCCATAATTCATCAGCACTTTGGTCAAAGTTGGCCAAAGATAGTAGCTGTCTCAATTCGTCGTAACATCCTTGAATATCACCTACTATATAAGTTGCCATTATTTATTTACGCTTCTTTTTGTAAACGATCATAAACATAGTTTGCTACTCGTACATATTCTTCAACAGAAATATTCTCAGCACGATGACCAATATTAATATCAAGACTGGTTAGCTCTTCTACTGTTAGTAAGTCTCTCCAACCATTACGAACAGTTTTACGACGTTGATTAAAAGCCATTGAACATACTTGATTTAGTACTTTCATGCTTTTTGCTAGAAATGGTGGTGTATCGTAAGGTTCTAATCGAACGACCGCAGACTCAACTTTAGGAGCCGGTATAAATGCTGTTGGTGGCACTTCCAATACAGGAATAACATTACAGTAATATTGCGCCATTACACTCAAACGACCGTAGGCTTTACAATCAGGACCTGCACATAATCGATTAACTACTTCTTTTTGAAGCATAAAATGCATATCAGAAATCTTATCTGCAAATTCAAATAAGTGAAACATAAGCGGTGTAGAGATGTTGTAAGGTAGATTACCAAAGACACGTAGTTGTTTATCACCTTGAACTAATTGTCCAAAATCGAAACGCATTGCATCGGCTTGAGTAATTTTTAATTTATCGCGTAAAGTGGGATGCTTCTCTAAGCGTTCAGCTAAATCACGGTCAAGCTCAACTACATTTAAACAGTTTACTTTAGCTGCAACGGGCTCTGTTAGTGCGCCTAAACCCGGGCCAATTTCTACTATATTATCTTCAGCTTGTGGTGAAATGGCAGCAACAATTGAGTCGATGATATAATCATCGTGCAAAAAGTTTTGTCCAAAACGTTTACGAGCTGTATGGCCTAGGTGGGTTTTATCATTCATTTTTAGTTAACCTTGTTGATGTTACTTTGGACCATTGTTATAGCCTCATTGACTGCACACAATAAACTGCCTGAATCGGCTTTGCCTGTGCCAGCTAAATCTAATGCAGTACCATGGTCAACCGAAGTACGAATAAACGGTAAACCTAATGTGATATTAACGGACTGACCAAAACCTTTGTATTTTAAAACAGGTAAACCTTGGTCGTGGTACATCGCTAAAACAGCATCTGCATGTTGTAAATATTTATCTTGGAATAGGGTATCTGCTGGTAAAGGGCCAACTAATTTAATCCCTTGGGTTCGCAATTTATCTAATGCGGGCTCGATAACCTCTATCTCTTCTCTACCCATATGACCACCTTCACCTGCATGGGGATTTAAGCCACAAACATAAATAGTTGGTTGTTTAATGCCGTACTTCTCAATCAGTTCTGCATTTAAAATGGTAACGATATTAGTTAACAGTGGCGCTGTGATTGCAGTTGGTACAGCTGAAAGCGGTAAATGTGTTGTTACTAATGCAACACGTAGACCCGTTGTTGCCAACATCATCACGACTAAGTCTACATTTGCTTGTTCAGCAAAAAATTCTGTGTGGCCGCTAAAAGTAACTCCTGCATCATTAATAATACCTTTATGGACAGGTGCGGTAACAACCGCTGAAAACTCTCCACTTAAACAGCCTTGGCTCGCATAGCGAAGTGTTTCTAGTACATAAGCACCATTCGCTGCGTTTAACACGCCTGTTTCTACAGGCGCATCAGTAGCAATATGAGCAACGGTCAATTGACCTATCGACTGGGCCTGTTTAGTGTTATTTTTATCATATTCAATAAACGTTATTTTTTTATTTAATAACTGAGCTCTTGATTTTAAGAGCGTTAAGTCAGCACAAATAATTAACTCAACTGGCCAAGTTTTATCGGCTAATTCTAATATTAAATCAGGGCCTATTCCGCTCGGTTCGCCTGCGGTGACAACAATACGAGGTAACATTACTCTTCCTCAATAATGTAATCAGGGTTATTGATTTTAATATACGCTTCTTGACGAATTTCATTTAACCAAGCGTAAGCTTCTGCAGGGAAACGTTGTCTAAATATCATGCTATAAGCTTTTTGTTTAGTCGCACTTTTTGTTGTATCTGACTCACGCTTATCAATTACTTGTAAAAGATGCCATCCATGCATGGTATGGAATGGCTGGCTAATTTCACCAATAGGTTGTGATTTTGCAAGGTCTCTGAACTCAGGCACGTACATATTTGGATCTGCCCATCCTAGCTCACCACCTTTGACCGCTGAACCTGGATCTTGAGAGTATTGTTTAGCTAATTCATCAAAGGTTTTAGTACCATCGACTATTTCTTGGCGTAATTTTTCTAATAATCCTTTAGCTTTTTCATCACTCATGATGATAGTTGGTTTGACTAATATATGACGAGCATTAACTTCTTCTGTCATTATATTTTCGCCACCTTTTTTATCTAATATTTGGATGATATGGACACCCAATCTAGAATGAAATGGCCCAATAATATCGCCTTGTTTGTTTGATTCTGTTAAGTTTTCAGCAAATAGACTTGGGATATCATCCAATTTCCTCCAGCCCCAATCTCCGCCTTCTAATGCTTTAGGACCTTCTGAATTAGTTAGTGCGAGTTGTTTGATATCAGCACCATTTTCAATTTGTTGTGCTAATTGCTGTGCTTTTTCATCAATCGCTAGCTTTTTTTCTGCTGAAGCATCGTCTGACACTTTTAATAAAATGTGTGCAAACTTAAGTTCGGTACTTTGCTCTCCAGCTTCATTGATACGATCTATAACTTGCTGAACTTCTTGATCTGAAATATTGATACGTCTACGTACTTGAATCTGACGTACTTCATTAATGGTTAATTCATCACGAATATTATTTACAAATGCTTTGTAATTAATACCTGCAGCCGTTATATCGGATCGCATCTCAGATAAACTTTGACCTTTTTCCTTAGCCATTTCTTCAATGGTTTGATCAATTTGAGCATCACTGAGTCGAAGACCAATACGTTCTGCAATTTGTAACTGTAATTTATCACTAATTAACTTGTCTAAGATCTGCTTATCAATGTTGCCTTTATCTGGTAATGCTTCACCATTTTCTTTATATCGCGCAATTAAATCACGCTTCATGTTTTTCATGTCACTTGTTAAAACAAGTTCATTGTTTACAACGGCTTCAATTTTATCTAGCTGGACTTCAGCTGCATTGGCAAACTGAGGTATCGTCGTTGCGAAGATAAGTACACTTAAAAATTGTTTCGATAATTTCATTTTTTACCTATTACTTTAAATAAAATGGACGACCGTAGTCGAATAATCCATCTTCATATCCAGAGTTACCAACACCGCCTAAGCCCATTAGTTCAAATGTTATACTGACACTACTTTCTGTTTCCACATCCTCATCATAGCTAGCTTCATCTCCAAAATAAGAAAGCATATGCCTGTCATAGGTTAAGCCAATAGCCCAACAGCATGATTGGTATTTAAGGCCAATAATACTCTCATAACTGTTTTGAAATTCAACATTATAATAATAACTCGCAAAAGTAGACCATTGTGTATCGATTGACCAATTTACTTTTGTACCAACTTGGTTAACAATTTCATCCCAATCAGCATCTTTATCTTCTTTGTAGTAACGGTAACTTAATTGAGCATAGGTATTATAAGCCCAACGTTTTTCAAAGGTTGTATTAGCACGTTGAATGAAATTGTCATCACTATCCCATTCTATTCCGCCGTGGAAGAAGTAATCGTTATCAAAATTGACATCAATTTCACTGACGATAGACGACCTATTTACTTCTTTATCGTCGTTATCGACATCATCTGTAGGTAAAACGGTGCGAGATTCTGAAAAGTAATAATTTTGTCCAATAGCAAAACGTAATCTTTCTCTGCCTTGATCATTTAAGAAACTAGTTGATACGCCTAAGGTTATTTGATCTGCTTCTGCTATTCTGTCATACCCTGAGAAACGATTGTCACGGAATAATCCATAATAATCTTGTTGTAATGTTGTTGTATCGTATAAGCCAATCCCCGATTGATCTTGGAATGGCACATATAAATATTGTATTTGAGGTACCAATGTCTGGCGGTAATCATCACCAAACCAAGAGAAATCTCTTTCTAAGTTAACCCCCGAGTTAATTTTGAAAGAGGGTAAATAGCGTACCGTTGACTCCTCTAGGTCATCATACCAATCATATTTAGTCGCATTATCTAAGTCCTGTTGATAATAACTCAACATATACTTCAGCTCAGTATTCACAAATAATGAATCATAATAGAGTGGTAAAGATAATTTTGGTTCAACATGAATACGAGTACCTGTGTAAATATCATCATCACTATGTTCAAAGCGTGTTATTTCAGAATACCAGTCAAATTGTAAACTTTTCCAATGCAAAGGTTGGTATGCACTGAACGCTAATTTAGGTAATACGATATGTGGAGTATCATCATCGGTATTATATTCGTCATTATTGAGTACTTGGAAGTTACGTACTTCTAATTCCGCATTCCAATTTGTTTTGGTATAACTTAAATTTGCGGTTTGTAGCAACTGGTTATCGCTTCGACTACCATATTCAGTAGTGATATCATTAAAGTAGTATTCATCGCTGACTTTATTGTAGTCAACATTGAAGTTCCAATCTTCGGCAAAAGTCACATCATGATCGAAATGAACTAAGTAACGTTCACCTATGTCATCACCGTTATCATCTTTACGTATTCTATCGTCACTCAAATATTCAAATTGTAAAGTACCTGAACCGACATCAAATAAGTAACGATATTCAGTCGAGACTAATAACCCTCTATTTTGCATGTAAGTGGGGGTGATTGTCGCATCTTGATTGGGTGCTATGTTAATATATAAAGGTTGGTTATAAGTAAAACCATTGACCGAAGAGAACTCATAAGTAGGAAATAATATACCTGTTTTTCGTGCATCTGATAGCGGGTAACTGATATAAGGAAAGTAAAAGACTGGCACATCTTTTATTCTTAACACTGCATTATAAGCAGTTCCCATATCAGCTTCTTTATCGATATGTAACGTTGATGCATCTAAGCTCCAAGTGATATCGTTAGGAGGGCAAGCTGTATAACTTGATGACTTTAACTCATATTGACCTTGACCATTATCATAAATACGATCGGCACTACCTCGACCACCTCGTCCATGGAATTGAAATTCGGTTTGAATTAAAGAAGATTCATCAGTTTTGAAGTTGGTATTAATTTCGTTTGCAATTAAAGTTACCTGACCGTCGACGTAACGTGCATTGCCTGTTGCATTTGCTTGAGATGTATTTCGGTTATATACCATTTTGTCAGAGTCTAAAGATTTCTCTCCTTGCACTGCGTTAACATCACCTTCATAAATAATTTCGCCGTTTAACCCTCTTAAAGAATCTGCATCAATATTGATTGGGATTTGGCTTTTATCAAGGTTATTGCTACGTTCCGTGATCGGTGGGACATTTTGATAACATTGTCTGAAATAAAAATTTACATCACGTGGTGCAGATTTTTCTTCCATACTTTGTGATGCGACTTTTAACTCTGTTTCATTAACAGTGTTTAATTCATCACTTAGATCACTCGTATCAGTTTCTTGAGCAACTGCATTAGCAATAGGTGACAGGACGAACAATAAGGGTATTAATTTTAGCATGAATAACTCACTACAAGTGCTTAGAAATATCAGAAAACGCTAAGCAGAAAACAACAATATAGCCACGTATAATAAAGTAAACTTTTGCTGGCTCCAATCTTTGATTGTCTATTACGTGAGTATTTCTGTTATTTAGTACAAATAATTGGTAAATCTTGACATAGTTAGTCAAAATGTTCGACAGTTTTACTATTTTCTTAATTTAAAGGTAATTATTAGTTATGCGCATATGGGGCAAATTATTAGGTGGATTTTTTGGGTTTATGTTTGGGCACTTTTTTGGCCTAATATTAGGTGTTTGGTTAGGACATCGTTTTGATGTTGCTGTTGGCCGTAACTTTAATATGCAAGATGGTATATTAGGCGGTCGAGGAAATAGTGCAGATAAACAAAAAATATTCTTTGAAACTGCTTTCTCTGTGATGGGGCACGTTGCTAAATCAAAAGGCAAAGTGACTCAAACAGATATTCAAGTTGCCAATGCATATATGGATCAAATGAATTTGCACGGCAATGCAAGAACACAAGCCCAGTCTGCTTTCAACGCAGGTAAAGAAGCTGATTTTACATTGGTTGAAACATTACAAGAGTTTGTGCGTGTGTTACATGGCGAGCGTAATGTTTTGCAAATGTTTCTAGCCATTCAGGTACAAGTTGCTTTTTCTGATGGTGAGATTGATGAGAATGAAAAGTCGATTCTTTACACTATTGCTGAAAATTTAAATTTCTCGCGTTTTGAGTTAGATCGTTTAATTCAGATGATTCAAGGACAACAACATTTTCACCAAGGTGGTCAACAACAGAACTCAGCACAGTCTGAAGGCGACGCTTATCAAGTCTTAGGCGTTGATAGCAGTGCAACGGATAAAGAAGTAAAGCGTGCTTACCGTAAGTTAATGAGTCAAAACCACCCAGATAAGCTAGCTTCAAAAGGGCTGCCTGAAGAAATGATGGAATTAGCGAAAGAGAAAACGCAAGATATTCAAAAAGCTTACGAACTTTTACGTACTAACCGTGGCTTTAAATAAAAATGTTATCGGTAATTAAACGCTATAGCTTACAGCTTGTCTTCACTTTAAGTTTGCTTTTAGGTTTGCAGTTACCGAATTTTTTACAACAATATGAATTGCGCTTGCAAGGACATTTTGTTGAAGCTCAACAACAATTAGCCGCGTTTCAATCACTGGCAAATAAGTATTTTTCGGGTGATTTAAGCGCACTGATTACAAAACATAAAAATAGTAAAGATAGTTTGTACCGTGAAGAAGCACTGGTTATAGAAAATACTTACTCACGAGTGCAATTTTTACAACAAAAAATAGATAATTTAAATCAGCCGATTTGGTATAAATTATGGGAATTAACGCAACAAATCAACGATCCTATTGTTAATGAGACCTGGACTGGTTATCAAGCCAATGTGTTACTTAATCAACAGGCCATTTTAGTCGGTGTAAGCGTGGCAGTTACATTAATGTTATCGCTTGAGTTTTTTTTGTACCTTATAAAATTAGTATTATTAACATTATTCCTTCAGGCTAAAAGTAAACCTGAAGATAATTATTGAGCACTAAACTTATATCCTTGGTGTAATTACTCGACTAAATGAGTATCAAACCCATCTATATCAAATAATTTCCGCTTATAACGTTTTAATTTTGCATCTGTGCAAGTGCTTCTCTATTATTGTCTACTAATTATTTTAGCAATCATTTTATGGTGTTTTACACCTAATAGACTTTTAAATCGGAGCTTAATACATGTCTACATTTTCTCTTGCGTTTGGTACAGCTACTAAAAATCGTGACCAAAAAATCATTGAAGCATTTTTCCCAAACCCAATTTTAAACCCAAATGAAGATTTAGTAGCGACTATTGCTGCTATTACTGGTTATGAAGGTGGCAATCAAGTCATCGAAGTTAAACCAGACGTTGCAGAGCAATTAGCTGCTGCATTTAATGGTGAAGATGATACAGATAATGCTGACTTTGCAGTAGCTGCAGCTAAATCAAAACAACCATTAGTGTTAGTTATTCTAGCAACAGATGAAGCACCTCAAAGTGTTGCTGAAGGCTACTTAAAATTACAACTTATCTCGCATCGTTTAGTTAAACCACATGGTGTTGTGTTAGATGGTATTTTTGGCTTACTGCATAACATTGCATGGACAAATAAAGGCCCGATCGATTTACCTGAGTTAAAAGATCGCCAAATGAAAGCGCGTTTAAAAGGTAAAACTATCACTGTCGATTGTGTTGATAAATTTCCTAAAATGGTTGATTACGTTGTACCAGCCGGTGTTCGTATTGCGGATACATCTCGTGTTCGTTTAGGTGCTCATGTTGGTGAAGGTACGACTGTTATGCACGAAGGTTTCATTAACTTCAATGCTGGTACTGCTGGTGTTAGCATGGTCGAAGGTCGTATCTCTGCTGGTGTTATGGTTGGCGAAGGTAGTGATATCGGTGGTGGCGCTTCTATCATGGGGACGTTATCTGGTGGCGGTAAAATGGTAGTTGCGATTGGCGAAAATAGCTTATTAGGCGCTAATGCTGGCTTAGGTTTCCCACTAGGTAATCGTTGTACTATCGAATCTGGTTTATACGTAACAGCGGGCTCTAAAGTTAAGATGTTAGATAATGAAGGTAATGACGCAGGTTTTGTTAAAGCGCGTGAATTATCTAATAAAGATGATTTACTGTTCCGTCGTAACTCAACAACAGGTCAAATTGAATGTTTAGTTAATAAGAGCGCAGTAGAGCTAAACAGTATGTTGCATTCTAACTAGGTTGTGTTTTAGTTAATTCGCACATCAGTTAAAAACGTTTTTAGGCTATCTACAGGTAGCCTTTTTTATACCTATTAAATACTTGTTTTTAGTCATGCCGATCGTACTAACCAACTATTGTACAACTTGAAGTTGCTTATTTTTTCGCTGTGTAAAATACAGTGCCCTTTATTAATCTAATGATTATAAATAGTTGCCCATCTTTTCGTTGTTTTAATGAATTAATTCCCCTTTCCTGTTTCGGCAGTTATTTTTTAGTAATAAATGAGAAGCATTTACTTAGGATTTGTACCTATAATTGGCTATAGTATCGGATAGATGTTTTTATTTTTGTTCTTTTAAATAAATTTAAATCTATTATTACACGCTTTTTATGGCTGATAAGCCATTGTAATAGCTATTTTAGTTGTTCTATAAAAGTGAAATACAATGAATCTAAGCACTAAAAAGGTGAACAATGAACAGCTCAAATTACAATGCTCCGCTTACTTTTAAGCTTTATATTCTCGCTGCTATTTTATTTGGCATTTATGGCGGTCGAGTTTGTCCTTTTTTAGCAAGCTTAACGATTAGTGAGATATTTATTCATGTATCAATTACTTTTTCTATCTTATTGCTAATACGACACTTTTTATTACCTCATCACGCCTTAAACAAACAGATAAAACAAATAAAATTAGATACGTTTTGCTTTTTCATCGCCAGCCTTCCATTAGCGCTTTATTATAATATTGTTTATGACTTTGGACTTGATAGTAATGTGAAAATTGTTTTTGGGATGGCATTGTTTGGGTTCTTTACTGGCTGTCTGTTACAACTTTCTGCAAAACTCGCACAAATGAATAAAATGGAACAGAGTGGAAAATTTGAATTTGAACTCTCAGGTCAACGAAGTTCTTTAATTAATCAAATGATTTGGTTAGTGATTCTTTTATTAGTCATTCTTACTGCCGCATTAACTATGGTGACGGTAAAAGATATTTTTTGGCTAAAACACAATCCTGAATTAGTCATGGATGGTAGTGGGCAGATTAGTGTTATTAAAGAACTCATTTATATCGCGGCACTTGTTACAGGTTATGCTATGGCGGTTATGTTTTTATGGAGTAAGGTGATTAAACAAATTTTACTGAGCCAAGAGAGTGCCTTAAAAAAGGTAAGCGATGGTGATATTAATACCCGTTTGCCTATTTTTAGTTACGATGAGTTCGGTTCAACGGCATCATTAACTAATAGTATGTTAGATAGTCTTGAGTTTGCTCAAAATGAAGTGAAAACAACAAGAGATGTAGCGATCGTTAGTTTGTCTGCTTTAGCTGAATCTCGTGATAATGAAACCGGCGCGCATATTTTACGTACACAAGAGTATGTTAAGGCATTGGCTGAAAAATTGAGTGAATCTACAGCGTATTCCACTTTGCTTACCTCTAATTATATCGAACTTTTATATAAGTCTGCTCCGTTACATGATGTAGGTAAAGTAGGTATTCCTGATAATATATTACTTAAACCAGGTAAATTAACCGACGATGAATTTGAAATTATGAAAGGACACGCTCAAATTGGTGCGGATGCTTTATCGATAGCAGAAAAGCAATTAGGCAGTAGTTCATTTTTAGAAATTGCAAAAGAAATTGCCTTAACACACCATGAAAAATGGAATGGTTCAGGTTATCCGAATCAACTATCAGGGGAAAACATTCCTTTGTCTGGGCGACTAATGGCTTTAGCTGATGTCTACGATGCACTTATCTCTAAACGAGTCTATAAGCCTGCTTTTTCACATCAAGAAGCAAAAGAGATTATTATAAAAGGGGAGGGATCGCATTTTGACCCTGCAGTGGTAAAAGCGTTTCTTGCTATTGAAGATAAGTTTGTTGATATTGCCGCTCACTTTCAAGACAGTGCCAAAGATTTGCTGGCATAAAGTACGAAAGTTATTTGTGCTTGTTGAAGATTGAAGATTGAAGATTGAAGATTGAAGATTGAAGATAAAGATTGACCAGAATATCTTATTTTAAAGTAGTTGCGTAAAGGTAGGTATTTTTATAAAAGTGATTTGTTAAAGATAGTGAGTTAAAAGGTGAGGGTATAGATAATTTAACGTGATTCATTGATCAAAAATCACGTTAAATTAATGATAGGTTATTTTATGTAAGTTTTACTGACTCGGCGTGTTAAACCACACAATAACGAATATGAAATAGTTTCTGCGCAGTTAGCCACTTCATTAACTGAGATGTTATCACCCCATAATTCCACATCAAATCCAATACAGTCTTGTTGCTCAAACATAGATAAATCAACCATGACCATATCCATTGAAACACGACCTAATATTTGACTCTTTTTACCATTGATAAAAACAGGTGTGCCATTTTCTGCATGTCTAGGGTATCCATCAGCATAACCAATTGACACTGTCCCTATTTTTGTTGTTTCTTCAGCGGTCCATAAACCGTTATAACCAACACTTTCATCTTTATTGATCGTACGCTGAGAGATAACTTTTGCTTTAAATGTCATCGCAGGGATTAAAGGACTCGCTAGCTCATCATCGTCGATAGGTGATGAACCATAAATAATAATGCCTGGGCGCACCCATTGGTTTCTACCTTTGACAGCTTTCGTCAATACAGCTGATGAGTTAGCAATACTAATTTCACCTGGTAATTCACCAATCGTGTTTATAAACAATTCTGTTTGTTTTTTAGTTAATGGCGAGCTTAAATCATCAGCAGATGAAAAGTGACTCATGTGGGTGATACTAGCAACTTGCTCTAAGTTAGATAGCTGTTGCCAAGCATCTGCATATTCTTTAGGCAAAAAACCTAATCGATGCATACCTGAGTCCATTTTTAACCAAACATTAACCGGCTGCTTAAGCTTTGCTGCTTTTAATGCATCAAGTTGATGCTGGTTATGTATTGCACACCACAAATTATTTTCACTGATGTACTCTAATTCATCTGCTGTAAAAAAACCTTCTAGTAACAAGATAGGTTGTTTAATGCCAGCATCACGCAATTCTATTGCTTCTTCAATACACGCTACACCAAATGCATCTGCTACATCAGTTAAAGCGTTAGCGACTTCAATGGCACCGTGACCATAAGCATTCGCTTTAATCGTTGCAATTGCTTTAGCAGGTGCAGCAAGTGATTTTGAATGTAAATAGTTTTGTTTAATCGCGTTTAAGTTAATAATCGCTGTTGCTGTTCTAGCCATTTTTCACCCCTATCGTGCGTAACGATCTGCTGATAAACCTGAATCATCAATATCTGGTGTTTTATCATTAATAACATCACTTACAAATTTTGCTGAACCTAAAGACATCGTCCAACCTAGTGTACCGTGACCTGTATTAAGAAATAAGTTATCAATATTGGTTTTACCTAGGATTGGCGTACCATCCGGTGTCATTGCTCTTAAACCCGTCCAGAATTCTGCTTTAGTTAAATCTGTTGCATGAGGGAATAAATCAGCAATAGAGAACTCAATATTTTTACGACGTTTTTCTAATAACGCTAAGTTATAAGAGCTAATTTCCGCGGTTCCACCGACTCGAATACGATCGCCTAAACGCGTGATTGCCACTTTGTAAGTTTCATCCATCACGGTTGATTCTGGTGCTGCTGAATAGTCTTGAATTGGGATAGTAAGAGAATAGCCTTTAATAGGGTAGACAGGCACTCTGATATTAAGGTTTGCAAGCATGTGCGTAGAATAAGAACCTAAAGCCATTAAGTAAGCATCTGCGGTAAGTTCACCTTTACTGGTAGAAACACTGACTATTTCGCTACCTTGTTTATTGATTTTCTCAATATTGGTATCCATTACAAATTTAACACCTAAGCCTTCACAGGCTTTAGCTAATTCAGTAACGAACATGTGACAATCACCTGTTTCATCATTTGGTAAATGAATACCACCTACGATTTTATCAATAGTATGATGAAGTGCTGGTTCATAACCTAAACAATCTTCAGCTGTTAGTATTTTATGTTCAACACCACATTCTTTTAATACTTCAATGTCTTTTTTAGAGCTCTTTACTTGGCTTTCAGTACGGAATACTTGCAATGTACCTTGCGTTCTATGATTGTATTCAATATTAATTTCTTTTCTAAGTTCTCTTAAACAATTTCGGCTATATTCTGCCACTCTCATCATTCGAGCTTTATTGATGTGGTAATCTTTAGTGTTACAGTTTGCTACCATTTTGGTCATCCAAACTAACGTTTCCGTGTCTAGATCTTTAATGCTGATTTTTAATGGTGCAAGTTCTTGCATCAACCATTTCATTGCTTTAACTGGAATACCTGGCGCAGCCCAAGGTGCAGAATATCCTGGAGATATTTGCCCTGCATTGGCAAAACTCGTTTCATTAGCAACGCTTGATTGTCTGTCAACTACCGTGACATCATGTCCAGACTTAGCTAAATACCAAGCACTCGTTACGCCTATTACACCAGAACCTAATATTAAAACTTTCATTTTTATCCCAAAATAATCATCAATTCGAAAACACATCATAGATGATATTCACAATTATTAATGATTGTATTTAAAGATGTTTCAGCATAAAAAACTAAAATAAAACAAAAATCAGTATTTTAATCTAAAAAAAGCAGTAGAACTAGGAGGTTAGACAATATTTAACCAATATAAAATCATCATTGAAACAGTAAAGTAACATTAAATAAACATAGGTAATAAGATTGTGTTATTTATGTTGATGAAGACTTAAACAAGGCTTTAATGATAGGGGCATAGTTATAAAAAATGAGGCTTTGTGGTAATGGTAATGGTAATGGTTAGGGTCGAATAACTAACGTCGATACATTCGCTTTATATATGAAGTATTGAATATTAAATGACATGACGTAAGACGGCTATGTTTGATTATACTTTGCCTTTAAAGCTATCAATAACTATTTAGCGCCATTTAACTTCACTGTTACTTTTAACTCTGCTTTTAATAACAGCTTCTGATGTATAACTGAGAGGCTGATACTTAAGTCAATATCTGCACTTGATAGTTTTAAAGTTCAAAGTTTAAAGTTCAAAGCTTCATGGGGTAATACCATAGTTAAAATGATGTCGAAATCACAATAATCAAGGAGAACGTTAAATGGCTTTTCAAGTGCTTAATCATCCGGTCGTGTTAGTCACCGGTGGATCTCGAGGTATTGGAGCTGCGACTGCAAAACTCCTTGCTAAGTTAGGTTATGCCGTTTGTGTTAATTATAGTGCAAATGAAACGGCAGCACATCACGTTGTATCTGATATCGAAAAAGAAGGCGGTAAAGCCATTGCAGTGCAAGCTGATGTTTCAAATGAAGATGACGTTATTCGCCTTTTTAATACACTCGATAATACTTTGGGCCCAGTGACTCATTTAGTGAATAATGCAGGCATTTTATTACCGCAGATGCGTGTTGCTGATATGTCAGCTGAACGAATTAATAAAGTACTGATGACCAATGTAACCAGCTATTTTTTATGTTGTAGAGAAGCGATTAAACGAATGGAAGATGGTGGATCAATTGTTAATGTTTCTTCTGCAGCATCAAGGCTAGGGTCTCCTTTCGAGTATGTGGACTATGCCGCATCAAAAGGGGCAATAGACACCTTAACAACTGGGTTATCGCTTGAAGTGGCGAAAGATAATATTCGCGTTAATTGTGTACGTCCTGGGTTTATTGATACGACTATGCACGCTGATGGTGGAGAAGCAGATCGTATCGAACGTGTTAAACATTTAATCCCACTTCAACGAGGTGGTCGACCAGAAGAGGTTGCTGCATCAATTGCATTTCTGTTATCACATGACGCGTCTTATATTACTGGAACCTTTATTGATTTAGCAGGAGGTAAATAGGCAATTAATAGTTAATAGTTAATAGGGAAAGTAAGTAGGAAGAGCGAGTGGGGTTAATGTCGAGGCTTTTAAATAAAAAATCCGATGTATTAACGACATCGGATTTCTATTTACACACTGATTAAAGAGTTTCCTGAGAGATTACTCAGACTCTTTGTTAGTCTCTACTTCTGTTTTTTCTTTGTCTTTTGGTAGGTACTTATAAATATAAACACCACTGAATAGCGTGAACACTAATGTCGCTCCCATTAATCCAAAGACTTTAAAGTTTACCCAGACTTCTTGAGGCAAACTAAATGCAACATAGATATTAAGTAAGCTAAGTGCAATAAAGAAAATAGCCCAAGCAATATTTAAATTACTCCAGACTTTATCAGGCAAGGTGATTTCTTTACCTAGCATCTGTTTAATGATTGGCTTTTTAAAGATGAATTGACTCGCTAACAGTGCAACTGCAAACAATGCATAGATGAAAGTGACTTTCCATTTGATAAACACATCATCGTGTAAAATCAACGTTAATGTGCCGAATACAAAGACCATTATAAAGGTAATCACTTGCATTTTTTCAACTTTACCGTGCTTAAAATAGTTATAAGCCAGCAATAAACCTGTGGTTACGATCAATGACCCCGTTGCCGCATAAATGTCGACCATTTTATAAACGGCAAAAAAGATAATTAACGGTATAAATTCAAGCAATTGTTTCATGAAACTCTCTTCTTTAAAGTGAATAGGTTATTTAATAGTGGCAGCTTTCATTGCACTGATAAATTCAGACATTTCTGCTTTGATTTTATCTGGGTTATCAAGATTACGTTCAATCACCTTAACCACTGCTGATCCTGAAATAGCACCTGCTGCTCCAGATTTAATGGCATTAGCAACTTGCTCTGGTTGTGAAATACCAAACCCTAACAATGAAGGAGGAGCATTATACTCACCTAATGTTTCAAGCATATGTTCAACCGGCATACCTGCTTTTGCATCTGCGCCAGTCACACCCGCTCGGCTTAGTAGATAAGTATAACCTTGACCATATTCTGCAACTTGCTGCAATGTCGCTTTATCACCGTTAGGTGGAGCAATAAATATTTGTTGTAAACCAAATTTTTCAGCGGCTGCACGATACGGAGCACTTTCGTGTAAAGGAACATCTGCGATTAAAATAGAATCAACACCTGCTTCTTTACAACGTTGGTAAAAGTTCTCAATACCGTTACGGAACACCAAGTTTACATATAACAATAAACCAATTGGCACTTCAGGGTATTCAGCACGAACTTCTTTAATGATTTCAAAACAAACCTGCGGTGTCGTACCTGCTTCTAATGCACGAATTGATGCGTCTTGAATTACAGTACCGTCAGCCACTGGATCAGAAAATGGAATGCCTAACTCTAAAGCATCAGCGCCCGCTTCAACCAATGTTTTGATAATACTTAAAGATTGATCACGGTTTGGATCGCCAATAGTAACAAAAGGAACAAAAGCCCCTTCGTTTTTAGCGGCTAAACGTTCAAATAATTCTGCATAACGTGTTGTTTGTAGATCATGAGTCATTAGATCAGGCCTCTTTTTTCGAAAATATCAGCAACAGTGAAAATATCTTTATCACCACGTCCAGATAAGTTAACAATAATCACTTGCTCTTTGTCATCTTGTTCAATGATTTTTAGTGCGTGCGCTAGTGCATGTGAAGACTCTAAAGCTGGGATAATACCTTCTTGTTCCGCGAGCACTTTAAATGCCATTAATGCTTCATCATCGGTTGCATTCACATACTGTGCTCGACCGGTTTTCGCTAAATGTGCGTGTTGCGGACCAACAGATGGAAAATCAAGACCTGCTGAAATTGAGTATGACTCTTGAATTTGACCTTGTTCATCTTGCATCATTAATGATTTCATACCGAAGAAAATGCCGTCAGTACCACACGCGATAGGGCAACCATGCTCACCTGTCTCAATACCATGGCCACCAGGTTCAACGCCAATCAACTCAACCCCTTCGTCATCAATAAAGTCGCTGAAAATACCAATTGCATTTGAACCGCCACCAACACAAGCAATAATTTTATCAGGTAAAATACCTTCTTTACGTAGACATTGAATTTTTGATTCTTCACCAATCACTTTTTGGTATTCACGCACAATCGTCGGGAATGGGTGTGGTCCAGCCGCAGTGCCTAATAAATAATGTGATGTATCGTAACTACCAGCCCAGTCACGCAATGCTTCATTACAAGCGTCTTTTAAGGTTGCAGAACCCGATGTTACAGGAATAACTTCTGCGCCCATTAAGCGCATTCTAAACATGTTTGGCTTTTGGCGTTCGCAATCTACTGCGCCCATGTAAATACGGCATTTTAGCCCTAATAGTGCGCAAGCTAACGCTGTTGCAACACCGTGTTGGCCTGCACCTGTTTCAGCAATAATTTCAGTTTTACCCATACGTTTTGCTAATAGCGCTTGTCCTAGTACTTGGTTAGTTTTATGTGCACCACCGTGTAATAAGTCCTCACGTTTAAGGTATAGTTTAGTCTTTTTACCTTTTGTTAAATTACGACACAATGTTAACGGAGTAGGGCGTCCTGCATACTCTGTTAATAATTCTTGTAATTCAGCATTAAAAGCATCATCTGTTTGTGCTTTTAAAAATTCTGCTTCAAGTTGTTGTAATGCTGGGACCAAAATTTGTGGTACGTACATACCACCAAAGTCACCAAAATAAGCGTCTAACGTTTTCATGTTTTTTTACCTTCTAATGCGTTTATTACTGCATGTTTCTTATCATGAGCCATGCTTATGTCTTCATGACTATCGCTTCATGCCTATCGTTGCATGCCTATCTCTTCATGTACTGACGTATTGCTGAGAAACTACGGTTTAATTTGTCTGCGTCTTTTTTACCTGGGGCAGATTCCACTCCTGAATTAAAGTCTAATCCTGCACAGCCTATTAACGCTGCTTGTTGTGCATTTTCAGGTGTTAAACCACCGGCTAATATGATTTTACTTTTATCAATATCGAGTAATTTATCTTGTTGTGCAGTAAGCAGTGACCAATCAAATACTTTACCTGTACCGCCACTTTGCGTACCAACACGTGTATCTAATATATGTTTACTGACATTATATTTTTCAAATTCTGGCAAACTATCGCTGATGCCATGGGCTTTCCAAATCTCACAGCTTTTAGGTAATACTGTTAATAGCTCTTTAATGTATTTTGGTGTTTCATCACCATGTAACTGCACTGCGCTTAACCCTAAGCTTTTAGCGGTGTAGGCGATTAGCTCAATTTCTTCATTTTGGAATACACCGACGTACATTAATGGTGCGCCCAACATGACTAAACGAGCTTGTTCTAATGCAACAAAACGAGGTGATTTTTCAACAAAAATTAAGCCACCATAGACTGCCCCCGCTTTATGGACATCCGCGGCATCACGTGCGTGAGTTAATCCACACACTTTATTTTCGCCTAAAATAAGTTGTCTACAAGCTCGGTCAATATTAGGTTGAGACATAATAGAGCTACCGACTAAAAATCCATTCGCAAATTGACTTAGTTCTTTCACTTGCTGGTGGTTGTAAATCCCTGATTCTGAGATGACGATACGGTCTGCAGGGATTTTTACTGCTAGCTCTTTAGTACGGTTTAAATCGATACTAAGATCACGTAAGTCTCTATTGTTAATGCCAATTACTTTAGCATTGAGCGCTATTGCTCGAACTAGTTCATGTTCATTACTGACTTCGGTTAATACACCCATATTTAAGCTATGCGCGGTATCACGATAAGCTTGGTAAGCATCATCATCTAACACAGAGAGCATTAATAAAATTGCATCTGCGTTGTAATGGCGCGCTAAGTAAATTTGGTATGGGTCAACAATGAAGTCTTTACAGATAACAGGTTGAGTGACTTGCTCACGTACTTTATTAATGTATTCAAAGTCACCTTGAAAGTATTTTGTATCCGTTAGCACTGAAATAGCCGATGCGTAGTTTTTATAAACGCCTGCTATTAAGTCTAAATCGAAATCTTCACGTATTAGGCCTTTTGATGGAGAGGCTTTTTTACATTCAAGAATAAAAACGCTTTTATCTTGGTCTAGTGCTTGATAAAAGTGGCGATCACTTTCTACTATTTCGTCTTTAAATTTAATTAAAGGTTGCTGTTGTTTTCTTTCTTCAACCCATAGCAACTTGTCATCAACAATTTTGCCTAAAATAGTGTCTTGTAAACTTTGATCGTTAAGCATTGCTTTGCTCCGCAAGTTGTTTTAATAGTGAGAGGGGTTGACCTGATTGCATGCTTGCTAATGCCATTTCTGTACCTTGTTTAAAGTTATCTGCTTTACCGTTTAACACGAGTAGCGCAGATACGTTAATTGCGACAGCAGCTTGTTGAGCCGCGGTGCCTTTACCTTGTAAAATTTGTTCTATGATGACTTTGTTTTCTTCTGGTGTGCCACCAAAGATGCTCTCAACAGGGTAGTAATCAACGCCGAAATCTTCCGGTGTTAATGTGTATTCTGTTATTTCACCATTATGTAATTCAGCGACCTGAGTGCTGCCATGTAAAGCGACTTCATCTAAACCACTGCCATACACGACCATGACACGTTTCATACCTAATTGTTGGTGTACTTTTGCAATCGGTAACAATAACTCTGGTGCATAAACTCCCATTAATTCAAAATCAGGACGCGCCGGATTCACTAATGGACCGAGCACATTGAATATTGAACGAGTTTTTAATGCTGCTCGAACGGGCGCTGCAAAACGCATTCCTGCGTGGTAACTTGGCGCAAAAATGAAACAAACGTTCAAATCATCTAAACATTGACGTGCTGTTTCTGGTGACATTTCAAGATTAATACCAAAAGCCGCTAATAAGTCAGAAGAGCCAGACTTACTTGAAACACTACGACTACCATGTTTACAGACTTTAACACCACAGGCTGCTGCGACAAATGCGCTCGCTGTTGAAATGTTAATGGTGCCTAGACCATCTCCGCCTGTGCCAACGATATCTGTAAAAGGATAATCAGGACGCGGAAACTTTTTAGCTTGCGCTAAGAGAGCTTTGGCTGCTCCTGTTATTTCAGTCGGTGTTTCACCTTTTATTTTTAGTGCCGTTAAGACTGACCCTAATACGATGGGATCGATTTCGCCTGAAACAACTTGTTCAAAAAATGCCTGACTTTGTTGCTCGCTGAGCCCTTCACCTTGATAAAGCTTTTCTAAGGTCGGTTGTACATCATATTGGCTCATTATTTGTTCTCCGTTGCAGTCAGTAAGTTGAGACTGTTTTCTAAAAGCTGTGCACCTTCACAAGTTAAAATGGATTCAGGGTGAAATTGAAAACCGATCACCTTATCTTGTTGATGATAAATCGACATGCACATACCGTTATATTGTGCCACGATTTCAAGTGAAGCGGGAACTGATGTACCCACTAAAGAGTGATAACGTGCAACAGATAGCGGTTGTGATAGTCCTGTGAACATTTTGTCAGCACAATGTTCAATTAAAGAGGATTTACCATGTTGTATTTCGTCTGCTTGGCCAACGACACCACCGTATTGTTCTATTAATGCTTGGTGACCTAAACATATCCCTAAAATAGGCACTTGGCCTTTACATAGAGTGATTAAATCGATCATACAACCCGCAGCACTTGGTGTTCCTGGACCAGGTGATAACACTAAAACAACTTCACCTTCACAAGCATCAATGTGTGCTTTAATTTGTTCTGCGCTTTGGTTATTGCGATAAATCTTAACGGGATAACCTGCGGTTTTAAATTGATCCACTAAGTTGTAAGTAAATGAGTCAAAGTTATCAAGAAAAAATAAGGTCGCTTTAGGCGTTTGGTTGATTTTATTAGTTTGAGTTGTCATGACCTTATTCTCCTTGCTTAGTGGCTGTGTCGTTAACTGCTGACGTTACTTTGGTTGACGTTACGTTAGCTAATGTTGTTCCGTGAGCTAATGCGACTGCGTTTAATACAGCAGCGGCTTTACTACGTGTTTCATCTGCTTCAAGCTGAGGGACTGAATCATAAACAACACCGGCACCTGCTTGTGCTTGTGCAATACCATCTTTTACAAAAGCAGAACGAATAACAATACAGCTATCCATATCACCATTACCGTTAATGTAACCAACAGCGCCGCCATAACTACCACGACGTTTTTTCTCGACTTTTCGGACTAGATTCGACGCACTTATTTTCGGTGCACCGACTAAGGTGCCCATGTTCATACAAGCTTGATAAGCGTGTAGTGCATCTAAATCACTGCGTAATTTACCCACAACACGTGACACCAAGTGCATAACATGACTGTAACGGTCAACTTGTAATAGTTCAGCAACGTGGCGTGTTCCAGGTTCACTAATACGTGCAACATCATTACGAGCTAAATCAACTAACATAAGGTGTTCAGAGGTTTCTTTTTTATCTAAACGTAACTCTAATTCTAAGCGCCCATCTAAATCTTTATTGATAGTGCCATCTTTATTAAAACCACGACGACGCGTACCTGCGATAGGGTAAATTTCAACATCTAGTGTTTCTTGTGTAAATTTAATCGCGCTCTCTGGCGAGGCTCCAAATAAAATGAAATCACTGTCCTTTAAATAAAACATGTAAGGACTTGGATTGGTTTCTTTTAGTTTTTGGTAGGCTGAAATTGGATCTGGACAAGGTAAAGAGAAACTACGAGAAGGCACCACTTGGAAAATGTCACCTTTGACGATATTGGTTTTGAGTTGTTCTACGATGTCGCAATATTCTGCATCTGAGACATCAACTGAAACTTTCGCATCAATGGTTATTTGTTGGTTAATAGGAGCGATGAAGTTATCGCATAGGCCTTGTAATTCAACAATGCGTTGGGTAATTCTAAGTTCGCTTTCATCTGAATATAAACCACCAAAAATACTGCCTAATATTTCACTTTGTTGGGTTTGATGATCGTGAATCATTAATGTTTCTGCAACATAAAAAACATAATCAGGTGTGGTGTTCTCACCGTCAGGCACTTCTATTAATTGCTCAAAAGTTGCAATAAAGTCATAGGCAAATACACCGCCTAAAAATAACGCTTCTGAATGTGAAGAACGTTTTTTGATACGGTCAACTAAACAACGTATGGCATCCATTGGAGAAGCTGATTTTAAACGTTGGTCTTCATCGCCACTAGTATCAGATTGTGGAAAGGTGAGTTGTAATTGGCTTGGTGTTTGACCAGTAATGAGTTGTGTTGAAAATTTTGGTGCAATGAAGGTGAGAAGATCTTTACCGTTATCGGTTAATGCTTCTAGTGTGACCACTAAACCTTGGCAAGTCAGTTTCAAACAGGCATCAACAAGTAGCAAACTTTTTAAGTGTTCTTTACTTTCAATCTCTGCTGAGTCGAACAGTAAGTGATGGTCGCTATCTGCACTGATTTGTTGAAATAATCCTAGTGAATCTTGGATGTAACTGCAGGGTGCTTCAATGGTTTTTAATACGCCAATTGGGTGTAGAGTATTCATGTTTAAGTCCTTAATAATATAATGAGCAAATGGTTTTTTATTAGTGTTTTATTTGCCATCGCCAACTAAAGACTGTGTAAAAAATGATCATTGTCGCCTACCTGTTTATTTTTGTTTGTTCCAAATATGAAAAAAGCCCGCAAGATGCGAGCTTTAAAATTGGTTTTCTGGGAAAATTAAATATACAAAAACCTCATTGCTCGCTTATGAGAATGAGTGCCACCAAGAATCTTTAAGAGTAATTGTATTAAAAATCATATATTATGCGTCCCGTATTAATTAGGACTTATTTTTTTGCATTCTGCTCCTAATGTCAAGGTTATTTTTAGGATATTCATGTTAATCGATCTTCATTCTCATACTAAAGCCTCAGATGGACAACTCACACCCAGCGAATTAGTACAACGTGCTGAAAATAGACAAGTTCATTTTTTAGCGATTACTGATCACGACACTGTCGATGGATTAGTTGAAGCGACGCAGTATATTCAAGACAATGATTTAAAACTGCAATTAATTAATGGTATTGAAGTGACCACTAATTGGTTGAATCACGAGATTCATGTGGTTGGATTAAATATCGATCCTACACATCCTGCATTAGTTGAGTTAATTGAAATTCAAAAAGATAAACGTGAACAACGTGCTATTGAAATGGGCAGACGTTTAGCGAAAGCTAATATAGAGAATGTCTATGAAGGGGCAAAGGCCTTAGCTGGCGATGGTGCTATCACACGCGCACATTTTGCTCGTTATCTCGTTGAAATTGGTGTTGCTCCTACTTTTCCTAAAGTATTCGATAAATATTTAAGTCGAGGTAATACCGGTTATGTTCCACATGATTGGGTCGATTTAGCTGATGCTATCGCTGTCATTCATGCCGCTGGTGGTCAAGCAATACTCGCTCATCCAGATGCTTACAGCTTATCGAATAAATGGTTAAGAAAACTGTTAATCACCTTTAAAGCCGCCGATGGCGATGCAATGGAAGTGGCTATCGGACAGCAATCACCACAAATGCGCTTACAGCTAGGTATGTGGAGTAAAGAATATGGCTTAATGGCTTCACAGGGTAGTGACTTTCATTTTGTTGGGCGTTGGCGTGATTTAGGAAAAAGTTTATTTTTACCTGATATTTGCCAGCCAATTTGGCATAATTGGCCTGCTTGCCAATCAGTTTGATTAAGTAACCTATTTTTATAAAAGATAAGCACAGCCATCATTAACAGTAGAAGAGAATTATGAGTCAGTTTTTTTATGTTCACCCTGAAAACCCACAAAAGCGTTTGATGAAACAGGCTGCTGAAATAATCGAGAAAGGTGGAGTAATTATTTATCCTACCGATTCTGGTTATGCATTAGGTTGTGCAATCGATGATAAAAATGCGTTAGAACGTATTTGCCATATTAGAAAAATAGATAAAAAGCATAATTTCACGTTAGTGTGTAAAGATCTTGCTGAAATTGCAGTCTACGCACGCGTTGATAATAGCGCTTATCGTATGTTGAAAAGTAATACGCCTGGGCCGTATACCTTTATTTTTAAATCGACTAAAGATTTACCTAAACGTTTAATGAACCCAAGCAAACGTACTATTGGTATTCGTATTCCAGATAATGCAATTGCATTAGCGTTATTAGAAGAGTTAACAACGCCATTAATGACAACCAGCCTTATTCTACCTGGTAAAACCAGCACAGAATTTGATCCTGAAGAGATTAGAGACCTATTAGAGAATCAAGTTGATTTGATTCTTAATGGTGGATACCTCGGCGAGTCACCTACGACCGTGATTGATTTGTCTGATGATGAAGTCGTTATCGTCAGAGAAGGAGCGGGCGATTTAAGCCCATTCCAATAAAAATTGAAAAAACTGTTTAATTTAAGATTGAATGGTTATTTCTAGATAAGTCGCTAGCAATATCGTTAGCAAAGTAAGTAACAAAAATGAAAATTTATGCACAGTCGCTTTTATGTTTAGCGTAGTAAAAAGTGCAGTTGGCATAATGTGAATTACCCAAAGGAAAAGAAAATGAGTGAAAAATTACAAAAAGTATTAGCCCGTGCTGGATTAGGTTCTCGCCGTAAAATGGAAACAGTGATTGCAGAAGGACGTGTAAGTCTTGATGGTAAACTTGTTGAGTTAGGTGAGCGAGTAACACAAGAACAAGTTATTCGTGTTGATGGACATGTTGTAAAATACCAAGCAGCAGAGAGTGTTGTATGTCGTATTTTAGCTTACAACAAACCTGAAGGTGAAGTTTGTACTCGTAGCGATGAAGAAGGGCGTAAAACTGTATTTGATCGTTTACCTGTCCTAAAAGGTTCACGTTGGATCTCTATTGGTCGTTTGGATATTAATACATCAGGTTTATTACTGTTTACAACAGATGGCGAATTCGCTAATAAAATGATGCACCCAAGTCAGCAAGTTGAACGTGAATATGCTGTACGTGTTTTTGGAGATGTCACAGAAGCTATTTTAAACCGTTTACGCATGGGTGTTCAGCTTGAAGATGGTGAAGCTAAATTCTTAGATATTAAAGAGCATGGTGGTGAGGGTATTAACCGTTGGTTCCATGTTG
Organism: Psychromonas arctica; assembly: GCF_038155225.1. Taxonomy (GTDB): domain Bacteria; phylum Pseudomonadota; class Gammaproteobacteria; order Enterobacterales; family Psychromonadaceae; genus Psychromonas; species Psychromonas arctica_B. Next base: position 24,383 of record NZ_JBAKBA010000006.1, on the reverse strand, counting down.
TATTAACTGAAGGTCGTACTCGTGAAGTTCGTCGTTTATGGGAAAGCCAAGGTCTACAAGTTAGCCGTTTAATGCGTGTTCGTTACGGTAATATTATTCTAAATAATCAATTACCGCAGGGCGGTTGGCAGGAACTAACACTAAAAGAAGTAAACTATTTACGTAAATTAGTAAACATGCCGCGTGAAACAGAGACTAAAGTCCGTGTTGAAACTAATAAAGTGACTAACCCTCAAGCGAGAATTCGTCGTGCGGTTAAAAAACATAATCAGCATCGTAAAGCCGGTGAACGCCGTCGTGTTACTCGTACAAGAAGCTAGATTTTTAAATTATCACTGTATTATGTTAGGTGTTTTATCCATAAAAGAGTGATAAAGTAGATTTAAATCAAGTAAATGTATTCATTAAGTGAGGGATTATGATTAAAAAATGTTTATTTCCAGCAGCAGGTTATGGTACGCGTTTTCTTCCTGCAACTAAGTCTATGCCAAAAGAGATGATGCCGCTTGTTAACAAACCTTTGATTGAATTTGGGGTTGATGAAGCAATTGAAGCTGGCATGACAGGTATGGGCATTGTAGTAGGGCGAGGTAAGCATTCTATCTCTGATCATTTTGACCATAATTATGAATTAGAAAAAGAAATCAGTGGCACGCCAAAAGAAGAAAAGTTAAAAGATATTCGTAAAATTATGGATACGGCTACCTTTTCTTTCATTCGCCAACGTCAAATGAAAGGTCTTGGCCATGCTATATTGGTAGGTCAAGAGTTGATCGGTGATCAGCCATTTGCTGTCGTATTAGCTGATGACTTATGTATTAATCAAGAAGGTGATGGCGTATTAAAGCAGATGGTTGCTTTATACGAGCAGTTCCGTTGTTCAATTGTTGCAGTTGAAGAAGTACCTGAAGACGAAATTCATAAATATGGTGTAATTAAAGGTTCTGTCATCAGAGATGATATTTACCGCGTTGATGATATGGTTGAAAAACCAGCTCCTGGTACTGCGCCAAGTAACCTTGCAATTATCGGCCGTTATATTTTAACGCCTGATATTTTTGAAATCTTGAAGAATACTAAACCAGGTAAAGCAGGTGAAATTCAAATTACTGATGCACTATTAGCGCAAGCTAAATCAGGTTGTGTTTTAGCTTATAAATTCAAAGGTAAACGTTTTGATTGCGGTAGTGTACCCGGTTACATAGAAGCGACAAACTTTGTTTATGAAAATTTATATGAAGAATAAGCATTAATTTAAACCGCTTATTTATCTAAAGCCGTTCACTAACCTGAACGGTTTTTTTTGCCTTTTTTTATATTAAGGCGATTTAATGATTGCTTGTTATTTTTGCTTATCTTCCTTCGTTTTCGTCGAGCAGCGCAGCAGCTTCGTGGTCGCATGTTCTTTTTAAAACCTTTTCAAATAAAAACGAATTAACCACGAAGACAGAAAGGGTAAAGAAGGTTAGATAAAAGACGTTTATTGTTCAATAACCTTGTTATTTTTTCTTGCCTTCTTTTGCGTTCTTTGTGGTTGCTTATCTTCCTTTGTGCTCTTCGTGGAGCGAAGCGGCTTCGTGGTCATTTTTATGTTTAAAACCTTTCCAAATCCAAAAAACGAATTAATCACGAAGACTCGAAAGGTAAAAAAGGTTAGAAAAAGGCATTGATTGTTTAATCACCTTGTTATTTTTGCTTATACCAATGGAATTAAATAAGTGATCAGAGATTGCGCAGGAAAAATGAACACTAATAAGGCGAGAGTTGTAGGAGATAGTTGTTCTCACTTCAAAACTTACAACGCAGTTAGGGATAATTTTAACCAGCAAGAATGATCACCTTATTAATTCTTTTAGTATTATCTTCCTTCGTGCTCTTCGTGCAGCGAAGCGGCTTCGTGGTCGTTTTTATTTTTAAAACCTTTTAAAACCCAAAACAGAATTAACTACGAAGATAGGAAGAGAAGAGAAAATTAAGTAAAAGGATTTTATTACTAAATTGTATTGAATTGAGTGGTAAATAATATTGTTGTTAAATACATTGTCTTATAAAGCCTTGATGTTGTTTTAAACTGTTTTTGGCTTGGTTAACATCTAAGCCCGTTAGCACCATTACGATTGCTGTTTTACAATGATTACCTGAGTCTTTTAATGCAATTTCTGCTACTTCTCTAGAACACTCTGTTGCTTCCATTATTATTTTCTTTTGTCGCTCTATTAACTTTTCATTGGTTGCTTGTACATCAACCATTAGGTTACCAAAGACTTTACCATTTTTAATCATAGAACCTGTCGTTAGCATATTCAGTACCATTTTTTGCGCGGTGCCCGCCTTCATTCTTGAAGATCCTGTCACAACTTCGGGTCCAACAATGACATCTAATTTAACATCAGCAATATTTGCCATTTCGCTATTGTTGTTACAACAAAGACTGATAACAGTACAACCTAGATCTTTTGCATATTGCATCGCGCCAATCACATAGGGAGTACGTCCACTGGCAGCAATGCCCACAACAATATCTTTATCATTTAACTTTATATTCAGTAAGTCTTGTTGACCTGCTTGAGTATTATCTTCTGCATTTTCAACCGCTTTTAAAATAGCTGGCTTGCCACCGGCAATTAATCCAACCACTTGTTCCGCTGGACTACCAAAAGTAGGAGGGCATTCACTTGCATCTAAAATACCTAAGCGCCCAGACGTTCCTGCGCCACAATAGAATAAACGTCCGCCTATACTAAAAGCATGCTGAATAGCATCTACTGCTAGAGCAATGTTAGGGAGGATAGCTTCTACGGCAATAGCGACTTTTTTATCTTCGTTATTAATAATAGTAAGCATATCTAATGTTGATAGAGTATCAATATCTGCACTTGCTTGATTGCGGCTTTCGGTAATAAATTGCTGTAAAGATAAATTCATAATAGACACTTAGTTATAATAGCTTTTAACACTGAGGATGTAAGTTGCTATAATAACAGCTCACTTAATTGAGTTGAATTGATATCATGAAGCAGCCTTCGAAAAGACCTAATAACCAACACTCACAAACATCTACTGGTAAAATTAATCTTGAAAAAAATGAACAAGTCGAGAAATCAGAATATACTGAAAATATAATGTTTACAAAAAAGCAGAAAATAGCAACTTTGGTGAAAAATACTTTACAACTAGTGTTAGGTTTGTTGATTATCATGTTATTTTTATCAATTGCTAGAATGATTACTAGTTATTTTGATAGTACTTTTCCTGCTTCAATATTGGGCATGTTGATGTTATTTGTAGCACTCTCATTAGGCATTATTAAATTAAATTGGATAGAGTTTACTGGGAATTTATTCTTAAAATATTTAGCTTTATTATTTATCCCTATCGGAGTTGGTTTGATTAATTATTTTGAATTGATTGCTGAACACTGGTTAGTGATTGTATTCTCATTATTCTTTACTACATTGTTGACCTTATTTATGGTCGGTCATTGTTATCAATGGTTAACTAGAGAGGAAGGATAATGTTTGTTTATATTGCTACACCGATTACCTTATTATTGTTTTTTTTAGCTAAAAAACTATATAGCTTAAAACCAAGCGGGCTATTAAATCCTGTTCTATTAACCATACTCAGTTTAATTTTAACATTACTCCTATTAGATATACCTTTTGCTGAGTATCAACAGGGAACGTCAGTAATTACTGCATTTTTAGAGCCTGCTATTGTCGCGTTAGCAGTGCCACTGTATTTACAATTAAAAGTGATTAGGTCGCGTTTAAAATTCATTCTAACCAGTTGTTTACTCGCAGTTTTTGTGGCCTTTACCTGTGCTTTTTACATTATGCCTTTGCTAGGTGCTGATTTAATTACAGCAGCTTCTTTTGCTGGACAGTCTGTTACAACACCTATTGCGATGGAGATTAGCTCAAACTTAAATGGCATCGTTTCCTTGACCGCCGCTATGGTTATTTTTGCAGGTATTATTGGTGCCAGTATTGGCTTACCTTTCTTAAGGTTATGTAAAGTAAAAGATCAACAGGCAATTGGTGTTGCTATTGGTTGTGCATCTCATGCACTAGGTACGGCTAAAATTTTAGAAGATAACGAAGAAGCTGGTGCTTTTTCTTCTATCGCTTTAATTGTTTGTGCAATATTATCTGCGCTGATTATGCCAATACTCTACCAATGGCTTATTGTATAATTTCAGGTTTATTTTAAAGATTTATACCAAAATCAATCTTTATATCAATCACATTAATTAACAGATCTATTTCACTTGTTAAAATAACTTATTTCTTCGTTGTAAATTTGCAAAGGGAATAACCATTAACATTTTTTAGTTAATTCTCAGATAGACGATTAACGAAGTTAATCTTTGAATGGCCTCAATTTACGCCTTGAATTAAGCCATTTTTCCTGTGTGAAATTTAGTTCACTTATTTAATGTAATCGGTATTACTTAAAAATAGGCAATAAAAAACCGAAGCAAGCTTCGGTTTTTTGATCTTCTATTCATTACAACTTAATGTATATGATGAGTACTCGCTAATTAATCAGCCGCGTAACCAAACTCGTCTAACTGTTTATTATCTAAATAGGCAAACTGACCCTGCATATTTAAACGACCACTAACAAACCAAGAGGCGGCAAGGGCATATATTTGATGCTCTTGCGTTAACACTCGTTCTGTTAAATCTTGTGCACTATCTTCAGAGAAAATAGGCACTTTAGCTTGTAATACTGTTGGACCACTATCAAGCTCTGGCGTAACAAAATGTACCGTTGCACCATGCTCTTTATCACCAGCATCAATAGCACGCTGATGTGTATTAACACCTGGATATTTTGGTAACAAAGACGGGTGAATGTTAAGCATTTTACCTTGATATTGATTAACAAAATCAGAAGTTAAAATTCGCATAAACCCTGCTAATAAAATAAGATCCGGTTGTAACTTATCTAATTCAGCTGCTAATAAAGCATCGTATTGCTCTCGCGATCCGACACCTTTACTTTCAACTAAGATAGCAGGAATATTTGCTTCACTAGCACGTTGTAATCCAAACGCATCTGCTTTATTGCTGATCACAGCAACAATTTCGACTTGTTGATCATTTATTTGCTGTTTATGTAACTTATCCATTAGTGCTTGCAGGTTACTGCCGCTTCCTGAAATAAGTACAACTATCTTTTTAGTCGCCATTGTATTATTTGATCTCTACTTGAGATTCACCTTCAGCTGCGTCTTCGATATGACCTAATACCCAAGCGTTTTCACCTTGTGCATTTAAGATCTCAACTGCTTTTTCTTTTTCAGCAGCAGGTACAACAATCATTAGGCCAACACCACAGTTAAATGTGCGGTACATTTCTTCTGTTTCAACGTTACCATTTTCTTGTAACCAGTTGAAAATAGCAGGCCATTCCCAGCTCTTACCATCAACAACTGCTTTGCTGCCAGCGGGTAATACACGAGGAATATTTTCCCAGAAACCGCCACCAGTAATATGTGAAATAGCATGTACAGGACAGTTTTTGATTAATTCTAATGTAGATTTAACGTAGATTTTAGTTGGCGTTAATAACGTATCGCCTAGAGTTGAATCACCAAAGGGTGCACTTGTATCTGCTTTTGACACTTCTAAAATTTTACGAACGAGTGAGTAGCCGTTTGAGTGAGGACCACTTGAAGCAACAGCGATTAAAGCATCGCCAGCAGCAACTTTAGTACCGTCGATCACTTCTGATTTTTCAACAACACCAACACAGAAACCAGCGATATCGTAATCGTCACCTTCATACATGCCTGGCATTTCAGCTGTTTCGCCACCGATCAATGAACAGTTTGATAATAAACAACCTTCACCAATACCTGTCACAACATCTGCAGCTACATCAACATCTAATTTACCTGTTGCGTAATAGTCTAGGAAAAATAATGGCTCTGCACCTTGAACGATTAAGTCGTTCACGCACATAGCAACAAGATCAATACCAACCGTATCATGCTTTTTAAGGTCAATGGCTAAACGTAATTTTGTGCCTACACCATCAGTACCTGCAACTAATAATGGCTCTTTATAACCTGTTGGTAGTTGACATAAAGCGCCAAAACCACCAAGTCCGCCCATTACTTCAGGACGTTTAGTGCGTTTTGCTACACCTTTAATACGTTCAACTAATGCTGTACCTGCGTCAATATCAACACCAGCGTCTTTATAGCTTAAAGAGGTTTTTTGGTTGCTCACTTGCATTCCCCACAAATAGAAGTTAAAAGCGAAAATCGCTTTAAAAAGTTTAGAAGATAAAAATTGTCCGCATTTTAGCATTTATAAGACTAGGGTCGAATTATTTCTGAAAAGAATTGTCTATTTTGATGAATATTTTCGTAATACTCGTGCTAAGTGATTAAAATACATATAATAGTCAGGCCTTTTTAGATATTTATTAACTGAAACTTGCATTAGTATAGGATCTGCTTATGATCTCCTTCATATTGATTAATTTAATGGTTGTGTAAATAAATGAAAAGTAATCGTTTAGTTCGTTTTTTTGCTGTAATAAGTTTGTTTTTCTCGGTACACAGCGTTGCTTTACCTCAGATTAGTCCTTATCAAGGGTTAGTACCTGCAGAAGACAGCAATGAAGATAAATTAAGAGAAGCAGCGCTCGAACAAGTTTTAATTAAAGTATCTGGTAATGTGGATATTGTTAAGTTAGATGGCAGTAAAACGCTCGCTAAAAGCATACCTGATATGCTGGCTCAGTTTGGTTATCAAGATATTAATGATAAACGTTTCTACTTTGCTCTTTTTGAAAAACAAGCCATTAATAGTGCGCTTAACGCAATGCAACAGCCTATTTGGGGTGAAACACGACCTAGCCCATTAATTTGGTTAGTGAATGAAGATAGACAATTAACATCTGAGAACATGATTGATAGTAGCCAAGATGGCGCAATATCATGGGGGTTAAATAAGTCGCAAATAGAACGTGGGATCACGGGGAAATTTCCGCTTGTTGATCTTGATGATCTCTTAACCGTTTCAGTGTCTGATGTAAGTGGACGTTTTTATCAAACCGTTGCCGATGCTTCTAAACGCTATGATGCAGAATATTTTGTGTTAGCTAATTTAACCAGTATCAACGCACAGCAATGGCAGTTAAAATGGGAACTTGTGCAGTACAATGCGCAAAGTAAAAAAAATCAAGTGTTGATTAAACAAACAAGTAATGGCGACAAAGCAGGTGTGATGTCTACAATGCTAGGTGAAATAGCTGATTACTACGCTAAGCAATTTGCCATTTTAGAAAATAATGGTGCAAGATCTGCTCAGTTATTAAATATTAATAATATTAACTCTCTCGCAAAGTTAATGAGTATTAACGATATTCTTAATAACTTAAATTCAGTAGAGAGTTTTGAAGTTGTTAGTTTAGATGATAAAAAATTAGAAGTATTAGTGACATTAAAAGGTAGCTTAGCGAGTTTGGAAAATGCATTGAACGCACAACCAAAATTGCAAAAAGATTTAATATCAACCGCTCCTTTTTACTATAATTGGCAACCATAGAGTATTTAATGCCTCAAGATGAATTAAGATTTCAATACCCTTTACTTGCTTTAAAGTTTCCAGACGATGAAACGTTTGCCAGCTTTTATCCAGGTCAAAATGCAGAACTGTTAACGTTACTTAAAAATAACGTGGTAGGCATCGGCGAACCCATATTATATATGTGGGGAGAATCCGGCAGTGGTCGTTCTCATTTACTACATGCATTATGTTCTGAAGTAGATGAAATAGGTGAAACCGTTGCTTATATTCCTTTGCACCATTACCGCAGTATGACCTTAGATATTTTCGAAAACATGGAAAATATTACGCTTGTTTGTATTGATAATGTCGATGCAATTGCGGGTGATAAAAAATGGGAAAAAGCTCTTTTTGATTTTTATAATCGTTGGTTAGATAATAAAGATAACCGAGTCCCTGGTGCTAATTTAGTAATTTCTGCTAGCGACTTACCTAAACAAATAGGAATTGAGTTAGTTGATTTAGTCTCGCGTTTAGAGTGGGGCGCTTGCCATCATTTACAACCGCTTAATGATGAAGAAAAACTAGGCGCTTTACAATTACGAGCTCAATTAAAGGGCATGCGTTTACCGATTGATGTCGGACGTTTTTTATTAAATCGTCTGTCTCGTGAAATGTGTATGTTGCTGAATACATTAGACCAATTAGATAATGCCTCATTAGAAGCGAAACGAAAATTAACCATTCCTTTCGTTAAAGAAGTGTTACGTTTATAACGGGTTCATAGTGAAAACGGATAGGTTCACAACGTAAAAATAAAAACCAATAAAAAAGCCACTTACTGAAGTGGCTTTTTAGTTTTAGAGTTCGTCTTAAAGACTTTAATGGGTCATTTCTTTTTTTTACGAATGCTTAATCCAAGCTCTATCCCACGGTATTTTGCAAAGTAGATGTTACCCGCTAAAAATAAACTCGCTAATATAAATTCAATAATAGCTAACCAAAGTTCTTGATCGTTCCCCATGATGATGACACTGCCATGCATGATGTATATAAGTGATATAAAACCACTCCATGCATAGGTATAAGGATTGCCCTGAACAATGCCTTTTAAAGGACATAACAATGGAATTAACCAAATCAGTGTTATTAAAATTGGGCTAATACCTAAAGGAGGTGGTGATAAATAAAGGTGCCAAAGAGGAACCAATATTAATAAACCAAAATATCCACATTGTGCAATACGTTGAAAATGTAAAGTGTTCATTTAATCCCTTTATCGTTAATGCTATTAATAAAAAACGAAGTTTACAACTAAAGTATCGCGAGTACTGACTCAGGAGGACGACCAATCGCCGCTTTTCCATTTGCCACTACAATCGGGCGTTCAATTAGTTTCGGGTTCGCTTGTAAAGCGGTTACTAAAGTCGACTCATCATGCTCTGAAGCAAGGTTTAGTTCTTTATATAACGTTTCTTTCGTGCGCATTAGTTGTCGTGCAGAGTTAAAACCTAATTGTGAAATAAGTGTTTGAATACTTTCCACTGAAGGTGGGTTTTCCAAATACTTTATTATTTCAATCGAATGTTGTTCATTGTCGATTAACGCTAATGTTTCACGGCTTTTAGAGCAACGTGGATTGTGGTAAAAAGTAATATCTGTCATAACAACCTCGTATTATATTAAGTCTTTATTCGGCAGGCCAAATAGCAATGTAGTCTTCTAAATTATCTGGGTCAACTTGCGTTTCTGATACAATTTTACCTCGAATTGAGTGACCCCCTTTATGCATCGCAGACTGACTTCCTGTTATTAAAGGATGCCATTCAGGTAATGGTTTCTCTTCAATTAATCGTTTATAAGCACAACTCGCTGGTAACCAATGAAATTGTTCAATATCATCCAATGATATTTTTACGCAGTCAGGCACTATTTTTAATCGATTTTCATACTTTTTACATCGACAGGTTTTTGTATGTAAAAGATGACAAGCCACATTGGTAAAATGTAACGCTTCTGTTTCATCATCAATTATTTTATTAAGACAGCATTTACCACAGCCATCACAAAGTGATTCCCATTCATTTTGAGACATTTGTGATAGTGTTTTAGTTTCCCAGAAATTATTCATTTATTACTCTTTTCTCTTACTTAACTACGATCGGTGGTGACACAATACGCTCAGATAAGTAAGTTACTGCTGTCGCAAAATAATAAGAACGGTTCCAATGCATCAATACTTTATAATTATTGTATGCCAAATAAACTCGTCCATTTTTGTCGTCAGGAATGACAATCGAAGCCTGTAAGTCTACATTGGGTAAGTCATGACCATCATAACGACGAACACCTAGTGCTTGCCATTCAATTAATGATTTTTGTTGTTTAATCCCTGCTAATTCAACATCAAAGTCACTAGGTAATTTAACTTGGCGTCCCCAAATATGACTATCATCCCAACCTTCTGTTTTCAGGTAGTTTGCGGCAGAAGCAAATACATCCCCAGGTGTATTCCAGATATCTTTTCTACCATCACCATCGTAATCGACAGCATAGTTTAAATATGAAGTTGGCATAAATTGTACTTGACCCATTGCTCCGGCCCACGAACCAATAAACTTATCTTTAGTAATATGCCCTTGCTCTAAAATGGTTAGTGCAGCAAATAGTTGTTTTTTGAATAACGTTTCGCGACGACCTTCATAAGCCATGGTTGTTAATGATGAAACAACATAATGACGTCCTGTTAAACGTCCAAAGTTAGTTTCAATGCCCCATAAAGCAACAATAAAACGTGGTTGTACTCCGTATTCTTTACCGATTTTTTGTAATAAGTGATAATTTTTTTTATAAGCTTCTCTTGCTTGTTTAATTTTCCAATCAGGCACTGCTCTTGGAATATAGGTATCCAGTGTCATTTTAAATTCAGGTTGTTGTTTATCTGAAGATACACTGCGTTGTAAAAATTTAACGTCTTCAAAAGCACTATTAACCGTATTTTCATTAATACCTAATTCGATTGCTTCTTTTTTAAGATCTTCTACATATTTAGTAAATGAAATGTCACGCTCAACATTTGCAAAACTACTTGTAGAAAAGCTACATAAAGTGATAATAGATAAACTTTTTAGAATAAAGTTAATGTTTTTGGAAAATAAATTAATTGTTTTCATGACTCTGATTCCAATTGCTGTAGTTTGCGATTTTTATGGTCTTTTAAATAATCAATAGGTGGCGGTGGTAACTGTAAATAAAACCCTGAGTCAGTGACTTCTTTTATTACTCTAGAGGCCTCTGCTATCGCCATTTTTGTGGTTTCTTTGATATTTAATATAGAAACTAATTGTGGTGGACCAAATTGTTCTAGCAAAGGAGTAGGGACTTGAGAGAAGTCATCTCGTTTTGCAACAAAAATATAGGTTTGTGGTTTACGGATACTTTTATATACAGCACATAACATAATACTTATCTAGCCCTTTGCTTGCCTAATGTTGATGCAAACTATAACATGCATAAGCATTTATTTTTTATAGAAATTGACTGAATTTTATGTCAAATAATAAAGATTTAATTAGAAAGGACAATTATGACGTTAAAATCGTTAAATTTTACCTTGTTAGTAGTAAACCTGGAGAGTGAAACACTTTCAGAGCTGGCCGATGAATTAAATAAAAGACGGTTAATGGCCCCTGAATTTTTTGCTCAAACACCGATGGTTGTTAATATTGTAGAATCTTCATTAAATATTGATTTTTTACAATTGCAACAAACCGTAGAAGAGCATGGTTTTATTTTGACAGGTATTACGGGCAAAGTGTCAGAGCAGCAAAAAGATCAAGCAAGTAAATACTCTATTGCTGTATTGCATGGTTCGAAAAGACAAATCGTTAAAACTGCACCAGCTGAACAAAAGTCAGAACAGGATGCGGATTCAACTGCAGATATTAAAGAAAGCACTGAAGCGACACCGGAAGAGTCATTTGTTCCAGGTGAAGTGAAAACGAAAGTGCATAATGGCCGAGTTCGTTCAGGCCAACAGATTTATGCTAAAGAGTGTGATTTGGTGATTAGTGGTGATGTAGGCGCTGGTGCTGAAGTCATTGCTGATGGCAATATTCATATTTACGGTACGTTAAGAGGTAAAGCGCTAGCGGGTGCCATGGGTAATACGGGTGCGGCCATATTTTGTACAGTATTAGAGCCTGAATTAGTATCAATCGCGGGTGTTTATAAATTAAGTGAAACATTACCAGAGGATATGTGGTCAACCTCTTGCTCTGTTTCTTTAGAAGATCAGAATATGGTCTTTTCAAGTTTAAATAAAATTTAAAATACAAAGGAAATTTATATGGCAAAGGTAATTGTTGTCACGTCTGGTAAAGGTGGTGTTGGTAAAACAACAAGCAGTGCAGCTATTGGTACTGGTTTAGCTAAAACAGGTGCTAAAACCGTGATTATCGATTTTGATATCGGCTTAAGAAATTTAGATTTGATAATGGGTTGTGAACGCCGTGTTGTTTACGACTTGATCAACGTTATTAATGGCGAAGCAAATTTACAACAAGCATTAGTGAAAGATAAGCGTGTTGAAACACTTTATATTTTACCTGCTTCACAAACACGTAATAAAGATGCTTTATCGCAAGAAGGTGTTGCAGAAGTTATTGAAGCGTTAAAAGCTGATGGTTTTGAATATATTATTTGTGATTCACCAGCGGGTATTGAGCAGGGTGCAATGATGGCATTGTATTTTGCTGATGAAGCTATTGTAACTACTAACCCAGAAGTATCATCGGTGCGAGATTCAGACCGTATTACTGGTATGTTATCAAGCAAGTCACACCGTTCAGAAAAACAAATGGAACCGGTTAAAGTACATTTGTTAATCACGCGCTATAGCCCTGAACGTGTTGAACGTGAAGAAATGCTTAGTATCGAAGATATTGATGATTTATTAGGCATTGATTTACTGGGGGTTATTCCTGAATCTAAAGATGTACTAAGTGCATCTAACTTGGGTGAACCAGTGATTTTAAATCAAGAAAGTGATGCAGGTAAAGCTTATCAAGATGCAGTGGATAGACTGTTAGGTCACCAACGTGATTTACGTTTTGTTACTGTTGAAAAGAAAGGCTTTTTAAGCCGTATATTTGGAGGGTAAGATGGGATTATTACAATACTTTAGAAAGGATAAACCTAAAAAAGGTACTGCAAAATTAGCAAAGGATCGCTTACAAATTATTGTTGCTCATGAGCACTCTAGTTTTGATGTCCCTTCATATATGCCTGAATTACAAAAAGAACTAGTCGCTGTTATTCGTAAATATATGGATATTTCGTCTGAAGATGTTAAATGTGAATTTAATGATAAAGCGGATGATGATATGTCAGTATTAGAAGTTAATGTAACACTACCGAAATTAAAGTAAGTTATTGGTTTCATTGCATGTTATTTCATTATAAATAGCTGTGCGATGAACAGTGTTACTATAAAAATGCGACTAATTAGTCGCATTTTTTATGCCTATAATATACAGACAATATTATGTATTTTTAATCGCGTTAGCTAAAGGTCATTTTAGTAAAAGGCTATTCAGCTATATCTTTCATTAAAGTGATTTTATTAATAATAACAGGCTCTACAGGTTTATCTTGTGATGCTGTTTTAACGTTAGCTATTTTATCAACTACCTCTAACCCTACAGTTACTTTACCAAACACTGCATAGCCCCATTTATTAGTACTTGCATCTAAAAATGAATTATCTTTTTGATTAATAAAAAATTGACGTGAAGCTGAATGAGGATTACCAGTACGTGCCATTGAAATAGTACCTCGTTCATTACTCAGTCCATTTTTAGATTCATTCTCAATAGAAGCAAATGTTTCTAAACGTTGACCAGATACTGAGAAGCCACCACCTTGGATCATAAAACCTTCAATGACACGGTGAAAGGTCGTTGCTTTGAATTCATCTCTTTTAATGTAAGCTAAAAAGTTAGCCACGGTTTTAGGCGCCTTCTCAGGATATAACTCGACAGTTATCTGTCCTTGGTTAGTATCAATCACCACACTTGGGTTAGCTGCTAGTGCTAAATGACTGGTTAATAATAAAATGAATGCCGTAATGTATTTCATGATGATTCCTTGTTTTTGTTTTTTATATTTAAAAGTCGTAGTGAATACTAATTTGTTGTTAGGAAAAGTTCTAACATAATCGTTAATTAAAACGCTTGCATCTGTTCGTTTAGCTCTTGGTCTTCAACAATTTGTTTTAATAAAAGCGATAATTGCTTATTCATACGTTTAGTAATGTCTGCAATGTTAGCTGAGAAAGCGGCATCCCATTGTTTATTGGCACGAAATAACTTGATGAAGGATTTACCTTGATGAGTTAAAGCGATTTTAACCATCATTTGTGATGATACATCGTAACTTGCTGTGTTCTCTGTGACTGTTGCGAGTGCTTTCACTAATTTAATATCTATTTTGTAATTACTCGTGTGATCTATTTTCAACTTATTATCTAACCAGGCTTGCGTTAAGCTTTTTTCAATTAATAAGCGCAAAGATTGTTGCTCATTAATTAACTGTGCAACATTATCGCCATCGACTATTTCGATCAAATGACGTGCTACTCGCTCATCTTGACTATTAATTTTCCAAGGCTGTGAGTTTGTAAAAGTATAAGCCCCTTTTTCAATATTAAGTTCTGGCATAATATTGGTATAAGAAGGTGTTGAAGTACAACTGATCAATGTTAATAAACTGGTGATTATTAATAATGGTTTGAAAAAAGCGTTAAACATTTTAAGATCCTAATAAGAGAATTAAAAACACATCATAACAAACCTAATATTTAAGCGAATTAATAAATCTGAACATAATGCCTAATTGCTTTAATTTTCAGTTGTAATTATTTTTCAAAAGCGTTTTTTCCATTAAATAAGCTATTTTATCTTGTAAATACCTATTATTTTCCATTTTCAATAAAGAAATTGGTTCATGAGTTTATAAAAACAATTTATGTAAAATATGAGCAATGTTACCGATTTTTTTTGATATGAGATCTTCGTCATATTAACTTAATCTTTCTGTAACACTGATGAAATCTAGGCTAGCGGTGGTTATCCACTTTTCCTGTGGATAACTCTGTGGGAAGTTAAAGAAGAACGTACTGAAACCCTTGATATCACTTGGGTTTGATTAGATCGAGTTATTTTTAACCGTAAAATATAGTCCTTTAATTTCAATTGGTTATAATCGTCAAGTGGTTTTTTTTAGGTTTTTAAAGTTCTCTTCAATATCTCTTTTGTTTTTTAGTGTGTCAATAGGTTTATGTGAATATTTACGGAATAAATATATTTATTTATATTGACAAAGTTTTCCTTTAAGGAATCTTAATTGCTTGTTTAATGAGCGCTATATTTATTTAATATATCCGGCTAGAGTGCTATGTCTATTAAGTCACTGAATCTTTTTTATTAATGTTGAAGGCTTTTTATGGTCACTTTGTAGCAATTTTGTTAATGAAAATAGCTGATTCAGTATTAGATATTTATGTAACCTCTATTTTCATCTGTTTTCTATTTAGGACTGATCTGTATTTACATTTTATTTTTAAAAACGATCCGTCTATTCGCTATTAGTAATGTTAAGATTAACCAATAAATTAAAAGATATAATGAGGATCTATGAGTAAACCGTTTGAGCTAGTTTGTCCATTTACTCCAGCAGGAGACCAACCACAAGCGATTACAAAATTGGTAGAAGGCATAGAGTCTGGTCTTGCGTTTCAAACGTTACTTGGTGTGACAGGGTCTGGTAAAACATTTACCTTAGCGAATACTATTGCTCAATTAAATAAACCCACCTTAATTCTTGCTCCAAATAAAACACTTGCTGCGCAATTATACGGAGAAATGAAAGCTTTTTTTCCGAACAATGCTGTCGAATACTTTGTTTCTTATTATGACTATTACCAACCTGAAGCTTACGTGCCCAGTTCAGATTCCTTTATAGAAAAAGATGCCGCAGTAAATGCACATATAGAGCAGATGCGTTTATCCGCAACCAAAGCGTTATTAGAGCGTGATGATGTGGTGTTAGTTGCATCAGTTTCTGCGATTTATGGTTTAGGCGATCCACAGTCTTATTTAAAAATGATGTTACATATTAGTGTGGGTGAAATAATTTCTAGTAGAGAAATTTTACAACGCTTAGTGGACATTCAATATACTCGTAATGAAACAGAGTTAAGCCGTGGTACTTTCCGCGTGCGTGGGGAAGTGGTTGATATCTTCCCTGCTGATTCAGAAAAGCAAGCGATTAGAATAGAGTTATTCGATGATGAAGTGGAAAATATTAGCATATTTGATCCATTAACTGGTCAACAAATTGAACAACTGTCTCGTACTACTATCTTTCCTAAAACTCACTATGTAACGCCTAAAGAGCAAATTCTTAAAGCAATAGAAGGTATCAAAGAAGAATTACAAGATCGTAAGAAAACCTTCTTGGCTGAAAATAAACTGATAGAAGAGCAACGGATTTCACAACGTACTTTGTATGATTTAGAGATGATGAACGAACTAGGCTATTGTTCTGGTATTGAAAACTATTCTCGTTATTTGTCTAGCCGTGGAATAGGAGAAGCACCACCGACATTATTTGATTACTTGCCTAGTAATGGCTTATTAGTCATCGATGAAAGTCATGTTACTGTGCCACAAATCGGCGCGATGTATAAAGGTGACCGATCACGAAAAGAAAACTTAGTTAATTATGGGTTCCGTTTACCTTCAGCATTAGATAATCGTCCATTAAAATTTGAAGAATTTGAAAAACTAGCGCCACAAACTATTTATGTTTCCGCCACACCGAGTGATTATGAAATAAATAAATCACAGGGCGATATTATCAGGCAGGTAATCCGTCCAACGGGTTTGTTAGACCCCATTATCGAAGTACGTCCAGTGGCAACTCAGGTAGATGACTTATTATCTGAAATTAATATTCGTGTTCCAAAAAATGAGCGAGTTTTAGTCACCACGCTAACCAAGCGTATGGCTGAAGATCTAACAGAATACTTAAGCGAACATGGTGTTAAAGTACGTTATTTACATTCTGATGTTGATACGGTTGAGCGAGTTGAAATTATTCGAGATTTGCGTTTAGGTATATTTGATGTGCTAATCGGCATTAACTTGCTTCGTGAAGGGTTAGATATTCCTGAAGTATCTTTAGTGACTATTTTAGATGCAGATAAAGAAGGCTTCCTACGTTCTGAACGTTCATTAATTCAAACCATGGGGAGAGCCGCACGTAATTTAGAAGGGAAAGCGATTCTTTATGCGGATAGAATTACCGAATCAATGCGTAAAGCCATTAAAGTCACGGAAGATAGACGAATATTGCAGGATGACTTTAATAAAGCCAATGGCATTGAACCTAAAGGTTTATCGAAAGAAGTCACTGACGTCATGCAGTTAGGTCAAAAACCTCAACCAAAAAGTAACATTACACCTCTTAATGTGGCTGAAAATGGTGGTTCATATAACGCTAAGAAACCATTACGTACAGAGCAAGATATCTTAAAAGAGATCGCAAAAATTGAAAAACAAATGTTTGCTTTTGCTAAAGATTTGGAGTTTGAAAAAGCGGCACAATTACGTGACCAAGTAACAAAATTACACGAGCGACTTTTGTCAGTTGGGTAATTATCTTTTGATTAACTGGGCGAGTCATTATAGTGTAGTTATTTTACACGATAGAAAAATAACCTTATGTTTGTTTAACTAAGAAAAGTGAACATAAGGTTGATTCTTATTAGGTTAAATTTTACCTGTAATATATTAATCAAAACTTTTAATTTTAAACTTCAATCAATCTTACTGCGATATAAAGTTAACAATATCACTAGACTCATATAACCATTGAGTTTCACCGTTGCTATGTTCAATACGTAAACATGGTACTTGCTTTTTACCACCACCTTGGATCAAATCACTTCGATGTTGATTATTCTGCTGAATGTTTCTCGGTTCAATATTAACACCTAGTTTTTGTATTGCTTTACGTGTCATTACACAATAAGGACAGGCATCATAGTAATAAAGAGACATAGATTTAGGTTGTGTTTGTGATAACGTCATGCGCTTTTCCTCAATGAGTATTATTTTCTTTTTTAAATTTTAAGTAAATGATAAGCGATGTAGTGACATATAATGAGAAGAGTTAATTAACTAAACTTAATTAACTAAACACAATCAAGCCAATTACTACAAAGCTATTTTTACTAAATTCTTAATATTTGCGGCTTTAATATAAGGTACTATTCAGTGATTAAAGCAACCAAATGTCTTAAGTTTGCCCCCATTTGTCCAAATGATTGTTTCGTCGATAAAATCCAGTCGCTATTTATTGCAATTTGTGTCCTCTTTAGAAACATAATGGGCAGTCGATAGGGGGGAGAGCTAAACAAAAAAAGGCGTGTTGAATTATTTAGTTTATTTTAGGCATTACTCATTACTTCTCTTATCAGTAAAATAGATCAGTTAATTAGTGTGGTTGGTATTATTAGCCCAAGGGCGTTAAAGTGTATTGTTTTGCAATGGTATTAGTGACTTGAATTAAACGCTTTTTAATTTCAGATTCAATATTAGTTTTTGTTTTTATTAAATCAACAACAGCAATATAAGCGATAGTGGTTAAGTTGTTTTCTTGAAAGTAAAAAGCAATATTGTTGTCAATAATCCAGTCTTCTTTCCTTCTTGTTGTGTTTTTTTCTTGATCAACAATAAGTAAATCGTCTGTTAACACTCTAACTAATGCAAAGTGGAAAGATAAAATACAAGTTTCATTACCATACCAATCAGCTTTTAATGCTTGAAAATTAATCCACATTTCTAATTTATTTAATAAAGGAGAAAGTGCACTGGAAAATGTTTGGTCGGCAACGACTTTAATAGGAGGTGTTTCTTGTGTCATGTTACCTACTTACCTTATATTTATGTGAGTAGAGAAAGGCGAAGGCTATACTCTCAGCATTCAAGCCTAATTCTACTCGTTATTTGTTGTTTACTAATATTACTTACTAATTTTCTATATTAGTAAGTAAAGTTAAAGTACAGCTAACCCTTCCTTTTCTAACAACTCAATCAAAGAGATAAGTGGTAAGCCAATTAAACTATTTGGATCTTTACCGTCAAAGCGACTGAATAAACTAATACCAAAACCTTCACTTTTAAAACTACCGGCGCAATTATAAGGTTGTTCTTTATTCAGATAGTTAGTAATCATCTGATCTGATAACGCTCGGAAATATACTTGAAAGGGTTCAACTAAAGAATGAACTTGGCTTGTTTTACTATTAACGACAGCGAGTCCTGTGTAAAAAGTGACATGTTGACCGCTCGCCGCTTTTAATTGCTTAAAGGCATTTTCAAAGTTACCTGGCTTGCCTAATATTTTACCGTTGTTTAAACAAACTTGGTCTGACCCTATGATTAAGGCATCTGGAAAGTCATTAACCACTGCTTGGGCTTTTGCAATTGCTAGCCTTTCTACTAGTTGAACTGCGGTTTCTCCTGGCAATTCGTCTTCGTTAACCTGTGGGTTAGCTGTGGAAAAGTCTAGATGCAGTTTTTCTAACAACTGTTTTCTAAACGGTGAAGTCGATGCTAACACTAGCTTTTGTGGCATAATAGACCTTACTTAAGTATAAAAATAAGTTTATTTTAAGGACTACGAAAGAATAAAGCGATAGCTGAATAAAAACTTAAGAAAAATAACGCTTTTTCTTTGACTATATTGAACTCTATCTATATTATTCGCCACCATGCAAAAGGTTAAACTACCGATTAGCGTTGATTCTGTTCGCGCTGCTAATAACAGATTAGAGATACTAGCTAGCCTAGACAAATCTTTATTAAGCAGATTAATAGAGTCAACAATCAGTATTCAATCTGATATCGATACTTATTTTGCCTTTGATGTTGATCAGCAGAAGCTGAAAATATTCAATGGTAAAGCAAGCGTCGCAGTAGAACTCACTTGTCAACGGTGCAATGAGCCTATGATTTATCAGTGCGAAGCTGAATTTACGTATTGTCCCGTTCTTAATAAAGAACAGGAAAATAATTTACCAGACGTTTATGAACCCATTTATTACGATGAAAATGGAGAGGTAAATCTTCATCAAATAGTTGAAGACGAGCTATTATTAACACTTCCTCAAATTGCGAAACATGCAATTGAAGATTGTAAATATGGTGAGTACGAAAGTACCTTCGGCGAAATTGAAGAAGAACAAGAACGTCCTAACCCATTTGATGCGCTAGCTCAGCTAAAGCTCAAGTAACAAGCAGGAATTTTTAAAATGGCAGTACAAAAAAGTCGTAAGACTCCTTCAAAACGCGGTATGCGTCGTTCACATGATGCACTAAGTGCACCAACTTTAACTGTTGATAGTACTTCTGGTGAAACTCACCGTCGTCATCACGTTACTGCTGACGGCTTCTACAAAGGCAAAAAAGTCATCGAAAAGTAAGTTATTACTTTGCGTAACTTTACCATTGCGCTTGATGCCATGGGGGGAGATTTTGGCCCCCATATTTCTTTACCTGCCAGTTCGAAATCCTTACTATTACACCCCAATTTATACATCACTATTGTTGGTGATAAACAAATAATATCCCCTTTATTAAGTCAATATCAGTTACTTGAACACCCTCGAATCAAATTTATGCACGCCCCAGAAACCATATCAATGGAAGATGATCCTGTTTCTGTATTACGTCATCGATCTCAGTCTTCAATGCTCGTTGCGTTACAATTAGTAGCGAGTGGTGGTGCAGATGCTTGTGTGAGTGCCGGTAATACAGGGGCGCTTATGCTATTAGCTAAGCACACTTTAAAAACACTTGAGGGGATTTCTCGTCCAGCATTAGTTTCAGCCTTACCTAATAATCGTGGCGGGCATAGTTACTTAATGGATTTAGGGGCGAACCTTCAATGTGGTTGTGATACGTTATTTAATTTTGCATTAATGGGTAGTGTATTGTGTGAAAAAGTGGAACAGCTAAGCTCCCCATCGGTTTCATTATTGAATGTTGGTCGTGAGACTAACAAAGGCAATGATACGATAAAGCACTGTGCAAATTTGTTGGCTAATACTGAATATATAAATTATATCGGTTATATAGAAGCTAACGAGTTATTTGATGGTCGTGCGGATGTTGTTGTAACTGATGGTTTCAGCGGTAATATTGCACTGAAAAGTTATGAAGGGATGGGGCGAGTATTTTTAGCGCAATTACAAAAAGCAATGGATGCAACTTGGTATAGTCGATTTCTTGGTAAGTTGTTGAATCCAATTATAAAAAACCAATTAAAACATTTGCATCCAGATCTGTATAATGGTGCCAGTTTGATTGGGTTACGTGGCATTGTTGTAAAAAGTCATGGTAGTGCAAATGTAGAAGCATTTACTTATGCAATAGAACAAGCAATTAAAGAAATTCAATGGCAGATACCTGCTTGCATCAGCGCAAGGTTGGAGTCTGTCTTAGCAGAGCGAGATTGTTTATCACATGAATAGCAAAATTATAGGTACGGGTAGTTATTTACCAACAACAGTACGCACCAACCAAGACTTGGAAAAGATGGTTGATACAAGTGATGAATGGATCACTGTACGTACTGGTATAAAAGAACGTCGCATTGCTAATGAACAAGAAACGATAGCTTTCATGGGCAAACAAGCTGGAGAGCAAGCTTTACAAGCTGCGAATATGAAAGCAAGTGATTTAGATTTAATTATTGTGGCAACCACAAGTAATCACAATGCTTTCCCTTCGGCCGCTTGTGAAGTACAAAACTTGTTAGGTATATATGATATTCCCGCGTTTGACGTATCAGCAGCTTGTGCTGGCTTTACTTATGCGTTAAGTGTTGCTGATAACTTCATTAAAGCGGGGAGCGCAAAGAACATATTAGTTATTGGTGCTGATGCGTTAGCTAATACCTGTGATCCAGAAGATAGAAGTACTATTATTTTATTTGGCGATGGTGCCGGTGCGGTTGTATTAACTGCTACTGAAGAACCTGGTATTTTATCTACTCATATCAATGCTGATGGACGATTTGGAGATTTACTCAAACTACCAAATGTAGCGAGAGGCAAAGAAGATACATTGACTAATTCATATTTAACAATGGCTGGTAATGAAGTATTTAAAGTCGCTGTTAAAAAATTAAGCCAAGTTGTCGTTGATACACTAGCAGCAAATAATATTGAAAAAGATCAGTTGGATTGGTTAGTTCCTCATCAAGCGAATCAACGTATTATTGCTGCGACAGCAAAAAAACTAGGTATGTCTATGGATCAAGTTATTTTGACGCTTGATAAACATGGCAATACTTCAGCAGCTTCAGTACCACTTGCGTTAAATGAAGGCGTAAGAAGTGGTAAAATTAAACCTGGCCAGCTTGTTTTGTTAGAAGCATTTGGTGGTGGTTTTACTTGGGGTAGTGCACTTGTCGTTATGTAGTTATATAGTTATACAACTAAGTAGTTAAGTAGCTATACAGGAATAAGACGAGTTTATTTTAAAAACATTACAAAAGTAATAATAGAAAATTTAGGAATTAAAGATGACAAACTTTACATTTGCCTTTCCTGGCCAAGGTTCACAAAGCTTAGGTATGTTAGCTGATTTAGCGGCTGCACATCCTGTTGTAATTGATACATTTAAAGAAGCAAGTGACGCTTTAGGCTATGACCTTTGGACATTATGCCAAGAAGGGCCTGTAGAAGCTTTAAATCAAACAGATAAAACTCAACCCGCATTATTAGCTGCATCAGTTGCTGTTTGGCGTGTTTGGGCTGAAATGGGTGGTCAACAACCAACGACTATCGCCGGGCATAGCCTAGGTGAATATTCTGCATTGGTTTGTGCTGGTGTTATCGATTTTAAAGATGCATTAAAATTAGTAGAGCTTCGTGGGCAACTAATGCAACAAGCTGTTCCTGCTGGTGTTGGCGCTATGTATGCGATTATTGGTCTAGGTGATGCTGAAATTAAAGCTGCATGCGAACAAGCTGCACAAGGTGAAGTCGTTTCTCCTGTTAACTTTAACTCGCCTGGTCAAGTGGTTATCGCTGGTAATAAAGATGCGGTAGAACGTGCGGGTGTTTTATGTAAAGAAGCGGGTGCAAAGCGTGCTTTACCTTTACCAGTATCTGTTCCTTCACACTGTGCATTAATGAAACCTGCCGCAGATGAGTTGGCAATTGCATTACAAACAGTACAATTTAATACACCAACAATATCTGTTATTAACAATGTTGATGTCGCTATTGAAACTGATGCGAACAAAATTAAAGATGCATTAGTGCGTCAATTATATTGCCCAGTTCGTTGGACAGATATTATCGTTAAAATGGCTGAGCAAGGTATTAACTTACAAGTTGAAGCCGGCCCTGGAAAAGTATTAAGTGGTTTAGTTCGTCGTATCGATAAAAGTTTTACGGCACAAGCAATTAATGACACAGCAAGTTTAGCGGCTGCATTAGCTGCTGTTAAAGGAGAATAATAATGAGTATGCAAGATCAAGTCGTATTAATTACAGGTGCAAGTCGTGGTATTGGGCGTGCAATTGCTGAAAGTTTTGTTGCATTAGGTGCAACGGTACTGGGTACAGCAACTAGCGAAAGTGGTGCTGCTGCAATTAGTGAATATTTAGGTGATGCAGGTAAAGGTTTTGTATTAAACGTGACTGAAACTGAATCAATAGATGGACTATTTGCTGAGATTAAGAAAGAATTCGGCAGTGTTGACGTATTAGTTAACAATGCAGGCATCACACGTGACAACCTATTAATGCGCATGAAAGATGCAGAATGGGATGACATTATCGGTACTAACTTAACGCCTATTTTTAAATTGAGTAAAGCGGCACTTCGTCCTATGATGAAGAAGCGTGCTGGTCGAATTATTAATATTGGTTCAGTAGTCGGCACTATGGGTAATGCTGGTCAAGCTAACTATGCTGCTGCAAAAGCGGGTGTAATTGGTTTTACTAAATCTTTAGCACGTGAAGTTGCAAGTCGTGGTATTACTGTTAATACAGTGGCGCCAGGTTTTATCGAAACTGATATGACTAAAGCGTTGAATGAAGATCAACGTGCTGCAACACTAACAAATGTGCCTGCAGGTCGTTTAGGCGACCCTAAAGAAATCGCTGCTACAGTTGTGTTTTTAGCTTCTGAAGGCGCTGCTTATATCACCGGTGAAACTATTCACGTTAACGGTGGTATGTACATGGTCTAGTTGTTGACAAACTCTGTTAAGCAATTAAGCTAAAAAAAGATAGATATTCTACTAATTTGTTGATTAAAATCTTAAAATACTGGTCTAACCAGTGATAGAATACTTGAATATTAAACGCGATAGAATAAACTACCGCAACTTAACGCAAAAGCGTAATTACAAAGGAAGATAAAAAATGAGCAATATCGAAGAACGCGTAAAAAACATCATCGTTGAACAGTTAGGTGTTCAACTTGACGAAGTTAAAAACGAAGCTTCTTTCGTTGACGATCTTGGTGCTGATTCACTAGACACAGTTGAGCTTGTAATGGCTCTTGAAGAAGAATTCGATACAGAGATCCCAGATGACGAAGCAGAGAAAATCACTACTGTTCAATCTGCTATTGATTACGTTGTTAACAACGGTTAATTCTTCACTTTAATGTGTAGAAAATTTCTAAAAGGCGGTCTTCTGACCGCCTTTTGTTTTCTAAAGATAAATTTTTCTAAAGATAAATTTTTCTAAAGATAAATTTTTCTA
>NZ_JBAKBA010000005.1:0-130851 GCF_038155225.1 Psychromonas arctica | reverse complement strand
TAAGTTATTTTAACAAGTAAAATAGATCAGTTAATTAGTGTGATTGGTATAATACCTACTTATCTTACTTTGTTAGATCTACCCTCTTAAAAACATCAACCAGTATTCAAAAATCAAGGTGTAAGTCAGGAAGAAGTATGCATAAAAGAGAAAGAGTTAATAAGAAAATAGAATGATTAAATTAAAAAGTGAGCAGAATGTCATAGTCAGAAAATTAATCATTAAAGACAGATAATTAAAGGTAGATAGTTAAGGACTGGTAATTAACGGTTACTGATGTTCGTCGATTCGTGATTAACGTTTTACAGTAATAGGGGGCCTTGTCTTTAGATGAAGTACTCATATCATATGATTAGCCAGAATGACTGGCAAAGTCAAACAGGCTAATCTTTAATAATTTAAACAATTATTAAAGCGTGATACATTTTTCTGATGATGGAGAATCACCCACGCTATTCGACGCACTAATACGGTAACAATAAGTTTCACCCGCTTGAACATCTAAATCATCGTATGATGTGATATTTTCAGCAACATAAAAAGTTGCATCATAATCTACTTCAGACTCCATACGACGCTCAATTATGAATTCAACTTCATTATCAGAATTATCGTCCCATGTAATATTCAAGTTTACAATTTCGTCTTCGCTTTCATCTTCATCGACAGGCGAAGAAACCAACTCCTCATCTGATGATGACTCTGAATTAGTATCATCAGGTATCACTAACTCTTCTTCCAATGATTCGCCCGTTGGAATAGAGACTAAAATATCATCAACATCCACTTCATCTGTAATAACGTTATCTTCATCTACAATTTCATCTGTAGGAGCAGCGACTAATTCTTCATCGATACTAACTTCTTCGACACTAGATTCCTCAGATGTTTTTTCCTCTGTGGTAACTGAACTACTAGAGCCAGAAGATCCACCACAAGCGAATAAAAAAGTAGTGTAAAGTAGTAGCGAAGTTCTAAGTAACAAGTGTTTGAAAATCATCAGTTTTGTCTCCAACAAAATTGATGATTCAGAAATTTTTATATAACAGAAGAAAAATAAAGGGAGGTATGAGATGTACCATTGCCTCGGTAACTCCGCTGCCATTGACGTTAATCTACAGGCCGGTGGTTTTGCGTATTAAGGTTTCCCCTAACTTGCCTTTTTCTAGCTAATAATATTGTAATTACTGAATCAAGTGCATAATTGCGTTAGTGCATTAGATTATTTATAAATCAGTTAACCCAGATTATAGAGCTTGAATTTGAAAATACAAAGAATAAGTTCAATTTATAATCAAAAAGTAGTATAAAAAGAAAATAAACATCATAACAAATACATTGCTTGCTTCTCAATAGAGTCTATTTACCTAATACTAACGTCTATTTTATCGCCTTTTTATTAAGGTAATAGTTAAGCAACAAAGCAACTAGCATGATCAACGCACCAATACTAAGCCTCAATAGATTAGCGTCTTTATTCCAAATAATAACATTGACCGCAATACCGGCAGGAATCAATAAATTATTCATTATCGCAAGTGTTCCTATATTGACTAACGTAGCCCCTTTATTCCATCCAAAATAACCTAAACCTGAAGCAATGGTGCCTAAGTAGATAAGGACTCCCCATTGTGTGATGGTGGTTGGCAACTTATCTACGTTACCAAATAAAAGATAGCAAAGCGTTGCCACGCAAAGCGCGCCGACAAAGAACCAACCAAATACTGTTTTATGGTCAATAGTGCTATTAACCATTAAACGACTATAAGCAACCTGCCCTATCGCAAAACAAATGTTAGCACCTTGTACTAATAACAAACCAAACCAAAAGTCTGAATTAATATTTTCATAACGTATCGCAACCGCCCCAAACACAGCGATCACAGCGACCAGTAAAAATCGAGGATTAAAACGTTTACTCATCACATCATTCAATAAAGTCACATAAATTGGCGTCATTACAGTGAAAAGTAATACTTCAGGGACCGATAAATACAAGAAAGAATGGTAGTAAAATATATACATCATGCCTAACTGTACTGCGCCAATCAACATGATTTTAAAGGCTACTGCACCCGGTATTTGTTTGATTTTGAGGAAGGGTAAAAACAATAGTGTCGCCAATGCAATACGTATAAACACACTAAACCAAGCATCTACTTGGCCCGCTAAATAAACACCAATCAAGCTAAATGAGAAAGCCCAAAGCAACGTCACTGATAATAAATAACCCATACAAAAATCCATTTTAAATAATTAGGTCGCACAGTTTACCGCATATATTGAAAACAGCTAGCGTATTGAAATAGTGAGTTTAGGTAAGTTATAAAATCAATCTATAGACAAGGATGCGCTGATGCCAAGAAAGTGAAATAAGCTTCAGCTTTAATTTAAAAATAGCGCTATTTAATCCAAAGGGAAAATAACAGTCAGTTTACTGTCACTATCTGAAAATACATTATTATGTGATGGTTGTGATTTATATTAACAAAGGGAGATCATCATAATGACTGACCATTTACAGAGCACAGGAAGGTGAAACGATATATAAATGATCAGATTATCCTAACAAGTTAGGTCTGTAGAGACCAACTTTAACTGCTTATAACCATCGCAATAAATAACACAACACTCAAAGAAACAGAGACAATAGTTAACTGGCGTAGTTTTGGTAACTGTAAGGCCATCATAAAACCTGAAATGACTATCAACAGTAACCCAATAGCAAAGGCAGTCGCATAGACTTTAAAGGGAGTCCCACCTTTTGCTTTATGTAATTGTACAAATTGTCGGTACCAACTAGTCTCTTCTATTGTTAGTGTCGCAATTAATGGCTGAAATGTAGGTGCTAAAGTAACATTAATATCTGAACCGCTCCATTCGAGCTGAAAAGCTGAACCCATTTTTTTGATTTTCGCTTTACCCGATGGCATTGCCACATCTTGTTTTTTCAATTCATTTTTTGCTAATACCATGAGCTCTGTGAGCTCACCTTGGATTGGCTCCTTAAGATGTAACTCCTGAGTCGTTTTCTCATAACCACCTTTTATACCCCAAGTATAAAGCGCGCCAGTCACAAAAAACATGATCGCCACGGGTAAGATAAAGGCGGCTAGCAATGCATGAATTTTAATTAATAAAGAACGATTTATTTTTTCCATTAGTCATCTCCTCTGATTTTATTATTATTATTTTACGCGCTGTAGAATAACTCATTTGCAGCCTACTGATTTAAATCAGCGAGCACAGTAATTTACATTTGCTTGATATTCAATGCGTTTTTCTATTTTAGTCATTAATGGAATAAACAGAGTTATAAATGGTTTCTGGCAATAATGTATGAAGGTATCAGTGTTGAAGATTATCGATGTGAGAGCTTGACCTTGGGTGAGGTAAACTATTCATTAACTTAACTGTTTAAAAAGCTATTTAAAAAGTTAAGTTAAAAAAAGGGCTCTGAAAAAAAGCCCTTGGTTTGAATTAAACAAAGGCTAAAATAATTTTATCAGCAAATAAGGTTAGCTAGGAAAGGCAAAGCTTGCGCCTTCTCTTACACCACTTGATGGCCAACGTTGTGTGATGGTTTTACGTTTAGTATAAAACTTAACACCATCTGGGCCATAAGCATGTAAATCGCCAAATAATGAACGTTTCCATCCACCAAAGCTGTGGTAAGCAACAGGCACAGGTAATGGCACATTAATACCCACCATACCCACCTCAATATTGTCAGAGAAATAACGAGCCGCTTCACCATCACGGGTGAAGATACAAGTGCCGTTACCGTATTCATGGTCATTGATTAACTGCATTGCTTGTTCCATCGTCTTTACACGCATAACTTGTAACACCGGACCAAATATCTCAGCTTTATAACTCTCCATTTCAGCTTCAACTTTATCTATTAAAGTTGCGCCAACAAAATAGCCACTTTCATAACCCTCTACTTTCAAGGCACGTCCATCAACAACAATATCAGCCCCCTGTTGCTCGGCACTATCAATGTAACCTATTACTTTTTCTTGATGCTGCTTTGTAATTAAAGGACCAAAGTCATTATCAGTATTATCAAATACACCCACTTTTAACGCTTTCATCGAAGCCGTCATTTTTTCAATCAAGTCATCGGCCGCTTTATCACCTACTGCAACAACCACCGACAATGCCATACAACGTTCACCAGAAGAGCCAAATGCAGCACCTAATAGCTGATTAGCAGCATTATCCATATCGGCATCAGGCATAATAATCGCATGGTTTTTAGCGCCACCTAATGCTTGGCAACGTTTACCGTTAGCCGTTGCTTTAGTATAAATGTGTTCCGCAATCGGTGTTGAACCCACAAAACTAACCGCTTTAATACGAGTATCTGCTAGTAATGCATCAACGGTTTCTTTATCACCATTAACCACATTCAAGACGCCTTTTGGTAAACCTGCTTCATGTAATAACTGTGCAATATATAAAGTGGCGCTCGGGTTTCTTTCAGATGGTTTTAAAATAAAACAGTTACCACATACAATCGCTAACGGGAACATCCACATCGGCACCATCGCAGGAAAGTTAAAAGGCGTAATACCAGCAACTACACCTAAGGGTTGTAATTCGCTCCATGAATCGATATTTGGTCCTGCGTTCTTACTGTGTTCACCTTTTAATAACTCCGGTGCCCCACAAGCATATTCAACATTCTCAATGCCACGCTGTAACTCACCGGCAGCGTCATGTAAAATTTTACCGTGCTCTTTACCTAACAAATGGCAAATTTTATCTCTATTGGCTTCTAACAACTCTTTAAATTTAAACATCACACGTGCACGTTTTAAAGGCGGTGTATTACGCCATTCGGGAAAGGCTTTCTGTGCCGATGCAATCGCGAGTTCAACCGTCTCTTTAGAAGCTAATGCAACTTGCGTTGCCACTGCACCTAGCGCAGGGTCAAAAACATCTTGAGTTTGATCATTGTCATTTACTATTTCGCCATCAATAAGGTGGCCTACTACTTGTGTCATAAAAATCTCCATGTGGCTATTGATGCCAACTCGTTTAATTTTCTAAGCTATTTCATTAAAAGTTTCGCCAAGTGCATTGATCAGAGAATCGATCTCTTCTTTCTCACTGGTAAAAGGCAAACCTAATTGAATCGTTGCACCGCCATAACGGACATAAAATCCTTTTTCCCACATTTTCATAGCAATTTGATAAGGTCGTAATGCTGGTTCACCAGGAAAAGGTTCGATGCTAAAGCCAGCGGAGAAACCATAGTTTCTAATATCGGTAACATACTTACAGCCCTTTAAGCTGTGCACTGCATTTTCAAAATAAGGACTAAGCGCTTTAACGCGTTCAACTAATTTGTCTTGTTTCAATATATCTAAGGCTGCAATGCCAGCGGCACAAGCCACGGGGTGAGCTGAATAGGTATAGCCATGAGGGAACTCAACCATATATTCAGGACCACCTTGGTCCATATAAGTATCGTATATTTCTTGTTTCGCAATTACCGCGCCCATTGGAATAGTGCCGTTCGTCACTTGCTTAGCAATGTTAATAATATCTGGCACAACACCAAAAGCTTCAGCACCTGTGTTTTCGCCCATGCGACCAAAGCTACAAATCACTTCATCAAAAATAAGTAGGATATTATTTTGGTCACATATTTCACGTAAACGATTTAAATAACCGATAGGAGGCGGCATAACACCGCCCGATCCAGATAACGGCTCAACAATCACAGCGGCAATATTAGAAGCATCATGTAGTGCAATCAGCTCTATTAATTCATTGGCTAATTCAGCTCCAGCTTTAGGTTGACCTTTACAAAATAAATTTTCAGGTAAGAGTGTATGGCGTAGATGATCAGCTTCAACCGCAGGGCCAAACAAAGTACGATTACCACCAATGCCACCTACTGAAATACCACCGAAATTACTGCCGTGATAACCTAAACCACGTCCAATTAATTTAGTTTTACTGGCCATGCCTTTTTTACGCCAATAACCACGGGCCATTTTTAATGCCGTTTCAGCCGCTTCAGAACCCGATCCTGTATAGAAAACTCGATTAAGTCCCTTAGGCATAAAATCAGTAATTTGCTCTGCAAGTTGGAATGATTTTACGTGACCAAATTGAAAGCCTGGTGAGTAATCTAATGTTTTTAGTTGTTCACTCACTGCTTCAGCTATCTCTGGTCGACCATGCCCTAAACCACAACACCATAGCCCAGATAAACCATCGAATATTTGTCGGCCTTTTGAATCAGTATAATATTTACCTTGTGCAGAGGTAATAATGCGCGGGTCTTTTTTAAATTCACGGTTGCCTGTGTAAGGCATCCAATGTGCATCGAGTTGGGATTGAGTAATGCCACTGTTTAGCTGTTCATTGTTCATTGTTCACCTCAAAATCAATTGATTAACGTCATTTTCATTTACTCTATGGCCATTCATTGTGCTGTTGGTTTTCTTTAACATCGCATAACATCACAACAATACCAATCTAAGTAATTGCCTCAATAAAGCTCGCTGTTTATGCTTCCTCTCTATGAGGATTACGCACATCTTCCATCCAGTTCATATATGGCTGACCCGTTGAACGTTCATCCATAGTGATACAATCATCAACCGGGCAAGTGATTTCACATAAATTACAACCCACACAGTTATCATCAATAATACCGAATGTATTGGTGCCATCATCATTAGACGTTACCGTAATGGCTTGATGCGATGTATCTTCACAGGCTTGATAACAACGACCACACCCAATACATTTACCTTCATCAATAGTCGCAACGACTTTGTAGTTCATGTTGAGCTTTTTCCAATCCGTTGTATTGGGTACCGCTAATCCTTTAAAATCATTGATATTTTCATAGCCTTTACTGTCCATCCAATTTGATAGACCTTCTTTCATTTCTTCGACAATATTAAAACCGTAAATCATCGCTGCGGTACATACTTGTACAGAACCAGCGCCTAATGCAATAAATTCAGCCGCATCTTTCCAATTACCAATACCACCAATACCAGAAATTGGCAGACCAGCCGTTTCAGGATCACGAGCAATCTCACTAGTCATACTCAGCGCAATAGGTTTCACCGCAGGACCACAATAACCACCATGGGTACTTTTACCATCCACCATCGGACGTGCAGACATTGCATCAAGGTCGATACCAGTGATTGAATTGATAGTATTAATTAAAGAAACAGCATCCGCTCCACCGCTTTTAGCAGCACGAGCAGGAAGACGTACATCGGTAATATTCGGTGTTAATTTAACAATCACTGGCATGTTACTGTGCTGTTTACACCATCGAGTGACCATTTCAACGTATTCAGGGACTTGCCCAACTGCTGCACCCATACCACGTTCAGGCATACCATGCGGACAACCAAAGTTAAGCTCAACACCATCCGCGCCCGTTGCTTCAACCAGTTTAAGAATACGTTTCCAGACTTGCTCTTCACAGGGCATCATCAAAGACACCACTAATGCGCGATCTGGCCAGCGTTTTTTAACCTCTGTAATTTCACGTAAATTAATTTCTAAACTACGGTCGGTGATTAATTCAATGTTATTAAAACCAGAGACATCTCCGTTATGGTCGTAAAGTGCAGAATAACGAGAAGAAACATTCACCGCCGCTGGGTCTTCACCTAATGTTTTCCAAACTACACCACCCCAACCTGCTTCATAGGCACGTTCAACGTTATACGCTTTATCTGTTGGCGGCGCTGATGCTAGCCAAAATGGATTAGGAGATTTAATACCTACGAAGTCAATTGATAAGTCAGCCATGTTATTTCTCCCTGTTATGCACTAAGTGCTTTATTAAGTGCAGCATTAATTGGTGCAATAGTTGATGTAGTCGGTGTAGCGATTGAGGCATTAAGTTGCTCATTAATCGCGATGGCAGCTAACTTTCCTTGCTGTACAGCTTCAACAGTGAGGTCTTGACCCACACCAGTACAATCTCCACCAGCAAACACGCCATCGACACTGGTTAATTGATTATGGAAAGTGGCAATTTTTCCGTTACTAATAGTAGGAATTAATTGCTCAGTTTCTGGGTAAGCCATTTTTTGACCTACCGCTTTAAAAATCGCACTACACGCAACATCAAACTGCACATCACCGCCCTTAAGCTTGCCATCTTCTAAATAGGTTTTACGAAAGCTCATGCCTGTGACTTTGCCATTATCATCGACATCAATGCTTTCTGGTTGACTCCATGTTTTAATTCTTACTTGATGATTTTTAGCAATTTGTTGCTCATGCTTTGTTGCACTCATTTGCTCTTCACCACGACGGTAAACCAACGTCACTTCTTCTGTGCCTAAACGTTTTAACTGACATGCGATATCAATTGCTGTATTACCAGCACCAATAACAACCGCACTATCTTTGGGAATGTCTAACTGTTTGAGATCCGTTGCTTGACGTAGCTCTTTAATGTAATCAACTGAGTTAATCACCATCTCATTATCTTCGTTATCTAAATACAATGATGATGTGTCTTGTAAACCAATACTTAAAAACACAGCATCGAAATCTTCTTTTAATTTATCGAGGGTAATATCTCTACCTAATGCGGTTTCATAGTGCACTGTGATACCGCCAATACTTAAAATGAAATCGACTTCTTTTTGTGCAAAGTTTTCAGTCAATTTATATTTAGCAATACCGTACTCATTTAAACCACCGGCTTTATCTTCCGCCTCAAAAACGTCTACATCATTACCTAATAATGACAAACGATGAGCACAACTTAAACCTGCTGGCCCTGCACCCACTACCGCGATTCTTTTACCTGTCGATACAGCCCGTTCAAAAGGATGCCCATCGAATTCAGCATTATCGGTTGCGTGACGTTGCAACAAACCAATTCTTACTGGGGCTTTCTCTTCTTCTTTATTTCTAACACAAGCCTGTTCACAAAGAATTTCAGTAGGACAAACTCGCGCACAACTGCCGCCCATGATATTTTCTTTGTAAATGGTTTTTGCAGCACCCGTCAGGTCATCTGCGTGTATACTAGCGATAAAACTAGGGATATTAATTTTAGATGGGCAAGCTTTAATGCAGGGAGCATCGTAGCAATAATAACAACGAGAACTTTCAATGCCGGCTTGGCGGGCACTGAGTGCGGGGTTAATATCTTTAAACATTTGATTTAATGCCAGTTGTTGCTGCGAATAATTTACTGAATTGTCCATATTCATCACGATGATCTCTCCTGTTGGTAATTAATGATCAGCCAGTGTCTAAGTGTTCATTTACGTTTGAGTTACAATTAAGACAATGCAATCAGCAAGCCAACTAGCTGACCACAGGGTCAACAAGTTAGATCAAAAAACAAACTAACAGTTAAGCTTTTGTTTTATATGAAATAAATATGAATATAATTTTTCTTAGATTTAACCGATCAAAAAGAGAATAATTATCACTATTATTTACAAATAAAAATATGAGATGATGTCGCACCATGAAGTATCCGATTGCGACATAACAGTGCAGAGAAAACTAAATGAAAGAAAATAAAAAAGTCAGTACCACACGTCGTAAATCAGCAGATATTCGTAAAGATAACCTGCAGCTTATTCTGTCTGTCGCAGAACAACGCTTTGCTGAATATGGATATAATGGCACCACTATTTCATCTATTGCAGATCAAGCACAGTTGCCAAAATCTAATATTCTCTATTATTTCAAAACAAAAGAAGTGCTATATAAGGAAGTCTTAATTCAAATTTTAAAAATTTGGTTAGTGGATATGGAGGGGATGAGCGCAGATCAACACCCAAGGGAAGCGCTTAGACACTACATTATACTCAAAGTAAAACAGTCTAAAGATCATTCAAATGCATCACGTATCTTTGCTTCAGAGCTTCTACACGGCGCACCTTTCTTACGTGAAAAGCTACAAACAGACTTAAAAGATCAATTCATGAAAACCTGTCAGGTATTTCGAGAATGGATAGCAAAACAATGGATGAACCCAATCAGTCCGGAGCATCTATTATTTATGATCTGGTCATCAACCCAAGCGTATGCTGACTATGGTCTACAAAGCAGTATTTTGATGGGTAAAACTGAATTAGAAGAAAGTGATTTTGAAACAGGAGCAGAATTAATAACGCAGGTCATATTAAAAGGCTGTGGTGTGAAGTTGCTTTAAAGCCATTTAAATAAAATAACAGTAAGTTAATTAATTTAGCTAACTTACTGTTATTTAATATATTATAGATAATATTAACGATATAAAATAAATTATATAGCCTACACCACTTCTGCCATTGTCAGCATCGCATTAAGTAAAACTGAACAGCCCCCCTCACACTCTTCTTGTGTTGTACTTTCAATTTCATTATGGCTAATCCCATTTAAACATGGCGTGAAAATCATACTTGTTGGTGCGAAATCAGAGACATAACAAGCATCATGCCCAGCGCCAGCAATAATATCCATGTGGCTGTAGCCTAGGTCAACAGAGGCTTTACGCACTGCACTTACACATTCAGTGTTAAAGTGAATAGGTTCGTAATACCAAAATGGGTCCAATTCTACGGAAACACCAGTGGCTTCAATTTCAGCGATTGCTTCTGTTAATGCTTTATCCATCAAGGTTAACTCACCATCAATAGGATGGCGTAAGTCAATACTCATAGAAATTGAGCCCGGAATGGTATTACGGGAATTAGGAGTAACTTGCATGAAGCCAACAGTGCCACAACCTGGAGGATGTGCTTTAGCAATTTCCTCTACCTTCAATACCAATTGTGAGCTGGCAATTAATGCATCGTTACGTAAATGCATCGGTGTAGTACCTGCATGTGATTCACGGCCCATGAAAGTTGCATTGTACCAACGTTGTCCTTGCCCACCTGTCACTATGCCGACTTGTTTTTCTTCTGCTTCTAGGTACGGCCCTTGCTCGATATGTGCTTCAAAAAAGGCATGGAAGTCACGCCCTGTCACAGGTGTTTCACCAGCAAAGCCTATACGTTCCAATTCATCACCTAAACGTAACCCATCTACATCTTTTTTATCTAAAATTTCTTCAAGGGTAAAACGTCCTGATACGACACCAGAGCCCATCATCGCTGGCGCGAATCGAGAGCCTTCTTCATTTGTCCAGACAGATATTTCGATGGGATGCTTAGTTTTAATGCCTTGATCGTTCATTGAACGCACTACTTCTAAACCCGATAACACACCATAAACCCCATCGAACTTGCCACCGGTCGGTTGTGTATCGAGGTGACTGCCTGTCCCCACTGGCGGTAAACTCATATCTTCACCAGGACGCGTACACATTATATTGCCAATGGCATCAACCTTAACAGTACAGCCAGCTTCTTCAGCCCACTTTATATAGAGTTCCCTTCCTTGTTTATCTAAATCAGTTAAGGCTAAACGACAACAACCACCTTTTACTGTACCGCCTATTTTCGCCATTTCCATCAAACTATCCCATAGACGATCACTATTAATTTTTAAAGCTTCCATGATTGACTCCAATAAAGTTGAATTAATCTACATTCCAAAAAACATAATCAATTAAACATAATGCAAAATACTGACCAACAGGACAGGAATATTTAATTTTACTTAAATGCCGTATTTCAAAGGCTTTGAGTACCATAAAATCAATTAGGTTTTATATTAACCGAAAGTAGTACAAATTTAACGCACCAAATAAGGGAGTAAATGCGCTAATAATGAGCAAGGTGCTCTTTCAATATCGACAACACTATCAACAATAACAACCACCCAATAAATTAACACACTAGCAAACACGCTGACTCACAACAAAAAGTAGTCCAATTGGTCAACTAGTTTGTTATTGGCTTGTTAATTGCAACCGCATAAAGAGACATATTTATCGTTACAAAAATAAGGGTTACAAAAGATTTTTTGTAACCGATGACGATAAAAAATATTTCATCGAGATGCAGCAACCCACTTTTAGCATCTTAACTATTTTAAAAAGTGCAATATCGGCACTACCATGGAGGATTGAGTGATGATGAATTTATTAATAAAAGGCGGCAAATTAGTTAATGCAGATAACAGTATCTTTGCTGATGTTTATTGTGAGAATGGAATCATTAAAGCGATAGGTCATGACCTCGAGATCCCTGACGATACAGAAATAGTCGATGCGACAGGTAAACTCGTTATGCCAGGCGGAATCGACCCACATACACACATGCAACTCCCTTTTATGGGCACAGTGGCCAGTGAAGACTTTTATTCAGGTACAGCAGCTGGTTTAGCTGGCGGTACCACTATGATCATCGACTTTGTTATTCCAAGTCCACAACAACCATTAATGGAAGCTTTTGAAACATGGAAAGGTTGGGCATCTCGCTCGGTAGCAGATTATTCGTTTCACGTAGCGGTGACATGGTGGGATGATTCAGTTTCAGATGATATGAAAGCCTTAGTAGAAGAAGAAGGTGTTAATAGCTTTAAACACTTCATGGCTTACAAAAATGCAATCATGGCTGAAGATGAAACCTTGGTAAACAGCTTTAACCGTTGTTTAGAATTAGGCGCAATGCCAACAGTGCACGCAGAAAACGGCGAATTAGTGCATCACCTTCAACAAAAAATGTTAGCAGCTGGTATTACAGGCCCAGAAGCTCACCCACAATCAAGACCCCCTGAAGTCGAAGGTGAAGCCTCTAATCGTGCTATTCGTATTGCACAATCGATCGGCATTCCGCTGTATTTAGTACATGTTTCTTGTAAAGAAGCGATTGATGAAATTGCACGCGCAAAATCTGAAGGACAACGAGTTTATGGTGAATGTTTAGCCGGCCATTTAGAATTAGATGACAGCGTTTATAGTAACCCTGATTGGGCAACCGCTGCAGCACATGTCATGAGCCCTCCTTTTCGTCCTAAAGGTCACCAAGAAGCATTATGGAAAGCGTTGCAAGGTGGCACGATTCAAACGACTGCCACTGATCACTGTTGTTTCTGCGAAGACCAAAAAGCCATGGGCAAGGATAATTTCACACAAATACCCAACGGCACAGCAGGTGTTGAAGACAGGTTAATGGTGTTATGGGATTCAGGCGTAAACAAAGGACGCTTAACGGAGAATGAATTTGTAGGGGTTACCTCTACGAACACCGCTAAAATATTTAACCTTTACCCTCAAAAAGGTTGCATAGCCGTTGGCTCAGATGCAGATATCGTCATTTGGGATGCACAGAAAGAACATACCCTTTCCGCTAAAACACACCATCAAAAAATCGACTTCAATATCTTTGAAGGTCGCACCGTCGTAGGTTCTCCATACATCACAATTAGCCAAGGGAAAGTGGTGTTTAAAGACGGAAAGTTAAACGTGAAAGAAGGTGCTGGACGCTATATTAAACGCCCTGCTTTCCCTACTATTTTTGAAGCGGTCAATAAATATAACCAAACAAATGCACCTTATAAAGTTGAACGTTAATCTGCTGGTTAACAAGCTTAATAATTCACAACATCAAAATGAGTAAGATAAAAAATTAACAAGATAAGAGAGGTAATATGTTAGCAGTTGCAGAACAAACCACACTGACAGAGCCGAGCCTAACTGTTAAGCCAAAACGCGAAATGATATCTGTGCAGGATTTATCATTAGTTTTCCCAAGTAAAGACGGCGATGTACACGCGTTATCTAATATTAATTTAAGCATTAAGAGTGGTGATTTTATCTCTTTTATTGGTCCTTCCGGTTGTGGAAAAACCACTTTATTACGTGTCATTGCGGATTTAGAACGCCCAACATCAGGTAGCCTTAAAGTAAATGGGACCGATGCAGAAGATGCGCGTTTAAATCGTTTATACGGTTATGTTTTTCAAGCGCCAGCATTATTGCCTTGGCGAAATATAAAGCAAAACTGTGCGCTCCCGATGGAAATTTCAAAACAGTCGGATGCTCATAAGAATAAGCAGATTGATAAATACCTACAGATGGTTGGGTTACAAGACTTTCACAATAAATTCCCTTGGCAACTTTCAGGTGGTATGCAACAACGAGCTTCGATAGCACGTGCGTTATGCCTTAACCCAGACCTATTACTAATGGACGAGCCTTTTGGTGCACTAGACGAAATAACCCGTGATCACATGAATATTGAGTTACTCCGTATTTGGAGTGAAACACAAAAAACCGTAGTGTTTGTGACGCATTCCATTGATGAGGCCGTCTTACTCTCAACGCATATCGTAGTGATGTCGCCACGACCAGGACGGATATTAAAAGTCATTGAGAGCCCGTTACCAAGACTTAAAACACTGGCATTAAGAGATAGACCTGAGTTTCATGCATTAGCCAGTGAGATTCGTTCTGCACTAGCACATGAGCATGCTATCGACTAGTTTCCAGTCTAAAGGAGTAGACAAGAATGAAGCAAAAAATATTCTCTTTTGTCAGTTTGTTCATCATAGTGATCGCGATATGGTACCTCGCTGCGTTAATTATGAATGGCAATCAACTGATCAATAACTTGGAACGAAAAAACCAAGAGTGGACTTATCAACAAGTGATCTCTCAAGCCTATGAAGTTAAAAGGCCAATGCTACCTGCGCCACATCAAGTGGGTCAAGAGTTGATCAAATCGATAATTGATAAACCGGTTACTTCTAAACGCTCACTTATTTTTCATGCACAAATAACCCTTAACTCCACCTTATTAGGCTTTGTATTTGGTTCGCTACTCGGAATCTTAATTGCGGTCGGAATCGTCAACAATAAAACCTTAGAGTCGAGTTTAATGCCTTGGGTAATAGCCTCACAAACCATCCCAATCTTAGCGATTGCGCCAATGGTTGTAGTGGTGCTCGGTGCAATTAATATTACCGGTGTGATCCCTAAAGCCATCATATCCATGTACCTGTCCTTCTTTCCCGTCACGATTGCAATGGTGAAAGGATTACGTTCATCAGACAAATTACATGAAGAATTAATGCATACCTACAGCGCAAGTGCCAAAGACATCTTTTGGAAACTACGTTGGTATTCCGCACAACCTTACTTATTTGCGAGTTTAAAAGTAGCGATTGCAGCGGCATTAGTGGGGGCGATTGTGGCAGAGCTTCCAACAGGCGCACAAGGTGGTTTAGGGGCGCGCTTATTAAGTGGCTCTTATTACGGACAAACGGAACAAATATGGGCGGCATTAATTGTCGCTGCCACGTTAGGGTCGATATTAGTTTGGTTAGTGGGACTTGCTGAAAAAGTATTATTACGTCGTCGAGGAGAACTTACTCATGCTTAACTTGCTCATGCTTAATTCAACTAAACCGAATTCGTTTATGTCTCAAAGCATAAAGAACGCCGTTTATATTGCCTTAATATTATTACAGGTGATCATCGTCGCGAGCAGTGAGATTGGTTTCTACAAAAGCTTACCGCTACTGATTTTAGTGTTAATTGCAGCTGCTTTTAGTATGGCAATGTTACTAGGGCAATTGACGAACTTAGAAGGAAAGCACAAGTCGATTAAAGTACTTATTCCAAGCTTATTTGCTTTTATGCTACTACTAACTTGGGAAAGCGTTATCAAAGGCTATGCTGTTTCACCTATTTTAATGCCCGCACCAAGTAACATTTTTAATGCCTTAATTAATAATATTCCAATGTTATGGGCTGATTTTAAACAGACATACTTAAAGGCGGTATTAGCAGGTTATATCATCGGATGTTCATCGGGATTTATCGTTGCACAATGGGCGGTCAGAAACCAAGCTTTACGAGATGCTTTAATGCCTTTAGGTAACTTTATGTCAGCTATTCCAATTGTTGGGATCGCACCGATCATGGTGATGTGGTTTGGTTTTGACTGGCAATCTAAAGCCGCCGTGATCGTCGTAATGACCTTCTTTCCTATGTTTATTAATACACTCACAGGCTTACAGTCAACCGATGCATTACATAAAGATTTAATGCATACCTATGCCGCTAAAAAATCACAAATATTCTTTAAAAATCAATTACCCCATGCCCTACCGTTTATTTTTAATGCTTTAAAGCTTAATTCTGCTTTGGCATTAATAGGCGCCATTGTAGCCGAGTTTTTTGGCACGCCAATTGTGGGCATGGGATTCAGAATTTCGACTGAAGTTGGTCGAATGAATATGGACTTAGTATGGGCCACGATTGTGGTGGCCGCTATCGCGGGTTCATTAAGTTATGGGGCACTTGCCTTATTAGAAAAATCATTACTGTTTTGGCACCCCTCGTACCGAGAAGGTAATAACAGTCGTTAATGTTATCCTATTAATAGAAAAGGGAATACACTATGAAAAGAACGCTAATCACACTCGCAACAGGTGCCGCTTTATTGGCATCAAGCTTCAGCGCTAGCGCAGCGGACAAACTCACATTGCAACTTAAATGGGTTACTCAGGCGCAATTTGCAGGTTATTACACGGCATTAGAAAAAGGCTTTTACAAGGACGAAGGACTAGACTTAACGATTAAACCAGGAGGCCCAGATATTGCGCCCGCTCAAGTGTTAGCTGGTGGTGGTGCCGATTTGATTGTCGACTGGCTACCTTCTGCTTTAGCCACTAGGGAGAAAGGTCTTCCAATGGTTAATATTGCACAGGTTTATGCAAAATCGGGCATGATGTTAACCTGTTTAAAATCAAGTGGTATTAAAACTGCCGCTGACTTTAAAGGCAAAACATTAGGTGTTTGGTTCTTTGGTAATGAATACCCATTCTTAAGCTGGATGTCTCAACTTGGTTACCCGACAACCGGTGGTGACGATGGCGTAACCGTACTTAAACAAGGCTTTAATGTTGACCCCATCTTCCAAGGACAAGCAGATTGTGTTTCAACCATGACCTATAACGAATATGGACAAATCATGGACGGTGGTTTAACACCAGAAGAGCTAGTACTGTTTAAATACGAAGAAGAAGGCGTAGCAACCTTAGAAGATGGTTTATACGTTTTAGAAGAAGATTTAAAAGACGCTAAAAAAGTAGAAAACTACGCTAAATTCTTAAAAGCTTCATTGAAAGGTTGGAAATGGGCAGCAGAACATCCTAAAGAAGCCGCAATGATCGTATTAGAATACGATGATACGGGCGCACAAACAGAACATCATCAAACGCGTATGATGACTGAAGTGGCAAAACTATTGGGTTCAGGTCCAGAAATGGGTTACTTAGATCCGATTGCTTTTGATCGCACAGTGGATATTTTACTTAATAGTGAATCAGCACCCGTTATTACTAAAAAACCTGTGAATGCTTATTCGCATATTGTATTTGATAAATACAAAGAGCTTTAATATTTATTAAAAAGCTTAAGTGAAGGTGAAATTAAGGTTAAATAAAGCCTGATTAAGCTCTCATTAAAAGTAATGAAAAACACCGAACCTAATACGTTTGGTGTTTTTAATTTAACTGATTGTAGTGGTCTAGTACGATAATAAAGCTTGGATAATATCTGTTAGTTACCTTTTATTTACCTGCTAATAGCTTAATAGTTTTGATCGATAGTACGAAACGTTAAATTAATACGCGCTGTAGTGACTTTCTTAGTGGGTGGTAATCGATGTAACCAATGGGTTTGTGTTTCACCCTTCATCACTAATAAACTACCATGTTGTAAAAACAATGAAGTAGTTTCTTGGCTCACCTTATGCTTAAAAGAAAACTTACGTTCTGCACCAAAGCTTAATGAAGCAATCGCCCCATTCTTTTGTAAGTCTGTTTCACCATCATGGTGCCAAGCCATCCCCTCTTCACCATTACTATAGAGGTTTAATAAGCAGGAATTAAACTGATGTCCGGTTGCTTCTTCTACCCTCTTTTTTAACGCTAACAACTCAGGTGTCCAAGGTAAGGCCACTTTCGTCATGTTGGAATAAGTATAATTAAAAGATTCATTAGCATACCAAGCCACTTTTCTCTTAGTCACAATCACTTCACCTAATATATTCGCTTGGTCATGCTTCCATTGGATGGTGTTAAGCAGCGCATCAAAATAATCATTGGCTTCTTCAAAAGGAATTAACAATCCATGATACTCAACAACACCATCGTAATTGATGATATTAATAGGCGAGTCTTCAAGATCGGAAAATAAGTCCATGTTGTACATTTTACTTCCTATTTAAGCTTATTTATTAAGAGCGGTTAGGGATTTAGTCATAACGTAGGAAAGTGTAGAGAATTCTATGTACTGCTGCAATTTTAAATAAAGAATGAATAACTA
Source organism: Psychromonas arctica (assembly GCF_038155225.1). Taxonomy (GTDB): domain Bacteria; phylum Pseudomonadota; class Gammaproteobacteria; order Enterobacterales; family Psychromonadaceae; genus Psychromonas; species Psychromonas arctica_B. Next base: position 112,613 of record NZ_JBAKBA010000005.1, on the reverse strand, counting down.
AGAATGAAAAATAACAACGATAAAAAAGTACTATTAAAAAGCCTATTAGCAAAAAAGACCTATCAATAAAAAATGACTGATAGGTCTTAATAATTTAGAAATATAGCCCAAAAGGTAGCAAACTTTCGCTTTCCACCTTTAGTACTTTTATGTTTTATACTTCATAGTTAATAGTTAAGGCGTTACTGACACTTCAATCGGTGTATAGCAAACAGATGATGAGGCTTCTTCGCTGTACAAGCTAAGCGAGTCTTCTGCGCAAATATCTTGTGAAACACCTAATCGACCATCACTACCAGAGCCCCAAGTATAAACAATATTATCTTCACTTACTGCAAAGTGGCTAGAGGTATTTGCACTTATTGAAACAATAAAAGGTGCATCTAAATCAGCGACTTTGACTGGTTGAATAGAGATTTGACGTTCGATACCTGATTCATCAACCTCATAACCATTACCAAAATAACCTGTTCCCATATCACCCCAAGAGTAAACATCACCATTTAAGCTAATCGCCTGCGCATTACGACTTCCACCTTGGAAACCTATAATTCGGTCACTTCCCATAGCATCAGATCCTGTCGACAAGTTAACAATCACTTCAGGTATTAATATATTTTCAATATCAGATATTTTATAAATAGTGCCACTCACTCTCGGTGTACCTTGTGCTAATGCACCATAACCGTTGTAGCCCCAACCATAAACTGTACCCGCATTATCTACCGCTAAGCCAAAATCAGCTCCCGCTTCAACAGCAATAATATCTTTACCTTCTAATATTTTTAATGGGGTCGAACGATCCACACTAACACTACCGTCACCAAGCTCACCATTACTTGAGTTATTTCCCCAAGAGTAGATATCACCATTTTCAGTCAAGGCATAAACATGATGATCACGTACTGCAACATCAACAATCGCTTCGTCTTCTGGAATAAGTACTAAACCAAACGTATTTTGATCGTCAGATGACTCCTCTGAACGACCTAATTGTAGGTTGCCGTTATCGCCCGCTGAATAGACTTTTCCTGAACGTGTAACAACATAACTACTGGATGTCCCTGACGTTGCATAAACAGCCAATTCTTCATCGGGTAAAATCACTTCAATAGGTGTTGTAACAGGACTTTCATTGCCAGTACCTAACTCACCGCTATAATTGGGACCGAAAACAAACAATCTCCCTTCGCTAGTCACTAACGCACCATCAACTTGATCAGTAGAAACACTATTGAACGTTAAAGTGTCATCGGTTAACGTCATCCAACCAGGATTTGCATTATAAAGGCCGTATTGGCGTACAATATTACCTTCGATATAACATTCATTTTCTTCATCGGTTAAAGTATCTCTACCTTCTTCATCAAGCTCAGTACCAGGCTCAAGATCTTGGTCAGATTCACGACCTAATTTATTGCGTAACTCACTACCACAATAACGGCTAGGCGATTCCGCATAAACAATACCCGCATAGTTTTCACCGAAACTAAAAGGCTTTCCTTCAGCCGATAACCCTAGAGTATGGTGGTTGCCAGCAGACATCATGATTGTGTTATCAACGTTCATCCATTTCAAATAAGCATAAACTTTAGCGTCCCCTAATCCATTGGTAATCTCTGAGTATTCAATATCAGAAATACTAGCAAACTCAGCACTCGCCTCATTTAACCCTGTCGTATCCAATGTTAGTCCGTTATAAACATCGTCGTCATCATCAAGCGCGATCATCGCTTTTAATAATTTAACCGTTTGAGTTTCTTGAAACCTTTCTTCTCCTACTAAAGAAGCCAACGTTATTTGATCGCTAGCTTCAACAGCTGAAAGACTATATTCACCTAAACTAAAGGTAATACTCTCGCCATTTCGATATTCAAATGAACCTAATTCATCAGTCGTACCAGAAAGCGTATCAGTTTGATAATTTACCCCTGAAACAGGCACATTTAATTGCCCACTCACTACTACTGCTTCTTCAGTCGTTGTGTCATTACAAGCAGCTGTTAAAGCAGCAACAGAACACAGTACAAAAGCTTTCGTTAATCTAATATCCATATAATTCTATTTCACACCTTAAAGTAAATGATAATCACTCGCATTATATTTTATACAATATATTAAATCCAACTTTTTATTGATATAAAATCAACAAGTTAAAAAACTATTCAAATAGGGATATAGAAAGTAATAATTAATAAAAATAAGTTAGCAACAACTTAAAGGAAATGAAGAAGTGAATAGCGAATGGACTATAAATAGATTACAAATAAGTTAAGTAGAGATGAAAATAAGGCTAGTAACGACTATCTAGAAGTTACATAGTCGTTATTAGGTAATCGTTATCAGGTAGTCGTTATAAAAAGCTATTGATCATACTCTGGGTAATCGGTTAAGCCTTTTTCAGTGCCACCGAATAATGTATCGGGATGATGATTTGCTAATGGATAACCATGTTTAATACGATTTGGTAAATCTGGATTAGACACAAAAGGACGTCCAAAACCAATCATATCTGCCAAACCACTTCGTAATGCCTGCTCACCTTTTTCAGCATCATAACGACCAGCATAAATTAAAATACCGTGATAAGCTGCACGTACATTTTCTTTGAATAATAATGGCGTTTCTGGCGCATCATCCCAATCCACTTCTGCAATATGAATATACACAACATTGTGTGTATTCAATAATGCCGCAGCTGCGCTGTAAGTTTCAACAGGCGTTTCATCAACCGTCCCATTTAATGAAGTAAACGGTGCTAAACGTACACCAACACGGCCTGCACCGATTGCTTCAACCATTGCAGCAACCACTTCGCCAAGAAAGCGTAAACGATTTTCAATACTTCCACCGTATTCATCGGTGCGATTATTGGCATTAGAGTCAATAAATTGATTAATTAAATAACCATTGGCAGCATGTAATTCAATACCATCAAAACCGGCTTCTATCGCATTGAGTGCGGCTTGACGATATTCTTCAATAACATTATTTATGTCCGCTTTAGTCATTTGACGAGGAGTGGCCACATCAACAAAGCCTGGTGCACCCACTCCATTATCAACAAAAACTTTAACGTTATCTGCTTTCAAAGCAGAAGAAGAGATAGGCTGTACTCCACCCGTATTGTCTGAATGTGACACACGACCAACATGCCAAAGCTGAGCAAACATCACACCGCCCTTTGCATGTACTGCATCGGTTACTTTTTTCCAACCCGCAATTTGTTCTTCACTGTAAATACCAGGTGTCCAAGCATAGCCTTGACCTAATGCAGAGATTTGTGTGCCTTCACTCACAATAAGTCCTGCACCAGCTCTTTGTGAATAATACTCAGCCATAATGTCATTCGCTTCATTACCAGGTTGAGTTGCACGAGAGCGGGTCATTGGTGGCATCACAATACGATTTTTTAATGAAAATTTACCTAATTGGATTGGTTGAAATAGTGAGTCAGTCATTATATTTACCTTTAAAAAAGCCATTGGAACTTAAATAGTTCATAGTCTGGAATTGTTCTTCTTCAAAACCCATTACAATAAATTTCAAGTCTACTTTTTTAGCTAAAAAAACCACTAATTAGTTGTAATTTTTGTAAATGCAGCATCAATTTACACCTTAAATTGATGTCTTATCGACGCAAAATTTAAATTCTATATTTAATGTAAATTGGCATGATGAGAAGTGTTTAATCATTTCCATAAGCCATAAGATACGCTCGCCACTGAAAATATAAAATTATGATTAATTATCATGATAATAATTTTTGGTTATATCAAAAGAAATACCATGATGATTTACTAAATTGAAAGGAAATTATTTACAACTTCATTGGGCGAGCGTTAAGCCTATTAATTAAATATCAAGAGGACAAGGAGTCATTCAAAATCTATTATGTCTATACTCATTACCATTCATTGTTCATTCGTTAGTTTGAACTCTAAACCAAGGCGTAATACCAATCACACTAATTAACTGATCTATTTTACTTGTTAAAATAACTTATTTCTTTGTTGTAAATTTCGTAAATGGAACAACCATTTAGCTCAATTTACGCCTTAAACTAAGTCATTTTTCCTGCGTAAAATTTAGATCACTTATTTAATGTAATCGGTATAACATGATGACAATGGCGAGTCCTTACCGAAGGTGGCAACGCAGAGTTGGCTTTCAAGCTAACGACCCAAAGGGCAAACTGCGAAGTAAACACCTTCGTTGTTAGAAAGTGTCGATTTAATCCGTTAGATCTTCCTCTTTTTGCCTAGAATCTGTTCACTTCACCGCTTGCTGAATTTTTAACATTGAATCGTAACGGACGTATAAATTAATGAGTATAAACAAAACCACCATAAAGGTATTTAGTCGCTTCAGCACCTAACACCAATACTTTATCACCTGCATTTAATTTTTTTGAATTAACTAATCTTGCTAAGCTAACCCATATTGCAGCTGACCCTAAATTCCCAAGAACTTGTGCATCATTAACGATCCTATCAGGGTGTACATCTAACTTCTTAGCCATCATCAAATCAATATGACCATTGGCTTGGTGCGGTAAAATATAGCGAAAGTCATCAAGCTGATAACCACGAGATAATACTGCTTTTAAGCCTAATTCAAATAGTTGTTCACCATTATCTTTAACGGCCTGAGTATTATGATGAAAGCGAGCCATGTTACCTGTTCCAACTGTATTTGAACCACCATCTAGATAAAAGCCTGGTTGTTTATTATGCCCAATCTGTCCAATATAAATATCGCTTATAAGTTGTCTTGGGTCTGTAGCAGTTTGAACAATCACAGCCCCACACCCATCCCCCATTTGCATATAATTAACCATTTGAGAGGTAGTAATAAACTGTTCATTAATATCAAAATATACAGACCCAGTCTCACATCCTACAATAGCAATAGGTCGAGAATCGGTGGCACTAAACGCACTAGCTATTTGCAACGCATTAGCAAAGCCTGTGCAAGCTTGACGTAATTCAAGATAAGGGCTGATTAAGCCCATTTGATCAGCAACCCAAGCAGCATTAGGAGGTACTTGAGTATGAGGAGTACAAGTATGGCTAAGTAGGTAACTGATTGATTCGACGGAAATATTCGATTGTGTTAATGCATCATTTAATGCAGTTAAACTCATATCAATACTCGAAGGTAAACATTCGCTTAAAGGTTTAGTTAAATCACGTACTAAATGGCGTTCTTTAATACCTAATCGTTTAGCAATTATACTTGCTTTTCTGGCCGCAGATTTTCCACACAATGTTTCTAATGCGCTAATTAACTGTTGATTAGTAACATGTTGTGGCGGTAATACAGCGCTAATTGCGAGTAAATTTAGGTTGTACGGGGCAAAAGTTACTGCCATTTTCTCTCCAAATTTGTGAATATTTTATTTAAATCTACACCCAAAAAGTGAAAATGCTCAACTTGAGTATCGAGTAACTGATGTAATAAATGACTTACCGAGTGTTGCTCTTTCCTAAACATTGCAGAGGTGGCACCTAAAGCTTGAGCATGATGCCTCGCGACATAAACATGCTTAGCTTCATCTTTTTTAATAAGTCCACAAAGATTAGAAAATGGATGATTGACGCCTAATAAGCAATGTTCAAACTCATGCATTACTTGCGTTACACAAGCGTCTAAAGTGGCAATTTTAATAAAATGCTGACAACGGTCTTCTCCACGTCCAAGTTGAGCATAAAAACGTTGTGCTTGACGTTGAATATGACGCTTATTTTCAATGGCAGGTAGCGCATTAAGTATTGCTTGTAAAGCTTGATCATGCCGATGCTCATCAGCTTCCACTTCAAGTAAGCTTTTAATCATCGTTTGATTATCGTCTTGGTTTTCACTAAATAAACGATTAATTTCTTGATTAAATACAAGCTGAGCCGATTGCTCACCGCACAATATTAAAGGAATAAGATGTGCCAGTGCATATTGATCAGTTATCTTCCATGTTTTAACATTCTTAGCATGCAAGGCTATCCATTTCTCTATTCTTTTTCCATTAGCATTATCAGATAGTATATATTTGTCTAATGCGGCCTGACTTATTTTAGGTAGTGGAAAACAACGGGAAGATTGATTATGCATTAACGTTCTCCTCGCATTGCCAAACGATAACAAACGGGCAATACAATGAAGTCAAACAACCAAGCAATAAAAATAGTTAACAAAGAGAGAAAACTTAATTCAATAATAGGGAAAAAATCTGAATTAAGACCTAAAGAAAACCCTAAAACTAATAAAATACTAGTAAAAGTAATAGCAGGCATTACCTCCCGAAATCCATTAAGTGTAGAATCTATTTCACTTGACTCACTCTCACTCACTTTTAATAATAAATGTAAACTATCATCAATAATAATGCCTAAAATCATCCCCATCACCACAGCACACCCTAAACTTAAACTGCCTCCAATGAATTGCCAAAATCCAAAAACCAACACAAGCGGAAGCATGTTCGCCAATAACCCTAACAAAGCTAATTTAAACGAGCGTTTTAGAAATATTAACAAGGTCAAAAGCAGTAATAATGCAGCTATAAATGAACTCAACATGGTCCATGAATTTTCACGACTTAAATGAGCAAACACAAGCTGTTGACTAAGCGGAGGAGAAATCAATGTATGTAAATTATTTGATGTTAAATAACTTAAGACTTTATCTTCAAAATCAATAAGTTCACTGGCTTTCATTGGCACAAGATTAACTCGAAGTAAACTAGCGCTGCTGTCTACATTAACCAGCCTTTCAATACCTAACGTTTGTATCGTATTACCGGTTAATATTTGCTTAAACTGATGTTGCCCTACCCCATACCATTTAAGCCAATCAACGATACTATGTACTTTAATAACTTCATCTTGCTTTGTTAAGAAACGACTAAATTGATTAATTTTTTTAATATAGGATGACTCAGTAATACCTAATTCAGTATTAGTATCAACAACAAAATTTATATTATTTATCCCATTAAACTTTGTTTCCATTACTTGCTTAGACACACTAAATACATTATCAGTAGGAAAATAATTAGCCGCATCATCATCAAAGCGTAATTGACTTAAACTAATTGCAGCCAGCAACGTCAATGTACCAACAATAATCAACACAGCCCGTCGATAATACCAACCTAACCGATATAAATGTCCGCAAAAATGCGATAAATTAATAATTGAAATTACTTTATAATGAGCTAAACGAGCAAAGGTAATTAAAACAGAATAGTTAACAAGAAAGCTAATCAGTACAGCAAAAGCAACCATTGCACCAAAGTCTTGGATGGGAGGGGATGGGCTAAACCTTAATAGAATAAAACCAAAAGCAGTGGTTATGCTTCCCCAAAATAAAGGTTTAAAATTACGTTTCATCGACGTTATTAAGGCGGTTAAAGCAGCTTGTTTAGGATCGCAATTAAGCACACTATCAGAGGATGTATTACCGTAGATATTAGCGTATGCGTTACGCCAATCAAAATACAAGTGCATTGCATAAGCCACATTTAATACAATAATAATGACAGGGACAAAAGCACTAATAGCGGCAATAGTAAAATGCCCCCATGCAGCTAAACCCAGCGTACAAATCAAAACCACAAATGATGAACTTGCAATGCCAACTATCCACCACTTTTCTGGTATCACTAGCCACAACATAATACAGAGTAAAAGTATTAATCCGGGTAAGAACCAGATCAAATCATGTTTCAATACCTCAGCATATTGCCAATTAAGTGCGAGCTCTCCTGAGTAGTAAACCTCTAATTTAGGATCGTATTGCGTCATTTGACGATTAATTAAATCCCTCGCGCTATTTAATTGAGTTAAAAAATCAGAGACTGCATCGTGCTGATTAAAGGAAAGAGTTAATAACACGGCACTATTATCCGTTGCAACAAACTCTGTTAATGCAGGGTTTTGTTTACCTCCTACCGGTAATGCGCTAGATAATGGATTAAAGTAACTTTCTTTAAAACCACCCACTTTTTTAATAAAAGACAGATCAGATAAAGCAGAAGTAAGGTCTTTAATAAACGGCAAATGTTTTTTAATATTATTATCTTGTTTGGACTCAATAATAATCACCAGTTGATCATCTTGAGCAAAGTCACGCTGAAATGTTCGAAAGCGATTAAATCTCTGATCATCTTCAGAGAAATAACTCGTATAATCTACTGCAAACTTAAGCTGCCCTAGCCCCATAGACGCAACAATGCATAATAGTAACCAAAAAAAGAAACTAAAACGCGTCGTTGCCGTGGTGGTCAGGTAGCTAAAGGTCATGTATTGGTCTTCATAAATTAAGTATAATTAAATAAACTTACTGGATATCGTTATTATTAAAAGACCTTAGCAGCCCTCTTTTTAATTCAATTATTTATCATAAATTGAAGACATAACTAATATCAGATTTATTGCTGATATAAATTAGAGAAAAGTATTCTTTATATCGACTTAAGGTAAAAAGAATAGATCAGTGAATGATTTTTTAACAAGAAAAAAATAAAAATATCAGCCAGAAAACATAAAGAGCAAGTAATCAAGCGATACAATTAGCGTACTCTAATTGTATCAAAAGTTAATTTTAATCTTGAATTCTAAAGCCTGCATTCAAGAGTAAAAATGACAGTTAATAGATATAAAACCAATACCGAGATACTTAAACACGTTCCAAAAACTGTTATGTTGCATAGTTTATTAATAAGCACTATTCTTCATACAATAATATAAAAAGGAGTTTTGTAAATGAAAGAGATGATCGTAAAAAATTATATGGATGTTAATTTTGCGAAGATATATGAAGACATGCCTGTCATCACCGCATCAATAGAGCTCATCAAAAAAGAAGCCTTAGGCGGACCCGTCATTGCCTCAGATAACACGCTACTTGGTTGGATTTCTGAACAGGAATGCTTACATGTCACGACTCAATTTGCTTATCACAACCAACGTATCGGTTTAGTTCAAGATATCATGCGTAAAGAAGTGTTGAGTGTTAAGGCAGATCAAACGATTTTCTCACTGGCAGAAAAGATGGTTGGCCCTCAACCTAAAACCTACCCTGTTATCAATGAAAACAATAAAGTGGTGGGTGTAATATCTCGTCGTAGAGTGTTAAAAGCCCTGTTAGATAATAATTTTTAATGGGTTACTTATAAATAGGTTTCTTATAAATAAATTGCTTATAAAAGAGCTTTATAAACATATTTAATGAGACAGCTGTATTAGTTAATGTCTTAGTTAATAAAGAAAATACTGATTAACACGTTATTGACCCGAACTTCTAATTTAGAAGCTCGGGCATAAATATATACCAGTTACCATTTAAGGTACAAAACTCAGCAAGCAATGTTTTATATAGAAGCATTTCAATATCACTCCTATATCGCCTCTATAGTATTTCTAGACAGAAGTCTTATATAGAAACACTGCTATAAACCACGGATAATCGGTAGATAATTAAACAGCAGATAACTTGTTCGCTGTCCAAACATACAACAACTCTAACGCAATGGTTGCGGCAGCAAGCGCAGTGATCTCACTTTGGTCGTAAGCAGGTGATACTTCAACTACATCCATTCCCACCAAGTTAATGCCTTGCAGTGCACGAATGATTTTTAATGCTTTATCCGAGCTAATACCACCGCATACAGGCGTACCCGTACCCGGTGCAAAAGCAGGATCTAAGCAATCAATATCAAAGGTTAAATAAACAGGTTTATCACCCACAATCGCTTTTACCTGCGACACTATTTGCTCAACCGATAAATCGTTCGCTTCCATTGCATTAATCACATTAAAGCCATGACCTTGCTTTTTATATTCAGTACGAATACCAATTTGAACCGATGATTTAGGATCAATTAATCCTTCATTAGGGGCATGGTAAAACATAGTGCCATGGTCATAACGACTGCCGTTATTATAAGTATCAGTGTGAGCATCAAAATGAATTAATGCCATTTCACCATGGTGCTTTGCATAAGCACGTAATAAAGGTAGCGTGACAAAATGATCCCCTCCTAAACTGAGCAACATTTTACCACTGCTTAATATTTGATCCGCCGCGGCTTCAAGACGCTGTGTCATGTCTTCAGCATCGCCACAATCAAATACTAAGTCGCCAGCATCAATCACATTAGTATGTTCGAACAGTTTAAACTCCCATGGGAATTTTTTACTTTCCCATGACAAATTAACCGAGGCACGACGTACTGCATCAGGCCCCATTCGAGCACCAGACCGACCTGATGTTGCCATATCAAATGGCACACCAAGTACAACCACATCTGCATTTTCAGCCAAAGGTTCTTTCGCTAACGGATTCTTTACTAAAGGACGACGCATAAACGTCATCGCATTAGAATATAAAGAGAAATCCTCTTTAGTGAATAAATCACTAAACGCACCGTTAGGGTGATCATTAGATGAAGCTGACATTTAAAAGCCCTCTAAGTAAGTGTAACCCGCTAAACCTTGCTCTAATTCATCTAAAATAGCTTGCTGTTCTTCAACAGACACGCGTGATGACGCTAAAGCACGGTAGTTATCACGAATCGCTTCCACATCAATATGCACATACTTCATTACATCTTCAACGGTATCGCCTTCGTTTAATGAATCGATCTTCCAGCTACCATCTTCTTGTACATTCACCACCACACTGTGCGTATCACCAAATAAGTTGTGCATATCACCTAAAATTTCTTGATAAGCACCGACTAAGAAGAACCCCATTAAGTAAGGTTTATCAGCAGACCATGCAGGCACAGGTAATGTTGTTTCAATACCTTGTCCATCAACGTATTGGTCGATAACACCATCAGAGTCACAAGTAATATCTAACAGTACGGCACGACGCTCACCTGCTCTGTGTAAATCAGACAACGGTAAAATTGGGAATACTTGATCAATGCCCCACGCATCAGGTAATGATTGAAATAGTGAGAAGTTAACAAAAAACTTATCCGCTAAACGCTCATTTAAGTCATCTAAAATCGGACGATGGAAACGATTTTTAGTGCTCATTTGTAAGCTCAATTCATAATAAATACGTAAAGCAACTTGCTCACCCCAAGCACGTTCTTGAAGATTTAACACACCCGTCGCAAATTGATTGTGTACTTCTACTATGTCACTTTGCGTATCGTTATAAATCTCAATTAATGCACGGTCATCACTTCCACCAGACAATAACTCCCAGTTGTTCCACATATTTTGTAGCAATAAAGAACCTTGCTCAGCAGGTGCATCAAACTGTTCTGGCTTATAGGTTTCTGCGCCAATAACATTGGTGATCAATACCGCATGATGCGCTGTTAATGAACGACCAGACTCAGAAATAATCACCGGTTTAGGTTGTTCATATAAATTACAAATGTCACTGATCGTAATCACAATATTACGAGCGTATTCCGCTAAGCTATAGTTCATTGAGTTATGAGATTGGCTACGTGTGCCGTCATAATCGACAGCCAAACCACCGCCCACATCTAAATAATCTAATGGCACACCCATCGCTCGTAATTCACAGTAAAAACGTGCTGCTTCACTAACCCCATTACGGACGTCACGAATGTTGGCCATTTGTGAACCTAAGTGAAAATGTACAAGTTGTAATGTATCTAATTGGTTTTCTGCTTTTAAACGCTCAACAACCGTTAATACTTGAGATGCTGCTAAACCAAATTTAGATTTCTCACCACCACTTGACTGCCATTTACCAGCCCCCTGTGATGCTAAGCGAATACGTAAACCCATACGAGGTTTAACACCTAATGAGCGTGCTTCTTCTAACACTAAATCAAGTTCAGATAACTTTTCTAAAACAATTAAAACGTTGTGCCCTAACTTCTCACCAATTAACGCTAAACGAATATATTCTCTGTCTTTGTAACCATTACATACAATCACTGAACTCGCTTTTTGCGCTAATGCTAATACAGCTAATAGTTCTGGTTTACTGCCCGCTTCAAGACCTAATTGCTTATGCTCTAATCCAGCTTGGCTTTCTAAAATTTCATCAACCACTTCTTTTTGTTGATTCACTTTAATTGGGTAAACCAATAAATAGCGGTTATCGTAATCCACTTCTTGAATCGCTTGATTGAAAGCATCACAAATATTATGCACACGCTGGTGTAATATTTGAGGGAAGCGCACTAAAGCAGGCATGCTTAAATTACGTTCTGCTAATTGCGCTGCAATGTCACTTAATGCCACCTGATGATCACACCCACTGCGCGGCGATACGTACACTTCACCTTGGTCGTTAATACCATAAAAACCTTGGCTCCAGTAACGAACATTGTATTCCGCGCGAATGCGGTCCATATCAGTTGAATGTTGCAAATTTAGATCTCTCTGTAATGTAGGAGTAATAGTGTTCCAGAAAACTGAAAGTACAGTCTGGCATAAATTTCGGGCGGATTATTAGGCAATAAAGGGATTACGTCTAGATAATAATTTTCGCGTTATTAATCAAAAAAATTGTACAGACAAGCTACCTATACACTTTTATCGATTAGAAGGGAGAAATAAAGGTCAAAAAAGAAACGAAAAGATAACAAGGCAGAAGTATTTACAAGAGCTATTAAAAATTTTGGTATTAATAACTCATCAATTAATCCAACCACGACCATAAAGTGGCTGGATTAATTGAATAGCAATTAGTTCTTTGAGTTAAGCTGTTTAGTTAATTGAATAACAATTAGCTCTTTGGGTTAAGCTACTTGGGCGTAACTATTTTAATTTAGTCACTAAAATTTGCTCTACACGTACCCCTTCAAGGTCCAAGACTTCAAACTTATAACCTTGATGAATAAAATTATCAGTACGCTTAGGTAAACGCTTTAAAGTGTAAATCATAAAGCCCGCGATGGTTTCATATTGATTACGGTTAGGGAACTCCTCAATCGATAAACAACGCATCACATCATTAATTGGCGTTAAACCTTCAATCAACCAAGACGAATCATCCCTTTGCACTATTTGTTCTTCGTCTTGATGGGTAATTAACTCCCCCATAAAGCTACTCAACAAATCTTTAACGGTTACAAGCCCTACTACCGTGGCGTATTCATTGACGATCACAGCAAAAGGTTGCGCAGCCACTTTAAAAGCATTTAACGCTTCAGATAACGTTAATGTTTCTGGAAGATAAAAAAGGTCTTTGTCGACTTTTGTTGGGTGTATTTGTGCTAACTCGCCTTTCAGTACTAAACGCAAAATCTCTTTCGATTCAATGCTGCCGCGTATTTTATCCAAGCCACCATCACACACTAAAAAATCATTATGAGGTTGCTCGATAATCTTTTTACTGATCTCGTCACTACTGTCATCTAAATCAAAAAAGATAATCTGATCTCGTGGTGTCATCACACTGCCAATGGTACTGACTTCTAAATCGAATACGTTACCAATTAGTTGATATTCTTGCTTTTGCAGACTGCCATCTTCCGCACCAGCATCCATCATGGCGATAATATCTTCGGTGGTCACCAACTCAGTGCGCTCAGTAGGAATATGGAATAAACGTAACATTATATTGGTTAAACCATTAAACAAAAATACAGCAGGCATTAACAAAAAGGTTATCCAGCGCATCAGTGACACGATACGTATAGCAACCGCCTCTGGCATAATAATAGCTAAGCGTTTAGGTAATAAATCAGCAAACAAAATAAACAAAGAGGTTAAACAAACAAAAGAAAGCACAAAGCTCACTTCGCCTAATAATGGGCCTTGATAAAAGACACTGATCATATTACGAATATAAGGAGTTAACGCTTGCTCACCGATAATACCGCCAAGAATAGAAATACCATTTAATGCAATCTGCATCATTGCAAAAAAATTACCCGGTTGCTGTTGCAGTTCAATCACTTCCAACGCTTTATTACTACCTTCATCAGCCATTACTCGCAGCTTTATTTTCCTAGCCGCAGCAATTGAAATTTCAGACATAGCAAATATAGCACCTGCTAATATTAATAAAACAATGCTCAACACATCACTCATTTTTAAACCCTTTCATCACAATGTCGTTATCCTGATTGATAACTTTCAATTAGCCTATCTACACTTTTACAGTAGTAAAATCAGGCGCATTATAGATCGAGTTTCAGCTTCGACAATCGTTATTTTTTTAAATAATAAAACCCGTCAACAAAATAAACTTAACCTACTGAATATAAATATGAAAATAGAAAAATAAATATAAAAAGTTCATTTTATAAAGGACTAATATGACCTTAATTAGAAGTAACGCCACGATATCGAATAATTAATCCAGTGTTAACTACATCGATTAAAACACTAAAATTAAGCATGAGACTTGCAAAGTAAATGGCACAATTAATAACAAGTTTAAATAAAACCCATAAAAATAAAGTAGGTTAATTTTTTAATATTGGCAGATAGACAGACAAGCAGATAGACAAAAAAATCACCTAAAAATGACATAAAGGCTTATTTATAAAGCATCTAGGATGGGATACAGAACGAACATGAAGACTTTATTTTGTTAAGTATTCATGTAGTATCAAATTATTAACTTTTATAAAGATGAAGCAATAATAATGATAACTAGTTCTATTTTGATAATTTATGCGGATATATGATTTTTTGAATAAAAAAATAAGCTTAAAGGCATTTAATGCCTTCTTTTTTGCCAGCCTTTTTATCATTGTTTTCTCTGGTTTATACTATCAATATACCGCCTCCAATAAAATAACGTCAGTAAACTTCAAAAATTCAAATTACACTAAATCATTAGAGATGAGAGAAAAATTCAGATCTATATTCGATAAGCTCGAATATCAATTTATCCAAGCTGAAGGTCAAAACATCGACAAACTAGAGCAATTATCAACACTATATAACAATCAAAAAGAACATTTAAATTTAAAAAAAATGGAAGATGAGTTAAATAGAAATGTGAATTTTGGAAAGTATGACATTTTCATGATAAACCAAGACTATATTATTGAAAAAGCATCCTACGAAAAAGAAATAGGTCTTAACTTAGGGCAATTTAAAAGTGTCAAAGAGCTCTTTGATAAAATATTCAATAAAACCATTAAAC
Source organism: Psychromonas arctica (assembly GCF_038155225.1). GTDB lineage: Bacteria > Pseudomonadota > Gammaproteobacteria > Enterobacterales > Psychromonadaceae > Psychromonas > Psychromonas arctica_B. The sequence goes on along the minus strand of NZ_JBAKBA010000005.1, from coordinate 97,511 downwards.
TAGATATTTCTTCACCTAAACTGGACCTTGATTCAAGGTTAAAAAGGTATTTAATTAAGGTCTCAGATGATGGCAAGTATATTCTACAGATAGGCTTCTCTTTGGATTACAGTAAAGAGATAAACAAACAGTTACATTATTTACTCACTGAAACTAGCCAAACAAACTTATACTTGGCGACTGAGTTTTTTATCCAAGATATTAATATAAAATCTAAAGATTTTAAGTCTAAGGCTGAGCATAATGAATATACTAAAGCCCTTACACAAAGGTTTCTTTCTGATATAAACCTAGCATTAAAAAATAAAGAAATAGAAAAATTAGCAACCTCAGACACTAGAAAAATAAGCTTAAATAAAACACTAGTAAAACTTATTCCATTAAATGAAAAATTAATCAGCTTTACAGATAAGAAGAAAAACACGCTAAACTTCTACTCTTCTACTGGCTCTTTATTTGGTGAAAAAAGCGATACCTTATTATTTATTAAAACATCCTTTCCTTTAGCACCATTAGACAGTGATTTAAGAGCAAACCTAAATACCTTTTTATTTATAAGTATCCTGATCTTGCTTGTTTTAACTTTGTTTGAATATTATAAAAAAAGAGAGATAACATCAAAAATCAGCGCCATCACAAATATGATTAAAGATAATAAAATGATAGAAAATGAGACTTCTTCAATCAAAGATATTAGTGATTTAATTGGTAGTTATAATAAAACGTTAAACAATTTACACAAACAAATTAACATCAATAAAAGTCTATCCTACACCGACTTTTTAACAGGCATTAAGAATCGAAAAGCTTACGATGAAAGTATAGAAAAATTGATATCTCAGTATAAAAGGTACGGTACTACTTTTTCTCTCGCTATTTTTGATGCTGATGATTTTAAAAAGATAAATGACAATTACGGACATAGTTTTGGGGATACCGTTTTAAAGAATATAGCCAACGCATTAAAGTCGAACATAAGAGATGGCGATATGTTATTTAGAATAGGTGGAGAAGAATTTATTATTATCTTCCCAAGTACAAACTTGGAAAATAGTAAACAAGCCATTGAACATATCAGAAAAAATATCGACTTAAGCCTTAATACAAATAACAAACCTACATTAACATTGAGCATAGGGTTAACAGAAGTCACTAGCCAGGATAGTAAGGACTCAATATTTAAAAGAGTGGATACCTTTTTATATGTTTCTAAAAAGAATGGTAAAAATACAGTTACTTCAGATTAAAATCTGTCATTTAACTTAAAATGAAAAAGCCCAAAGCACAACAAGGCAGCAATAGAACATAAACAAGTTATGTTAAAATTCAGCCAACATTGGGAGCTTATAAATATCCACTTTATCTTCAAAGAAATAAAATGAATAACCTTTCAGCCATAAAAAAGCAGACCATTGGTCTGCTTTAAAATAACTATTTTCTAATTTAACCAGCCGTACAATCACGTCGACTAACCTAAATAGAGATGAAGTTAACTTTATTCGTGGTTAACCCAGAAATCGTAAACAACAACTTCACCATAGTTATCTTCATCGTCAGTAGAACTACTTTCTTCATCTGCGTTCGTTTGAGTGTAGTTACCAATTTTAAAGTATGATTTATCATAATTAAGGTCCATCACATAATCACTAGAACCATCTTTCACTAAGTATTTACTAGCATTACCTGCAGTATAAGCCGCGTTTAAACCACCGTCTTCACTGTAATAAACGTAATGTTTATCATTAACCACTTCAAAAATAACTTCATGAATGGTACCTAACTTATAATCCTCTTTAATTGTTAGATTAGATCTTAACTTACCGCCATTAAAGCTTAAGAATAAGTGCTCACCTTCTAGCCTTAATACCATAGAATCATCAATACCATCATCTTTGTTACCATGGATTTGAGTCGCGACTAAATGGTCTTTTACAAGTGGTAAATGCGTAATCGCTTGTTTAGAGTAAGCAACATGAGTACCGCTAGTCGTCCAGTAAATATCTGATTTACCATCTGTAGTACGTTCACGAAGTTCAGAACGGATATAGTCAGAGTTTGGTGTAGTCCCGTTATTTGATCTCACTGGTGCTCTAAATACAATGCCATTGCCTTCGTCGTTAACATAGAAATATTCATTGCTAGCTTTTAAAAGTGTTTTGTCTTCTACACCATCAGGGTAAGTAATTTTCCATTGATTATAGTTACTCATTAAATCAGAAGGATATTCAGCATCACCAGGCGCTACGGTCACATTATCAGAAGAATCAGAACCACTTGTATCATCGGTGTCAGTGTCAGCAGTTGATCCATCGGTACAGCCTAAAATTTTTGTTTCAACAATACTATTCCAAGTAGAGCCTTCAGAATTACCATTACCTGTCACTCGAACATAACGCGCTTCAGTATCTGTAACATCAATCGTCTCATAGCTTGAATCTCCACCAGAAGAAATCCCACCAGATAATACTGAAGTCCAGTTGCTATTATTAGTCGATGTATGAATATCGAAATATGAACTTCGTTCACTACCTTTATACCATTTTACAGCAAGTTCCTTGACTGAAGCCTTTGCTCCTAAATCATAAGTAATTGTTTTTCCATCACCTTTTGAAGACCAGCGAGAATCATCAGCGGTATCTTTATCAATGGTATTTTCAGGGCCATGACCGTCGTTAGTGCCATCATCAGATGTAGAAGAGATAACTAAAGCACTGTTTCCTGTACATGTATCACCTGCTACTGTTTCGGTTTCAGTTTCAGTAGTACCTTTACTTTCAAGTGCGAAATCATCAAAACGCCCTTCCTCGTTGTAGTAATTACCGAAAATAGTAATTGAAGTAGAAGAGCCAGAGTTAAAAGACACAGAAACTTGCTCATAATCATTGCCACCGCCTGTTCTTGTATAACGAGTGCCATCAACCGATGCTCCGATTTTACCATAACCAGCAATGTAAGCCGTTAAGACATAATCGGTATTTGCTTTAACAGTAACATCCTGCTCAAATTTACCACCATCACCTGTGATCTTAGCAGCTTTAGAACCACTACGTTCATCGCTAGAAATAGCAGAAGGATCAGTATCTACCCAACCACTTTTAAAGCTATCTTCAAACCCAGCATTAACAATACTGACTGATGCCGCATTCACAGCTGGGATAGCAGCCACAGATAATGCAGCTGCAACAAGTGTTGTTGTATATCTAAGTTTCGTATTCAATTTCATAAATATTCCTTTGATTATTTTCCAGTAAGAGCTGGTATTACACCGTCCTCCCATTATTTAAATAAAACTTGTTATTACACGGTTTAAAACGCGGCGCTAAGAATTGAATAAACTAAGATATTTAGCAACAATTAGTCCGCTCAAAAGTAAAGAGCATCACATTAATCATACTTTTAGAAATGACAAGTCACACTTTAACTTCTTTGTTCAATATTAAATTGAACGTTAAAGTAGAGATCAAAGTGTTGATAAAGTTCAATAAAAACAATTTAACTGAATATAATCACTAACAAACACCCACTAATTAACCTCCTAAAATAATACTTATAAGGCCAACAATAGTGCAGTGAGAGGTTAAAAATAAAATGACAATAAATAAACAAAAAAATTATTTAAACCTATATTCACCAAAATACGTAAGAATAAAACCCATAAATTTTTGTGAAAAATAAACAACTTTTAGTATTGAAACGACATAATAACCAACATAAAGTGAGCGTTATTCGAACAGTTGACGAGGATAAAATGTGCAACAAGTGAATCAGGTAATATATAAAATAAAGAATTGAGTAAAGAGTTTGATAAAGGACTGAATACAGTGTGGTGAGACTTATTAATGGTTTTATCAATGTCATAGGGTATGAAGTAATGAGTTATTAATTACCTTCTCGAAACATAGCTATACTCAATTCAATAGACATGATATCTCATCTAAAAAAAGACATGTTCTATTCAATAACATTGATAATTCAAAATAAAATTAATCAATAAACCACTACTATACGAGTGCTCTAACAAAAATAAAATAAGATATTGGTATATAAGAGGCATTAAAAAAATTTTCTTATACACAATAAGAAGTTTAAAAATAAATACTCATTAAGGGTAATTTATAATATCTTTATAGTTATAATTTTAGACTCTATTGTTTCAATTTTACATGTTAGTTTTTTGTTCTACACTCAATTCAAAGAACATTAATTTACAAAGCAACACATTCACTTAAAGGAATATATGTGATTCATTCTATCGGTTTTAAACAACGCATAATGCTTTCTGCAACGTTGTTCGTTGCATTATCATTATTAGTATCAAACTGGGTTTCATACTCAAATACCCGCGAAGAAAGCGAAAATTCTGTCCATGACCAAGCGACCGACGCTTTAGACTCCATCAAAAACAATATAAACACCTGGCTTGATAGCAATAAAAAAGTGGTTAACAGTGCCAAAGTGCTATTGAACAGTGACGATTCATCAAAGAAAATAGAAATAGCAAAACTGCTAGTTGCATCAACCCCTTTAGATGCTGTGAATTTTGCAGATAAAGCAGGGATAACCATGGGTAATGGTGGTCAATTTGCTGATTATGATGCAACTCAAGAAGAATGGTATCAAGACGCTAAAGCGGCTAACCGTTTAATGATTACCGATATTTATTTCGATAAAGGTATTTCTGACAAATATATGTTTAGTTTTTTAGACGTTGAAAACAATGGTGTTATCGGCGGTGATATTTTTCTAGAAGCGGTTGACCCTTTTATCAAAAAAGTTCATTTTGAAGGAGCGGTGATCTCCCTTTATGATGGACAAGGAGGGTTAATTAGCACCTCTGGTAATGAAAAATTTGGTGCGCGTATTGCCAATAAAAAACTTGAGCAACAAGTATTAAACAATGGTTCAGGTGAATTTAATTATCAAAAAGACGGCAATGAGCAACAAGTTGTTTACTCCAACATTGAATTACTTGGTGGTAAACAGTGGCATGTGGTTATTGATATTGATAAATCGATTGCTTACGCATTTTTAGAGGAACAACTAATGTCTTCTATTGTGACGGCTAGTAGCTTAATCATATTAACTATTATTTTATTAATACTCACTCTCGCAAAAATTTATTCGCCAATTATATCTTTAAAACACCGTATTGCTGATTTAGCCAAAGGTGATGCAGATTTGACTCAGCGATTAAATGTTGAAGGTAATGACGATCTTGCCGATATTGCACAGGGAGTAAATACCTTTATTAGTCAGCTACAAACAATGATGTCTGAAATTTTAACTTCATCAGCTGAAATTTCACATGGCATTGAGCAACTTCATAAAGTATCAGCTTCTAACGATCAAGCACTTAACGTTCATGCAGGCGAAACACAGCAAGCTGTCGCAGCGATTACCGAAATGAGCGCTTCTGCAAATACGGTTGCAGAAAATGCTAAGCAAACCTCGCTGAGTACACAACAAGCCAGCGATGAAGCGTTGATCTCAAAACAATTGGTCGCTTCATCTTCTGAAAGCGTACAAGCTTTAGTGAATGAAGTGGAAGTGGCTTCTCAACGTATTAATACCATGCATGAAAATACACAGGAAATTGTTACAGTGTTAAGTGTGATTGGTGCAATTGCAGATCAAACAAACTTGTTAGCGTTGAATGCAGCGATTGAAGCAGCACGAGCTGGCGAACAAGGTCGAGGCTTTGCCGTCGTAGCCGATGAAGTTCGTTCACTTGCAGCAAGAACACAAGAAAGCACCGCTGAAATTAATGAGCTATTAACCAAGCTAACAGATGATGCTGCATTAGCCGTTAATGCCATGAATACAACCAAAGAAAGTTGTCAAAACACAACGGATAATACTATCAGTGTAGGCACAGGATTAGACTCAATGGCAGGTTCGATTATCGAGATCAACGAGTTAAGTTCTCATATTGCAACCGCATCGTCAGAACAAAGCCAAGTGGCAGAGCAAATCAGTTACAACATGGCATCGATTCAGGATATGGTGCATGAGTTGACACAAAACGGACAATTAACCTCAGCAAGTACAGAGAGTTTATCCGCTGCTAATACACGCCTAGCAGACATGGTAAATCGCTTTAAGCTAAGCTAAGCCCACAAATAAGATGCCGATGCCCCTAACAGATTAAAATCTTAATTCAGGGGGGCATTGGTATTGAACTGTTTCAATGCTTCCCCCAAAAAGCACTTCAACAATTACCTTAACAATTACCTTAACCACTTCAACAAGACACTAAAATTTTTACAGAGAAGCTTATTTCTTTAGTGTCTTATGCTTAAACATTTTATTTAAAAACCTACTCTTCAACCTTAATGTAACTGACTAAAAAATGTAAGTTATTAAAACATAAAAAACTTTTCATTGTAGTATTGGAAAACTCAGCTATTTATTCAGATTACTGTTAAATGTTACTATGTAGAATCAAGGTGTAAACAACGGTTAGCACTAAATTTTTAAGGGTCCTCGCCATGTCAGTTTGTTTACCAGCAAAGTTTAGTTACCGAAATAGTTTAGAATGGGTAACCGCTTTTATAACTTGTTTACTAATATTGGGTGTCATTCAGACTTTTGTTATAGGACGTCACTTTATTATACCAACGGCTATTTTAACCTTATCGATATTACTAGGAAACCTAACCGCTTATGCCTTTATGGGAAAATTATGGGCAAAAAGAATTGTTTTTTGGTTATATCTTATTTTCACCAGTCACGTCTTTTTTGCCTTATTTTGGGCTAAAAAATATAGAGAAATATTGGAACAAGCTTTTGTTCCCTCTTTTGCAATCATTTTTCTATTATTCGCTTTTTTATTAGTACAATACAACCGAAAAAATCGTCTTTTTATTTGTAATAAATCAGATGCAAAAAATAATTGAAATTTATTTAATCTTTTTGCATCCAAAATACATTGCCAATTGTAGTACCTATTAACAGTAGCAAACTAACTGCTTTTCACATTCGAAATCAATTAATAGGAAAGCGACAATGAAAACTCAATACATATTAAAAGCACTAAAAATAACAGCAGCATCTGCTTTAATGGCAATAACAACACAGTCATATGCAGGTACTTTCTCTCAAGATAAATTACCAAATTAAGTGCGTGTATCAGCAGGAAATCAAGTCGCGATGTTTACTACTGCAAAAGGTAACATCACTTGGGAGTGCAAAGTAGATACAACCAATGAAGCAAAAGCAAAATCGGCATTTGCTGGGCCACGCGCGATTTTAAGTGATAATAAAGGCAACCATTTAGTCTCTTATTTTGATCCACCAGCAACATGGGAGTCACTTGATGGTTCATCAATTACTGGTACGCAGTTAGCTGTTTTAAGGAAGTGAATCTTAGAAAGGCTCAATTTACGCCTTAAACTAAGTCATTTTTCCTGCGCAAAATTTAGATAACTTATTTAATGTAATCGGTATAACAATGTAAATAGTCACCATAATTAACCGATATATAAAAGGTTAATAGCTTCAGACGTGCGCTAACTTTCCACCATAAAAAAGACCTATTATATTCAATAATATAATAGGTCTTTTCTCTATAATGTTAGCTAAAGTTTAAACTTTAAAAGTTTTAATCAAGTCAGTTAATTGAAGTCCTAATTTACTTACTTCATCACTGCCTTTATTTGTTTCTACAGATCGATCTGTAGACTCTTGTGCTAACTGAGCAACAGCCGTTACTCTTTCATCAATTTCACGCGTCACTGTTGATTGTTCATTTGAAGCGGTTGAAATATGGTGGTTAACATCTGAAATTGACATGATAGCATCGGCGATAGAATCAAGAGAATCACTGGCCTCTTTAGATTGAGTGACAGTATCCCCTGCAATTTCGGCACTTTTAGACATAGCAGTCACAGCTTCAGTTGCTTTAGTTTGTAACTGTAAAATAATCTCATTAATTTCAAGTGTTGCCACTTGTGTTCTACCCGCGAGTGTTCGTACTTCATCTGCAACAACAGCAAAACCTCTTCCTTCGTCACCTGCTCGAGCAGCTTCGATGGCTGCATTTAAGGCTAATAAGTTGGTTTGTTCTGCAATAGCTTCAATTACTGATAAAACGGAATCAATCGAAGCACATTCATTATTTAAATCAGTAATAACAGTTGTTGCCCCTTTTATTTCACCGGATAACACTTGTACTGAATTAACTGATTTGTTGAAGATAGATTTAGTTATTTTAGCTTCATCACTCGCGCCTTCAGCTAAATTAGAGGCCGTTTGAGCACTGTTCGCTATTTCATTAATTGTACTTAACATTTCATTTGAAGCTGTTGCTATTTGTGCTGTTTCGGCATTTTGTTGTTGATTACTTATCAATGACTCCTGTGCTAAATCAGAGAGATTAAGTGATGAAACTTTAATTAATTCTGCTGATTCTTGCACTTTCTCAACCACGCCTTGAATTTTTGTAATAAACTGATTGAATAAGTGCGATAATTCAGACATTTCATCTTTACCATTAACAGGTAAGCGTCGTGTTAAATCCCCCTCCCCTTCTACGAGATCAGAAAGTGCATCAATAGTTATTTTAATCGGAATAATTACACTTCGTGCAATGAAGAATGAGAGAATAATAATAAGTAAAGTAATCACAATAAATTCAATAATTAAGCCCTTCACCGAACTCCACATTAAGCTTTCTACATCATCGATATAAATACCTGTACCGATAACCCATTTCCATGGCGTAAAACCTTTAACGTAAGAGATTTTTTGAATTGGTTTTTCACTACCTGGTTTTTCCCATAGGTAATCAACTATACCTCCTTCAGGTGTTTTTTTAACTAGATTTACAAACTCAACAAATAAAAGCTTACCCTTAGGATCCGCTAATTTAGATAGGTTTTTGCCATTAAGTGTAGGCTTTGCTGCATGTGCAACCATCACCACATTTTCATCGTTTATCCAAAAATAGTTGCCATCGTCGTAACGTATTTCCATCACTGTTGAAATAGCTTCAGCTTTAGCTTGTTCTTCTGAAATTTTGCCGTCTATAAACTTTTTATGACTCGCTTCAATAAGGCTATGTGCAGCTTCAACTAGATGCTTTGTTTGGCGTTGTTTCTCAGATAATAAAATATCATTCGTTTGTATTAATGATTGTGCTGTAACAGCTAACATCCCCACTAATCCTAAAATTGCTAATATGATTAACCTAACTTTGATTGAATAATGGTTTAATACTTTCATAACATCCTGTTTTTCTTATTATTGATTCGATTAAAAATAAGTAACTTAACTTAACTTGAAATTACTCCAAATAGAGTAGTTGAAAAACATAAACTCGATAGTTTTTTAACCTGAATATGTGAGTTATTCTTTGTATTAGTAAAATATAAAAGTGCAAAATGTATGAATTCACTCTCTTTAAATGAAAACCTGAACCTATAGAAACGAAAAAACCGCTACCTAATTACTTATACTAATCTGGATAAATAAATGGTCTATTTAGGCGTTAGGGGAAATGGATGATAGCAAGGCGTTGATTGCAGTAACTCGTTATTCTCATTACAAAATCAACAACGAAACTAGCATTCATTTTAAGAAGCATAAATGACTAGATAATTACTTAGATTGGTATTAGATAGCAGTTCTTAAAATGGTTGGAGCTGAACGATAAACTAGGCTCTGCCGTATATCCTCATTCGCGCACTTCTGTAATGCCCTGTAATCATCAAGTGATTTAATAGTGAATTAAACGTATAGAAATGAAAAAGCCGCTATCTAAATAATTAGATAGCGGCTTTTAAAATGGTTGGAGTTAGCCGATAAGCTAACTCTCGCAGTAATAAGTTAGTTGATATATAAGTGTTAAGAGTGGCATCAAATAAAAATACCGATCCAAATGTAACACAATTTGTTGTACAAAATCCTAATGTACTATTTGAACCTACCTGCTGTTAAAATTAAATTATCTGAATTTTCTTTAATTTCTGCTGCAGAATTATGAACTTCTGATGAGATACCAACTGCAATACTCATAAAATCTTTCACATTATTTTGCATAGATGCAATTTCATTAGTCACTGAGCTCTGCTCCTCTGCAGCTGTCGCAATAGAAGTTAATTGCTCACTTATACCTTCTATTTCAGTATTCACAGAACTAAACTGTTCAAGTGTTTTAGCTGCATCTGATTCAACGTCTACAATAGCGTTTGTTACATGCCCCATGCTATCAACTGTATTTTGAGCTTGTAATTGTAATTCTTTAATAACTTTTTGAATATCAACTATATTTTCTTGTGTACGCTGTGCTAGTTGTCTGACTTCATCTGCTACAACAGCAAAACCACGTCCTTGCTCACCTGCTCGTGCAGCTTCAATTGCAGCATTAAGGGCTAATAGATTAGTTTGTTCAGCAATGGCATTAATATGTTCTACAACCGTTGTAATTTTAGTTGCGCTATCTGACAACTTAGCAATAACTTTAACAGAGTTATCGATACTCCCTTTCGTTGTTGAAATATAAGTAGATAGACTTGTTATTGTATTAAATGCATTTTTCGATGCCCCACTAACACTTGTTGTAGCAGATGCGGCAACCGCAGTACGCTCTACAACATCAGCAAATGAAGCTGTTAATTCTTCAATTGCCGTTGCTACAGAGTGCATACGATCTTCAACACTCTGATTAGCATTAATCTGATCTGTAGAGCGTTTAAGTACAGTTGAAGCAGTAAAATCTGTCTTTTCTGCAATCGTTTGTACATCTTGTACTAATTCTTTTATTTTTTGCGACATTAAGTCAACATTATGAATTAATACATCCGTTTCTTTTTGTGAGTGTTCATCATATACCAAATGAAGATTACTCACTTGTCCACCACCAACTAGTTTTAGTGTCTTAAATGCTTGCTTAAAATCTTTAAAAATATAAGTAGTTAATAATGATAAGACGATAATAATACTTACAATTGCAATCCCACCTATTACAGCAGTATTCATACCGAGTTGGTTAGGAATCATAGCCATTTCTTCATCATTCACTACCATGACTAAAGTCCAATTAAACCCTTTAAGATGCTTGTAATAAATATTATCTCCTCCGATATGCAATTCACCGTCGCTTTGGGTGTTAATTTGCGCTTGAATTTCTTTTAAGTTTTCAGGCTCACCTGAGTCACTAAGTAATGAATTTTTAGCATCGAACAGATACATATCCCCTAAGCTATCTTGTGAGAATTTATTCATAGCATCATTTAGCGAAGCCAAAGTACTATCTACTTTTAACCCTACAAATAAAATGACATTTACATTCTCTGAACTAATGCTTAAAGGAACATAAGCTGTCACATAATTTGTTCCAAAAAGATTAGCCATACCAAAATAACTATCACCTGACATTAAAGTCTGATAACCCGGATGTTTTTCTTTTCCTAGTAGAGTGCCATATGCTCGTTCACCTTTATCATTCTTCAATGAAGTGGATACACGCAAAAAATCATTATTTTCAGTTTTCTGAAATATAGTTATCGGTAAATCATATTCTTGGGTCAACTTATCAATTAATTCAAACTTGCCTGCTAATAGGTTATTTTTAAAATTCAAATTAGGTAAATTTTCTCCAAAGAGAATGGTTGAATCCTGGCTTGAAATGGATAAATCTGATTCGATTTCTTTACGAAGAGAATAAACGAGCGCTTTGACGACTTTAATATTCAAGTCATATGAAGGGGATACCAAATTGGCGCTACTGAATAAATTAGAGCTAATTGTTTTTTCTGTTTCTTCACGCATTAAATTTAATGTTGAATTGTAATTCACAAGACCAATAATAGTGAGTGTGAGTAATATTAAAAGTGATACTGCAAAATTTAATTGGTGTTGGATCTTCTTTCGTGTAAATATTTTCATTATCAAAAAACTCCATTAATATAGCTAATAATAAAAATAGACATAATTCCTTAAAAAATCTAATTATTTAAATCAATTATTTGATTTTTAAATTAACCTGATTTTCGGTTAAGGCATTGCCATAGATACACTTTTTATTTATTTATAATTTGCTCGACACATATTCTGAACTTAATAGGGTTAAAACTAGTTGGCATTTGTGTGATTAATTTTAAAGTATTCATACTTTCTATTACACATACAAAGTCTGGAATCTAAATTATTCAAATAATAGGTACGGATGTGGAAATACTCTTTATGTTAAATAATACCGATTACATTAAATAAGTGATCTAAATTTTGCGCAGGAAAAATGACTTAGTTCAAGGCGAAAGTTGAGCTAAATGGTTGTTCCCTTTACGAAATTTACAACGAAGAAATAAGTTATTTTAATAAGTAAAATAGATAACTCAATTAGTGTGATTGGTATAACTATATTATTTACCGAACAGTCTTATTTAAGTATAAGCAGAGCGCCAACAAAAGACTCGTTAATAATACCTTCTGCGACTTTCAATTTATGCTCAAAATCAACATAAGAAAACCTTAATAACTTTAGTTTATTAATCAAAGGCTCAAATTGACCATAATATCCTAGTACTTTATAGGATGAATTAGTTAATAAACATAATCTAACTTCTTTTCTAATTAGGTGGTTAGATAATTTAGTAGGCATTCGAATACGAAAACAGTATGTAGAACCACGAAGTTCTAAGTATTTTGGCAGTTTATTGTGAACTTGATTGTGAACTTGATTGTGAACTTGATTGTGAACTTGATTGTGAAACACTATAAGGCTCCTCCTTTAGAGAGAAGCCTTAAGTGACTGATTAAAAAACAGTTTTGGTATGGTTGGAGTTGGCCGATAAGCCGGGTTCTGTCGTGAATCGTCATTCGTCTAGGCCTGCAATCACTCACAGGCTCAAGCAACCTACCCGCTTCCAGCATGGGCCATGCCTCAGGAAGCCTATTTGGTTTTGCTTCGGGTGGAGTTTACCTTGCACTAATGATTACCCACTAGCCGGTGCGCTCTTACCGCACCCTTTCACCCTTACCTACTAATAAATTAGCAGGCGGTCTCCTCTCTGCTGCACTTGTCGTTAGCTCGCGCTACCCAGGCGTTACCTGGCACCCTGCCCTCTGAAGCCCGGACTTTCCTCCCCTCTTACTCCCTAGATAGCAAGCTACCTAAACAATAAAAGCGGCGACGATCTAGCCAACTCCGCGGCGGATTATACGGAAACCATTATAGATAACAAGCGCTTTGCAGTGATACGAGAAAAGAATTATAAGTTCTCTAAGCCCCATTTATATAAATCGTTTTTCTTAAGGTGATGTATTTCAGCAGTTATCGCTGCGGCTTTCTTAAGGGGTAACTCTTTTTTCAATAATGTCAGTGTTTTAATCGCTTCTACTGATAAAGCGTTTTCATTTTTACTTGCCCCTCCCACCATTAATACAAATTCACCACGGCAATGGTTTGTGTCTTGTTCTAACCACTCCAACATTTCGCCAGCTGGTAATACGTAATATGATTCAAATAATTTAGTGAGCTCACGCGCAACGACTAACTTTCTGTCCGCACCCATGATATTAATTATATGTTTTACCGTATCTTGCATACGACGAGGTGACTCGTAAAAAATCATGGTTTGTGTTTCTTGTGCTAATGCAGTCAATTTTTCTGTTTTAGCTTTTTCTTTCACTGGTAAGAACCCTTCGAAAGAAAAACGGTCTGATGGTAAACCAGCAGCTGAAAGTGCGGTAATTGCTGCACAAGCACCTGGTACAGGAACAACATCAACGCCCGCTTCACGACATTCATTAACTAAATGATAACCGGGGTCACTAATTAATGGCGTTCCCGCGTCTGAGATCAGTGCAACAGATTGACCAGCTTTGATTTTTTCAATCAATACACTGCCACGTTGACGCTCATTATGGTCATGAAGAGGAAAAGTTGGTTTGCTGATTTGATAGTAGCTTAATAATTTACCACTATGGCGAGTATCTTCTGCTGCAATTAAATCGACGTTTTTTAATATTTCGACGGCACGGTAAGTAATATCACCGATATTGCCCAAAGGAGTGGCGACAATATACAATTTTGCACTTACTTCGTTATTTAATTGATTTTTTTCAGACATATTTGACTCTATTAAAGTGTTAAGGATTGTTTAACTAGGTCTGCAATATTACACTATAGGTATCTTGATACCTATCTGAAAACTTATCTTGAATTAGTTTGATTAAAAAGGACAAAAAATTGACCATTGCAAATATATCTAAACGAGCTGTACATCTTTCTTTCATGGCGATGAGCATTCTGCTTATTTCCGCTTGTTCTGGGTTAGGACAAGATAAGAAAAATGCTCCGACTCTTTTTACTGACTTTTATGAAACAGCTGAATATTTATTACAACAAGCAGAAGTCGTGAAAGAGCCTAAAAATACTGAATGGCAATTAGCAGCGGTACAAGCGCTCACTAAGGAAAGTAAATATGTTCTAGCAGATTCAGTGATTGAATACTTACAAAACAAAACGTTAAATGCTCAACAAAAAAATCATCTTATTTTATTAATAGCTGATAACCAATACGCCCAAAACCAATTAGATAAGACTATGGTTTCTGTTAAAAGTATTGATATGAGTGTGTTGTCTGATCAAGCTAAGTTGCATTATCTAAAATTAAAGACAGATCTACATGTTCGTAAAAAAGAACCTAAAGCAGCCGTTGATACTTTATTTATATTAACGCCTTTATTAAAAAGTGATGAGCAAAGACAACAATACAATGACCTACTGTTAACACAGTTGAACATGTTAGATTCAAGCGTGTTAAATAGTTTTGAAAAAGTATCTTCAACACCTGGTGCCGATAACTTTAAACAAGGTTGGTATGCACTTGCGAGTGTTTATCACCGTTATCAATTACGCACTAATCAGTTGATACGTGGTGTGGATGCTTGGAAATTACTTTACCCAAGTCACCCTGCATTAAAATACATGCCATCACAATTACTTAACCTTGCAGAGGCAACACCATACCAGCCTTCTAAAATTGCAGTATTGTTACCTTTAACGGGTAGATTCAAAAAACCAGCTCAAGCAATACAATACGGTATTAGTTATGCGTTTTATAACCAAGCAGAAGCAAAGAAACAGTTACAAGCAGAACAAGCGAATGGTTCAAGTAACTCAAGCTTTATTACTATTGATGGTGATGTACAAGACGATAGCCCAGTCGCTAGCAACAGAATAATAGATAGAGATTTTATTACTGCCCCACCTCACATCTTATTCCTTGATACGAATACGATGACCATGCAAGAAATTGCAGATCAACTTCATAATCAGAAAATAGACTTTGTTATTGGTCCTTTATTGAAACCTAATTTAAAAGCATTTTTACCGTTAGTGGGAGATATTCCTGTGTTAGCGTTAAATAGTTTCCCGACTAAAGATGGTAGTGCAACGTCATCAATTCATTATGCTTTCCCACTTTCACCAGAGGGTGAAGCTGAACAAGCGGCTGAAATGATTTTCCAAGACAAACACACAAAACCTTTAATATTTGCACCTAACTCAGACTTTGGGCGAAGAACATCCGCTGCTTTTGAAGCGCGTTGGAAAGAGCTAAGTCGTTCACAACAAGCGTCGGGTAATGGTTTTGAACTGTATCCTGCTGAAACACACTTTTTCTCTAAAGATACTGATTATGGAAAATTTCTTGCTGAAGCGTTACAAACGGACAAAAGTAAAGAACGTAACCATCAAATGCAAACGGTGTTAGGCAGAAAGTTAGAGCAAGAAGTAAGAAGTCGTGCCGATGTTGATGCTATTTATATCATTAGTAAACGTAAACAATTAATGTTCATTAAACCATTTATGTCAGTTGCTATTAGTCCATTTGCAAAAGAAATTCCTTTATATGCAAGCTCACGTAGTCATGTAAAAGACTTTACTAATACACAGGATAAAGAGTTAACGGGTATTACTTTCTCTGATGTTGCTTTTTTACTCGAAGATAAAACCAAAATGAATGAAAAAGTGCAAGCAGTATGGCCACAACAACGTCTTAGTACATTGCGTTTATTTGCATTAGGTAATGACAGTTACAGCTTAATTGAACAGTTAAAACTTTTAGAAGTGGTTGAAGGTTATAAATTCCAAGGGTTAGTCGGAGAAATAACATTAGATGCACGTAATACGATCAAAAGTAAGCTAAGTTGGGCAACCTTTCAAGATGGTAATTTAGTTGAAGCTACCTCGCCTATTTCAAGCCAGTAATTCTATTGGTGTTCAATATGAGCAACAAGCTTTAGCGTTTTTAAAGGCGCAGGGTTTGTTGCTTGTCTGTCAAAATTTTTATTGTCGGTATGGTGAAATAGATTTAATCATGTCTGATAATGACACTTTAGTGTTTATTGAAGTAAGATACCGCAAGAATCAAGACTATGGTGGTGCAACAGCATCAGTTACACTACAAAAACAAAAAAAATTAATTAAAACGGCAAAGCATTATTTATCACAATTAGATAATGAGCCCTATTGCCGTTTTGATGTCGTTGCAATCAACGAAAAAACAACACAGCCACAATGGATACAAGATGCATTTCAAGAGTAATAAGCCACATGATTAACGAAAAAATTCAAGCTCACTTTGCAGAGAGCATTCAAACTAAGATTGTTGCAGCAGAAGCACTGCCAGAGCAAATAGAAGCCGCCGCTCTTTTACTTAAAGATTGTTTAATCAACGGCCACAAGCTACTTATTTGCGGTAATGGTGGTGCTGCTGGGCTAGCACAAATTTTTGCTTCACATTTATTAAATAAGTATGAAACAGACCGCCCTGCTTTACCTGCTATTGCGATCACTTCCGATTCATCATTAGTGTCAGCAATTGCTAGTGATAGCCATTTTGATCAAATTTATGCTCGTCAAATTTCAGCATTAGCACAGCCGGGTGATGTATTAATTACTATCAGTCACGGTGGTAATAGCCGTAATATGGTAAAAGCAGTAGAAACCGCATTAAGTAAGAATATTCATATTATTGCGATGACCGGTGTTGATGGTGGTGAAATTGCCGGCTTATTAGGTGCGGATGACATTGAGATTCGAGCGCCAAGTGATAAAGGGGCACGAATTGAAGAGATTCACATGTTAGTAGTAAACTGTTTAAGTGACCTCATCGATCAACAATTATTTCCACAGTATTAGGATAAATTATGACATTCAAGCCTTATCTATTTTCAATTTTATTAGCTGCCTTTATGTTGCAAGGTTGTGCAGGAGGCCTTATTGTAGCCGCAGGCACTGCGGTAGCGGTAAGTAGTGACGAACGTAGTATTTCGCAATTAGTAAAAGATGATGACCTGTCTGAAAAAGCGATTGATGCGGTGATTGCTTCAAAAGCTTATAACGACAATATTCGTATTAATATCATCGCTAATAATAGTTACTTATTATTAGTAGGCCAAGTCGATACACAAGCCAATAGTAATGAGATTGAAAACGAGTTAAATAATGTACCGGGTGTAGTTGGTGTTTATAATCAATTACGTATTAACCAGCCGATTGGTCTTATTCAAAAAACTAAAGATAGTTGGTTAACCGCTAAGGTAAAAAGTAAATTAACGAGCCATGACAAAATTAATCCTTTAAAGATTAAAGTGGTTACGGAGAATGGAGAGGTATTTTTAATTGGTCAAGTAACACAAGAGATGTCTGATTTTGCGACCGAGGTAACCAGTAATGTTGAAGGTGTTCAACAAGTCATTAGAGTATTTGAAATCATCCCAGCTAAAAGTACAGCTTCATAAAATAAAGTGAAGCTAATGAGCTTATTTCTATAAAAGAAAGTACAACAGAGCGAAGTACAAAAAATTAGACATTTAAAATGACTATCAGTAAGACACAAAAAAGGAGTGATAAATCACTCCTTTTTTGTTAGTAATACTATTAACTCGCCAGTAGAAGGTCATAAGTCGTCTAATATTCTATCTAACATCCTGCTTAACAAGGCTATAAACAGCCGTAGACTTACTTTTCAACTCATTGCACTGGTCACACCAAAAACTCACTGCTCCGCACGCTTTTAAGCGTTGTAATGGCTGATGACATTCAGCACAATCCACATGAAGCATGAAATCACTATCACAATGAGCACAGTGGCGTTTTAATTCCCCACTGCGTTGTAATTCTGATTGGCAATCAGTGCAAAGCAATGACATATTATTTTTTGTTTTTACTATTAGCGTAGTTACGTAGTAAACGTTGGCGTTTATACATTTGATGCGGCGTTAATTTGTTACGACGTCCTTCAAATGGGTTAGTACCTTCTCTAAACTCGATGCGGATCGGCGTCCCCATGATCTCTAATGTACGGCGGAAGTAGTTCATTAAGTAACGTTTATAAGAATCAGCTAATTTTTTAACTTGATTACCGTGAATAACGATTAATGGTGGATTGTAACCACCCGCATGTGCATAACGTAATTTCACACGACGAGCACCAACCATTGGTGGCTCATGGTCATCTGTCGCCATTCCCATAATACGCGTCAACATTGCTGTTGAGATACGTTTAGTTGATGAGGTGTAAGCTTCATCTACTGATTCAAATAAATGACCAACACCTGTACCGTGTAATGCCGAGATAAAGTGAATTTTTGCAAAATCGATAAAGCCTAAACGGCGATCCAATTCTGTTTTAACACGTTCTTTATCATACTCAGTCATGCCATCCCATTTGTTCACTGCAATAACCAATGAACGACCTGAGTTTAGGGTATAACCTAGTAAGCTTAAGTCTTGATCTGCAATACCATCGCGTGCATCAATAATTAATAACACCACGTTTGAGTCTTCAATCGCTTTTAACGTTTTGATTACTGAGAATTTCTCAACCGTTTCATTTACTTTTTTACGTTTACGAACACCGGCTGTATCAATTAAAATATATTCACGACCATCACGTTCCATTGGAATATAAACACTGTCACGTGTCGTGCCTGGCATATCAAATACTAATACACGTTCTTCACCTAAAATACGATTTGTCAGTGTTGATTTACCTACGTTCGGACGACCAATAAGTGCAAGTTTAATCGGTAAAGCCGCTAAACGCGCTTGCTCTTGTGCGATTTTATCTTCGTCTTCGTCATCATGATCTAATGCGAATTCATATTCGTCCACTTCGTCTGTAACAGGGTTTTCTTCTTGGAATTCTTCTAGTGCCGCATCAATCATTTGACGCACACCTTTACCGTGAGCAGCGGCGATATGGAAAACTTCACCTAGTGCAAGAGCATAAAACTCACCACACATTGAGTCAGCATCAATACCATCCGTTTTGTTGGCAACGACCATTACTTTTTTGTTTTGCTTGCGTAAATGCGATGCAATAGCTTCATCTGCAACTGTTAATCCGGCACGCGCATCAACTAAAAATAGCACCGCATCGGCTTCTTCTATTGCAATCAATGATTGTTCAGCCATTAATGCATCAATGCCTTTTTCATCGCCTTCAATACCACCGGTATCAATAACGATAAATTCAAGTTCTTCAACTTTAGCTTGACCATATTTACGGTCACGCGTTAAACCGGGGAAATCGGCAACGATCGCATCTCGGGTGCGAGTTAAACGATTGAAAAGAGTAGATTTACCTACATTAGGGCGACCTACTAAAGCGATGACTGGTAACATATATTTTGTATATCCTTTAAAACTAAAAAAGCCCCATGCACAGCAAGGGGCTACAGTATAGCGTAAAAACGTATTAAATTATTCTACATTTAATATCGGTTTTTCAATGGCAATTAAATCACCACTGCGTGTTTGTAAATAAAGGTGAGTAGAAGTTGCAATAGGTTCAATATATAAACCATCAGAGTCTAGATCTTGTTGTGCAACAAACTGACCAGATTCACGATCAATCCAGTGCAAGTAACCTTCAGCATCACCCACAACGATGAAATCATTTGCAACGGTCACACCAGTTACATTGCGGTAAGCTAACTCTTTGTTAACCCAGCGCTGTTCACCATCATTACGATTTATGGCAAAGACGTAACCACGGTAGTCCGTTAAGAAAATATCACGTCCTGACACACTAATATCATTGTAACCAGCGTACTTTTTCGTCCATAATAATTCGCCTTTTAGCAAGTCGATAGCGACTAAGTTACCATTGTAAGCTAAAGCATAAACAGTACCGTTAACAACAATAGGCTTCATATCTGCATCGGCTAAACGATCTAATTCCGTTGCACCGTAAGGTCTCGCAACAGGGATCTGCCATAGTGGTCGACCAGATTCTAATAAAGCAGCAGAAACATAACCATCAGCTCGACCGTAAATAACACCACCTTGAGAAATGCTTGGTGTCGCACTGCCGCGTAATGTTAATTTTGGTTGTGCGTTTGCTAGTGTCCAAACTTCTTCACCTGTTTTGCTATCTAAAGCAGTTAATTCACCACGAGAAGTATGAATAATAACGAAGCCATTATCGTAAACAGGTTGAGCAATCACTTCACCAGAGACGTTACTGAGCCATTTGATATCACCTTTTTCTGCATCTAATGCAAACACTTGAGCATTTTCAGTGCCGATATAAAGGGTATCAATACCTAAACCAATACCACCAGATAAACGTGCTGAGCGGTTAGCTGTATTAGATTTATGATCGCCTAGATCAATTGACCATAGCTTATTACCCTTTTTAACAGAAAGTGCTTTCACTTCTCCATCACGAGCTGCAACATAAACGGCTTTTTCATCAACGGCAGGTTGAAGTTGTGAATAGTATTTATCCACGCCACTACCAATGCTCGTTGACCAAGCAATGACTGGTTTGTACGTTGCTTGAAATTCAGGTAGCTCAGCCATTTTAACAACATCTTCTTCACTGCTGAAAATAGAACAACCGCTTAATATTAACGCGCTGCTAGCAATGACAGTTATATTTTTAACCCATTTAATCATTATATTATCTCAGTTTATTGCGCAGCATCTAATTTAGGTGCTGGAGCAATATCTGCTTTAGCAACGGCTAAATCATCTAACTGTAATTGTAAGATTGGGTCAACACGACCTTCACTTGCGTCAACTGCGTCTTGAAATGCACCACGTGCAGATTCAACATTACCTTGTTTTAAATAAACAATCCCTTTACTTTGATTAGCTTTGACTAAAAAGCCTTCATCTGTAATGTTGTTTAACGTTGATAATGCAGCATCATAATCACCTAATTCTGTATTCACACGTGCTAAACGTAACTCTATAACAGGGTTTAAAGGTGCATACTCATTGCTTGCTAGTAGATCAGTTAATTGTGTTTTTGCTAAGGCAAAGTCACCCGCTTCAACCGCTTCTTTTGCTAATAGCAAAGAACCTAGTGTTGCGTAACTATTCCCTTTATTGTCTGCAATGAATGTTTGCATTTCTGCACTGCTATGATCTTCGCCTTTAGCATCATATTTAACCAATACTTGTGCAAATTCCGTTGATGCTTTCTCTTGGTTAGTCGATACGGTTTCACCGTAGTAACGCCATCCCCATAAACCAGCTAGACCAATAACAGCTCCCACGATAAGCATGGTTCCGTTTTCACCCCACCATTTCTTAATTGCATCAACTTGTTGTTCTTCTGTTTCGTAACCTTCAATAATATCAACCACGTGTGTTCCTTACTTAATCTGTTTTTTGATGAATATGCTTATGCAAAGTAGGTAGGTAATACCTTAACTAAGCTGTCAATTGCAACGGTTTGTTGCTCTGAATTCCCATGTAAGTCTTTAATTGTGACACAGCCACTCTCTAACTCACTTTCACCTATAATTAAGGCAACTGAAGCGCCACTTTTATCGGCACGTTTCATTTGTTTTTTAAAGTTACCAGCACCACAGTGATGCATCATTTTCAAATGCGGTAGTTGGTCACGAATCAGTTCTGATGCTTTAAATCCTGCGATATCTGTTCCTTCACCAACTAAAATACTGTAAATATCAACATCCCCTTTAACATCGTCGTTCAATTCTAAGGTTTCAAGCATTAAAATAATACGCTCTAAGCCCATTGCGAAACCAACAGCAGGTGTTGCTTTACCACCAAGTTGTTCAACCAAACCATCATAACGCCCACCAGCACAAATAGTACCCTGTGAACCTAAGCTCGATGTTACCCACTCAAATACGGTACGATTGTAATAATCTAAACCACGAACGATGCGTTCATTAATCACATATTTAATGCCTGCAGCATCTAAATAAGCTTGAACTTTTGCAAAGTGTGCAGCTGTTTCGTCACCAAAATAATCAGATAGTTTCGGTGCATCTTCTAAGATTGCTTGAACCGCTTCATTTTTACTGTCTAAAACACGTAATGGATTAGTTAACATACGACGTTTACTGTCATCATCTAACTTATCTTCATGCAATTGTAAAAACTCAACTAACTTAGCTTTATAAGCATTACGCTCTTCATTACTACCTAGTGAATTCAATTGCAGTTCAACATGATCTTGAATGCCTAATGCTTTCCACAAACGAGCTGATAATAAAATAACTTCTGCATCGATATCTGCACTGGCAATACCAAATGTTTCAATCCCAACTTGGTGGAATTGGCGGTAACGCCCTTTTTGAGGACGCTCATGTCGGAACATAGGTCCGATGTACCACATTCTACGTTCTTGGTTATATAATAAACCATGCTCGTTACCTGCACGTACACATGATGCAGTACCTTCAGGACGTAAGGTTAAACTATCACCGTTACGATCTTCAAAAGTGTACATTTCTTTTTCAACGATATCAGTCACTTCACCAATTGAACGTTTAAATAGATGCGTGCTTTCTACGATTGGCATACGAATTTCAGAGTAACCGTAACTGCTGACTGTTTGTCTAATTAACGATTCTAATTTCTGCCAAACAGGGGTTTGTTCAGGAAGGGTATCGTTCATACCACGAATAGCTTGTATCTTCTTTGCCACAATGATTTCCGAATTCTGTCGATGAATAAAAATACATTCGAGATGTATTGATAATAAAATTGAGATTCATTATAAGGAAGTTTGTGGCTAGATGGAACAATGCAACTCAGCTTTGCTTGTTTTAAGGCTAATAAAAAGCCCAAATATCAAAAACATTTAGGCTTATTTAGTGTTTTAGCTTAAAGCAATCATTAACTTCTACTTTAATGCGTCATTAAACTTTCATTTAATGACGCTCAATCTAAAACTGCATTTAGTTAAGTCATTGAGCATTCAAACTCAAATCAGTCTAAAAGTTACCCTTTTACAATAATTTGGCTTTCATCACTACGACTGATGCGGGCACGGATTTTTGCTTCTAATTGATCAATCACGTTGTCGTTATCGAAGCGATCTCGTTGACGAGTACCGTCTTCATAAAATCCACTTTTATTTTTACCGCCAGTAATACCAATATCTGACACTAATGCTTCACCTGGACCATTAACAACACAACCAATAATCGACACATCCATTGGCATAACAACATCTTCAAGACGTTCTTCTAATGCGTTAACGGTGGCAATGACATCGAACTCTTGACGAGAACAAGTTGGGCAAGCAATAAAGTTAATGCCTCGACTACGAATACGCAGTGATTTTAGGATATCAAAACCGACTTTAATTTCTTCAACGGGATCAGCGGCTAATGAAACACGTAATGTATCACCAATACCTTGTGATAATAACAGACCAAGCCCTACAGCAGATTTAACACTACCACTGCGTAAGCCCCCTGCTTCGGTAATACCTAAGTGTAACGGTTGAATAATTTGTTTCGCTAATAACTGATAAGATTCCACGGCTAATAATGCATCGGATGCTTTTACACTGACTTTAAATTGTTCAAAGTTTAAACGGTCTAATATATCCACATGTCGTAATGCTGAATCAACTAACGCTTGTGCCGTTGGTTCGCCATATTTTTCTTGAATATCAGCTTCTAATGAACCGCCATTAACGCCAATTCGAATGGGTATATTATTGTGTCGAGCACAATCAACTACACTACGAATTCGTTGTTCATTACCGATATTACCCGGGTTAATACGTAAACAATCTACACCGTATTCTGCTACTTTTAACGCAATACGGTAATCAAAATGAATATCGGCAATGAGAGGAATGTTGCATTGTTTTTTAATTTCACGAAATGCTTCTGCGGCATTCATTGTCGGTACTGAAATACGCACCATATCGGCACCAACCGCTTCTAAACGTTTGATCTGTGCAACCGTTGCCGCAACATCTGTGGTTAAAGTATTGGTCATTGATTGAACGGTAATTGGTGCACCGCCACCCACAGGGACATTGCCCACCATGATCTGTTTAGACTCGCGGCGTATAATCGAAGAGGTATGGCTCATTATATTTACTCTTAAAAGTTAAAGGTTATTACGCTATTTGATAAATCAATCGTTCAATAAAACGAGAACCTTAGTGAATATAGGTTCTAGCAGGTCTAGCGTTCTGATAAGTCGGGTAACATTCACTATTTCAACTAACCGTTATATTAAAATGCTTAACTTAATTTAGCTTAATTTAGCTTAAAATTTTCATGGAACGATTTAATTTTAAGCTAAATTAATAAGTCTCTGCAAGTGTTAACCCGTTATTATAGTGTTGCATCAGCTTCAGGTGTTTCTTCTGTCGATAGCGGTTCTTCTTCACTATCAACAACCTGACTTTCGACTGATGAATTCTCTGTCGCTTGCTCAGCCGCTAACTCGTTATCTTCAGCATAAGTATCGATAAAACTATTTTCACCAGGTTCCGGTAAACGCATATGTATATTTTCAGTATCAACAACCGTCTGAGAAAATAATGAAGCAGAAACGCTTTCCCAGTAATAAATGGTACTCGTAATACAACCAACAAAAAGTAATAAAACAAACCATGCAAACTTATTCGATGATTGTTTTTTATTAGTCAAAATGTACGGGTTACTTAATGTATTTACTGATTTACCAGGACGACTTAATTGTTGATATTCTGGGAATGATTCAAGGTTTGGTAAACGTACTGCTTTGCTAAAGTTAGCTAAGTAACCTCGTAAATAAATAACTGGGTGCACTTCATCTTCAATCAATTGTGCAAGATCATTTTCAAGACCTTCAATAACAGTTGTTTTTAAGTTAAGTTTTAGTGCGATTTCCTCAACGGACAAATTAGCCGCTAAGCGATGTTTTTTTAGGGCTTTGTCAAGCGTCATTTTATGTTCCGTTGTAGGCATATCATGTTCTGTTATAGGCATAGTTTGCTCAGTCATAGTATTTATTCGTTAAGTAATTTAAGGCTTGCTCTGATTCAGGGAACTTTTGTAAAAGTTGAGTCGAATAACGAGATAAACTACTCTCCTTCCCTGTAGCATAACTCAAACGAATCCATTGCCATAAACTTTCAGCCGTTGGTTTTGAATCTTTTTGAAAAGCAAATAAATTAAGGACGGCGGCTTGGTAATTTTTTTCAGTAATATTTAGCTTTGCTAATGATAAGTTTATTTCATTACTGTTAGGGCTATGCGATAAAGCATAACCATAATAGAAAATAGCTTTGTCATTATGATTCGCTTTTTCAGCACAAATAGCGGCATTAGCATAAGACCTAGCAACACGCGTATAGTGCGGAGCAGAGATAGCTTTTAAGAAGTATTCTTCAGCTTTAACGTATTCACTTTGACCACATAAAAAAGTCGCATAGTTATGGTTAGTATCACCGTTGTCAGGATCTAATGATAGGGACTCTTTGTAGAATTTCTCTGCTTTATCATTTTCATTCACTTTTTCATAGTAATAAGCAAATATACGGTGAACTTTAGCGCTATCAGGTTGGTATTTTAATGCAGTATCGAGGTTTTCTTTTGCTTGCTGCATTTGTTTGTTTTCTAGATAAAGCAACGCTAACTTAACGCGCGTATCAGCAGCACCTTCAGGATCGAAGGCCATTTTTTTGCCACCAGGACTATTAACAGTAGTGGTCGTTTCGGTTGAGACACAAGCTGAGATAAAAAAGACAGATATTAAAGCTACAAATATAAAACGCATACATTCCTCATAAACTAAAAGCCGTACAGGAAACTTCTTTAAGTATCCTATTGTGAAGTAACTTGATACTTGATGCATGCTTTTTTTAACTGTTCTTGAATTTTACTCTTAAAGCACAAGAACAGTTTTAAGTTTTAACTTAATTAGTTCTGTTGAACGCTAATATTTTCACCATGTTGACGTTTATTCATAGTGCGTTTTGTACGGTCAATAACATCCCCTACCAACTGACCACAAGCAGCATCAATATCATCACCACGTGTTTTACGTACAATCACGGTATAACCATATTCCATTAATACTTTATTGAATCGGTCTACACGACTATTACTTGGTTTAGTATAATCATTACCAGGGAACGGATTAAAGGGTATTAAGTTAATTTTACACGGTGTGTCTTTTAATAGATGTGCTAATTCATGTGCTTGATCCGTTGAATCATTAACATGATCTAATAATAAATACTCAATAGTCACTTTGCCACGGTTAGCATTTGATTTACCAATATAACGTTTTACGCCCGCTAAGAAATCAGCAATATTATATTTATCATTGATTGGCATCATTTTCGAGCGTAGTTCATCATTTGGAGCATGTAATGAAATAGCTAAAGCCACGTCAATTTTATCACCTAGGATATCTAAAGCAGGCACAACGCCTGACGTTGATAACGTTACACGACGTTTAGACAGTGCATAACCTAAATCATCTAACATTAACTCCATTGCTGGAACGACATTATTTAGATTTAATAAAGGTTCACCCATTCCCATCATGACCACATTAGTAATAGGTCGCGTTCCACTTTCACCCATCACGCCAATGATTTTAGCAGCACGCCATACTTGGCCAATAATTTCAGAAACGGTTAGGTTACGGTTAAAACCTTGTTGAGCTGTTGAACAAAAATCACACGCTAAGGCACAACCTACTTGTGAAGATACACATAAAGTTGCACGCTCTTTATCAGGGATGTAAACAGTTTCAATTTCTTGGTTACCTACCGTCATCGCCCATTTTATGGTGCCGTCTTCACTGCGTTGTTCAACCTTAACTTCAGGCGCTACTATTTCTGCACGTTGCTTAAGCTTTTCACGTAGTGCTTTGTTGAGATCAGTCATTTGATCAAAGTCTTCACAGCCAAAATGGTAAATCCATTTCATGACCTGCTTAGTACGAAACGGTTTCTCACCCATTTCAGTGAAAAAATCTTGTAAACCTTGACGGTTTAAATCTAACAGGTTTACTTTTTTCTGACTCATTGGTGCCTCGACTGGACTGATTCGGTATAAATTGGGTGTGGATTGTACATATTATGAGTAGACGATGCTAGTCACAAATTTGAACTAAAAAAATACCTGAGCAAGTAATTGCATCAGGTATTTGTTGTTTAAGGAAATTTTCAACTATAAGGCGATTTAAGGTCCAATAATAGTTTATTTAATGAGCTATTTGATTGGCTATAAGTAGCTAATATTTAATGAGGGTTTAATTTATAATCTTTTACCTCTAACGAGTAACTTATAGCGAATAATCTATAATAAGACAGTCATCGGTATGACTTGATTCTCCTGCCAACTATAAAAAACTTGAGCCGTTAATCGCTCACCACGACTGCTTACTGTTTTTTGTACATGTCCAGAACGAATAAGAATCTCGATCATAGGGGCAAGACCATTTTGCTTTAAATGGAACTGTTTTAATAAAGTCACTTCATCTACACGTTGTTGTTTTTGTATGTAAGCTGATAACCGTTTTAATATCATTTCCGCTTTCCTAGATTAATTTATGTTCAGTGCTAATAGACACACCTGCTAATAAATTACCTCTATGCTTTAGCTTATACAGCACTGTCATAATAATTAATAATCCTGATAGCAAGTAAGCCAGACTGTTCATTGGGTGAAGTGAAAAAGTCGCAACTTGGTAATAAGCAACTGACACAATATAAGCAATAGCCGTTGACCATATCGCCACAAAACGAGCCCAACTTACTCCGACTTCTCTGACAATTGCCCCCATCGCAGCTGCACAAGGTGCGTATAAAAGAATAAACAATAAATAAGCAAAAGCAGCTTCTTGGCTAATGAAAGCTTGTTTAATATTACTGTAGATAGTTAAGTCCACGCCCTGTTCTTCTGCTGCACTTTCTAAATTAGTCAGATCTCCAACACTGATACCCAATGGATCGGCAATATCAATCCCCATTAAGTTTTCAGGAATAGTTGCTATCGCCGCGTTAAGTTTACCCAATAAAGTAATCTCTATTTCGTCTTCACTATTAATACTTGAATATAGATTATTAAGCGTACCGACAACGGCTTCCTTAGCAAAAATACCGGTCACTATACCAACCGTTGCGGGCCAGTTATCATTATTAATGCCCAATGGCGATAATATCGGTGTAATAATTTGAGCACCTTGGCTTAGTAACGAGCTATCACTATCTTGATGGCCAAAACTACCATCAATACCTACTGAGTTAACGACATTTAAAATAGTGACGACTAAAACAATAGTTTGACCCGCTCCAAATACAAAACCTTTCAGTTTTTGCCAAGTTTTAATTAAGGTGTTTTTAATGGTTGGAATTTCGTAGTCCGGTATTTCTAAAAACATATTTTCGCTTTTTCCAGGCAAGATGGTTCTACTCAATACATACCCAGTCAATACAGCGACCAAAATACCAATCAAATACAATAAAAAGACGATATTTTGTCCTTGCTCAGGAAAAAAGGCACTCGCAAATAAAGCATAGACAGGTAAACGTGCACCACATGACATAAAGGGAGACATAATTACGGTTAACAAACGTTCACGCTCTTTTTCTAAGGTTCTTGCCGCCATCACTGCTGGTACAGTACACCCAAAACCAACAATCATAGGGACAAAAGATTTTCCTGGTAAACCGATGAATTGCATTAAACGGTCAATCACAAAAGCGGCCCTTGCAAGGTACCCAGAACTTTCTAACATGGCTAAAAATAGATATAAGCAAGCAATCACAGGTATGAATGTCATTACGGTTTGAATGCCATTACCGACTCCATAAGCCAGTACATTAATAATCCATTCGGGTGCATTAATAACACCTAACCAATGGGCCGTTTCATCTACAAAAATAGCGCCCGATGCGATATCAAAAAAATCAATAAAAGCACTACCGATGTTAATGGCAAACATGAACATCAAGTACATAACTAACAGAAAAACAGGAATACCCGTATAACGATTTAAGGTAATGGTATCGATTTTTTCAGATAACGTTTTACTCAAGTGGCGTTTTTCTCTGACCGCTTGTTGCGTTAATGCATAAATAAAAGTGTAGCGAACGTCTGCTATCTGTAAATCCAGATCAATCGATAATGAGTTTTTAAGATGATTAATGGTGTGCTTATCCTCACCATTAAACTCTGAGAGAATAGATTGCTCCCCTTCAATACATTTTATCGCTAAGGCTTTTTTATTTAACTGTATTAGGTTATTAAATGATTTTTCAAGTTTATCGGATGATTGTATTAACTTATCAAGCAGTTGTGAGGTTTCATTAATAACTGGTTGTAATTCATTGCCATAATCAAGTATAAGTTGATTGTTTAAATTGGCTAAATCTAGACTAGTGAAGGTACGTATTAGTTTATTTACAGCTTGTTGATCATGGGCTGACAAGCAAATGACAGGACAACCTAACTGCTTACTTAATGCGTTTACGTTAATCACTAAATGTTGTTTATCGGCTAAGTCCATTTTATTTAAGACCATCACAACAGGTAAACCCAGTTCTAATAATTGTAACGTTAAATATAAACTTCTTTCTAAACAACTTGCATCGATAATGTTCATTACAATATCAGGTTGATTTTGCATGATATATTCAAATGCGATACGTTCATCTAATGAAGTACCTAGTTGATCGTTATCAAGATTATAGATACCCGGTAAGTCGATTATTTTAACGTTTTTCCCGTTATCTAAAATAAAATGCCCGGTCTTTTTCTCAACGGTAACACCACTCCAGTTACCGACACGTTGATGGCCACCAGTAAGTGCATTAAATAAGGTTGTTTTACCTGAATTTGGGTTGCCAATCGTTGCAATATTTAAGGTCATATCAACACTCCACTATGATTTGCTTAGCAATGCTTTTACGTAAAGCAATAGCGCTATTAGCACAGCGAATTGCAATAGGGTCTCCTAGCGGTGCAACACGTAATAGTTGTATTTTAGCTTTAGGTAAAAAACCAAGGTTAAGTAATTTTTTACGCATCACAGGTTCAATGCCATTAATGTTAATAATGCTGGCGGTTTGACCTACTTTTAATTCTGACAATATCATGATTGACCCTTACTATTTTTCGTTCAAAAAATACGTTTATTCTTTGAACCTGCTAACGCTATAACAAGCAAGTTAATACAAACCATTATCATTAACAACCAATAAACAGTGCGAGCAACAGGTATAAACAAGTCCTTTGTTTTAGATCAATTTAGTCGGGTCAGCACCTCGATTTAAGAAGAAGTTTTGGCTGTGTTTTACATCTGCAATAGGAACAGGTATAAACTAGATGAGAAATTAATTGGTGGAAATAATTATGGATTTTGGTGAATTAAATTTAGTCTACTCTACAGATGGTGGAAAAGTAGAAAAGACAAAACAGAAACAAAAAGCACCTGAGAGTGATGGCGTTATCCGCTTGCATCGAGAGACTAAAGGTCGTAAAGGTAAAGGCGTCACTTTAATTAAAGGCTTACAGCTAGATGAGAAAGCGATTAAAGCGTTAGCTAAAGAAATTAAAAAGCGAACTGGTTGTGGCGGTACAGTAAAAGACTTCGTCATTGAGATACAAACAGACCAACGTGAAATTATTAAAACAGTATTAGAAAAACAAGGCTACCAAGTTAAGTTAGCAGGCGGTTAGATTACTTTTTTAAAGCGTATAAAAAACCCGATGTTTTAGGTGTCGGGCTACATTTTATTCGTTTAGGTGAGATAACGTTATGCAGTTTTGAGACTGTAATAAAAACAATCTCTACTTATGATCTGAATCCAAGTGTATTATTAACATCATCTATTAATACTATCTATTAATACTATCTATTAATACTATCTACTAACATAGCTGAATGACCTACCCTACCTAAACGTATAATTACTACCGGTTATTTGTTAACGATTATTTGCTAACTAAAGGTGCAGAATCAAAACGAATACCAGACCAACCATTAATCATAAACTGACGAATATTTTGATGATCGCTTGCATCAGGGTTTCCTAAAACATCATTACGGTAATAGATGCCAAAACAAGCTAACGTTTGTTGTTCAGTTAATCCATTTAATTGTGCAAACGAAAAAATCTTACATGAACCTGAGTTTTCTCCTGCAGCATTATTTTGTTGACCATTAGTGAAAGCTGTTTCACTAAACGTGTAATTTGCTTCAATTACTGCCATTGTGTCAGCAAATTCAATTGTCTCTGGTTGTGTATTTAATTTTGTTAAAAAATCACTTAATAGCATCATACTTCCTTATATTTTTATCTTCTTTTGTCTATCTGTTTTATGTTTATTTTTAATACGATTTTTTTTGTTAACGCTTTCAACTAAGATATTAATCTTCTTCAAAATAAATTGTTTTATTTTGCGGTAAATTTTCTGGGCTAACAGACTCACCTTTGATGCGTTTTTCTTCATCCGCCCATTCACCTAAATCAATTAACTGACAACGTTTACAACAAAATGGGCGATACAAACTCTGTTTATCCCAGACAACTTGTTTTTGACAAGTTGGACAATTAACCTTCATTTATTTTCCTTACCTTTAACAATATTTAACATTTTGATTATCTGCAGACGTTTTAGCAAAAAGTCTGTTCGAATTCAATATTCTCAGCTTGGCTATTTTCAGCATTCGCATTCATAAATCTGACAGAGTAGCGATGTTTATGCCCAGAGATCATAGGGTAAGCTTGTAAAGCAGGATCAACACTCAAAATAATAAATAACGCATGCTCTACTTCACCTTGGAAGAAACCATTTTTAGCTTGCTGTATCGATTTAATACCTTGATGACGTTTCATTTTCAAAAATAAAGATAATGCACGATCTAAAACAGTAAAGTATTCAAACCATTGTTTAGTGTCTGTTCTTTTTAATTCAATTGATTGTGATAACCAGAAATGGAACTGTGGTAGGTCAAAGTTACAACATCCACCTGGAATGAAAAATCGCTGTTTTAAAGAGGTTAAAAAACGGCTATCTTTAAAAAATTTAAGTTGTTTAGACATCACTAATAAAGCACTGATTAATTCACTAATTTCTACCATTAATACTTTAATCGCTTCAGTATCAGCTTGCTCACTATTTAACCATGATTGCATTTCTTCTAATAATGAACGCAAGTCTTTAATTAAATCATGTCGAATATCACTGCGATCACTTAATTCAATTAGCTCAAATAAAGACTTAAAATAAGTAACGGCATCACTCTCATTATCTAGTGAAATACTTTGTTTAATTTGTAGAAAAAGAGATTCAAAACGTAGATAACTACGGCTCTTTTCTGTTAAGGGGTATTCAAAGGCGATCATAAGGCTGTCTATTTATTTTATAAAAAAGTAAGGTTACATTAAAGAGTCTTCACTAAACAATCAAAAAGCTTACTTTTGTATAGATAAAAACTGTAAATGTAACATTTTAACTTGCTGCTTCAATACAACAAGGTCTGTGCTGCTATTATCAATAATATAATCAGCTTGTTGTAGCCTAAGCTCTCTACTGATTTGCGCATCCATAATAGCTTGTATTTGGGTTATTGAATTACTGTCTCGTTGCGTTGCACGCTGGATTTGTAAAGCCTCAGTAACATCAACGACCAATGTGTAATCAGTATACTTTGTTAAGTTATTTTCTAATAGCAAAGGCGCTTCTAATATCACGTATTTGCTTTGTGCTTGTTCAAGTTGTTTCAACAAAGTATCACGGATAATAGGATGCAACAATTCATTCAACCACTGCTTTTTTGTATCAGATTTAAAGATGATATTTCTAAGCTTTGCTCTATCTAATTCACCGTTAGCATCTACGACCTCTTTACCAAAATAAAGTTCAATGTTAGCTAAGGCTGGTTGTCCAGGTTCTACTACTTCTCGAGCCACTTTATCAGCGTCAATGACGTCAATACCTAAAGCAATAAACTCTTTTGCGACAGTTGATTTTCCACTCCCGATCCCCCCTGTTAAACCAATTATTAAACGCATCTTATTTTCACTTCTCATTTTTACTTTTAGTGTTAAGGCTTATTAAATCTTTTAATCTGACCCAGAGCATCTTATTTTATAAGAGTTAAGTATTTAGATCATTGGTATTCAAAGACCATTAAGGTAATATTTGCTTTTTTTACCGCTGTCTGGAAATTTACCATGATTGAACAAGAAATTGCACAAAGTGTTACCTTAGCTTTAAATGAAGATTTAAATGGATTATCTGCTGCAGAAGGTGATATCACCGCTAATTTAATACCAGAAGATAAACGTTCAAAAGCAACGGTTATTACACGTGACGATGCAGTTTTCTGTGGTAAAGCATGGACTGATGAAGTATTTCATCAATTAGGCGGCGAAGTGACGATCACTTGGCATGTAAAAGATGGTGATAGTATCACTGTTAATAGCCCTTTATTTACACTTGAAGGTCCTGCAAGAATATTGTTAACAGGTGAACGTACTGCGTTAAACTTTATTCAAACGCTTTCAGGTATTGCGACAACAACCAAATATTACTCAGATTTAATCGCAACCACTGAGTGTAAATTATTAGACACACGAAAAACCTTACCGGGCTTACGTAATGCATCTAAATATGCAGTGACCTGCGGTGGTGGCTTTAATCATCGTATCGGTTTATATGACGCTTATTTAATCAAAGAAAATCATATTATGGCCTGTGGTGGTATCAAACAAGCCATTGAAGCAGCTAATCAACAGCATCCAGAGCGTTGGGTAGAAGTTGAAGTAGAAAGCATTGATGAGCTTAACCAAGCGCTAAATGCAGGTGCACAACGTGTGATGTTAGATAACTTTAGTATTCCGATGATGTTAGAAGCAGTTGCCATTAATAAAAGTAACCCTCAGCAAGCTGATTTAGAAGTATCAGGTAATGTCGATAATACAACGATATTAAGTTACGCAGAAACGGGTGTTGATTATATTTCTGTTGGCGCATTAACTAAACACGTACATGCTATCGATTTATCGATGCGTTTTATTCAACACTAAAATACGATCTACTCAATAGAACCTGTAAATAATTTGCTAGTAAGCAAACATTATTGTATTTAAATAGTCTCACTTTTTTAAAAACTTCCTACACTTATTACTTGAATTAAAAAAATATTTATATTTTGCCAAGTGTAGGAGCTTTTTATGACGTCATTATTTGCTTTTCAAAAAATCGTCTTTTCTCATCTGAAAAATAGTCAATTTACTTACTACTTGTTTAACTGCATTGCTATGTTAATACTGTCGATTTCTGCCGCTATTGCTAAACCTCCTCCCATTCAGCTTGCTACCAATTATCGACAAGATATCGATGTTACACAATATTATGTGAGTGAAAAGTTAGATGGCATTCGTGCTTATTGGGATGGGCATCAACTCATTTCCAAACAGGGTAATGTATTTACAGCGCCAACATGGTTTATTAAATCATTCCCAGCGACCAAAATGGATGGGGAACTCTGGATCACAAGACAGCAGTTTGAAAAAGTGTCGGGCATTGTGCGTACTCAAGATAATAAAAATATGCATTGGAAACAGATTAAGTTTATGATTTTTGATCTTCCTAAAAGTACTGTCTCTTTTGAACAACGTATTAATAAAATGCAAACACTAGTCGCTGACACTAATAGCCCTTATTTACAAATGATCGAACAACAAAAGATCCCCAATACAGAGGCATTATTTGATTTGCTAAACAAAGTAGTGATGGATAAAGGTGAAGGTTTAATGCTTCATCACCAAGATGCTTTATATCAAACAAAGCGAAGCAGAGACTTAATGAAACTGAAGAAATTTGAAGATGCAGAGGCTACTGTTATTGCTTACTTACCGGGAAAAGGAAAGTATAAAGGTTTACTCGGTGCGATACTGGTCAAAAATGAAGAGGGAGTCACCTTTAAGATAGGATCTGGATTTAGTGATGAGAAAAGAAATAATCCTCCTGCTATCGGCAGTGTTATTACTTATCGTTTTACGGGTAAAACAAACAATAATATCCCTCGTTTTGCATCATTTGTACGCATTAGAGTAATTTATTAATCACCGTTAAATTAGCTTTAGGGAAATCATATTGACTTAGTTCAGCAGCAGATACCCATTTAATTTGTTGCCCTTCAAGAGACGTCGCTTCACCTTGATAAGCAGTAACTAAATAAAAGTTTAAATGTAAATGCAATTCATCATATTGGAAACTTAACGAATCAAATAAACTGTACTTTGTTGCCGTTAAACCAACCTCTTCCTTTAACTCTCGTAACATTGCCACTTCAAGCGCCTCACCTTGCTCTACTTTCCCACCAGGAAACTCCCATTTACCGGCTAGATGCTGGTCTTTTTGACGACGAGATATAAGTAGTTTTTTATGCTCATTTTGCACGATAGCGATACTAATTATTTGCTCTGGCATTGTTACTCCTTTTTTTATTTTTAAAACAATAAAAAAGGTGGTCTTCAATGAAGTACCACCTTTTATTTGTTAAAGAGAATTAAACTTCTTTAACGAGATGTTAGCCTAATTTACCATGACATTGCTTGAACTTTTTACCTGAGCCACATGGACAAGGCTCATTACGCCCTACTTTTTTATCTTGGCGAATAAACGTATCAGATGACTCATCTTCTGCTTCAGTTTCAGCTTCTCCATCACCATTTACTTGTGCATGTTGATATTGAATATTAGCTTTTGCTTCATCTTCACGACGTTTTTCTTGAATCGCTTCAGCTTCTTCTCTACTTTGTATTTGTACTTTAGATAAAATACCTACGACATCTGCTTTTAAGTTTTCTAACATCGCAATAAACAACTCATATGATTCACGCTTGTATTCTTGTTTTGGATCTTTTTGTGCGTAACCACGTAAATGAATACCTTGGCGTAGGTGATCCATTGCAGACAAATGCTCTTTCCAAAGCATATCAATTGTTTGCAACATGACAGACTTTTCAAAACCAGCAATAATAGACTCGCCTACTTGTTCTTTTTTGTCTTGATAAACGGCTTTTGCATGCTCAAGTATGTTTTCACGAATAGTTTCTTCTTGTAAATTAACATCATCAACTAACCACTGTTGAACAGGTAATTCGATTAAGAAATCTTGTTTTAAACGGTTTTCTAAACCTTCTAAATCCCATTGTTCTGTTAATGAATGCAATGGCACATATCCATCGATACAAGCGTTGAATACATCATCCCAAATTTGTTCAATATTTTCAGTGATGTTTTCACTATCCATTATACCGTTACGTTGTTGGTAAACCACTTTACGTTGGTCATTAGCAACATCATCAAAATCTAATAAAGATTTACGCATGTCAAAGTTACGTCCTTCAACTTTGCGTTGTGCGTTTTCAATCGCACGGGTTACCCAAGGATGCTCAATGGCTTCGCCATTTTCCATGCCTAATTTTTTCATCATATTAGACACTTTTTCTGAAGCAAAGATACGCATTAACGAATCTTCCATTGAAAGGTAAAAACGACTTTCACCAGCATCACCTTGACGACCAGCACGACCACGTAGCTGGTTATCTATACGACGAGACTCATGACGTTCGGTACCAACAATGTAAAGACCACCAGCGGCTAATACTGCGGCTTGATCTTCTTTCCAAGCAGCCGTTTCAGCGGCAATTTGCGCTTCAGTTAAATCACCTAATTTTTCAAGACGATTCTGTAAGTTACCCCCTAGTACGATATCGGTACCACGACCAGCCATGTTAGTGGCAATAGTCACTGAACCTAATGCACCAGCATGAGCAATAATGTCTGCTTCTTTTTCATGAAACTTAGCATTTAACACGCTATGTTTGATTTTTGCTTTAGTCATTAACTCTGAAAGCAATTCAGAGCTTTCAATAGAAACGGTACCGACTAACACTGGCTGACGACGTTCTAATCGCGTGTTAATATCTTCGATAATTGCTTGGTATTTTTCAATTTCAGTTAAGTAAACTAAATCACCACCATCTTTACGTACCATAGGACGATTTGTTGGAATAACAATCGTTTCTAGACCATAAATAGACTGGAACTCAAAAGCTTCAGTATCAGCAGTACCTGTCATACCACCTAGTTTTTCATAAAGACGGAAGTAGTTCTGGAATGTAATTGAAGCCAGTGTTTGATTTTCATTTTGAATTTTAACACCTTCTTTAGCTTCTACAGCTTGATGTAAACCTTCAGACCAACGACGACCTGGCATTGTACGACCAGTATGTTCGTCAACGATCACAACCTCACCTTCAGCAGTAACAATGTACTCAACGTCTTTTTCAAATAATGTATGAGCACGTAATGCCGCGTTAACATGATGTAATAAACTGATACTTGACGCAGCATATAAAGAAGTATGTTCTTCTAATAAACCACGTTCTTGTAGAATACGTTCAACTTTTTCTTGACCACGTTCAGTTAGTAATACTTGCTTACTTTTTTCATCGACAGTGAAATCACCTTCACCAATGTACTCTTCAGTATCTTCTTTATCTTGTTTTGTTAACAATGGGATAATAGAATTTAATTTAGTATAAAGCGTTGCATCACCGTCAGTAGGTCCTGAGATGATCAATGGTGTTCTTGCTTCATCAATTAAGATTGAGTCAACTTCATCGACAATCGCAAAATGTACACCACGCATAACACGTTGAGAAGCTTCGAAAGCCATGTTGTCACGTAGGTAATCGAAACCAAATTCATTGTTAGTGCCGTAAGTAATATCAGCAGCATAGGCAGCCCGTTTTTCTTCTCCGCTCATGCCAGATAAGTTGATACCAATGGTTAAACCTAAGTATTCAAATAGTTGTGCATTCCATTCTGCATCACGACGTGCTAAATAATCATTCACGGTAATAACATGTACACCTTGACCGGTTAATGCATTTAAGTACGCCGGTAAGGTTGCTGTTAAAGTTTTACCTTCACCAGTACGCATCTCTGCGATTTTATTTTCATTTAAAACCATGCCGCCAATTAACTGCACATCAAAATGACGCATACCAAAAACACGCTCAGATGCACTTCTAACTACTGCAAAAGCTTCAACTAAAATATCGTCAATCGTTTCACCATTGGCAAGACGTTCTTTAAAGTAAGCAGTTTTCGCTTTGAGTTCTTGCTCAGAAAGAGCCTGGATTTCAGGTTCTAGTTTGTTAATTTCATTAACAACTTTGCGCAGGTTTTTTAGATAACGGTCATTTCGACTGCCTATTATTTTTGTTATTATCGATGTGATCATTTGCTTTTCTCATTGTAAAAAGTCGGATAAAATTTGTAATTTAGCTTGGTAATCTTTGTATATAATAATTTGGATTTATTTGCCTGCCATCTTTAATAACTTCGTAATGGACATGCGGCCCTGTAGAGCGACCAGTTGTTCCCATCACGGCTATCTGTTGGCCTTTTTCAACAACATCACCTACAGAAACAACCAATGATGATGCGTGTGCATAACGAGTCTTCAAACCACTACCGTGATTAATTTCGACCAAAAAGCCATAACCCGTTCTCGCTTCAGATGTTGTTATCACACCTGCTGCGGTAGCATTAATCGGCATACCAGTATAACCTGCGATATCCACGCCTTTATGACGACGTAAACGACCAGTAAAAGGGTCAGAACGAGTACCA
The DNA here is from genome assembly GCF_038155225.1 of Psychromonas arctica. Classification (GTDB taxonomy): domain Bacteria; phylum Pseudomonadota; class Gammaproteobacteria; order Enterobacterales; family Psychromonadaceae; genus Psychromonas; species Psychromonas arctica_B. The sequence goes on along the minus strand of NZ_JBAKBA010000005.1, from coordinate 58,598 downwards.
AATGGCGAGGAAATCCAAGAGCCTTCATTAGGAACTGGGCGACCAGAAATAAACAGTTCTTCAACTAGATGGAGGTTGTTTAACGTAATTTCAAGCTGTTGTAGTAGATTTTGACTCTTTTCATACTGATATGCGAGCTGTGAAACACTTTTATTTAAAATTGTTAGTTCTGGCGCCACAACTATAGCTGGATTATTGAGGGTACTTGGTGGAATATCATCTTCAGTATTTTCATTTAATTCAACTTCAAACTCTTCTTTAGGGAAGTTTGATTTTTCAATAATACGTTCTCCTAAGCTATTTAATTTGATACCTTGGGCTTGAAGTTGACCTACTTTTTCAGTTAATGACTGGAGTTGCAGGCTAGTCTGAGACTGCATAGATTGAAGATATTGTTGTTTAATGACATTTCGTTCGTTCAGTGAATTTATTTTATGCTGTATTAACTGCTGATGATAATGAGACTGTAATAACCAAGCGCTGGTCATCAATAAAGCGACAGTTGATATGCAGATGAAAATAAATGTCGATCTTGTTATAGAAAAGCTATGTTTAATCTCATTCCTATTATAAATAACCGTTATACTCATAAACCTAATTCACTATTGATGGCTGTTATGACAACACATAAAAAACAACCTAAACCCATCTCATTATTACTGAAGAAAAATAATTTTCAGCAGAGCACATCATTGATTTCTAAATTGGATATAGTACTACAAAGGGTTTTAAAACAACACAACATCAGTGGCTGTCGTATAGGAAATGTTGAAAATGGGAGCTTGCTTATAGAAAGTCCAACTTCGCTTTGGCTTCAACGTTTACAATTTATACGAAGCGACATATTAACGGAGTTACGCCAGCACCACTCCTCTTTAATCAGTATCAAAGTAAAGGTAAATCCAGAACTTGCGAAAATAAGTCCAACATTGATTAAAAAGAATAAACCTGTCAAAAAACGAGCTCAAAAAATGAGTAAAGATATTGCTGATTCTTTCTTAGCATTAGCAGAAAATGCAGACCCGAAATTAAAAAAAGCATTACAGTCGCTAGCTAAATTTTCAACTAATAAAAGTGAGTAAATAAAGCACTAAAAATAATATCCTGACGTAAACTTGTTATTCAGTTACTGCCGCAATGATTAAACCACTTATAATTCTACATTCCAAACCTAAAAAAAAACCACTTTATTTACATAAAGTGGTTTAACTATTATTTAATGTTGAATGTATTTAAATAAACACACTCAATTTAGCGTTCATTAAGCAGGAACAAATAATGGCTCAATGTATTGTATTGGAGACTCGCTAACAGGTTCTTCAAATGTCACCATTTCAAATGCTTCAGCATCTGCTAATAACGCACACAATAGTTTGTTATTTAATGCGTGACCTGTTTTAAATGCTTTTAAATGGCCTAAAATAGTAAATCCTGATAAGTATAAATCACCGATAGCATCTAATACTTTATGTTTTACGAACTCGTCTTCGTAGCGTAAACCTTCAGGGTTTAATACACGGAATTCATCTAGACCAATTGCATTGTCTAAACTTGCTCCTAGCGCTAAGTTATTTGATTGAAGATATTCAACACTCTTCATGAATCCAAAAGTACGAGCACGACTGATTTCTTTAACAAACAAGTCACCAGAAAATTGCATTTCAACGTGTTGGTTTTGACCTTCAAATACAGGATGATCAAAATCAATTTTAAAATCTAAGCTAAAACCATTGTTAGAAGGTTGTAATTCAGCCCACTTGCCTTCTTCTTCATCTTCGACTCGTATTGTTTTTTTAACACGAATGAATTTTTTAGCTGCATTTTGTTCTTCAATGCCTGCTGATTGTAATAAGAAAATAAAAGGACTTGCACTACCATCCATAATTGGAATTTCTGGTGCATCAACATCAATAATAATATTATCAATACCTAAACCAGCAAGTGCTGCTGATAAATGCTCAACAGTAGAAATTTTTTGTCCTTGATCATTAACTAAACAAGTACACAAAAGCGTTTCTTGCACCGCTTGAGCATGCGCTTTAAAAGTCACCACCGGATCAAGATCGATTCGACGATAAACAATACCTGAATTAACAGGTGCAGGGTGTAACTCGATAGTTACTTTATTCCCCGAATGTAAACCAATACCAGTTGATTTAACACTCTTCTTTAATGTTCTTTGTTTAATCATTAAATGATCTCCAATACGATGATATCTATTACCAAGTATAACAGTTTGAGATATAGATCACAAACTGTTATATTTTTATAGTTAATTTAATTATCTGCTTGACGTCTTAAGAAAGCAGGAATATCTAAATAACTCTCAGCATTTTTTTTATCTTTAACTTCAGCAATAGGTTCTACTACTTCAGTCTCAGCCTCAGTAGTGTCTTCAGATGTTTGAGTTTCTGCTTCTACATTATCAGTAGAATTATCGGCATTAACTGTTTTTTCTGCAGTATCACTAGCGCTTTTTGTCTTATTTAATGTTGGGTTTTTAACTACATTAAGTTCTGATTTACGTTCACCGATACCTGTTACAATAACTGTCACGTGTAATTCACCACTATCAAGTGTTGGGTCAACCGTTACACCGATAATGTTTTGTGAATCTTCAGAAGCAAATTGTTTCAGTGCATCACCGACGGTATGGTATTCATCCCAACTAAAGTCAATACCAGCAACAATATGTACCAATACGCCTCGTGCATCAGAAAGATCAACATCTTCTAATAATGGGCATGAAATAGCTTCTTCTACAGCTTCTTCAGCACGGTTTTCACCTGATGAAACACCAATTCCCATTACAGCCGTTGTACCCGCTTCAGTCATAACAGTACGAACGTCGGCGAAATCAATATTAATAGTACTTTCTTCATTATTAATAATAGAAGAAAAACCAGAAACTGCATCATAAAGAACACTATTAGCAGCACGAAGTGCGTCTAAGAAAGTGATACCACGAGGTAATGATTTTTGTAATTTATCATTTGGAATAATTAATAAAGAATCAATATTTTCCGACAAACGAGCGATACCTTGGGTTGCGTAATTCATACGCTTACGGCCTTCGAACATTGAAGGTTTTGAAACAACACCAATAGTTAACGCGCCTTCTTCTTTAGCAATTTCAGCAACAACAGGACAAGCCCCTGTGCCTGTACCGCCCCCCATACCTGCAGCAATAAATACTACATCTGCGCCTGTAACAATTTCACGAATTCGTTCTTTATCTTCAAGCGCCGATTTGTAACCAATTTCTGGATTTGCTCCAGCACCTAAACCATTGGTAATGTTAGCACCCAGTTGCAGTCGAATATCTGCTTTAGATGAACGTAATGCTTGAGCATCAGTATTCATTGCAATAAATTCAGCACCAGTTAAGCCTTTTTCGATCATATAATTGATCGCATTACCACCACCACCACCTATGCCAATAACTTTAATTACGGCCTGTGCTGAATGGTCTTCATCATCGATTATTTCAAACATTTGACTCTCTTCCACTCTATTAACTTCTTGTGACATCGTTTGTTACCACCCAATCCATGAAACTTGATAACTAATATTCTTTTTTAATCCAGTTTTTTACTTTACTGAAAAAACTTGTAATACGGTTTTCAGGCTCTACTTCTTCTTCACCTGCAAACTCATCATTTTTATAACGTAATAAACCAACTGCTGTTGAATATGCAGGAGAGTTTACATCATCTGCTAAACCTTGAATATGTTGTGGTTTACCAATTCTAACTTGGATATTACCAAAAACTTCTTCGGCAACCTCAACTAATCCTTCAATTTGTGCAGCGCCACCTGTTATAACCACACCAGCAGCTAATTGTTGCTTTAAACCTTCACGGGCAAATTTATCATTTAATTTATTAATTTCATTCTTAACTAATGTTAACAATTCACTATAACGTGGTTCAATAACATCAACTAAAATAGAACGTTGCAGGCTACGTGCAGGACGCCCACCAACACTCGGTAACTCAATAATTTCATCGTCTTGCACTAACGAACGATCCAAACAACCATATTTAACTTTCACTTCTTCAGCAGAAGTTGGCGGTGAACTGAATGCAATAGCGATATCATTGGTTACAGAGTTACCAGCGTAATCAAGTACCATACTATGTTGCAAAGAGCCTGCGATATAAATGGATAAGTCCATTGTACCACTTCCCATATCAATCATGCACACACCTAACTCTTTTTCATCTTCACTGAGCGTAGCGGCACTTGATGCAACACCAGACGATGTTAGTTGGTCAATAACTAATCCACATCGTTCAACTGCTTTTTCTAAATTTTTAACTAAATCATTATGGCAGGTGATTAAATGTACATTTGCTTTTAATTTTACACCTGACAAACCAATTGGGTTATTAATACGTCCTTGAGAATCGATAGAGTATTCTTGTGGAATAACGTGTAATACACGTTGCTCATCTCGAATTTTTACTGAACGCGCATTGTGAATAACACATTCAACATCATAAGTACTGACTTCATGTGCTTCTATCGCCCAAGTACCCGTTTCATTAATTGACTCGATATGTGAGCCTGAAACAGATAAATTAACGGATGAAACACGGCAGTCAGCCATATCTTCAGCTTGTTTCAAAGCTTGTGTAATTGATTCAACAACTGAATCTAAATTGGTCACAGACCCTTTATCAACACCTTTAGAAGGTGCAGAACCTACACCCACTATATTAATCGCATCATTTGCTAATAATTCACCGATCAAGACAACAACTTTATGACTACCAATGTCTAAACCAACTGTGTAATTACTTTCCATTCGTTTATCACCATTTTCTCTAATTTAAGAGAGAAGAATTAACTCTATGTAATACTAATCATATTGCTGTACTGAGTAAATTACCTAAAGTGAGTAATTAAGCACTTAAAACTTGAACATAAAAGGCTGATATTGCTAAGTTTTGATGATTAATTTTTCTACTTCTTTACGCTATATTTTCTCGCACCTGCTATCATTAAAATCACATTACTTTTTGTTTTTTTCTGTTTCTTTCCATCCAATAGCTAACCCAGTGTCATAACGAAGATCAACATATTTAATGATATTAATATCGTACTTTTGTACAATCCTAGGGAATGCATTTAAAAACATTTGTATACGTTCTAATTTTTGTTCTTTACCTAAATTCAAACTAATACCATTTTTTAACTCAAGCTCAGTTGCATTACGTTTATCACTATATAAGGCGGCAATACGATAATGGCTAGGCTCTAGTAACTGATTTAATTGTAAATAAGTATTAAGCACATCCTCTGATTGTTTATCATCACCAGAAAGTGCAATAAATTCATCTTGTTCAGTTGGCACTACATCTATTATTTCACCAAAACGATTAAGTAATGCTTTGCCGTTCCATGACGCGACAATTGTTTGTTCAACAATATGTATTTTTAATGTATCAGGCCAATGCTTTCGAATTGACGCAGAATAGACCCATGGTTTATCTTCTAATTGTTTTTGAATTTCAGAAATTTTTAACGTAAAAAAATTAAGTTTATCTTCTTGCTTTGCTAATACAGCTCTCACCATATCTTCTGTCACATGCTCTCTGTTTCCAGTCAGCACTAGACCAGTTAATGGCAAAGACTTTTCGTCAGTTAACCAGTGTTTTAATTTAAAAAATCCATCTTGTAGCGCGTAAATTAAAAGTACAAAAACAAAGAAGCTAATCCATTTACTGATTTTGATTTTTTTTAACTTTTGCCACATAAATTATATAGTTTGCTTTAAGATATCTAACACTAACTGATCAAAGCTAATACCTACTTGTTTTGCGGCCTTTGGTACAAGACTTGTTTCTGTCATACCCGGCACTGTATTTACTTCTAATAAATACCAGTTTTTATTGCTATCTCGCATAAAATCAACACGCCCCCAACCACTACAACCAATAGCTTTAAATGCTTCTACAGATAAACGATTAAGTTCGGCTAATTCATCATCAGATAATCCACAAGGACATAAGTACTGCGTATCTGTGGATTGATATTTAGCTTGGTAATCATAAAATACATTAGTTGTTTTCATACTAATAGCAGGTAATGCTTCTCCATTTAGCATTGATACAGTGAATTCATCACCTGTGATCCATGATTCTAACAATACTTTGCTATCAAAGTTAAAGGCTTCTTCTAATGCACTAATTAACTGCCCTGCATTTTCAGCTTTAGCCATGCCAATACTTGAGCCTTCGTGTACTGGTTTTACCATGACAGTGCCTGATAAGCTGTTTAGTATATCGTTAGCGCTTGATGGTTCAAAGTTTTCTTTGACAATAATTTGATAGTCAGCAGTAGGAAGTAGACAACTTTGCCAAATTTGCTTGGTTTTTGCTTTATCCATACCTATCGCTGAGCTTGAAACATCACTTCCAGTAAAAGGAATTCCTAATGTTTCTAGGAAACCTTGAATAGTGCCGTCTTCACCGCCTCGACCGTGTAAAACAATAAATGCACGGTCAAAGCCTAATTTTTTAATTTGTGATATATCATCATGTTTTGGGTCAATGGCATGTGCATCTACACCTTGTCGTAGTAACGCATTCAAAACTGCATTACCGGACTTTAATGATACTTCACGTTCGGCGCTATTTCCGCCAAACAAAACTGCTACTTTTCCAAAATTTGTCGCCATTACTTTGCGCTCTCTTGTTGCATTTTCTCAATATCTAATTTGAAATCAGCTAAAGTTTTTACTACTGCGCCGATATTACCAGCACCTTGAGTTAACACTAAATCGCCGCCTTGTAACACTTTTGCAAGCGCGGCAGGTAAAGCTTCCGGAGAAGCCACAAAAATTGGCTCTTTACCACTTTGTTGGCGAATAGTTCTGCATAATGAACGACTATCAGCTCCTGCAATTGGTGTTTCACCTGCAGCGTAAACATCTAGCAGTAACAATTGATCAACCTGCGATAACACATGTGCAAAATCTTCATATAAATCACGTGTACGCGTATAACGATGTGGTTGATAAGCCATCACTAAACGTTTTTCAGGCCATCCTTCACGAGCTGCATTAATCGTCGCTTGAACCTCTGTTGGGTGATGTCCGTAATCATCGGCAAGCATCGCTTTACCACGTCCAGTTTCAAATTCACCATATTGTTCAAAGCGACGACCAATACCTTCAAAACTTTCTAATGCCGTTAATATTGCAGCATCTTCGATATCATCTTCCATCGCCACTGCAATAGCAGCTGCGGCATTTAATGCATTATGCTTACCTGGCAAATTCAGATGGATCACTAAATCAGGGCGATTGACACGGTGAACAATAAACTCACTTCTGCTAACCGTTTGCTTAAAGCTAGAGATTCGAACATCAGCCTGCTCATTAAAACCATAAGTCACACATTGACGGGCAAAACGTGGAATTAACTCTTCTATTACTTTATCGTCTAAACAAACAACGGCCGTACCATAAAAAGGCAAGTTTTGAACAAACTGCACAAAAGTATCTTTTAATACTTCAAAATCACCTTGGTAAGTATCCATATGGTCAGCTTCAATATTGGTGACTACTGATACCATTGGTTGTAAGTGTAAGAATGATGCATCACTTTCATCGGCTTCTGCAATTAAGTAACGACTTTGTCCTAATTTAGCATTAGTACCAGCGCTGTTTAACAATCCACCGATCACGAATGTTGGATCTAAATCAGCCTCTCGATAAATACTTGCAATTAAACTCGTTGTTGTCGTTTTACCATGAGTTCCAGCCACTGCAACACCATGACGGTAGCGCATCAACTCGGCTAACATTTCTGCACGACGAACAACAGGAATGCGCGCTTGTTTAGCCGCTAACAACTCAGGGTTTTCAGGGTTAATCGCTGTTGAAACAACCACCACTGATGCACCGTATATATTTTCTTGGGCATGTCCGATAAAAATTTCAACGCCAATTGAACGCAGTCTTTTAACCACCGTATTTTCAGCGATATCGGAACCAGTGATTTTGTAACCTTCGTAGGCTAATACTTCAGCAATACCACCCATTCCCGCACCACCGATGCCAACAAAATGTATCTGTTTTACGCGACGCATTTCAGGGATCATGGTACGAATTTCTGCTAATTCAATTTTTATCATCGGAATTCACTTTTACTATATTTTTAAACTAGGTTTTAAATTAAAGAATTACAAACCGCAGCCACTTGCTCCGTTGCATCTCTAATTGCTACTTTTTTACAGTTTTGGCTCATTTTATTAAGCAATTGCCTATTTTGACTTAATGTAAGCAAACATTCACTTAATTTATCAGGATTCAAATCTTTTTGAGCGATTAACATCGCAGCATCAGCATTTACTAAGCTCATTGCATTTTTTGTTTGATGATCATCTACTGCGTGTGGCAAAGGAACAAAGATAGCGGGTAAACCTACTATTGCCACTTCTGCGACAGTTAACGCTCCAGCTCTACAAATTATAACATCAGCCCAATCATATGCTGTAGCCATATCACTAATAAAATCATGAACTTGATATTCAAAATCAGTTTCTTTGTAAGCAACTAAAACAGTTTCAGAATTACCCTTCCCTGTTTGATGCAAAATAGACACTTCGCTTGCTTTGAAGTTCATAAGTGCTTGAGGTACCGTTTCATTTAATACTCGAGCACCTAAACTTCCACCAATCACCAATATTTTTAAGGCGGCCCCCGGTGCAGAGATACTTTTATCAGTTAAAGCCAATAGATCTTTTCTGATGGGATTTCCGACCAAAACAGCCTTTTCGCCAGTAAATGCATCACTAAAGCCCATTAATACTTTTTTCGAAAATCGTGCTAATAAACGATTGGTCATGCCAGCTGCTGCATTTTGCTCATGTAACACCACAGGAATACCTAACGTCCAAGCAGCAATCCCGCCAGGGCCACTAGCAAATCCACCCATGCCTAAGACTAAATCAACATTTCTCTTTTTTAATACTTTACGTGCTTGGAAAATGGACTTTAATATTTGAAAAGGAGCTGCTAATAAACGTTTTAAACCATTGCCTCTGATACCAGCAACATCAATAAAATCAATTTCGTAACCATGCTCAGGTACTAACTTTGCTTCCATTCTTGCAGCTGTACCTAGCCAACTTACCTGCCAACCTTCATTTTTTAATTTATCTGCCACGGCTAATCCAGGGAAGACATGTCCACCTGTACCCCCCGCCATCACTAATAAGGTTTTATTTTTACTCATTATTCTCAACCTTTATCTTTTCTGTTGAATCATCTGCTGCCTCAGATGTTAATTTTTTAGTCTTTTTATTTTTTTTAGTAATTCGTACTTGGCCTGAATTAATACGTGTTTCAAAATCGATACGCAACACTAACCCCACTGCAATCGCAATAGTAATTAAACTCGAACCTCCATAACTAATCAAAGGTAATGTTAAGCCTTTAGTTGGCGCAATACCTGATGCAGCACCTATATTAACGGCGGTTTGAAATGCAAACCAAATAGCAATACCTATGGCAACATAGCCAGCAAAAATAAGGTTTTTCTCTAATGCTTTTTTACCAATAGAAAACGCTTTATAAACTAAAACAAACTCTAAAATGATAACAATACTTACACCAATAAAACCTAGCTCTTCAGCCAAAATCGCCATAATAAAATCTGTATGTGCTTCCGGTAAGTATTCTAACTTTTGAACTGAATTTCCCAAACCTTGACCGAACCAACCGCCACGCCCAAAAGCCATTAGTGATTGAGTTAGCTGATAACTTCGACCAAAAGGGTCTGCCCATGGGTCTAAAAATCCAAATACCCTTGCCATACGATAAGGAGACGTCACGATTAATAAAATAATCACCGATAACATTGCAACCGCAATACCAACAAACGATATCATTCGTGCATTAGCAATAAATAGCATTCCCATCATGATAACCACGATCACAACGGTTGATCCCAAATCGGGCTGTAATAATAAAAGCATTGATATTAAAGCGAGTATCGCTAAAGGTTTAATAAACCCTTTGATCGTATCAATCACCTCTTTTTGGCGACGAATAAGATAACTAGCAATAAACAAAACAACAGAAAGCTTCGCAAACTCAGAAGGTTGAAGATTAAGTGGGCCCAATCGTAACCAACGAAGTGAGCCATTAACCTCTGTACCAACAATCAATACAGCAAGTAATCCTAATGTTGAAAGCAATAAAATTAAAGGCGTATATTTGTGCCAGGCATCTATTGGCACAGAAACCACAGCCGCTAAAACAAATAGACATAAAATAATATAGATAAGATGTCGCTTTAAAAACTGGAAAGGATCGGCTGATATAGCAATACCTTCTGGCATCGACGCAGAAGCAACAATCACTAATCCAATCCCCATTAAAGTAAAAACCAATACCAAAAGAGAGCGATCGTAGGCATGTGAATCTGATTCAACAGTTAAGCGCTTAAATATTTTACCTAGCTTATTAGTCACAACTTGCAACATGATTAGACTTCTCCAACCAAAGCATTAACTAATTCGATAAAATGATCACCACGCGCCATAAAGTTTTTATACATATCTAAACTGGCGCAAGCTGGGGTTAAAAGAACTAAATCACCGGCAACGGCGTATTGGTTAATATGTTGTACGGCTTGCTCTAAGTTATTAACAATAAGTGCATCAGGATGCTGCAATGCAATTAATTTAGCATCTTGACCAAAGCACACAATTTGCCCTTTTATCTCTGTTAATACAGGTGCTAATTCAGTAAAATCTGCACCTTTACCATCGCCACCTAATATAATGTGTACTTTTCCTGAAATTGTATCAGAAAGTCCTAACAATGCTGCTTGCGTAGCACCGATATTGGTTGCTTTGGAGTCATTGATCCATCGTACGCCATTCACTTCTTTGACAAATTCACAGCGATGCTTCAAACCTGAATAAGATTGTAAGGTTTCAAGCATTGAAGACATTGGCAGATCAACTTGCTTTCCTAACGCGATGGCAGCGAGTGCATTCATCCAGTTATGTTTGCCGCTTAATTTAAGTGCAGTACAGTTTAATAAAGGTTGTTGATCAACACTAAGGTAATGCTCACCTTGTTGTTGAATCAATCCATATTGCTGTTGATCAAAACCAAAACTGATTTGTGGTTGTTTATCGGTAAACGTTAATGGGTCATCACGGTTAATTAAGACAGTTTTCGATTGTGCATATATTTTATGCTTAGCCTGACTATAAGCTTGGTAGCTTACGTAACGGTCAAGATGGTCTTCACTCACATTTAAGATAGTTGAAATAGTTGCATTTAATGATTCAGTGGTTTCCAGTTGAAAACTTGATAACTCTAAAATATAAAGCGTTTTATCTGGGCTTAATAAATCTAAAGCAGGTACACCGATATTCCCGCCCATACCAGCATTAACATGAGCATCCGCAGCCATTTCACCTAATAGGCTAGTCACCGTGCTTTTACCATTTGATCCAGTAATAGTGATTAATTTTGCATGTTGATATTGTGCTGTATTTAACTCTCGAGCAAATAACTCAATATCACCAATCACTTCAACGCCTGCTTCAATTGCAGCGTTAATCGCAAGGGTAGAAATGGCAATACCGGGGCTAACAACTAACGTATCAAACTCACACAATAATGGAGCAGATAACGGGCCAATCACCAGTTTGGTGCTAGCATCAAGCTTATCTTGGCCTGGCGGTACCAAACGAGTATCGAAGACAGTGACATTAATGCCTTTTTGACGAAAAAAGGTGACACAGGATAACCCTGTGACACCTAATCCAATAATAGCGACTCGCTTAGTAGCTGCCATATTAACGAACCTTCAATGTAACTAAACCAATTAATACTAATACGATAGTGATGATCCAAAAACGTACAATAACGCGAGGCTCAGGCCACCCTTTTTTCTCATAATGATGATGAATAGGTGCCATTCTGAAAATACGCTGTTTACGCATTTTGTAAGAACCTACCTGTAAAATAACTGATACGGTTTCCAGTACAAAAATACCACCCATGATCACTAACAAAAATTCTTGGCGAACCAATACTGCAATCACGCCTAAAATAGCACCCAGTGCAAGTGAACCAACATCGCCCATGAATACTTGAGCAGGATAAGTGTTAAACCATAAAAACCCTAAACCAGCCCCAACAATAGTGCCGCAAATGATCACTAACTCACTTGCTTGTGGAATATAAGGGATAAATAAATAATGAGAATAATTAACGTGACTTGTTAAGTAAGCAACTAAGGCAAAAGCCGCTGCCACCATCACCGTTGGCATAATAGCTAACCCATCTAAACCATCGGTTAAATTAACTGCATTACTACTACCTACAACGGTAAAGTAAACCAGTGGAATGAACAGTAGGCCGAGGTAAGGCATGTATTCTTTAAAAAATGGAACAACAAGTGTTAACTGTGCATCGCCTTGTGCCGTCATATATAAAACAACACCAATAACTAAGGCTGTTAATGATTGCCAAAAGTATTTCCAACGAGCAATCAACCCATCTGGATGTTTACGTACGACTTTTAAGTAATCGTCCATAAAACCAATCGCACCAAAAGCAATGGTTGTGAATAAGACAACCCACACATAGAAGTTATCTAATCTTGCCCATAATAAAGTACTTAATACGATAGCGGCTAGAATTAAAACGCCACCCATTGTTGGTGTTCCCGCTTTACTGAAATGCGATTCAGGACCATCATCACGGACTATTTGACCAATTTGCTGACTTTGTAAAAAGCGTATTAATTTAGGCCCCGCCCACAAAGAAAATGCTAATGCAGTCAGAACGGCTAATACCATTCTCACGGATAAGTATGTCAATACATTGAAAAACGTATAATGACTTGAAAGTAATTCCGCTAACCAGACTACCATTTTTAAAATCCTATTTTATAAAGCTGTTGACCAGCAGATGATGAAGACTTACGCACCGAACTCTTGTTTAATGAAAGCGACAATCTCTTCCATTTTTGCACTTCGAGAGCCCTTTACAAGCACCACAACTTTAGATTGTTGACTTCCTAAATAAGCGCTAATAGCTGATTTAAGTTGTTGTTTGTCTGAGAAGTGTTCTGCCCCTGCATTTTTAGAGGCCGCATTATACGCATTTGTTGCTTGTTGACTCAAATTTCCAACTGTAAATAATCTATTAATATTTTGTTGTTGGGCATACTCACCAATAGTTTGATGCTCTTGTTCTGCATAACGGCCCAATTCGCCCATATCGCCACAAATTAATAGTCGTTCACATGGATATTGAGCTAATAAATCAATACCAGCACTTACTGATGCAGAGTTCGCATTATAAGTGTCGTCAATCACAGTTAATATGTCAGAAACCACAGCACAATTAACGCGTCCTGCGACTTGTTGTAATGTTTGTAAACCTTGCTGAATGTCATTTAATGAACAGCCTAATGCCAATGCCATCGCACTTGCCGCTAATGCATTACTGACATTATGCTTACCAGGAAGGTTCAACTGAATTTGAATATTTTGTAATGAATTAGCCGATTCATTCTGAGCTTGTTTTTGAGCGAAGAGCATTGATGTTTTAACGTTCAATATAAAGCTTGATTGACCTAACTCATTACTGTGGAGTTCAGTGGCAAATAGATCTGCATCGACCGTTCTGTTGGTCTCAGTTTCTCTAGAAAAAGTGATAAGTGGTTGTTGTTTATTCTGTAGTTGTTCAATAAAGTCATTAGCAAAATTCGCATCTAAATTAACCACAGCAACACCATCAGACGCTAAACTAGACCAAATTTCAGATTTTGCAGTCGCCACACCTTCTAAAGAACCAAATCCTTCTAAATGCGCAGGCATAATATTATTAACTAATGCAACATCAGGTTTTGCCAAGGCAGCGGTATAAGCAATCTCACCAATATGATTTGCCCCTAATTCAAGCACTGCGAATTGATGTTGTTTTTCTAACCTCAATAACGTTAACGGTAACCCAATATCATTATTAAAGTTACCAGCGGTTGCTAATACTTTATCTGCATTACCGCTGTGTGCCGTTAATATCGCACTCAATAATTCTTTACACGTGGTTTTACCATTACTGCCAGTGATCGCTGCACATTTTAATCCAGTAATCTGCTGTTTTATATAACGACCTAATAAGCCCAATGCAATACGCGTATCTTCAACTTCAACGACAAGACTGTCAGTTGGAATCGTTAATGTGCTATTCGCTTCGACTAATAAAACAGAAGCGCCCTTATCAAGCGCGCTTTGCAGTAATTGGTGTGCATCAAAAGATGGACCTTTTAATGCAATAAACAAATCATTATTTTTAATCGTGCGAGTGTCGGTACTGACATTATTAAAAGTTATAGCAGCAGATTGTGATAGCGATGCATAACCTGCTTTTAGGTTACCTTTCGTTGCATTGCATAATTGCTCAACTGAGAGTGTGATCATCGCTTTTGTTCCTGTGCTTTTTCACTTTCTAATTCAGATTTTTCTATTTGTGAGGATTCGATTAACTCACTCAAACATTCTCGGTCGCTATAATGAACTTTTTTATCGCCAAAGATTTGATAATCTTCATGGCCTTTACCCGCCACCAAAATAATATCGTTTTCATTTGCTGTTGCTAATAAATGTAAAATAGCTTGTTTACGATCATGTATGACTAACGCTTTTTCAGGATCAGTTAATCCCTTTTTAATATCTTCAACAATTTCTTGTGCATTTTCACTACGTGGATTGTCATCAACAATCACGACTTGGTCAGCACCTTTCTCAGCTGCTTTAGCCATTTCAGGGCGCTTACCTTTATCACGATCACCACCACAACCAAACACGGCAATAATACGACCTTGTTGTGTGTGATTTTGTAATGCTTGCAATGCATTCTTTAACGCATCTGGAGTGTGTGCATAATCAACAACAAACGTTAGCTTTTGCTGTTCAAATACATATTGCTCCATTCGCCCAGGGACCACGGTTAATTGAGCGATTACCGTTTGAATTTGTTGAATCGAAAAGCCATCAGCTAATAATGCACAACTCACTGCTGCGATATTCGAAATATTAAAGTCACCGTAAAATGGTGTTTCTATGAAACCCTCGCCCCAGCTAGAGATAAAGTCAAAAGCCAACCCCTGTGCTAAATACTGAACCTTAGTAACACTAAAGTATTGTTGCGTTGCTGAATGAGGTTTTACATTAAAGCCATAGGCAATTGCATCAGAAAACTCAGCTAGCCACGCTTTACCGACTGAGTCATCGGCATTGATAATACGATGTTGTAATGGAAATTCTTCAAATAGTATTTTTTTAGCATCGGCATAAGCTTGCATAGTGCCGTGATAATCAAGGTGGTCACGCGTTAAATTAGTAAAAATAGCGGTTTTAAAAGGTATAGCAGCCACTCGGTTTTGTATTAAACCATGAGAAGAAACTTCCATCACCGTATGTTGAGTACCCTGGCATTGGTATTGTGATAATTCACGACATACTGAGATAGCGTCTAACGTCGTATTTAAACTTGTTTCAAGCTGACCATATAAGCCATTTCCTATGGTACCCATCTGCGCACTTTGCTGACCTAACAGCATGTAACTATTGGCTAATAAACTTGCAATAGTTGTCTTACCATTAGTGCCAGTAATGGCCGTGACTGCATGAAGGTTCGAGCTAGGAAAGTAAAATCGCATTGCGATTGCACTTAGGTGCTTATTTAACTCAAAAACGTCAATAACTGGGATATCTTGTTCAAAGCGTATATTGCCATGTACTATTTTATCTTTTGTTTCTGAAAGCACGACTGAAGCACCCGCATTGATTGCGTTACCAATAAAGGTACGTCCATCACTTATTGCACCTTGCAGCGCAACGAACAAACCACCCTGTTTAATAACGCGGCTATCTAGAGTCATGCCTTTAATGGTGATTTCTTCTAAAGAGTTAACAGGATTAATATCTGCATTGTTAAAAAATGGGGTTAATAACCAAGAAAGCATACAACTATGTTGTGTTAGCTCAGCTTTATTGGTCATTACTTAGCCTCCAGGTAGGTGTAGCTTTCATCTCCACCATCCGGTAAAACATGTGTTAGTAATAGCGTGCTCTTCATGACTTCAGAAAACACAGGAGCAGCAACATCACCCGCATAATAACGATCGCCCTGTGGTTCATTGATCATTACTGCGATTGCAAAACGTGGACGTGTTGCCGGTGCTAAACCAGCAAAAACCGCCACATAATCATCTCCATAGCCACCTGCTTCCGCTTTTCTAGAGGTACCTGTTTTACCAGCAATGCGATAACCATCGACTTTTGCTTTTGGAGCTGTTCCACCTTTTTCACTGACACCTTCCATCATTGCAACAACTTCAAGTGCAATTTTTTTAGGAATAACTTGTTCACCAGGCTGTTGTGTCCCTTTAATAATAGAAATTGGATATTGCATTCCACCACTACCTAAAATCCCATAAGCTTTAGCAAGTTGTAATGTGGTTGCTGTAATGCCATAACCAAAAGACATCGTTGCTAATTCAAAGTCAGACCAGCGATGACGAATCGGTAAACGACCCACACTTTCACCAATCAGTCCAATACCAGTGTCATTACCAAAACCAAAATCAGCAAAAGTTTGTTGTAATTGCTCTGGTTTTAATCGTAATGCCAGTTTACTTACGCCAACGTTACTCGATTTCTTTAATATTTTAGCTAAATCCATTTTTCCGTAATTATGACCATCACGCACTCGACGACCACCAATATTCATCCAACCCGGTGATGTATCGACGATCTCATCTAAATCACTTTTATGATTCATTAATGCACTAGCAACCACTAATGGTTTAACTGTAGAACCTGGCTCAAAAGTATCCGTGATGGCACGGTTACGTAATTTATACGCTTGATATTGATTACGATCGTTAGGATTAAACGACGGGTAATTAGCCATCGCATAAATTTCACCATTGTGAATATCAATCACAACAATAGACCCAGAAGTCGCATTATTGATTTTAACAGCACGTTTTAATTCACTATAAGCCACTGCTTGAATACGTTGATCTATTGTTAACTGTAAATTACCCGCTAATTTTTTCTCTCTAAGTACTTCGATATTATCGATAACATTACCTAAACGATCTTTACGTACGCGCTTTTTACCTGTTTGCCCTTCCAAGTAAGCATTATAACTTTTTTCTATTCCTTCAATTCCTTGTGAATCAAGATCAGTTAACCCCAAAATATTGGCATTGATCTCTCCAGTAGGATAAAAACGATGTGACTCTAACTGGCTTGAAATACCAGATAGCCTTAATTGTTTTACATATTGCACCACAGGATCATTTACTTGTCGTCTTAAGTAAGCAAACCGAGAGTTTGGTTTTTGGATTGCTCGGGCAAGATCTTCCATTTTAATATCAAGTACTTCAGCTAATGCAGGCCACTTTTTAGACTCATAAAAATACTTTTTAGTATGTCTTTCTAATCCTGTTTTAGGATTAACCACTGCACTATCTGCCCATTCTTCACGGGTAAATACAAAATGTTTTTTAACTTCTTTAGGATCGACCCAAATTGCATAAGCAGGCACACTGATAGCTAACTCTTCACCATTTCGATCTTCAATATTACCTCGGTGAGCAACAGAACTAGTGACACGTAAACTACGCTTATCAGCTTCATTTGTAAGGTATTCAGGCTCAAGGACTTGGATAAATGCAAGACGTGAAATTAGAGCAATAGCGATCATAGTGATCGTTACCGCAACAAAAATATATCTACCTGAAGAATAAGTCAGATATATTTTCTTCTTACGTGTTTGTGAACCCGCCTTGGTTCTTGATGTAGTCCGTTTTCTGTTCATCGAATTTCCACTAATACACTATTATTCTTAGTTGGCTGTGACATTGATAATTGATTACCTGCAACTGAACGAATCCGGCTATGCTCATCAAGCGTATGCTCTTCGATCAACAAGTTTCTCCATTCGATCATTAGATTGTCTTTTTGCTGTGACAAATATTCTTTTTTAGTCACTAACTCACGCGTTTCATGAGTGATGTAAATGTTATATAAAGCACTGATCAGTATAACAATACCTAATACCACCAAAATCGCATTTTGGCGTAAATCAGCTAGGATAAGCAACAGCAAACTATCTCGAGAATCAACCACTTACTTAACCTCTGGCTGTCTGATTTTTACTGCTACGCGTAACACCGAACTGCGAGAACGAGGATTAGCCTCAACCTCTTTTGCACTTGGTTTAATAGCTTTACCTGCTGACTTCAAGTTCTTTCCATCTTGCATCTGTGCATCGGTTAATGGCAAACCCGGTGGATATTCAGGACCTTTCTCTTCTTTGCGAATAAATCGTTTAACAATACGATCTTCTAACGAATGAAAGCTGATCACAGAAAGTTGACCGCCAATCGCTAAAATATCCAACGCACCATCTAATACTTTGTGGATCTCTTCTAATTCACTATTAATGTAAATACGAATACCTTGGAAGCTTCGTGTTGCAGGATGCTTTTTCTTTTCACGTTTAGGACATAAACGCTCAATCAACTGTGCTAACTGTAAAGTGCGTGTAAAGGGTGTTTCCACTCTATCTGCGACGATTGCGCGAGCAATGCGATAAGCGAATTTTTCTTCACCAAAGGTTTTTAACGCCCAACCAATATCATCTACATCAGCTTTAGCTAACCAATCAGCGGCACTAATTCCAGACGTTGGATCCATGCGCATATCTAATGGGCCATCACGCATAAAACTGAAACCACGTTCAGCTTCGTCAAGTTGTGGTGAAGACACACCTAAATCCAATAAAACACCATCGATTTTTCCAGCTAATCCAAGATCTTTAATATATTCAGCTAAACCAGAGAAAGGTCCATGAACGATCTCAAAACGACTGTCTTCTAGTTTTAATGCTTCAGCAGTTGCGATTGCACGAGGATCACGATCAATAGCGATCAAACGTCCATTTGGACCAAGTTTTGATAAAATATGACGAGAATGTCCACCACGACCAAAAGTGCCATCGACATAAATGCCGTCAGGCTTAATAGCTAGGCCATCTACTGCTTCATCTAATAATACGGTTACATGCTCACTCATTAGAACGAGAACTCCTTGAGAGAATCACTTAATTCCATGCCTAACGACATATCGCTTTCCAGATCTTGCTGTACCTGTTGATGCCACACTTCTTCATCCCAAATTTCAAATTTATTCAATTGACCTACTAACATAATTTTTTTATCTAATTTTGCATGTTGACGTAGTGTTGGCGCGATCAACGTACGTCCGTTTTTGTCTAATTCACACTCGCTGGCATGACCTAGAATGAGTCGCTGTATACGTCTTTCCTGTGGATTGGTACTGGATAAACCACGTAATTTATTTTCTATCAATAGCCATTCATGTAATGGATAAAGTAATAAACAATTCTGAGATTGAAAATCGATCGTGCACACGAACTGCCCCTGACAATTGTCAGTCAGCCAATCACGATACCGAGTTGGTATCGCAATACGTCCTTTTGTGTCCAGATTTATTGCATTTGCGCCACGCAACATGATTATTCAATTCCATTTTTTGTGGGTGAATGATCCACTTTCTAAGAAAAAGATCCACAATTTGACACTTTTCCCCACTTTTGACCACCCAGTCTAATAAAGTTCAATATTTTTGCAAGTGATGGATCTTTTTAAATAGAGATCTAAATCACATTTTTATCTGGTAGCCATTTTATTTATATGGTTTATCAGTTAATAAAAAAGTGAAATTAATCTCAAAATGCGTCCAATTAATAAGTTGCGTGATATACTCCGCCGCTTAAAACAATTTAATCAATAAACTCGGAAGGAAATTCCCTTGCAAGACGAACAATTAAAAGCATTTATCATTAATCAACTTGAAGACATGAAAGCAAAAGAAATCGTTACGATTGATGTTGCTGGAATATCAGATGTGACTGACACTTTAATCATCTGTACAGGTACTTCAAAACGCCACGTTCGTTCAATCGCTGAACAAACTGCGCTAGCAGCAAAAAATGCAGGTGAAGTGCCGCTAGGCGTTGAAGGCCTTGAAGGTAGCGAGTGGGTATTAATTGATATGGGTACAGTGGTCGCGCATGTTATGCAAGACGAAACGCGTCAATTTTACCAACTAGAAAAATTATGGACTGAAACTGCATAATGAAAATTCAGCTAATTGCAGTGGGCACTAAAATGCCAGACTGGGTTGAAAAAGGTTACCTAGAATATGCACGGCGTTTCCCAAAAGAAATGCAACTTGAGTTGTTAGAAATTAACGCAGGTAAACGTGGAAAAAACGCAGACATTAAGCGTATTTTAAAAAAAGAAGGTGAGTTAACCTTAGAAGCGATTCCAAAAGGTAACAAAATTGTCACGCTAGAAGTGACAGGTAAATCGTGGACAACTGAACAATTAGCCAATGAAATGACAAAGTGGCAGCATGATGGGCGGAATATTAGCCTATTGATCGGCGGCCCTGAAGGTCTAGCACCAGAATGTATTGAACAGTCTGAACAACGATGGTCACTTTCTGCATTAACGTTACCGCACCCTCTGGTTCGTATCATCGTTGCAGAAAGCTTATATCGCGCCTTTACACTCACTATTAATCACCCCTACCACAGAGAATAAAGGTGAAGATAAAACGTAATAGCATTCGTAATCACAGCGCAGAGTCTGCTTTATTTATGCGCAGAACGATTGTTGTTTTTTTAGGGATCTTATTTACAGTAGGTATTTTAATCACTAATTTGTATTACCTACAAATTAACTCTTTCAATACCTATAAAACAAGATCCAATGCGAATCGGATCAGTGTGCAAACCGTCCCTCCGAATCGCGGTTTAATCTACGATCGTAATGGTGTGATCCTCGCTGAAAACAGACCTGTATACAGTTTGCAAGTTATCCCCAATAAAACAAAACACTTACAAGATGATATTGAACGTTTAGCTTCTCTACTTTCACTGACCGAAGATGAGTTAAGCGATTTCAAAAGTAAAAGTCGCTATTCTCGTTCTTTTAAAGCAATTACGATCCGTGATCAACTAACACCTGAAGAAGTCGCAAAATTCACCGTTAATCAGCATTTATACAGAGGTTTCTCAATTCAAGCTAACCTCAAGCGTTATTACCCATTCGGTAATGCATTTACACATGTTTTAGGTTATATCGCCAAAATTAATAGCCGCGATCTAGAAAAAATCGAAGAACGCGGTGAACGTGTTCGCTATCAAGGCACGCACTATATTGGTAAATTAGGTATTGAAAGATATTACGAAGATATTTTACATGGTCAACCAGGTCAACGCCAAGTAGAGGTTGATAGCTGGGGTAAGGTAATCAGAACACTAAGCTTCACTTCCCCTGTGCCAGGTAAAGATATCAAACTTAATATTGATATTAACTTACAATTGAAAGCACAAGAACTGTTAGGCGATAACCGTGGTAGCATTATTTTAATGGATGCTAGAAATGGCGCGGTATTAAGTCTTGTGTCAGCGCCAAGTTACGATCCTAATTTATTTGTAACTGGGATCAGCCAGAAAAAATACCAAGAACTATTAGAGTCAAAAGATCGACCGCTGATTAATCGTGCTACACAAGGTCGTTATCCACCCGCTTCAACCATTAAACCACAAATGGCTTTATTAGCATTAGATGAAAAAGTCATTACAGAAGAAACAAAAATATTCGATCCAGGTTGGTGGGTTGTACCGAACTCCAAACGTCGTTTCCGTGACTGGAAACGCTGGGGACATGGTTTAGTGGATGTATTCCATGCAATAGAGCAAAGCTGCGATACTTTTTTCTATGATACTTCATATAAATTAGGTATTGATCGTATCGAACCGTTCATGCGCCTGTTTGGTTTTGGTGAATACAGTGGTTTAGATATCGCAGAAGAAACAAAAGCAATTATGCCATCACGAGATTGGAAGCGTACGCGGTTCAATCAACCTTGGTACGATGGTGATACGATTTCAATTGGTATCGGGCAAGGTTATTGGACAGTGACTCCTATCCAATTAACTAAGGCAACGGCTATGTTATCGAAACGTGGTCAAAATATTAAACCACATATATTAAATTCTATTATCTCTGCGGAAGAGACTATTACACCTGAGTATGAAGTAAAACAAGCGGTTAAATTACATAGTCAACGCTATTGGGATGTCGCATTAGAAGCAATGCAAGGCGTAACTAGTAAAAGAAGAGGGACAGCTTACCGTACTTTTGGTGATGCTCCGTATACCGTCGCAGGTAAATCAGGAACTGCACAGGTTATTAATATTAAAGAAGATGAAGTATACGATGCAGATAAAATAAGCGAGCGTCATCGAGATAATGCTATGTTTGTTGCGTTTGCACCTTTCGAGTCTCCTGAGATTGTAGTGACTGTTGTATTAGAGAATGCAGGTGGTGGTAGTAGTAATGCCGCGCCAATCGCTCGTGAATTATTTGATGAGTACTTTAAAGAGAAAACCTTAGCAGCTTCAACACCGGAACCGGGTTTATAATTATGGTCAGTACACAAGCTCAAAAAAGCATTTTCTATCGGTTGCATATTGACCCTTACTTATTATTGGGGTTGCTTGCATTAATGAGCATTAGCTTGACCATTTTGTATTCCGTTGGTGGGTATGAAATGCTATATCGTCAGGTAACACGTTTAGCAATCGCATTGACGGCAATGATTTTTATCGCTCAAATACCACCAGAATGGTATCAACGTTGGACCCCTGCTATCTTCTTAATTTGCGTATTATTATTGATTGCCGTATTAGTGATGGGGCACACCGGCAAAGGTGCTCAACGTTGGTTAGATTTAGGGTTTACAAAATTTCAACCCTCTGAAATCATGAAGTTAATTATGCCATTAATGGTGGCTTATTATGTAAGTCAGTTCACCTTACCTACACGTTTTAAACAAGCTTTTATCGCCTTATTACTAGTAGTTATCCCAACTTTATTAATCGCTAAACAACCTGATTTAGGCACCTCTATTTTAGTGGCCTCTTCAGGTATATTTGTACTGTTTTTATCGGGTATTTCTTGGTTATATATAGGTCTTGCTCTAGCGGCTGTGTTAGCTTTTGCCCCTATTTTATGGTATTTCCTGATGCTTGATTATCAGCGAGGTCGAGTTCTAACACTGCTTAATCCTGAGGCAGATCCTTTAGGCGCGGGTTATCATATTATTCAATCTAAAATAGCCATTGGTTCCGGCGGTTTATGGGGCAAAGGTTGGATGCAGGGAACGCAATCTCAGCTTGAGTTTTTACCTGAGCGTCACACCGACTTTATATTCTCCGTATTCTCCGAAGAATTTGGGTTTATTGGCGTCTTATTATTGTTAAGTATTTATCTTTTAATTATTGGTCGTGGATTGTGGATTGCTAACCAAGCACAGGATGCTTTCACTAAATTGATTGCGGGTAGTATTATTCTTACTTTCTTTGTTTATGTTTTTGTAAACATTGGTATGGTAAGTGGTTTATTACCCGTGGTAGGAGTACCGCTGCCTATTGTTAGTTTTGGTGGTACCTCTATTGTCACTTTACTTGCAGGATTTGGTATTTTAATGTCTATCCATACTCATAAACGATTTAATATAAAACGGTAAAATTATGCTTAAAAATATACTCCAACTCTGCTTCATAAGCATTTTTTTAACGGCTTGTAGTAGCAACAATAACGGTCATGATAACGTTGGTAAGAAGACAGAAGAACCTGTTTATACAGATAATTATGGGCGCTATAAATACAGCCAAGATCATGCACCAACAGAGATTCCATCATTAGAACATATTGAAAATGTAACGCCTCGTTATGAACCTTATTCTCGTGGTGGCAATAAAGATTACACCGTGCGCGGTGTCGATTACAAAGTATGGAGAGATATTACAAAGCTAACCGAAAAAGGTGGTGCTTCTTGGTATGGTAATAAATTCCATGGCCATTTAACCTCTAATGGTGAACGTTATAATATGTTTTCGATGAGTGCAGCCCACAAAAACTTACCCTTACCAAGTTATGTAGAAGTCACAAACTTAGCCAATAAAAAGAAAATTATTGTAAGAGTAAATGATCGGGGACCGTTTCATGAAGGTCGCATCATTGATCTTTCTTATGCTGCAGCGAGCAAGCTTGATATTATTAAAGCAGGCACAGGCCAAGTTGAAATTAAACTATTACATTTCCCTGAAGATGAAAGTGTCACGATATTAAATGAGCAAGAAAACCTTAACGGTACTTTTAGTATTCAATACTTAGTGACATCAAGCGCAGAAAAAGCGGGGTTACTATCAGAAAAATTAACCAAACAATATAAAGTAAATAGCTTTATTGAGCAAAAAAATAACCTCTATTATTTACGTGTTGGGCCTTTCTCGAGTGAATCTAAAACAGAAGCATTACTAAAATCGGTACAGTTAGATTACCCTAAAGCTTATATCATTCATAAAGCTCAATAGCGTTTATCTGCTTAGTTTATTTACTAAGCTTTACTTATAAAAATGTAATTAAAAAAGCCGCTACTTTAACTAAATTAAAGTAGCGGCTTTTTTATTAAGTAATGCTTTAATAAAAAATATTACGCACCTGCTATTTTCATTTTTTTAATTAAAATAGAACCCGTTTTCAAACTACTTCTTGGGTCAGTATCACAACCAATCGCGCTGATATCCATGAACATTTCTTTTAAATTACCAGCAATCGTTATTTCGTGAACAGGATAAGCAATAACACCATTCTCAATCCAGAAGCCAGCAGCGCCTCGAGAATAATCACCCGTCACCATATTAACGCCCTGTCCCATTAATTCAGTCACAAATAATCCTGTTCCCATCTCTTTTAATAAACCAGCTAAATCTAAACCACCGTCTTTCGCAAACCAATTGTGAATCCCACCAGCATGACCTGTACTTTCTAACCCCATTTTACGTGCCGCATAACCGGTCAGTAGATAAGTCTGTAAGAAGCCATTATCAATAATATTACGTTTAACAGTACGCCCTCCCTCACTATCAAAAGGAGAACTCGCAATACCTTTGATAATATGTGGATCTTCTGATATTGACATCCAATCAGGAAAGATTTGTGTATCGATAGAATCTAGTAAGAAAGAAGACTTTTTATATAAGCTTGCACCACTGATAGCACTGACTAAATGTCCAAATAAGCCACTCGCCATTTCTGGAGAGAAAAGAACAGGGCTTTCTTGGGTGGTTATTTTACGTGCACCTAAACGCTCTACAGTGCGTTTCACCGCTTGTTCAGCTACCCATTGAGGCGATAGTAATTCATTCATATCACGCGCACTGGTATAGCTGTAATCACGTTGCATTTCATCATTTTCTTGTGCGATCAATACACAACTCAAGCTGTGACGGCTGCTACCGTAACTTTCTAAAAAGCCATTACTGTTGCCATACACTTGTAAACTTGTGTGACTATTAACGCCCGCACCATCAGAATTAACAATTCGCTTATCTAAACTCAATGCAATATCTTCACATTGTTTTGCTAACGCTAATAAATCCTCAGTACTTTTGTTACTTGCATGGTACAAATCTAAATCAATTGGATTTTCTTCTAAGTAACGTTTATCCAATAATCCCGCATAAGGGTCTTGGCTAGTATATTTAGCAATGTCTACTGCAGCTTTAACACTAGCGGCAATCGCTTCTTCACTTAAATCAGCTGTAGATGCACTGCCTTTACGATGATCAACATAAACGCTGATGCCCATTGCACCATCATGATTGAACTCTATATTCTCTACTTCACCTAAACGGGTATTGACAGAAATACCAGCACTTTTACCTAATGCAACTTCAGCTTGGGTAACCCCTAAATCATTAGCAATATTAAGCGCCGTATTCACGGCATTTTCTAGCATCTGTTTCTGTTCAATCATGTTTAATCACCACAATGTAAAATAAATTTAAGATAACAAATAATAACATGGATTAAGGTAAGCATCTTGCGATGATGGTATGATGCGCATAATTATTTAATCCCTAACGTGATAGACCATAAGCCATGAATAAAAAAGTTGAAGAAATCTCTGAAGAAGAAGAGATTAGTAAGTCGCAAATCAAACGTGAAGCTGAAGCTTTAAAAGAGATTGGCCGCCAGTTAGTCGCCTTAAATGCGAAGCAATTAGCCCAAATTCCTGCCAGTGATACATTGATGGAAGGCATCAAGGTTGCACATAAAATTGCCACTAAACATGAAGCGTTACGTAGACAATATCAATATATTGGTAAAGTATTACGTACTGAAGACATGGAAAAAATCACTGCTAAGCTTGATATTTTAAATGACAACAATCGTAAACGTACTCATGCGATAGCGCATTTGGAGTTATTAACTGAACAACTCATTGAACTAGGTGACCCTAAAGTAAATGATACGTTAGACATGTATCCTCAACTAGAGCGCCAAAAGCTTCGCCAATTAATACGCCAAGCAAATAAAGAAAAGAAATTAGAGAAACCAGCTAAAACAGCAAAAGAATTATTTGTTTACTTAAAAACGAATTGTTTATAAGTCTCTAGTAAATAAGCTACACGACAAACAAAAAAGCCAGATTAGTTTAACTAATCTGGCTTTTTTGTATTGATATTAATACAACTTCTTACTTATAAAAAACGATATAAATAAAAAGTTCTATAAATGAAACCTATCGTAATAGAAAGTAAAAAACATAAAACAATAAACATAAAACAATAAAAAAGTAAGTTTAGTTAGTGCCGCCAACTGTTAACTGATCAATTTTCAACGAAGGCTGCCCAACACCAACAGGTAGACTTTGCCCTTCTTTACCACAAACACCAACACCCGCATCTAAGCACATGTTATTCGCGACCATAGAGATTTGTTGCATTGCATCAAACCCGTTACCAATTAAAGTTGCACCTTTAATGGGAGCGGTAATTTTACCATCTTCAATTAAATAAGCTTCTGATGCCGAGAATACGAATTTACCTGACGTAATATCCACTTGCCCACCACCAAAGTTAGGCGCGTAAATGCCCTTTTTAACACTTTCGATTAACTCTTCATGCTCATACTCACCATTCAACATAAAAGTATTCGTCATACGTGGCATTGGTAAATCAGCATAAGACTCACGGCGGCCATTACCTGTTGGATCAACGCCCATCAATCGTGCATTGAGTTTGTCTTGCATGTAACCTTTCAAAATACCATTTTCAATTAAAACGTTACGTTGTCCTTTCGTTCCTTCATCATCGATATTCACTGAACCACGACGATCGGCAATACTACCATCATCGATAATAGTACAATGCTTAGAAGCCACTTGTTGTCCTATTTTTCCAGAAAATGCTGAAGAGCCTTTACGGTTAAAGTCACCTTCTAAACCATGTCCTACTGCTTCATGCAATAACACACCCGGCCAACCAGCACCGACAATAACTGGCATCGCGCCAGCTGGAGCAGCAATAGCATCAATATTAACTAATGCTTGGCGTACGGCTTGGCGAGCATAGGAGAAAGCTTTTAATTCACCTTCCTGTGTATCAGTAAAATAATCTAAATCAAAACGACCACCACCACCTGAACTACCGCGTTCACGCTTACCATTTTTTTCAACTAAGACAGAACAACCGAAACGGATTAGAGGGCGAATATCTGATGCTAATGTTCCGTCAGTTGCCGCCACTAGGATTTCTTCATAAACCGCATTTAATGACACAGTCACTTCACTTACTGATGGCTCTAAAGCACGAACAAAAGTATCAACTTGCTTTAATAATTCAATTTTTTTATCACGGCTCATACTTTCTAAAGGATCAGAGCAGCCATAGTAAATAGGTTGTGGTGTTGGCATAACCAATTTAATGGTTTTCTCTTGGCCAGAGTTAGCAATACTTTTAGCCGCATTTGCTGCTTCTGATATCGCTTTTTTAGAGATATGGTCTGAATAAGCAAAGCCGGTTTTTTCGCCAGAAACCGCTCGAATACCGATGCCTTTTTCTATGTTATAACTACCTTCCTTCACGATACCATCTTCTAATAACCAAGATTCATGGCGACTCGCTTGAAAATAAAAATCTGCGTAGTCAATGTGAGCCCCAGAAATTTGGCTAAGCTGTGATTCTAAATCACTGATTTGCATATCTGCAGGGGCTAAAAAATTGTCTACAACTTGTTGAAAAGACATTAAAGATCCTTATTTTATTTAAATTTTTGAGTGCTATTAAATTGATTATGTTGTTTTACTGGCATTTTTTTTCTGATTTTATTTAAAGCCTCTTTATCGAAGTCTGCTTGTGCAAAGCCATTTCCCGTTGTTAATTGACTCAGCACTTCTCCCCACGCATTAATAACCATCGAATGCCCGTAGGTTTCACGCACGCTAAAAGTGTCGTGACCAACAAAATGTTCACCACCTTGATTTGCTGCAATAAAATAACACTGATTTTCAATAGCGCGCGCTTGTAACAAAGCTTGCCAGTGTGCTTGCCCCGTCACTTTAGTAAAAGCAGCCGGTAATAATATAATATCAGCACCACATTCAGCGAGTTGTTGAAATAAACCAGGAAAGCGTAAATCATAACAAATAGCTAAACCAATTTTAGCAAAGCCACAATCAACGAGTTTTATTTCTTGTCCTGAAATGAAGGTATCTGACTCTTTGTATGCACCTTGTGTATCGGCAACATCAGCATCAAACAAATGAATTTTATGATACGACTCAAGCAGCTTACCACTCTCTGAATAAACCAAGCTAGTCGTGTATATTTTATCTGCTTGCTCACTTTGAATAGGGAAGCTACCACAGATTAAAATACAATGATGTTGTTTAGCAAGTTTGCTTAACCGTGTTTGATTCGGTCCATCACCTAAGCGCTCAGCAACGCTTAAGTAATGCTCTCTATTCGCAAAGCAAAGTGCATTTTCAGGTAATAACACAATGTGTTTTGTTGCATCTGTACTTGCCGGTAAAGCATTAAGTTGCGTTTCTATTTGTGAAAAATTATCGTCAACATTGTCATTACTAATAATTTGAATGGCGGTTAATTTACATATTCCCGATTCTTTAATATCAGTTTTTTTTATTTGTGTGTCATGTATTTTAGAACTCATCTTCCAGCTCCTCATCCATTGATTCTTCGTTCAGCAAAATATCTTGTAATGGATTACTGTCTAATTGTTGGTCTTCAATTTCTTCTAGCACTTCACTATTTTGCAGTTTTACTTTGCCTTTTAACCTATCTTCAATTTTAATTTCAGGATCGTTCAACGCACCTTTTACCGAGAAGTCTACTCGTATAATGGTGTCCACTACAGGCTCTAGTATTTTAGTTAACATTAATACCGCAGCACCGGTTAATGGGTTAATCGCAAAAGCCGCTAACACGGGCAAACTAGAGGTTACCGCAGGGCTATAACTAAAACGGTAATTCACATTAAGATTTGGTAAATCAACCAGTCCATCGCCGGAAATTTTTCCTGCTGAGCCATACAGATAATAATCATCATTCTTTAGAATACCATTGGTGATATTTGCAGAAAGCGACATTTCCTCAAAACCTAGCCCCTTAGAGAAAACATCATCAAACTCTAAGTTCAAACTACGTCGAATTCCATCAAGACTCAAAAAGCCTAATAAACGTGCGCCTTTGTCATCAACTTCGGTGATTTGACCATTTTCAACGTCTAAGGAGAAATCGCCATTTAAAGAATCAAAATTAAACTGCCATGGTGCACCAATCCAATTAAATGCACCATTTAACTGAGCGTCTTGAAAATTCATTGGGCTATCATAACCTAGACGATGAACAATGCTGGTTTCACTACTCGCACGACTATCTACAATAATATTAGTACGGCGCTGATCCCAAACACCTGAAATATTTGTAGCCTGGTCTTCTTCACCTAATTGCAAATAATCAATACTAAAGCGAGATTGGCTAGGAAACACATGCGCTTTTAAAGGTGAAAGATCCATTTTTTTATAAATACAGGATAAACATTCTAAAAACACTTCAGGGTAGTCTTCACGTAAATTATCACTGTATTCCGTTAACGTATCATTTTCTTCGTTAAAGAAGACTGCTTGTAGTGCATCCATATCTAATAACTGAAAATTCATTTGTTTAATACTGATGTCATAGCGGTCAGGAATACCTTGTCGATATTCAATATTCGCCAATAAATCATCACCTTTAATATTAACAGTCAGTTTTTCATCTGTTTGTATTATCTCAGAGCTCAAGTTAATCAAAGGTTGTTCGAATAACTCTGCATGTTTGATATTAAGATAAAATGCGTCTAGGTCTATCAAAGTATTAGTATCAACTGCCGCTAAACTTTCCGTGGTTTTTGTTGCTGTGTTAATTGCTACTGCAGCTTGCTCGACAAAGTGCTCATTTAAAATTTCCACCCAAGGCGTTAAGTTAACTTTATCTTGATTAACACGTACGACTTGTTTTGTCTTATCAATATTGGTACCAGTGTCTTTGCCTAATCCCAGATAAAGATACTTAATAGATGTTTGTTGTTTTGGATATGCTAATTCGCCAGCTGATGTTAACTTACCAGTAATCAATGCATCCCAACGCATACTATTTTGGTTGCCATTAATATTGATTGTTGTTGGCCAAGTTTGTAATGCATTTTTATTATATGGAGCAGGGAGTCCAATCTTCATCCCCTGTAATTGAGAGGTTAAATGCACACCAAACTTATAATCTTGATTTAAACTTTGTGTGAAGCTCATTTGCCCTTGCCAATCCAAATTACCGCTTAGTTGTAAAGGTAATAATGATTGTT
Source organism: Psychromonas arctica (assembly GCF_038155225.1). Taxonomy (GTDB): domain Bacteria; phylum Pseudomonadota; class Gammaproteobacteria; order Enterobacterales; family Psychromonadaceae; genus Psychromonas; species Psychromonas arctica_B. The sequence continues at coordinate 27,723 of NZ_JBAKBA010000005.1, read as the reverse complement.
GATGATCGCTCAATTTAGCGACATCCCACTCACCAGAAAGACTGGCTTTGAGTTCATATTTATCGGAAAACTCTTTACTAAAGAAAGAAAAATTAACAGGTTGCCCAAATAATGTAGCCGTTAAATCATCAGCTTCTAAGTCACCATTAATAAAACTAAAGGTACCTTTCACATTCTTTAATGGCAGTATATAGTCACTACCAAGCTCAAGGTCAACATTGTTCTTATTAAGGTTAAATTCTCCCGATACTTGAGTATCATCATTATCTTCAGCTAATGGGATAGTCAGCGTCAAATTGCCTTGTAGACGGTCATTAATATGAATTGATTGTACAGCCTTACCCACACTGTCTTTTAATGGCGATGCGATAAGATATTTAACAATCGACTTAGACTTCTCTTCAAGATCGACATTAACCGTTAAAATACCTTCAGAACTCAAATGGTCAACATCTGCAACCAACTTATCTACTTTAATATCACCTAACTTAGCTTTATTACTTTTCATGATTAATGAATCATTTTCAAATAATAAATTAAGATCTAAATCGCTTAACCCTTGCCAACCTTGGTAAAAATCATACTCAGCATCTTTTACTGGCACATATGCTTGGAATACACCTTGATTTTGTGTAAATGGATAGTCAGAGAGACGTCCACTCCATAAAACCTTAGCGCCCGTTACCGTGCCTTTTTTAAGTGTTGGTTGTAAATAGTCAAAAACATCCTCGCCCATCGCATGAACAGGAAAGTAATGTTGTGCTTTACTGGCATCATTGAGAGAAGCATAAGCATAAAGATTGAGGATAGGGCTAGTATCGGTGGCGCTTTCACTAGGAAAAAACAATGAAAACTGAGAGAGACTATTAAGCTCATCAGTAACTAGTAAGCTTTTTTTACTAACAAGTTCGAACCCCTCTTCATTATTCGTCCAATTGAATTCAAAATCACCCTGTTGTAAAGGCATAGGGCGATTAAATTGCCCGTCAAAATGGATTTCCTGCTGCCCTAATTTTATAGTCGCATGCCCTGACTGTTGATTCGATGTTACCGATATATTGGCATCACTAACACCAGGAATAACGCCAACAGCTTGGTTATTAAAAGCATCGATATTAGCATTAACGGTCAGTTCACCTGGTTTTTCGACCTTCAAACCTATTTTATTCAATTTCCCGCCAATCTCTAACGCTGAAATATAGTTAATATCAGCTTCAGAAAGAGACGAAAATAAAAGCCCAAATGGCATAATAGAACTGACATCAATACCGTTTAAATCAAATCCACCAAATTGGCCTAATGTTCCCTCAGCAGAGACTTTCACATCACTAAAAGGAATATAATTATGAGTGATATTTAAGTCATAACTATCAAACAAACAATAATCGTTTTGATAGGTAAACTGTAACGAACCATGGTTTATTTGCCAATCATGCAATTGATCCAACATTGACCAAGCTATCTCAGAATTTCCCCATTCTAATTGCATATTTTTAGGGCCATTAAAATCAAACTCACCCCATAACTTGAATGACATAGTCGCGGTTTTTAATTCTGCTAATGGATTGATTTGTGGCCTAATATACTCAGCTACATTTAAATTTTCAGCATGAGCATAAAGACTACCAATTAATTGTTCGTTTGATCCTTCAGCATCGCCTTTTATATCAATGATAAATTCTAAACTATTATCGTCCAATGTATTAGGGAGTGAGGCTTTACCGACGCCTTGATGATGTTCACCATCGTTAATCCAACTTAAATCTTGTATTAAAACTGTTTTTTTATTGTAAAGATGGTCGGTAAAGTTAATGCGGCTTTCAGTAATGGAAAAGGAGCTTAAACGAAGAAGAAATATATTTTTAAGCGCATCTAGCGTACTTTGAGATTGAGGTTCGTCTGTTTCAGATAATTCTAACTGTTCAATTTCCTCTGTATCAATAGGTGACTTTAAAAGTAAATCAGCTCCTTTTAATGATATATCATTAAACGTAATGTGTTGTTGTCGAAGGCTCTCTAAAAAATCAAAATGTAAAAAAAGATTATCTACTTTTAATTCAAAAGGTAAGGCTTCGGTTTCAGTAAAAGTTACATTTTTTAGCGTCAGCACTAAGCCAGAGAAATCAACTCCAGCAGTGACTTTATCTGCATTTACATTAATATCATGTTCAGCAGCAACCCACTCTACGAGTTGTTCTTTATAATCATCAACACTATTTATTGCAAAACGGGCAGCCGTCAATAATACTGCAATAAGAATCAATGTAATGACTGCTAACATTAATAAACACTTTAAACACCCAAAAGTAAAATATTTCAAAAATGAAAACCCATTTACCACCCTTTCATAATATCACAATGCTATTGCATCAATTTTCAATCACCTAAAAACTATTAATACGCTTTTATATAAATACAATCAACTTACTAACTTCATCTTTTTTAGACCATAGTGACGGGAAGCCACATTATAACTACATCATAACCACATCAAACTGTTCAGGCCCATATAAAGGTTCAGGATGAATTTCCACACGCTTTTGCATAAATACAATCAATTCACCTAGGTTATATGACTCATCCCCTTTGAGGGCTTCAGCAACCGATACAGAGGCATAAACAGCAAAACGTTCTGCAGAGTAAGCGCGGTCTACACGTAAAATTTCACGTAAGACTTCATAACACACTGTTTCAACCGTTTTAACGTAACCGCGGCCATTACACGTTGTACACTCACCACAAAAAATGTGTTCAAGACTTTCATGAGTACGCTTGCGCGTCATTTCGATTAAACCAAGCGGTGAAAAATCATTAATATGTGTTTTAACACGATCTTTAGCTAATGCCTGTTCCAAACTATTAAATACGCGACGTCGATGATCTACTGATTTCATATCAATAAAATCAAGGATAATAATGCCACCTAAATTACGTAAACGTAATTGACGAGCAATCGCTAATGTTGCTTCAACGTTAGTATTAAAAATAGTCTCTTCAAGGTTACGATGTCCAACAAAAGCGCCCGTATTAATATCAACAGTGGTCATAGCTTCCGTTTGGTCAATAATTAAATAACCACCCGATTTCAGCTCGACCTTACGATTTAAAGCACGTTGCACTTCATTTTCAACATCAAACAAATCAAAGATAGGGCTTTCACCATCGTAATATTCAACCTTGCCTTCCAATTCAGGAATAAACTCAGTACTGAAATTGGACAGTTCTTTAAAACTAAGTTTTGAATCAATACGAACACGATCAATCTCTGTACCGACAAAGTCACGTAGAATACGAAATGCTAAACTAAGATCTTGATATAACATTTTATTTTTTGATTGAGTACGTTGTTTGCGAGTGATCACTTTACGCCAAACGCGCTGTAAAAAAGCCGCATCATTTCTTAATTCGACTTCAGGAGCACCTTCTGCAGCAGTTCGAATAATAAAGCCACCCAATTCATCAACACAAGATTCAGTGATACTTTTTAAACGTTCTCTTTCTTCAGCGCTTTCAATACGTTGTGACACACCAACATGTTTAGTATCAGGCATAAAAACAAGATAACGAGAAGGTAACGTAATATCCGTCGTTAAACGTGCGCCCTTAGTGCCTAATGGATCTTTGACCACTTGCACTATGATATTTTGGCCAGGTCTTACTAAGGTTGAAATATCCGCAACTTTAAATTTATCTTTATCAGGTCCAGTAAAACATTCTGCATGTAAATCGATATCTGAAGCATGTAAAAACGCTGCTTTTTCTAAACCAATATCAATAAAAGCCGCTTGCATCCCCGGTAAAACACGGGTCACTTTACCTTTATAAATATTGCCAGCAATGCCTTTGCTCACTTGACGTTCAATATGCAACTCTTGTAAAACACCACCCTCGATTAAAGCCACACGAGTCTCAGTAGGAGTGATATTCATTAATAATTCAACGGACATGTTAGGCCTCTTTAAAGCGTTTAATAAGTTGCGCTGTTTCATAGAGAGGAAGCCCTACTACTGCACTATAACTACCTGAAATATGGGTTACAAATTGACCTGCAATCCCTTGGATACCGTAACCACCCGCTTTATCTTGTGGTTCTCCTGTTTCCCAATAGTCCGAAATTTCTTGTTCTGTTAAGTTTTTGAACGTGACCTCAGTAATGACCAACTTTACAACTTGTTTTTGTTCAGTGACTAATGCGACAGCCGTCAATACTTGATGTGTGTTACCTGATAACAACGCCATCATTTGTTGTGCGTGTTGTTTATCTAATGGCTTTTCCATCACTACATCACCACATACAACAATTGTATCAGCGCCTAAGACTAAACCTTGTTGGTTATTTTTAACTAACCCAGCCAATGCTTTTTCTAAGGCTAAACGCTGCACATACTCTTCACTGCTTTCTGTGTTTATTTTTGTTTCGTCAATAGACGCACTAATACGTTCATATTGAACATTAATTTGCGATAACAACTCACCTCTGCGTGGTGAATTTGAAGCCAAAAATAATTGAATAGACATTAACTAACCCTATAACGAAGACGTATAAAACGCATAAACAGAAAGAACCAAGGCCAAATAAGCATAGAAGTAAAAATAGACCAAAAGTAAGGTCGATGTAAGGTAATTTCTTGCATGCTTGATGCTATCCAATATAAGCCTACTTTCGCTAAAAAAATAAATAACCCTAATAATAACGTCGTTTGTACTAACGTGAAATTGCGAAAACGTTGGAAATTAATACTCGTAAAATACGCTAACAACGCAAATAATAATCCGTGCATTCCTAAAATAGAGCCTAATAATAAATCTAATAACAACCCCAATATAAACGCATGTCCGATATTAACTCGATGCGGTAACGCCATCACCCAATAAGAAAGTACTAATACCATCCAATCGGGCCTAAAAGCATTAAACATGATCGGTAATGGAAAAATGGCAGCCACAAGACAGAATAAAAAAGACAGATAAATTATTTTATAACTATTGAACAGGGACATCGAATAATTCCGGTGAATCTAACGTTAAATCAGCATCAGCTAACGGATCATCATTCCATAATAAGAGTAAATAACGGCTTCTATCTAGATCAGCGACAGGTGTAGCCGTCACCGTTGCATACAACTCACCTTCTTGGTACTCAAAACGACTGATTTTAGCAACCGGGTAACCGGCAGGAAAACGACCGCCTAAACCAGAGGTCACTAATAAATCGCCTTCTTTTATATCTGCATTACTTTGCACAAAAGGCACTTTTAATTGATCCCAAGCGCCACTACCGTGAACAATGGCAATCACATCGTTACGTTGAACACGCACCGGAATACCATGGGTAGCATCAACAATTAATACAACACGGCTAGTAGTACTACCAACCTGCGAAACTTGTCCAACCACACCTTGTTCATTGATCACAGGTTGCCCTAAATAAACACCATTTAACGCGCCTTTATCAATCAATAATTGATGTGTAAAGGGATCTGAACGTAAGCTCATTACTTCAGTGATCATACGTTTATATTTGAATTTTTTTTCCGAGTTTAATAATTCACGAAGTTGCTTATTTTCATTTTGCAATTGTCCTAATAAAAGACGATCTGCTTTTAAATGTAGATTATCTTTTTCAAGCTGCTGATTACGGTCAACTAGCGCTTGTCTGGTCATCAAGTTTTCAGAGAATGAACCAAACAGCTTTTGTGGCGCATCAGCAATATATTGAATAGGGGCAACAATAGAGTTTAAATAAACACGTGCGGGAGAAAAGAGATTATATTTATTGTCGGCTATCAGTAAACCAACACAACAGGCTATCACAATGGATAGCCTTAATGTAAAAGAGGGACCGCGGGTAAAAATTGGTTTCATGGATGTTTTTATTGAATGTTAGCACAGTGATTAAACCGCGCTAATTGATATCAATCTCCGTTAAAGACATCACCACCATGTGTATCGATCATCTCTAACGCCATACCGCCGCCACGAGCAACACAAGTGAGAGGATCATCGGCAACAATAACAGGAATACCAGATTCTTCAGATAACAAACGGTCAAGCTCACATAATAATGCGCCACCGCCAGTTAGTACCATACCTTGCTCTGCAATATCTGCTGCAAGCTCAGGTGGTGTTTTTTCTAGCGCTAACATAACCGCTGAAACAATGCCGCTCAATGGCTCTTGCAATGCTTCTAAAATCTCATTACTGTTTAATGTAAAGCTACGAGGAACACCTTCGGCAACATTAACACCACGCACTTCAATCTCTTTAATTTCATCGATTGGGTAAGCGATAGCAATGCTATGTTTAATACGTTCAGCAGTGATTTCTCCGATAGTACAGCCGTAATTACGGCGTACATAGTTGATGATAGCTTCATCAAACTTATCGCCACCAATACGTACAGATGCAGAATAAACAATACCGTTTAATGAAATAACAGCCACTTCAGTGGTACCACCACCGATATCAACAACCATTGAACCTTTTGCTTCAGAAACCGGCATACCAGCTCCGATAGCTGCAGCCATAGGCTCATCAATCAAGAATACATCACGCGCACCAGCACCCATTGCAGATTCACGAATAGCGCGTCGCTCAACTTGTGTAGAACCACAAGGTACACAAACTAAAACACGTGGGCTTGGACGCATCCAACTATTGTTATGCACTTGCTTGATAAAGTGTTGTAACATTTTCTCAGTAATATAAAAGTCAGCAATCACACCATCTTTCATTGGACGAATAGCTTCGATATTACCAGGTGTTTTTCCTAACATTTGCTTTGCAGCACTACCAACGGCGGCAACTCTTTTGCCATTTTTATCCTTTCGGATTGCAACCACAGAGGGCTCATCCAGTACAATACCTTGGTCTTTAACATAAATAAGGGTATTTGCAGTTCCTAAATCGATTGATAAATCGTTAGAAAACATACCGCGGAACATTTTAAACATGAATATTTCCAAAAGAAGCGAATAAAAGTAATCCGCGTACTCTACCAACCCACCAAAAATACAGCAAGAAAAGAAAGTGAAAAGCTTACTTTAAGACCCATACTATTGATGAAATGATAATTTTAATAATTTATTGATATTTATTTGTATTTATTTATGGGCATAAAATTTAACGTTTTTCATTGTGCTAATAATTTAATCCGCTAATAACACAGCTTCAGGGCACTTTAATAACGTTAACTTTACTCTGAGAAGGGAGTCAAAACCTGTTCAATAAAAAACAACTAAAACACTCAAGCGCTTAGTTATACCAATGGAATTAAATAAGTGATCAGTTATTGCGCAGGAAAAAATTAACACTAATAAGGCGTGAGTTGTAGGAGATAGTTGTTCTCACTTCAAAACTCACAACGCAGTTAGGGGTAATTTTAACCAGCAAGAATGATCACCTTATTAATTCTTTTGGTATTAATACTAATCTGGATAAATAAATGATCTATTTAGGCGCTAGGGAAAATCAATGATAGCAAGGCGTTGATTGCAGTCACTAGTATTCTCATTACAAAATCGACAGTGAATCTAGGAGTCATTTTAACAAGCATAAATAACTAGATAATTACTTAGATTGGTATTATATCGCTTTATTTATTCAGAAAGGAGGTTCGTTAATAAGATTATTTTTTATCTGTTTCTTATCTCACCTCAATTCTGGTCAATGAAAGCCGAGTTACTTTTAAAATCATAAGATTATGCTTTTTAACTATTCAGTGCCGTTAGTTTTGCGTAGTTCAAGGCGTATTATTGAAGCAATAACCGGTTATTGAGAGATAATTTAATGCAGAGATCCGCATAAATAGCGGTGTTGTACCGCTTTGCTTATTCAGCGCTGAGGTTATCTACCAATCACAAAAATAAAGTGATAAAAAAACCTACCGAAGTAGGTTTAGTAATACGAATAAAGCAGTCTTAAGCTAACAATATAACCTTTAAGGCTAAAACGTTAAGGTAAGCTGTTACAGTTAAAAACTAACGGAGGCTAGTTTCTCAAAGTAATCAGGGAATGTTTTAGACGTACATTTGGGATCGTTGATCGTCACAGGCGTACCGCTTAACGCCACTAATGAGAAACACATCGCAATACGATGATCATCATAAGTATCGATTTCAGCATGCTTGATTTGAGCAGGTGCCGTCACTTCAATAAAGTCATGGCCTTCTACCACTTCAGCGCCGACTTTACGCAGCTCAGTTGCCATAGCATATAAACGATCCGTTTCTTTCACACGCCAGTTATAAACGTTAGTGATTTTCGTAGTGCCTTCAGCAAACAAAGCCGCTACTGCAATCGTCATCGCCGCATCAGGAATATGGTTCATATCCATATCAATGGCTTTAAGCTCGCCTTTACTCGCTTTAATGTAATCATCGCCCCATTCAATATTCGCGCCCATAGCTTCCAATGCGTCAGCAAATTGAATATCGCCTTGCACTGATTTTTTACCAATACCTGTTACTTTAATACTGCCGCCGCCAATCGCTGCTGCCGCTAAAAAGTAAGAAGCCGATGAAGCATCACCTTCTACTAAGTAGTTGCCTGGCGCTTGGTAAGTTTGTCCGCCTTTAATCACAAAGCTTTGGTACTCACCACCAACATTATCTACTTCAACACCAAAATCTTGCATAATTTGCAACGTGATTTTGATGTAAGGTTTTGATACTAATTCACCAACAATGTTAATTGTTGTATCTTCAGACGACATTGGAGCAGACATTAAAAATGCCGTTAAGAATTGGCTTGAAACACTACCATCAATCGTAATAGTACCGCCTTTAAGACCAGTCCCTTTGATTTTTAATGGTGGGTAGTTTTCATTTTTTAAATAAGTAACATCCGCGCCCGCTTGCTTTAAAGAATCCACTAAAGATCCGATTGGACGCTCAAACATTCGCGGCTCGCCCGTTAACGTATATTCACCTTGGCCTAAACATAATGCTGCACATAATGGGCGCATCGCCGTGCCCGCATTACCTAAAAACAACTCAATATCACCCAACTCTTGGGTATTGAATGCACGGCCTAACCCTTCAACAACACACTGTTTTTTATCTGCAGACAATTGGTAGTTAACACCCAATTTAGTTAATGCATTCAACATGTGACGGATATCATCACTGTCTAATAAGTTAGTTAATGTCGTGGTACCTGATGCCAATGCCGCTAATAATAAGGCACGATTTGACAGGCTTTTTGATCCCGGTAAATTAATTTCGCCATCGACTTTTTTAATCGGGTTTAATAATAACTGTTCCATTGTTTTCGTTTCTCTTATTGCAAATTTAAAACGTGAGTTAGTGCTTGTTTGAAGCGTTGATTTTCCGCTTCAGTACCAATACTGATACGTAAATGATTCGGCAAACCATATCCTGTGATCGGACGTACAATCACGCCTTCAAGTAGTAACTGTTGGTACACCTCGTCGCCCGTCTTGTTATCAGCCGTCTTGTCATCAACCATCTTCTTATCGGCAGGGTTACTAACATTCACAGTAATAAAGTTACCCATTGATGGGATATACTCTAAATTATTCGCATCAAAAAAAGCACTTAAATCTTTCATGCCTGCATTATTCAACGCCACACTATCAGCGAGGTATTGCTCATCTTGTAAAATCGTTTCAGCGGCTTTTAAGGCCAATGCATTACAGTTAAAAGGCTGACGAACACGATTTAAAATATCCGCAATATCAGGATGTGAAATACTGTAACCCACACGTAAACCCGCTAAGCCATAAGCTTTCGAGAAAGTACGTGAAACGATTAAGTTAGGGAACTCAGCAATCCACGCAATGGCATTACCACGACGTTCGCTTGCGGCATATTCAAAGTAAGCTTCATCCAATACGACCAAGACAGTCGCCGGCACTTTTGCTAAAAAGTCCTTCAACTCAGCTTGCTCTAAAAACGTCCCCGTTGGGTTATTAGGGTTAGCAATAAAGATAAGCTTAGTATTGCCTGTGATAGCAGCTGCCATTGCTGGCAAATCATGACCGTAATCTTTTGCTTTAACCACCACCGCTTGCGCGCCAATCGCTTGTGTTACTAATGGATAAACAACAAATGCATGTTCAGCAAACATCACTTCATTCGTTGGTTCAACAAATGCACGTGCAATCAATTCTAATAAATCGTTAGAACCATTACCTAAAGTGACTTGATTAACGTCAACCGCATACTTGCTCGCTAGCGCTTGTTTTAAATAAAAACCATTAGCATCAGGGTAACGAGTTAATTCCGTTAACTCTTTCAGTAATGCTAATTTTACTGATTCACTTAACCCTAATGGGTTTTCATTAGACGCGAGTTTAACGATATCCGTAATACCTAGTTCACGTTCTAATTCATCAGTGGGTTTACCTGCTTGGTACGGACGTAATTTCTGTACGCCAGTATTAGCCAAACTTAAAAAATCATTACTCATTCCAGTTCCTTACAATGAATCACTATTCTTTAGAGGCGCTTTTATAAAAAGGTAATATAAAAGCGCCTTTTATAACCGGTGTTTATCAACAATGCTTAAGCGTATTTCTTTTCAAAAACAGCCATAAAGTCCACTAGCGCTTGCACACCTTCAATAGGCATTGCGTTATAAATACTCGCACGCATACCGCCTACTAACTTGTGGCCTTTTAAGGTCACTAAACCAGCCGCTTTAGATTCACTTAAAAAGGTTTCGTTTAAGCTATCATCAGCCAATGTAAATGGAATATTCATACGGCTACGGACACTTGCATCAACATTGTTTGAATAGAATGAAGAGCTATCGATAGCGTTATAAAGTAACTCAGCTTTTGCAATATTATTCTTTTCAACCGCTGCAATACCGCCCTGTGCTAATAACCATTTAAACACTAAACCTGCTAAGTACCATGAGTACGTTGGCGGTGTGTTGTACATCGAATCAAAGTCCGTTTGTACTTGGTAATCAAAAATAGACGGGATAGTTTGACGAGCATGACCAATTAAGTCATCACGAACAATCACAATCGATAAACCCGATGGACCGATATTTTTCTGTGCACCAGCATAGATAACACCGAATTTTGAAACATCAATCGGACGAGACAAAATAGTTGAACTCATATCAGCCACTAATGGCACTACACCTGTTTCAGGCACATCAAAGATTTCAATCCCTTCAATGGTTTCATTCGGGCAATAATGAACATAAGCTGAACCTGCATTCACATTCCAATCATCAGAAGATTTAACACCAATTTTGCCGTCTTCAGTCGTTCGCATGATATTGGTTTCATGAATGCGTGCATGCTTTTTAGCTTCAACTACCGCAGATTTAGACCACTGCCCTGTTAAAATGTAGTCAGCGTCTAGCTTGTCGCCTAATAAGTTAAATGGAACCGCAGCAAATTGACCACGTCCACCACCATGACAAAACAACACTTTATAATTATCAGGAATCGCCATCAATTCACGCAAATCAAGCTCAGCTTGTTTTGCCATTGCAACATACTCAGGACTTCGATGGCTGACTTCCATTACAGAAACGCCTGAACCTTGCCAGTTACAAAATTCACTTTGTGCCTGTTGCATTACTGCTTCAGGTAACATCGCAGGACCAGCACAAAAGTTATATATTTTTGTCATTGCTAACTCTCTATTGAATTTAAGTAATAAGTTGACTCTTTTAAAACAAAATAAGCGGCTATTGCCGCTTATTAAATCGTAACTAATCGTTATTCAGGTGCATCAGTTGGCTGCTCATCCGCATTATCTACTGCGTCTGATTCGCTTTCTTGTGTTTCACCTTCAACGGCCTCTAATACTGCAGGCTCTTCTATGACTAGTTCACCATTTTCATCGTAAACAGGCACATCTTTGATTTCTTCAATACGTTGTAATGCCACGATTTTTTCATCATCACGTGTTTTGATCAATGTAACACCTTGTGTATTACGACCCACAATTGACACGCCACTAACAGGTGTACGTACTAACGTACCACGGTTAGAGATCAACATGATTTCATCGTTATCATCGACTTGTACCGCGCCAACTACTTTACCGTTACGCTCGCTCACTTTAATTGAGATAACACCTTGCGTAGCACGACTCTTAGATGAGTAATCATCTAATGGCGTACGTTTACCGTAACCATTTTCAGTCGTTGTTAATATATGACCCGTTGCATTAGGTACGATTAATGAAACGACTTTACCGCCTTCGTTTAATTTAATACCACGAACACCCGTTGCCGTACGACCCATTGGACGAACACCTTTGAATTTAATCTCAGGGTTACCCTCTTCATCAAGTACAACATTACCTTCTTCATCAGTTACTTGGCTTTCTTCCGCTTCTTTAAAGCGAACCACTTTACCTGCATCTGAGAACAACATGATTTCATTAGTGCCATCCGTTAATGCTACACCGATTAGCTCATTATCATCATTTAGGTTAATCGCAATCAAACCACTTGAACGTGGGCGACTGTAAGCACTTAATGCGGTTTTCTTAACCGTACCGTTAGCCGTTGCCATGAACACATATTTATCATCTTCGTATTCACGTACTGGCAAGATAGCTGTAATACGTTCACCCTCTTCGAGCGGCAAGATATTCACAATCGGACGACCACGTGCTTGACGAGATGCTAATGGCAGTTGGAATGTTTTCAGCCAGTACAAACGACCACGTGTAGAGAAACATAAAATCGTATCATGCGTACTTGCAACTAACAGTTTCTCAATGAAGTCTTCATCTTTCATCTTAGTTGCAGCTTTACCTTTACCACCACGACGCTGTGCTTCGTAATCTGATAACGGTTGGTACTTAACGTAACCTTCGTGAGAAAGTGTCACAACCACATCTTCTTCAACGATTAAATCTTCCATACATAAATCAGATTCACTTTCAGTGATTTCAGTACGACGTTCATCATCAAAGTTATCACGTACTTCTTCTAATTCTTCTTCAATCACTTCCATCAAACGCGCAGGGCTTTCAAGAATAAATAATAATGCAGCAATGATTTCTAATAGCTCTTTGTACTCACCTAAAATTTTCTCGTGCTCAAGGCCCGTTAACTTGTGTAGGCGTAAATCTAGAATCGCTTGTGCTTGAATTTCAGTCATGAAGTATTGATTATCACGAATACCAAATTCAATCGCTAAACCATCAGGACGAGCAGCATCAACACCACTTGCTTCAAGCATTGAAGCAACAGCACCTAAATCCCAACCACGAGACTGTAGCGCTAATTTTGCTTCAGCGGGTGTTGGAGACTTACGGATCATTTCAATGATAGCTTCAATGTTAACCAATGAAATCGCTAACCCTTCAAGGATATGTGCACGGTCACGCGCTTTACGTAATTCAAATACCGTACGACGTGTCACGACTTCACGACGATGTAGAATAAACGCTTCTAACATCTCTTTTAGGTTGAATAATTTTGGTTGACCGTGGTCAAGTGCAACCGCATTAATACCAAATGTGACTTGCATTTGCGTTTGCGCATAAAGGTTGTTTAAAACCACTTCACCCACTTCGCCACGTTTAACTTCAACGACCATACGCATACCGTCTTTATCTGACTCGTCACGTAATGCGCTGATACCTTCAATTTTTTTATCTTTAACAAATTCCGCTATTTTTTCAATCAAACGTGCTTTGTTAACTTGGTACGGTAGCTCATGAACCACGATCGTTTCGCGACCGGTTTTTTCATTAACTTCAATGTCCGCTTTAGCGCGTACTTTAATTTTACCGCGACCCGTATGGTAAGCTTCAATAATACCTTTACGGCCATTAATGATACCCGCTGTTGGGAAATCTGGGCCAGGGATGTGCTCAATCAACTCATTGATCGTAATATCTTCATCTTTAATTAGCGCTAAACAAGCACTGATCACTTCACCTAAGTTATGAGGTGGAATGTTCGTTGCCATACCAACCGCAATACCCGATGAACCATTAATTAATAAGTTAGGAATTTTAGTCGGTAACACTTCAGGAATGAATTCAGTACCATCATAGTTAGGTACGTAATCAACCGTTTCTTTTTCTAAGTCAGCTAATAACTCATGTGCTAACTTCTGCATACGGATTTCCGTATAACGCATCGCCGCCGCACTATCGCCATCAACAGAACCGAAGTTACCTTGACCATCAACCAACATGTAACGTAATGAGAAATCTTGTGCCATACGAACGATTGTATCGTATACCGCAGTGTCGCCATGTGGATGGTATTTACCGATTACATCACCAACAACACGTGCTGATTTCTTGTAAGGTTTGTTCCAATCATTACGTAAAACATTCATCGCAAATAAAACACGACGGTGAACTGGTTTTAGACCATCACGTACATCTGGTAATGCACGTCCTACGATCACGCTCATTGCATATTCAAGATAAGAATTCTTTAATTCATCTTCGATATTAATTGGGGAAACGTCAGAAGCAAATTCGCTCATAGAAACTTAAATCCTTAAATTAGTGGAAACAGACTGAATTTAGTAAGGGGTCGATAGTAGCACAAATGCACCTTGGCAGAAGCGTTTTAATGAGCAAAATCGCCTGAGAATCGTTTTATGGGACAATATGAGGCATTTATTAACTAACCGCCTACTTTTCATACAACCAAAGAGATATTTTAAAGCCCCTTAAAATCGCAAAATTAATCCCCCATCATTATTATTATCACGTTATAATCGCTGTTCTCAATTTGGTCAGGTAATCAATAGCGTAATAAGATCGCTACAACGACTGTTTTTTCTACAAACCACCATATAAAAACCGCAACTAAATAGGATGACAATAGCGTGGCTGAACAAAATCCATCACAGAATAACAAACCACAAGCAACTTCATTAAAAGACAATGTGCTAGAAGCGAATGTAGATCAGCAAGAAATTGAAAAGTTTTCTGCGATGGCAGAGCAATGGTGGGATCTAGAAGGCGACTTCAAACCACTACATCTATTGAACCCAACTCGCCTAGATTATATAGAACAAGGTGTTGAAGGTTTATTCGGTAAAAAAGTAGTTGATGTTGGTTGTGGTGGCGGTATTTTAGCGGAAAGCATGGCGATTAAAGGCGCAGACGTTGTTGGTGTCGACATGGCACACGCGTCATTACAAATTGCCCGTTTACACGCATTAGAAACACAAACCAAAGTCGATTACCAAAAAACCACCGCAGAACAGTTTGCCCAAACGCATCCACAAGCGTTCGATGTTGTGACTTGCATGGAAATGCTAGAGCACGTGCCCGACCCAGCATCCGTGATTCAAGCTTGTTGTGATTTAGTTAAACCAGGTGGCACAGTTTACTTCTCAACCATCAATAAAACATGGAAAGCGTACCTGATGATGATTTTAGGCGCAGAGCATGTGTTACGTTGGGTACCAAAAGGGACGCATGAATATGAGAAGTTTATCCGCCCTTCTCAGTTGTTGAATGCGATTGATGCAACGCAGTTAAAGTGTGATGATTTGTGTGGTGTGGAATATAGTCCGTTGACTAGTGATTTTAAGATCACCAAGAATGTGGATGTGAATTATATGTTGAAGTGTACTAAAGCGGTTTAGTTTTTCGTTTCATTTGGAGTTGATAGGCTCATCTACGTTCGTCGGGTCAGTTTGATATTTCCAGCTTCGTGTTCCGCCCTAACGGCGTGTTACTTTTCTCTTGTCAGAAGAGAAAAGTAACCAAAAGAGACTGACACCGAGTCGCTTTCTAATCCAAATAATAAATTGCTTTTATAACGCACCGGCTCTTGCTGGCCATCCATGGCCAGAACGAGCCTAAGCCAAACATCCTGTTTGGATTTGCTAAAAGCAATGTATGATTTGGGAAAGCTCAACGGTGGAGAGTTGTAGCCGCGTTGAGTATCGTTTATTACTAAGACGCGATTCAAGAACCGAAACGTAGTTTCGCAGTCTGAATAAGCAAGATTCTTTATACGAACAAAGAAAACCTATATTTGTAATATGGAAAAGAAAATCGCCCCGATACGTTTTTTAATCTGAATAAATAACTGCCTTCTTTACGCACCTCTCATACGCGACATCCCTGTCGCGAACTGAGCTAGCAACGGCAAAGGACACGCAGAGCTTAGTCCGCTCAAACACTATGCTGTCGCATAAATCGCTCCATGCCTTAGCTTGCTAAAGGCAGTGATTGATTCAGAAAAACTTAACGGGGAGTTCTTGTAGCCGCGTTGAGTAAGGTTTTGTTACAGCTAAATCAAGACTTGTTAGTTCAGCTTGTTGACTTTGTGTTTTGTTATTTCTCGTCTGCGCTCGTCAGGTCAGCTTTATACTTATTCACAGTGGTTTCGCCCTGTCGGCGAGTTCAGTTTGTTAACTTAGTATTTAGCTTACGGATTATAGGGTTTCGGGGCGCTGGCTTCAGCCTGCTTGTTTTGACTTTGTGTTTTGTTATTTCTCGTCTGCGCTCGTCAGAACATTAACGTTTTAATTTATATTTATTTCGCCCTGTTGGCGAGTTTACTTTCTCTCTGCCAGCAGAGAACCTATGCCTACAAAGAATTCAAAGAGACTGGCATCAAATCATTTTCTGATCCAACCAACTAACGTATTTTAAACTTATCGTTTCGAACGTGCAAAAGGCACGCAGAGCTTAGCCCGCTCATATAACTATGCTCTTGCATAAATAGCTCCATGCACTAGCCTCAACTACACCAAACATCCTGTTTGGTGTTACTAAAATGCGTTAATTATTTGGGAAAGTTCAACGGTGGGGAGTTGTAGTCGCGTTGAGTATCGTTTTAATTAACTATTTGAGAGCCCTAGCTTCAATATATGAGTGTCCTGTACTTCTATTATCTTAAAGTATCTACTTTCCAATACTCACCTTCTTTAGACGCTTTGCCATCTAAATGACAGCGAGTGGGTTTATTTTGGTTTTCGGGCATGGTTAACTTAAACCAAATAAGCTTCTTATCTTTATTCGTCATAAAACAAGGAAAATTATTTAGATTAAGTTGTTTGGGTTCATGCGGACTACAGATTAAAAAATGAGGAATAACATGTTCCCATTTTTCTCCATCTCCAAAAATAGCATTTAACCTATTAGCTTTACTTTGAATCTGCTTATTAGTGAAAGATGTGTCTCCTTTAGCCTCAATCATAACAATGTGGGTATTTTCATGCTTATCTTCAAAAGCTAATAAAAAATCGACATCTTCTTGGGTACCGCTAATACACAAACTATTTCTCAGATAAGGCGCTTCACTTTTATCATGAGCTAATACAATGCTCGCGTATATCCAATCTAAGTGATAATCCATGGCAGAAAAGCAATCTTTTGGAGTCTCTGACTCTAACCCTAATAAGTCTAAAATATTACGTAATATTTTAGGATCAAGGTTAAAAGCAGAGTTGCCCAATAATTGACCAACAAGATGAAAACGTTCCTTTCTATTAAATGACTCTAAATACTTAATAATCTTCATATAAAAACCTTGATAATAATGAATATTAAGGAAATTGTAGGCTAGTTTATTTTATGCGCGAGGATCAGAAGTAAAGACTCTTCTCATTCAACGAGTTTAATTTAATTTACAAGTGGTTTTTAACTTTGTTGGTTATTTTATTTTTATCTACCAACAGAGAAAATAAGCAATAAGGTTAATGTCGAATGAACTTACAGCAAACATCCTGTTTCGGTTTGCTAAAAGCAATTAATGATTTGGGAAAGCTCAACGGTGAGGAGTTGTAGCCGCGTTGAGTATCGTTTTCATTAGCTCTTTGATATCCCTAGTTTCAATATATGGGTGTCCAACACTTCTACTAGAACGGTTTATTCAATAAACCCATTGAGTCAGTCATCGCAAGCGAGTTAATGAGAAGTATTTAAGGTTATAAAGTCTGACGAATATGAAACTATTTTCGTGTTCTGTATTAACTCGTCTTGACTACGAGAGAGCGTCCATATATGTCCAACACTTCTATAAAAGGGACGCATGAATATGAGAAGTTTATTCGCCCTTCTCAGTTGTTGAATGCAATTGATGCAACGCAGTTAAAGTGTGATGATTTGTGTGGTGTTGAATATAGTCCGTTTACTAGTGATTTTAAGATCACGAAGAATGTGGATGTGAATTATATGTTGAAGTGTACAAAGGTGATTTAGTTTTTAGTTTTGGTTCGTCTTCGCTCATCAAGTTGAATTGATATTTCCAGCTTTGGATTTCCGCCCTAACGGCGTGTTACTTTCTTTTGCGTGCCCAAAAGAAAGTAACCAAAGAAAAAGGCACACCGACTCGCTTTCTGATCCAAACCATCAATCCCTTTCCTAACGCACCAGTTCATACGGCGCGTCCATGCGCCGAATGAACTTACAGCAAACGTCCTGTTTGCTGTTGCTGAAAGGGTTTAATGATTTGGGAAAGCTCAACGGTGGAGAGTTGTAGCCGCGTTGGGTGTCGAAGAAAGTAATAAATTCACTATTTCCTATCTGTTAAACGTTAAAATTAAATGTATGATGTTAAACAGATGTTTATTAACAAAGGTTATAACAATGGAATTATTAGGTTGGAATATTGGTACTGATGAAACAAAATGTTACGTCACAGTCATGCCATCAAAAGAAATATTTAAAATTTCAGAAGTTTCAAGAGTTGATTCGGACCCTCAAGAGGGATACCAGCGATTGTTAAGTAAAAAAAGAGCAGAAGACATTGCTCAATACCTTTCAGATGGCAACATTATACCTGGCTCCATAATATTGAGCGCACAAGAAGGTTGTGAAATAACGTATGACTCATCTAATAATAAAATTAATATCGACACTTCAAAAGCAGGCTTATTTGTTATAGATGGCCAACACCGTTTATACGGTTCAAGTTTATGCCCAGATGATATTTTGCTTCCAGTTTGTATTTTTGTTGGTTTAGAGCTAAAACAAGAAGTGCAATATTTCTTGGATATTAATTCAACCCAAAAAGGTGTCCCTAAAACTTTACGAATAGAGTTACTTAAATTCTTATCAGAACCTGAATCATCAGAGGCAATTTTAATAAAGCTTTTCAAAGATCTAGGGGCAGACATAGATTCTCCTTTATACAATAGAACTTCAGCAACGACTTCGGTTCCAGGGAAAGTCTCTCATGTACCATTTCATAGTGCATTAGGTAGTTTAATCGAAGGTAAAACTCTTCGTAAATTTGACTATGAAAAGAAAAAAGTTCTAATTAAAAACTATTTATCAGCAATATCTGAAGTACTAACTCAAATGGAAACTAATGATAAAAGACTTACGAGTTCTGCTTTCTTCCAAGCCATATTTAAAGTTTTCGAGGACGTGTGTTCATCTGCTTTAACATATTATAGAAATTACAAACAGTCATCATTTCAAAATATTTTAGAAGGGATCCAAAAAATTGATTTTGAAAAGCACAGTGGTTCGAATCAACAAACTATTAATCAAATGGCAATTGAATTACAAACTTTATTAGATATACATTCTATGACTTTAGATGAGCCAAATGACCTGTTAGGGTAATTACTTCGATGATTCAAGATGACTTGGCTAAATCATTATTAAAAGAAATTAGTGCGCTAAATCTATCTCCTATACCTGGCGATAATTACGTATTTAAAGACACGATAAAACAAAAGCTATTGGATGTAGGTGAGGAGTTAAGCTTTTCATTTAATAATAATAAATCGTTTGAAGTAGACATCAGATGTGAAGTTTACAAAAAAGCACTTTTTTCAGATTATTATTTTGGCCGAATTAGAATAGTTGAGCAAATTAACAGCCTTCAAAACCTGATTGAACAAAATAATCAGGTAGCTTGGATTATTGTTACTGCCTATTATTCAACTTTTTACATGTCTAATGAAATTTCAAAGTTATTTGGGATTTATATAACAAATTTCAGTATCGCGGATATGAGTAATCTATTTTCAAGATCTGATACTCCAATCCCAGATAAATTTATAAACCAAGAACAATCTCATTTTAGCTATCAAGTAAAAGTAACTCATTCAGAATATGATGGTTTTGTTAAGTTGTCTTTTTATCCTAAATCACCTCGACCTCATGTTGAAGTTTGGAAGAATTTAACAGAAGTTGTTGATAAATTAAATGTGACTGATAGCAACAAATTACAGCATAAAAATTTATTTTTGAACATTTGCGATATTAAAAATGAAAGGTGGCACATTCCAAGTAAAGTTCGAAACGACTGGAACTACAAGTTTGCGAATTATTACGGAGAAACAGGCTGTGATTTAGGAAATATTTTTTACAAAAACATCAAAGATCAATCTTCATCTTTTTCATGGGGAAATAACCGCAACATTCAGCCTCACGAATCAAATATAACTGCAAGTATTGCCTATATTTATCATTGTTTAAGATGTGCCCTACAAGTTGTTGATCATCGAT
Organism: Psychromonas arctica; assembly: GCF_038155225.1. Taxonomy (GTDB): domain Bacteria; phylum Pseudomonadota; class Gammaproteobacteria; order Enterobacterales; family Psychromonadaceae; genus Psychromonas; species Psychromonas arctica_B. The sequence goes on along the minus strand of NZ_JBAKBA010000005.1, from coordinate 7,327 downwards.
TAGGATTTATATAAAACCAAAGTACTGGACATATATGGTCGAAAAGTACCGGACACTCATACATTGAAGTCAATAATATCAATTAGTTAATGATAAAATCGAAACTCAACGCGGCTACAACTCTCCACCGTTGAGCTTTCCCAAATCATTAATTGCTTTTAGTAAACAAAAGTACGGGACATCCACTTGTTGATATAAACAATATCAATCAGTTACTAAAAACGTGGACATCCGTTAATTTAAACAACCAAAAACAAAGCTATTTTCATTAGTCAAAAATAAAAGTAATAACGAAAATAGTTTATTTAATCGTAAGATATATCAATTTGAGGGCGTTTGAGACAAATAATGGCTTTTTCAAATATGAAAAATTTTAGCAGTAGCTAATTGACGAGTTTATTATGTTGTGAACAACTTAAAAACGCGGACATCCATTAATTTAAACAACCAAAAACAAAGCTATTTTCATTAGTCAAAAAAAAAAGTGCTGGACACCCATTGACTTTAAATTGTAATTGATTGATTTTATTGTATTCAACTAATGGGTATCCACAACTTCTAATATATAAAGAACTAAAGGTTAAATAAATATGACACGTATAGTACCTTTACTTGTTGCCGTTCTTATCGGTATTGCATATCAAGTCTTTGTTGATATTTATTTAGTCGCATTACCTGATATTCAGAAATCTCTTAACATGAGCTACATAGCAGCTAATTCGTCGCTAATTTTGTATTTGGGTGCAAACGCAGCTTTTTTATTAATTGCAGGTATTTTATCTGAGCAATTAGGGCGTAAGAACATCATCATTATTGGTTTATGTATCAGTTTGTTGGGTACAGTCATCATTTTATCCTTTGAGACATCAACTGGATTCTTAACTGGCAGGGCTTTACAAGGCATAGGCTTAAGCGCATCAATTTTAGCGACGCCTATTTTAATGGATAATTATAAAGGTAAACATTTAACATGGGGCTTCTTATGTTTTGAGTTCTTCTATTCGGTAACCCCCATTATTGCCCCCTATATCGGCGCTACAATCGTATCAATATCTTCATGGCAAAATATATTTTTAATTTTACTGGTGTACCAAGTACTTTTATTACTTTTAACGTTAAAACTGCAAAAGATACAAATAGATAAAAAACGATTAAACTGGAAGCGTCGGTTAGTGATTTTCAAGCGTATGTTAAAGACCACAACATTTACAATACTGACATTAATGATGGCCTTATTCTGGGGAGGAATGGTCATTGCTCACCTTCTGTCCCCATATATTTTTCAGAACGACTTCGAGTTTACTACTTATGAATATGGGCTATTTGTTCTCGTGATGGGAGGGTTTTATGCTGTATCTGCAGTGAGTAATATACTACTACTTAAGTTCTACACCGAAGAAAAAATAATCGCTTTTTCTATTTGGGCAAATGCAACATTAGCCGTAACTTTCGTTATTAAGCGATTAGTTTCACCTCATGCCGTATGGGATATTAGTATATACCTCTGTTTTATGTCTATTTTCTGTGGCCTATTTTTCATTAATGCTATGACGAGATCTTTACGAATTTTTTCCGACTATTACTCTGGTTATGCAGCATCATTACAAGGCTGTATTTGTATTGGTTTTTGGAGCCTCCTCAGCTTATTCAGTTCACAAATTAAGCCAAGTGAAACTATGTTGATAATGATACTTTCTAGTATAGCTACAATATCTTTTTGGTTATTAATTATGAACCGTCGTTTGATTTAAAAATATATAGGTGTCCAACACTTCCTTTATCATTAAACATCTCAATTAAACATTAGATCCTCAATAAAAACGCGAAAAATGCGGACATCCATTAATTTAAACTGTGCGAAAAACGTGGACATCCATTAATTTAAACAACCAAAAACAAAGCCATTTTCATTAGTCAAAAATAAAAGTAATAACGAAAATAGTTTATTTAATCGTAAGATATATAAATTTGAGGGCGCTTGAGGCAAATAATGGCTTTTTCAAATATGAAAAACTTTAGCGGTAGCTAATAGAGGATTTAATTATGTTGTGAATAGAAAAATGTACTGGTTAATGCAGTCGTAATTGATTCTTACTCGCTATCCAGCGTTTACCTGTGTTACTTGCATAAGTCGCTAATGCTTCTAACGACCCCACTGCCCCGTGATAATCTTTACCAAAATTACTGGCTAGTGATAACCAAGTATCATCATCTAAACCAAGCATTGATAATAGCCTAGGTCGTTGATTTGAAATAGCACCACGTTTATCTTCCCTTATTATTCGCCCGCTCCAATCAACTAACTCAATATAGTCTAATAATGAAAATGGGATACCTGGTATGTTGTTTTCACTATTATGTTGACTCTCATCACCCACAAAGCCAAATAAGGGCTTTTTAGTAAAAGTGTATTCTAGTGGCTTTTCTTGCTGTTGGGCAACACCAACTTTTTTGCAAGGTAACAGGCGTTCGTAAGCAGATGTGTATTCTGACGTTTCTACACTGACAGTCATTTTTGCTCGCACTGGATTCAAATCAACATAAGCCATGCAAGTTAATAAGGCATCTTCGTCTAATAATGCTTGAGATTTAAAGCGACCTTCCCAAAAACGTCCTGAGCACTCATCTTCTTTATTGGCTTTACGCGCAATGAATTCATTTAAACAGCGCATAAACCATGAAATATCCACTAATCTTCCTCTCCATCCTTCGATAATAGCTAATGCAGCTTTGTTTTCAGCCTCAGAGACTATTTGCTCTGATTGCCAACGCTCAACGAGTATAGGTTTTGAATAAAGCTGACACCAACGATAACAAATCTCTTCATGACTTAAGCTTTCGTTAAGCGCTTCGTCGATATGTAATACAAGGTGATAATGGTTAGACATGATAGCGTAGGCACAAATGTCGATATTAAACAAAGAGGCTAGGTAATGCATACGCTCAACAACCCATTGTCGTCTATGTTCAAATGATTTTTCCGTGTATTTATCTTCTCCACACAAATAAGCTCGACGAACACAGCGAGAAATACAATGGTAATAAGGGGTATCAGATAACGATACTTGGGATTGGCGAGATTGAGTCATAACGAACTACCTCCTAGATGCAGAAATAAGCATTTCTAAAAGATAGTCTAAGCATTACAATTATTCAAATAGATGGGTGTCCGCAATTTCCCCCAGCCAATTTACTGGCTGAACATATGGTAATTAAGGCTGCTTAGTGCTTATGCACTTTAAAATAGCTCGTTATAATACGAGCTATTTTATATTTCTATGCAGCAATGAGCATCACTTTTAATTGCTCATGATATATATCTTCTTGGGAATATATAGCATCATTTGCTGCATTGATGTATGTATTACGAACCATTTCAATAACTTTATTCATATACTGTGGGTGATGATGTTCAGCTTGTTTCAGACTCTCTCTAGCTAAATTCACTTTACCTTGCATTCCATAAATAACAGCTTTTTGAATAAAACCAACAGAATTTTTAGATTTTTTAACTGCTTTCAAAGCTGCATTATCTTGACCTAACTTTAAGCCAGCTAAAGACAAAGCAGCATTAAACCTCGCATGAAGACTTTTAAAGCTACTATTTTTGACTTGTAATAACAGTTCTTTCCCGTTCTCAGTCTCACCAATTGATAGCTTCACAAGGCCAAGTTCACCTATTGCTTGATAATCTTCAATACTCTTAGGATTGGATATATTGATGTCCAATATAATAGATTTTTCATCAACTCTTTTATTGAAAGCGAAATTCATAGCTTGAACTCCCAAGTTTGCAACCCGGTCAAACACATTGATTTCGAGAACCGCTTTATATTGTAATAGCGCTTCTCGATATTTTTCTTTAGTTTTAAGAATTGAAGCTCTTTCATTTAAAGCAAGTATGTATTTTGGCCTTCTAGCTTTCAATTTATCAATGATTTGCAACGAGTCTTCATATTCACCTTGTTCTTTTAAAAGTTGACTAAGTCTAATTTGAACAATGTCTGACTCTTTCATCTCTTCTTTTAACTTAGTATAAAAATTTGAAGCTTTCGAAATCTCTCCATTGCTTATATAAAGATCTAATAATTGCTCAATAACGTCATTAAATGACTCTCTTCCTTTGAAAGTTTTAAGAAGCACTTTTTCAGCCTCCTTAGTCTTCCCTTCCATTTGAAAAGCTTTAGCTTTTGATAGAAGTGGAACTACGTCTTCAAAACTACTTAAATTAATGCTTTTATCTAATAGCTTATGAGATTCAGTAAACTTCCCTAACCTTGCAAGTAAGAAGCCCAATGAACTAAATATAAAACACTGTTCTTCACTACTTCTATAATTTTTTAAAGCAAAGCGATAAACCTCTTCAGCATCATCGAATTTTTTCTGCTCAGCTAACACCGCCGCTTTCCCACATACAGCTCTACCTAACTCAGGATAGTTTCTAGATACTAGTTCATAAATATCGAATGCTTCTTTAAGCATTCCCTGATCTCTTAATAGTTCAGCTTTAAATATATATGGTGCAGAATCATCTACCCCACCATCAAGAGCTAACTCAATTAACTCCATTGCTCTAGGAAAATTACCTCTAGATCGCTCGATTCTAGCTAAACCAGTCTGGCCATACACTTGATGATTGTTATCAATAGACTTCAAACAAATTTCAAAATACTTTTTAGCTTCATTCATATCATCCAAATTAACATAAGCGTCAGCAATATGACCATATGTACGATAATCATTAGGAGCTTTTTCTGAAGCTAACAAAGACCATTCTAATTGAAGCTCAAATAAATTAAGTTTTTTTGCATACTCAGAAATAGAGCACAAAGATTGTGCGGCAAACTCATTTCCACCATTTTTCAATTGGGATTCAATCAACTCATGAGCCATTCGTTTAGCTGGGTCTATTAGCCTTAAACGGAGCTGTTCTCTAATCTTTTTGATTTGTGCTTGTACTCTATCATAGGCATCTTTATTATTTTCTTTCTTAGCCTTAGCTTGATAAATTGTTTTTTTACGTTCGCTCTTGTGCCCTTCTTCTTCAATCTCTTGCAGATGTATTTTAGCCTCATTACTACCTACCGTGGTTAACGAACTAAACTCTGTACGTATACACGATGAAAAGTTGACATAATCATCTATATTTGAATTTTTTAGCTTTTCAATAAGTTCAAACTGAATTGTCTGAAGGAAATGGTTATTTGCTTGTTTTGAACCAAAATTATAAAAGAATCCCTTGTTAATCAAGATACCTTCTACATAAGAAGATTTATCTGAAGATAATTTTCTTCGATCACAAATAGAATTAAATAGCTCGTTACATTTTTTTATTTGATCTTGAGAATTAAATAATAAACTTAGAAGGGATTGAACTTTAGAATTTAACAATAACGAATCATCTAGAATCGACTTAATGTTAATTATAGGTAGTGGACGAGTAAACATTACATTACAAAGATAATCATAAGCTTCGAGATCTTTGTCAAAAATATCATTGAGGTGTTCAATTAAAGGATATTTAGATTCAAAATCAATCATATCATCCAAAAGAGATAAAAATAAAATCAAACAGTCTGCTTTATTTTTTTCAGTATAAAGCTTTTTAATAGTTTGACTTTTATTAGTATTTTTTAAGACAAGTACATCATCATTAGATGAAAAAAGTTGGTGAACGATATTGATAGTTACATCAATTACCTCAGTACTATTAACTTTATATAGCTTGGCATGGTTTCCGACTACTATTGCAGCAAGGCCAGCTGAACCTGAAACATAAGCTTCCATTACATACCTCTAACTTCTGTATCTATATTCAACGTAGAAAATTTACTTTTGTTCGCATTAAATAATAGCATTGATGTTTTGTCAGCATCACTAAACATCGTCACCTTATTTATACAAGCAACATGAATAGTCCCAAAAATATGAGCTTCTATAAAATCAGGATTTTTTTCACACTCTACAACTAAAATATTTTTAAAATCATCATTACTTTTTAAATCTGATGTTAAATTTGCATGAGATTTACATAAAGCTAATTTCCATTTTTCTTCCCAAGTAGCACTATAACCACCAGGGATATTTTCCCCTACTATTATTTTATGCTTTTTCACAAAATTGAAAGGATTTTCTTCGAAAAATGAAGTTCTATGCTTGATTAAATTATCTTTAAACTGAATATGAACATCACCATAGTACTTTATTCCGACACTATCGAGTGAAAGAGCCGCATAATGAACATCTTTATAATAAAAAGGATGAAGTAACGATTCAACAGCCTCCCTTTTTGGATCAAACTCATTATTTTCAGCCAGTCTCGCATTACTTGCAACTTGATGATGGAAAGTAGATAACAACACGTTGCTATTATCAATCATAGGCAATAATGAAGTCATTGAACGAGCAATAACAACGGATGCATCATTTACTGCATTTTTATAATTATTTGCTGTTACTTCAAGTTGCCTAGAATTTATAGAAGCCATAACTAGTTTAAATCTATCATCCAACAATTTTTGATTTTTTATAGCTGCTCTAACATTTGGGAATCCTATATCAGATTGACAAACATCACACAAAGTCCGGGAATTATTAAAAGGTGTATTACAACTTTTACATAACCCTTCTTCAGTAGTCATTACTTATACCTGTTGCTTTTATTTTGATAATTACACTCTGCACCACACCAAAAATAAACCATTGGAAATAAACAACATTTATTAAAAAGATGTATCTATTACTTAAAATAAATATGAGAAGAATATAATTTCATGAGTGGGATTTTATTCATTATAGATAGAATATGCATTTCAGTATAATACAATTTTATACCACGAGATACCATGCTATATCTTTCCTCGGCTTTAACTCGCAACATGCCACATGTGAAAGTGCTGGACACAGAAATGACACAGCAAAAAAACCAACGGGGTCAAGTCTTTCATTTTGCATTAAAAAACACTGGGCACCCACAAATTTAAATAAGCTAAATCAGATAGTTACAATAAAATTTAACTCAATTTGATTTTCGGTTTCTTTTAGATTTAATGACATGGCTTATCTACTTTTTCATTTTCAACTAAGATAGCTCACTCGACAATGCCTCCAATGCACCTCAAAAACCTTAGTTACAATAATAGATCTGGACACCCACTCATTGAATTAATAAATATCAATCAGTTACGATAATCTCTTACCCAATGTGGCTGCGACAAGTTCCTCTAATAGATCTGTAATAGATCTGTAATAGATCTGGACACCCACTCATTAAATTAATAAATATCAATCAGTTACGATAATCTCTTACCCAATGTGGCTGCGACAA
>NZ_JBAKBA010000004.1:0-140834 GCF_038155225.1 Psychromonas arctica | reverse complement strand
TACAAATATCTAAACCTACAAATATCTAAACCTACAAATATCTAAACCTACAAATATCTAAACCTACAAATCTTCTAAATCTAAAATCTATAAATTGAACAGCTCTTCATGTTGATGATTAATATCACCTAAAAAAACACTATCCATATGCGCTCTACCTCAATATATTCAGAAGTTAGTTTAAACGGTTAACAGCGGTTGATTGGTGATCTATATGTTCACTTTTTTTAAAGCAAAAAAAATGGCGAATCTTTTCAGATTCACCATTCTCTTAGAATTATTAGTGCTTTAAGGCACTAAAATATCAGAGCTTATAGAGCTACGATATTTTCTGCTTGCGGGCCTTTAGGACCTTGGCTTACAGTGAATTCTACTTTTTGGCCTTCAGCTAAAGTTTTGAAACCTTCGCTTGCAATTGCACTGAAGTGTGCGAATACGTCTGGACCAGACGCTTGCTCGATGAAACCAAAACCTTTAGACTCGTTAAACCACTTAACCGTACCTTGAACTTTAGACATAATAATATCCTGTAAAATTTAATAAAAATTGCCTTCAATAGGCTTGAATAGCGTAAAATTAGACTGGAACTTAAAAACTTCAGACGAGGTATTATTAATAAGACAACGTAATGGAGAATGTAAACAATAGGCTTTATTTCTGCTGAGTTGTATAGTATAGAATTCCTAGATTAAGTCAATAGATCATTAAGATAAAAAGCATTAAATATCTGATATAAACTCGATTTCTATCAGTTGCTTTATCTCCTGACTATTTCAACTAAGCTAGTCACCCCACTATCAATAAAGTTATAGAGCGTTATGAGTCGGTTTGTCGTCATATCTAACTATTCATTTCCTTTGGATGCACATATAGCTAAAGCCAGTTTAGAGAGTGAAGGTATTCCTGCGCATATAGCTGATAAACACACTGTTAATATGCAATGGCTTTATTCTGATGCGATAGGGGGAGTTAGGTTATACGTGCCAGAGGAGTTTGAAGTTGAAGCAAAAGCGGTTTTAGCATTAAACTTTTCAGAGGATGTAGATTCTATTTTCGAAGCAACACCAGAACACTGCACGCAATGTAAAAGTACTAATTTAGTCAACTATTACCAACTACTAACAACTACACCAAAGATAAGAAGCCGGCTTTCATTCTTTTTATATTTTTAGGATTTCCGTTATTTTTTTATAAACACGGTAGAAAATGCACGGACTGTGGGTGGTTTAAAAAAGCGTAATAAGCGCAGATGGGCCAATACTAAGCTCATAAAGTGAATAATAGAAAACAACTCACCGATAAGTAGGCAAGGCAATATCAAGATATGACGACATTGCCTCGTCAATAAAAGACTAATTAAACAATATTCTATTGCTTAGATTTTTTCTTGTTTTTGAAATAAAGCACACCTTTTACTGCGACAACAGCAAATAATCCCCAGAAAACAGCATGGTAAAGTAAATGTATTGCGCCTTCGCCTAGTGCATGGTCAGTATGAGCAAAAGCTTGCGTGCTTAGTAACAAGGTAAAAATTAAAGTAAAAAATTTCATGGTTATTCCTTTCCAACATAATAATATATAAATAGTGCTTATTTGAGCATACCTTGCGTTTCAATAAACTCGATGATTTCAGCTAACCCTTGTTGTGTTTTCATATTACTGAAAATAAATGGTTTATCACCGCGCATCTTCTTCGCGTCTCGATCCATTACGTCCAATGATGCACCAACCAAATCAGCAACATCAATTTTATTAATGATCAACAAATCAGACTTAGTAATACCTGGGCCACCCTTACGCGGAATTTTATCACCTGCAGACACATCAATCACGTATAAAGTTAAGTCTGATAGTTCAGGGCTGAATGTTGCACTTAAGTTATCGCCGCCGCTTTCCACTAATACAAAATCTAAATCAGGGTGGCGTTCATGCAATTCATCAATGGCCGCTAGGTTCATTGAGGCGTCTTCACGGATTGCCGTATGCGGACAACCACCTGTTTCTACGCCAATAATACGGTCAGCCGTTAACGCATCATTACGTGTTAAAAATTGTGCATCTTCATGTGTATAGATATCGTTAGTGACGACAGCCATTTCATATTTGTCGCGTAGTGCTAAACACAATTGGCTTAATAAAGCGGTTTTACCTGAGCCGACTGGGCCACCGACACCGATACGTAATAGTTGTTTTTTTCTCATTATCTTTCTCTCATATTTCTAAAATCACTTTTAAACACTTAAAACAGATAACTGTTTAAGCCTAAGCTGTTACTTTAAGAGCGGAACAGTCGCGTATATTGTGTTTCATGCCAGGCACTTGCCATCGCCAATCGCGGTAAGCTTGCACCGATATCATCATCTTCAAGTTGGTTGGCAAGACTGATCGCCCCTTCCACTTTATCGCTTAATTCAAACAGTAAATTTTGTGCTTGAGTTTGTCCTAATGGCACCAATTTAGTGGCTGCTGCTACTTGGTTATCAAGGTACGTCCAGCAATAACCACTTTGTGCTGAGATTAAATCTAACTTAAAAAGGTACGCTGCAATCGCAAAAACACTGACAAAACTGCTTTCAGATTGTTTAAATAATTCGCTATAAGGCTCACTATCCACAGTATCTAATTGTTTTAATAAACGAATCAATGCTTTACCCATTGCGACATCAGCAAGGCGTAATTCGCTACTTTCACGACAAGCAATTAAATGTTGGTTATGCTCTTTAAAGCTTTCAAAATCATTATTTTCTAAGGCGAGATACAATCGTTTTAATAAGGCTAAATCAGTACGGGCAATGGATTCATTGAGATTTAACTCAATCCACTCAAAAGTCGTTTTTTGATTGTTTATCCAGCCCATTTCAATCGCGTATTCCAACCCTTGTGAAAATGAAAACCCACCAACTGGTAAATTCGCACTACATAATTGTAGCAGTCGATTAAGCTTAATCGGACTCGCTATATTAATGTTCATGGCTATGCTCTGAATGTGCATGAGAGTGAGAATGTCCATGCGAATGCCCACTACGTTTACCATAAGCGCCATTTTCAGGTGCAAAAACGGCAGGTGCTTTATCGATTGTTAAGCCATAGTTTTCAGCAAGTTCTTCTAACACGTGATCCGGTTTAAAACGCACCCATAACTCACCGACTTGCAATGTCGTATGGCGATTTCCTAAGTGATAGCAGACTTTACTGAAGGTTAACCAATCAGTGCCAAGCGCAGTTGAAACGGCTTCCGCTTGCCCTTTTACTTCAATCAATAAACCACATTCTGTTTTTAATATTTCACCGACTAACAAAGGATGTCCACGCTCTACAAAAATGCCAATATCAGCACCTTTGTCAGTAACACCTTTAATGCGTGATTTTTTACGCGTGTCATGATCTAGTGTGATCGAATCACTGATTTCATCATGCGTATGATCCAACCTTTCAAATACTTGTAACATTGTTTTTTCCTAACTTAAAACAAACAATAACGTTGTGCTAACGGTAGTTCAGTAGCCGGCTCACAGGTCAATAACTCACCGTTTGCACGCACTTCATAGGTTTGTGAATCCACTTCAATATTTGGCATCCAGTCATTGTGGATCATGTCTTTTTTACCAATATTACGGGTGTTTTTACACACTCCAACTAAACGAGTCATCCCTGCTATTTCAGGTACATTTTTATCAATTGCTGCTTGCGATAAAAAGGTCATTGACGTTTGTGCTGCTGCGCTACCAAATGAACCGAACATAGGACGATAATAAACCGGCTGTGGCGTTGGGATTGATGCATTCGCATCGCCCATTGGTGCAGCGGCAATAAAGCCTGACTTTAAAATCATCGAGGGTTTAATACCAAAGAATGCAGGTTTCCATAACACTAAATCCGCCATTTTTCCTATTTCAATCGACCCTACTTCATGGCTAATACCATGGCTGATTGCTGGGTTGATTGTGTATTTAGCAATGTAACGCTTAGCACGGAAATTATCATTACGCTCTGTATCAGGCGTTAACGGGCCACGTTGTTGTTTCATCTTATGGGCTGTTTGCCAAGTACGTGTGATCATTTCACCAACACGTCCCATCGCTTGTGAATCAGACGAAATCATACTGATTGCACCTAAGTCATGCATGATGTCTTCAGCTGCGATACTTTCTTTACGAATACGTGAATCAGCAAAGGCAACATCTTCTGGAATTGAAGGGTTTAGATGATGACATACCATCAACATATCTAAATGCTCATCAATGGTATTGATCGTATACGGACGTGTTGGGTTAGTTGATGAAGGCAATACATTTGGCTCACCGCAAGCACGAATAATATCCGGTGAATGACCGCCACCAGCACCTTCAGTATGGTAAGTATGAATAGTACGACCTTTGAAGGCACCCAGCGTATCTTCTAAAAATCCTGACTCGTTTAAGGTATCAGTATGAATCGCAACTTGTACATCATAGCGCTCAGCCACTGACAAACAGTTATCAATAGCAGCTGGCGTTGTGCCCCAATCTTCATGCAGTTTTAAACCACATACACCCGCTTCAATTTGCTCTTCAATCGCTTTTGGTAAGCTCACATTCCCCTTGCCTAAAAAGCCAAAATTCATTGCAAAGTCATTGGTTGCTTGCAACATTTTATGGATATTCCAAGGACCCGGTGTACAGGTAGTGGCTTTAGTGCCTGTCGCTGGGCCGGTACCTCCACCAATCATAGTGGTCACACCTGACATTTGTGCTTCTTCAATTTGCTGTGGGCAAATAAAATGAATATGCGCGTCTATGCCACCAGCTGTCAATATTTGGCCTTCGCCTGCAATCACTTCAGTGCCCGCACCAATTTCGATATCAATATTGTCTTGAATATCTGGGTTACCGGCTTTACCGATAATGGCAATACGGCCATCTTTAATACCAACATCGGCTTTTACAATACCCCAATGATCTAGGATCAATGCATTGGTGATCACAAGATCAACGGTCTCAGAACAAGCCGCTTGGCTTTGCCCCATACCATCACGAATAACTTTACCGCCACCAAAGGTGACCTCTTCACCGTATTCCGTAAAGTCTTTTTCTACTTCTATCCATAAGTCGGTATCAGCTAAACGAACGCGATCGCCCACTGTTGGCCCAAACATATGTGCGTAAGAATGTTTATCAATGCTAGCCATGATTATTGTTCTCCCTCAATGCTATTTTTAGTCTCGACTTGAAGGTCGCCTTGAATATCACCACGGAAACCAAATACACGACGCTTACCGCGATAAGGAATAAGCGTAACGTCTCGTTTTTGGCCCGGTTCAAAACGAACCGCAGTACTTGAGGTAATATCTAAACGATAACCTTTGGTGATTTCACGATCAAAAACCAACGCGCTGTTTACCTCATAAAAATGATAATGAGAACCTACTTGAATCGGTCTATCGCCTGAATTTGCGACGGTGACTTTTAACTGTTCACGGCCAACATTGAGCTCTCGATTACCGCTATCCGTTTTTATTTCGCCGGGGATCATAAGCTGCTCCATTAAATAATTGGGTTATGGATAGTGACTAACTTCGTCCCATCAGGAAAGGTTGCTTCAACTTGTACTTCAGGAAGCAACTCAGCAATGCCATCCATCACTTGGTCACGGGTTAATAACGTACGCCCGTAATCCATCATTTCAGCTACGGTTTTACCGTCACGTGCGCCTTCCATGATTTCCATTGAGATGTAAGCCATCGCTTCAGGATAATTTAGTTTTACACCACGTTTTAAACGACGCTCTGCTAATAGTGCCGCAGTAAAAAGCAGTAATTTGTCTTTTTCTCTTGGTAATAAATCCATATCATTTTCTCTTTTTATTTAGGCTAGCTACTAATAAGATCTCTTCTCATGCAAAAGTCTTGTTAGGTATGCCAGATTCTTGGTTGTATCGCAGTTTTATCGACTAATAAAGGCCGTAATACTTCCCATAAACTAATGAATAATTGTTTGCATTGTTGTGCATGAGCCCCCAGATAGCGGATCACCAATAAACCATCGATATCACTAATGCTGATCAACGACTGTGCGTTTTGCTCCGTTACTGTGTCACGTAATAACGCCACTAACTCCGCGCGTTGCTGTGGCTGTTTTAATACTTGCGGCGCATAAGCTAAAAAAGTCGCAAAGACGCTGTTGTTTGCTAACCCAGCGGGATGCGTTAAGAGTTGGTTAGCGGGAGATAACGCAATGCGGTCATGGTAAATCAAGATGTCATCGCAATATAAGCGATTCAATTGACAGTATTTTCCGTCCACAAAGGGTACATCTGAGTCGGGTAATCCAAGACAGGTAATGTCCCAACCAAGATAAACACTGCTACTAGTGAGCTTGATATCAACAGTATTAAAACCATCGGCTCCTTCGTAAACAATGGTTTCCTGTGGGAAGTTTTCACACTTAGCGTTAGCCTCTAAGGTTAACTGAGTGATTTGTGCTTGCTTTGTATCGCCGATATCAAGGTTGGTTCGAGCACGATAAAAGCGCCCTGCTCCAGGTGTCGTAAACAGTAGATGCGCATCTTCTTTCACTGCCACACTAATACGTAATTCATCACCAGAGACAATCCCAGCAGGCGGATGTAACAGGTAAATATGTGCACAATCTCGTCCTTCTGGGTAAAAGGCTTTTTGAACGGAAAGCGGCCCTTTACGTTGCGTGCGAGTCAATTGTGTACCGACAGGAGTGTTGCTGAATTCTAAGAGCAAATGAGCAAGCCAGTGATTTTTCACTGGCTTGCTAGCGTTGATATTCGTCGCAGCAGTAGCGACTGAAGAGAGTGGCGCGGTTGTGATCATTGTTCCCTTATTTTAACTTATATTGACATTAGCGATTCAGCTTCACCGTTTTAAACGGCGAGATACTTACTGACTAACTCATCATCAAGTTCATCCATTGGACCCGATGCTATTACTTGGCCTTTTTCCATTAAGTGGAAGTTTTCTCCCACTGCGCGAGCAAAAGGTAACTTCTGCTCCACTAGAATAATGGTCATGCCTTGTTCTTTATTTAACTTTAATAACACATCTCGAATTAATTGCACAATATTAGGTTGAATACCTTCGTTGGGCTCATCTAATATTAGAATATCCGGATTCAGTACCAAAGCACGTCCAATCGCTAACTGCTGTTGTTGGCCACCAGACAGGTCACCACCACGGCGATGTAACATCTCTTCCAACACAGGGAAAAGTTTAAATATATGATTTGGAATCGTTTTACTTTTTTGTCTTGAGCAATTTAAACTGATTTTTAGGTTTTCTTCAACCGTCAATTGCGGAAAGATATGACGCCCTTGTGGCACGTAACCAACACCAATCTCAGGACGTTGCTCAACACTACTTTTGCTCATATCTTTGTCATTAATCACTAGATTACCTGAGCTAATAGGCAACAACCCCATAATGGTTTTTAATAATGTGGTTTTGCCCACACCGTTACGTCCCATGATACAAGTACGAGAACCTTTCTTAATCTTAAGATCAAGATCCCATAGGATCTGTGTGCCACCATATTTTTGATTTACCGCGGTTAACTCAATCATGATTAAGCTTCCTCCTCACCTAAATAAACTTCGCGTACGTCTTTATTTTCTTGGATTTCATCCATCGACCCTTCCGCCAATACAGTCCCTTGATGTAATACCGTGACCTTACGCGCAATAGACCTTACAAAAGCCATATCATGCTCAACCACCACCACTGAATGCTTGCCTGCAAGTGACGTTAATAGCTCGGCCGTTCGCTCTGTTTCTTGTGCTGTCATCCCGGCAACAGGTTCATCAACTAACAATAAACGCGGTTCAGCGGCTAATAACATACCAATTTCTAACCATTGTTTTTGGCCATGAGATAGACGTCCTGCTGGGTAATGTTGTTCAGCAGTTAAACCAATGGTTTGTAATACTTCATCAATTTTATCTTGTTGTTCGCCACTCAATTTATGAAATAGCGAACTCCAAATACCTTTATCGCCAGACAAACTTAACTCGATGTTTTCAAACACACTGAGTGCTTCAAATACTGTTGGTTTCTGAAATTTACGACCGATACCTGCACGCGCAATTTCAGATTCATCAAGTTCTAATAAATCAATTTGTTGACCAAAACTTACCTTACCTTTGTCAGGGCGAGTCTTACCTGTTATCACATCCATTAACGTTGTTTTACCTGCGCCGTTTGCACCGATTAAACAACGTAACTCACCATCACCAATATAAAGATTCAAGTCGTTTAACGCTTTAAAACCATCAAAACTCACACTGACATCTTCCACGTATAAAATCATACCGTGGCGTGTATCTGGTTTTAAGTTATCAACTGATGACAGCGGTGAACCGTGTTTATCTACAATCATTATTTATTCTCCGCTGCTAGTGTTGGATCATCTGACTTACTTTTATCAGAGCCGCTCGGTTTCTTTTCTGTTGCTGGTGGATCTATTTTATCCATTAAGTTTGTGACTAACCCTGCCAAGCCTTTTGGCAGTAACAACGTTACCAATACAAACAAACCACCTAATCCAAATAACCATGCTTCAGGCATAATCGCAGTAAAACGCGTTTTGGCATAACTGACCACAATCGCGCCCACTAATGCGCCGTATAAAGTGCCACGTCCACCAATTGCCACCCAAATAACAATCTCAATCGAGTTTAATGGTGAGAACTCACCCGGGTTAATAATGCCCACTTGCGGTACATAAAGCGCACCCGCTACACCTGCTAACATGGCAGACACAACGAAGATCCACACTTTATAATGCTGTGGTTTATAACCTACAAAACGAACACGGTCTTCAGAATCACGAATCGCAGTGACAACACGACCCATTTTTGAATTAACAATAAAGTGACTGATCGCATAACCAATGGCTAACATCACAGCCGTTGCCATAAATAAAGCCAACTTAGTATTCGATGACTGTAATGAGAATCCAAAGATTTCTTTAAAGTCAGTCAAACCATTGTTACCACCAAATCCCATTTCATTACGGAAGAAAGACAGTAGCAGTGCATAAGTCATCGCTTGCGTCATGATAGATAAGTACACACCACTTACACGTGAACGGAACGCTAACGTACCAAAGATGAAAGCTAATAAACCAGGGCCAGCAAAGACTAACAAAATCATTACAAAGGCGTTATCAGAACCCGCCCAATACCAAGGTAATTCAGTCCAGTTCAAGAACACCATAAAATCGGGTAGTTCTGGGTTACCGTAAACGCCTCGATCACCAATTTGGCGCATCAGGTACATACCCATCGCGTAACCACCTAAGGCAAAGAATGCACCGTGACCTAAGCTTAAAATACCGCAATATCCCCATACCAAATCAACCGCTAAGGCGAGTAAGGCATAACAAAGGTACTTACCCAATAAGCTAACCGTGTAATCACTCACATGTAATAGTGAACCCTCGGCAAACATTAAGTTACATACGCTGACGTACAGTGTTGAGGCAAATAAGATCGCAATAACAAAATGCAAACTACTCATTTTTTCAGTTATCTTTTTCACGTTAGGTGAATTCAGTAAAGTATTCATTATTCTGCAGATCTCCCTTTTTGCGGAAACAGTCCCTTAGGTCGTTTTTGAATGAACAACACTAAACTGACTAAAACAATAATATTGGCAAGCACAGGCCCCATTGATGGTTCTAAAAACTTATTGAATGTGCCCATAGTCATTGCTGCGACCAAGGTTCCCCATAAATTACCCACACCACCGAATACCACCACTAAGAATGAATCTATAATATAAGCTTGACCTAAATTAGGACCAACATTGGTCAACTGACTTAATGCAACACCTGCCACACCCGCAATACCAGAACCTAAACCAAAGGTAATCGCATCAACCCATGAGCTTTTAACACTCAAGGCTCTTGCCATATCTCGGTTTTGAGAAACAGCGCGAACGTGTAAACCTAGTGAAGAGTTTTTCAAAATCATTAACAGTGAGAAGAACACCATTAACGCAAATAAGATGATGTATAAACGGTTATAGGTTAACGATAAGATAGGGTTAATTTCTAACGAACCACTCATCCATTGTGGCGCTTCAACTTGGCGGTTAAGTGGAGAGAAAACACTACGTACTAACTGCTGTAAAATTAAGCTGATACCAAAAGTAGCCAGTAAGGTTTCTAATGGGCGACCTTTTAAGAAACGAATCACACCACGTTCAATTAACACACCAACAAAGCCAGACACAAGGAATGCAGCAGGCACGGCCATTAATAACGAGTATTCGATTAAATTAGGGAAAGTTTGTTGAATAACATAAGTGGTATAAGCACCTAACATCATCATTTCGCCATGCGCCATATTGATCACGCCCATCACACCAAAGGTGATAGCAAGACCAATCGCCGCCAATAATAAGACTGAGCCAAGACTCAAACCAAAGAATAGGTTTTCAGCTAAGCTAAACACACTCGCCTGCTGTTCAATACTATCGATAGCATTGGTTAATACTATTTTAAGCTCTTTTGTTTCTGCGCTTTGTACTTCTACGCTGCTAGATTCAGTGTCAGCAGATGTTGAACTAGTAGAAACTGAATCGGCAGAGATCCTATCTAACTCTTTAACTAAGGCATTCTTAACCGTCGGTTCTAAACGATCTGAAAGTTGTTTAGCCGCAGATAATTTCTCCGATGTTGGCCCTGTTTCTAATTGAGCAAGTAATAAAATAACCGACATCAATTCACGAGCATCATCATCCTTCTCACTTTTGATTAATTTATTAACCGCAGTCAAGCCAGTTTGGTTTGGATTATCTAATAATTGTTTTAAAGCCGCGATGCGCGTATCCGCATCAGCACTTGTTAAATCAAGATTGGCTAATAAATCACGAATTTGGCCACGTAAACGGTTATTGGTTCTTACTTTTTTAATCGCTGATTTACTCACGGCAGGTAACACTTCCGCCGTTAATACATCGGTTAATTCATATTGGTTTTGTTGGTTTTTATAAACAGAGACAACGCGTTTATCGGCTTTAAGGTAATACAGATCGCCGTCCATCAAAGGTTGTAAAATATCGCTGACTTGTGGTGTTGATGTCACCGCGATCTGTTCAATCAATGACGCCATTTTGTTTAATTTAGTATTTGGTAACTGCTCGACTAATGTAGGAAGAGCTGATTGTTGTGTTTCACTAACAGCGGCTGAGGCGTTGAATGACATAACAAAGAAAAGTAAAAGGGGAAGTAGACGCAACATGAGCTGTTCCTTAATATTGATTTCTTCAGTGCATAAAAATGGGAGGGCTGAGCCTCCCATCTAATCGTTCTTACATTTAGCTACATGAACTTAACTATATGAGCTTAACTATATAAATTTAGCTCTATGAATTTAAATACATAGGTTAAATTAGTAAGTTAGAACGTTATGACTAAAATTGTTGACCAGAACATTTTGCAGTAGTGACATCAAAGTTGCCGCATTTGATTGGAGCAGTCCAATCAGATACTAGGTTTTTAGAGCTTGGTAAAAAGTCTGACCATGCATCACCAATTACTGTATCAGGCGTTTCCCAAACTACTTCAAACTGACCATCTTCTTGGATTTCGCCAATTAATACAGGCTTAGATAAATGGTGGTTAGGGTTCATTACCGCAATACCGCCTGTTAAGTTAGGTACAGCGATACCGATCATTGCTTGTTCTACGGCATCAACATCAGTAGTACCGGCTTTCTCAACAGCCTTAACCCACATTTTAAAACCAATGTAAGTTGCTTCCATTGGGTCATTTGTTACACGCTTGTCATCACCAATGTATTTTTTCCATTGTGCGATAAACGCTTCATTTTCTTCTGTATCAACACTTTGGAAGTAGTTCCAAGCGGCTAAGTGACCCACTAACGGTTTTGCATCAAAACCAGATAGCTCTTCTTCACCGACAGAGAATGCAATAACAGGGATATCTTCAGCAGAAATACCTTGGTTACCTAATTCTTTGTAGAATGGGATATTTGCATCACCGTTTACTGTTGAAACTACAGCTGTTTGTTTGCCTTCAGAACCAAAGCGTTTTACTTCAGCTACAATATTTTGCCAATCTGAATGACCAAATGGCGTGTAGTTAATCATGATATCTTCTGACTTTATGCCTTTAGACATCAAGTATGCTTCTAATATCTTGTTAGTTGTACGAGGGTAAACATAATCGGTACCTAACAATACAAAACGCTCAGCACCAAGATCATTGATCAGGTAATCAACTGCAGGAATCGCTTGTTGATTTGGCGCAGCACCCGTGTAGAATACATTTTTAGACGACTCTTCACCTTCATACTGAACTGGGTAAAACATTAAGCCGTTAAGCTCTTCAAGCACAGGAAGTACTGATTTACGAGAAACTGAAGTCCAGCTACCAAAAATAACATCAACTTTATCTTTTGCTAATAACTCACGGCCTTTCTCTGCAAATAATGGCCAGTTTGACGCAGGGTCAACCACCACAGGCTCAATTTTTTTACCTAACAAACCGCCCTTTGCATTTTGATCTTCAATCATCATTAACACAGTATCTTTTAGTGTTGTTTCACTAATCGCCATGGTGCCTGATAAAGAATGTAAAACACCGACTTTGATGCTATCAGCAGCATAAGCAAAGTTAGTCATTAAGCCAGTTGCAACAATCGAACTTGCAACAATTAGTTTCTTCAGTTTCATAGATAGTTCCTTTCCCTTTTTTAGTATCCAATGATTAATCTTTTTAGAGGAATAAAAATCTCAATCCCAACCTATTTCAAGTGGGATTAGTATCCAGTAATTAGTGCAAGCATTAAATGCGCAAAAGCGCGCAATGGACTACGCAATTATGCGCATATAAAAACAACAACTATTGAAGTAAGGTACGCGCGCACGATATGCTAAGAGCTAAGTAGTTATTAGTACGGATAGCCAATAAATAGCGAAAGAAGCGGTCATGCAATCAAACCAAAAAATAATTAAAGCACGCAGAACCTATAATAAGCTTGTTGCGAATGAGATGATGGAAGATTTCGCGCTGCGCTTTACTGCTAAACGTGCCAGAAAGTGGTCATTAAACCGCATCTCAATGACCGCGCTTGGCATAGTTTCGTTTCTTGTTTTAGAAGCGATTGGCGGTGCAATCACCCTTCAATATGGTTTTGAAAATGCCGCGTGGGCAATTTTAGCGGTGACTTTAATTGTTTTTTTAACCGGTCTACCTATTAGCTATTATGCCGCCAAATATGGGGTCGATATCGACTTACTCAGCCGAGGGGCTGGCTTTGGTTATATTGGTTCCAGCATCGCCTCACTTGTCTACGCCTCCTTTACCTTTATCTTTTTTGCGCTTGAAGCCGCGATTATGGCGATGGCCTTAAAAATACTATTTGGCTTGCCCTTACCCGCTGGGTATATCGTCAGTACCTTATTAATTATCCCCTTAGTGACCCACGGCATTACCTATATCAGTCGCTTTCAAGTATGGACGTCACCAATTTGGGTAGCGCTACAACTGTTGCCGCTGTTCTTTGTGTTTATCCACAACGATACGCAATTCAGTGATTGGATCAGCTTTACCGGTGAAGCTGGAGAATCAGGCAGTTCATTTAATCTATTATTATTTGGTGGTGCTTCAGCCGTTTTATTAGCATTAGTCGCGCAAATAGGTGAACAAGTCGACTTCCTGAGGTTTTTACCTGAAAAACCCAAAAAAGGCGCTTGGCGATGGTGGTTAGCACTGATTGCAGGTGGTCCCGGTTGGATGTTATTTGGCGCGCTTAAACTATTTTTAGGATCTTTCTTAGCTTACTTTGCATTAAAACAAGGCGTTGCACCCCACCTTGCTAGCGACCCTGCCCACATGTATCAACTCGCTTATAGTTACGTGTTTGATAACCCGTCGATTAGTGTCTTTGTGGCTTGTACCTTTGTGGTGTTATCACAACTAAAAATTAACGTGGCTAATGCCTATGCAGGTTCATTAGCATGGTCTAACTTCTTTTCACGCGTGACTCATAATCACCCTGGTCGTGTAGTGTGGATGGTGTTTAATGTAGCTATTGCCCTATTACTGATGGAACTGGGCATTTACCAAACCATCGCCAGTATGTTGTCTGTTTATTCGGTGATTGTACTGGCTTGGTTAAGCTCAGTGGTTGCCGACCTCATCATTAATAAACCGCTAGGTATCAGCCCTCGTCATATCGAATTTAAACGCTCTCACCTTTATGATATTAACCCCGTGGGTGTGGGTTCAATGTTACTTGCTTCAATAGCAGGTTTTACCGCACACATGGGTATTTATGGTGAAACCATTGAAGCATTGGCGTCTTTTATTGCTTGTTTTTTACCTTTTATAACGGTGCCTTTAATTGGTTGGTTAACCAAAGGAAAATACTATTTAGCAGCCAACCAACAACCTAAAATTAAAACCTTTACGCAATGCCACATTTGTGAAAATAGCTTTGACCATGAAGACATCACTTTCTGCCCTGCTTATGGTAAAGCCATTTGTTCACTATGTTGTAGCCTCGATGTACGATGTGCAGATCAATGCCGCCCAGACGCGACACTTTCGCAACAAGCCCATGATTTTTTCACGCGTTTTTTAAGTGCCAAAGTACTTAAAGTATTAACCACACCACTGATGCAGTTCATCGCACTCACCTTAGGTCTTGGTTTTGTCGGTGCGGGGATCTTAGTGTTGGTATATCTACAAGTTCCTCTCGATGAAATAGAAGTCAAAGAGGTGTTTGCCAGCACCTTAATCAAGATATTCTTCCTATTAATTATCATCATCGGCATTGTCAGTTGGTTATTTATCCTCGCGCGTAATGGCAACCAAAGTGCATTAAAAGAGTTACGTTCACAAACTAAAGCCTTAGCCAAAGAAGTGGATGCGCATGAACAAACTTCAGAGGCATTACAAAGCGCAAAAGAAGTAGCGGAGTCTGCCAATGAAGCTAAAAGTCGTTATCTTGCCGCGTTAAGTCATGAGTTACGCACGCCGCTTAATGTACTGCTAGGTTATGCACAACTGTTAATGCGCGATCAAGTATTACCACCAAAACAGCGTGAAAGCATTGCCATTGTGAGACGTAACGGAGAGCATCTCGCCGACCTAATTGAAAGCCTATTAGAAGTCTCTAAGATTGAAGCGGGACGAGTGACCTTGCAACGTGATGAGTTTAATCTCAAAGCTATTTTGCAACAGCTGGTGGATATGTTCCAAATGCAAGCTAGTAAAAAAGGTATTAAATTCCATTATATCGCCAGCGCCAACCTACCCGATTACGTAGCCACAGATAAACAACGCTTTAGACAAATACTGATCAACTTGATCTCTAACGCCATTAAATATACTGAAAAAGGCTCAGTGACTTTTAAAGTCACCTACCGCAGTGAAGTCGCTAACTTTAGTATTATCGATACTGGTGCAGGCATCGCTAAAAGTAACCAAGATTTAATATTTAAACCTTTTGAACAAATTCGCAATACCCATACTCAATCTATCGGTGGAACAGGATTAGGGTTAACCATCTCACGTTCATTAGCTGAACTGATGGGAGGTGAAATAAGCTTAACGAGTAGCGTTGGCCAAGGCTCAACCTTCAACTTTAAGCTTATGTTATTTAAGCTCAACAAAGATCCTAAAGAACCAGAACTGACTAAATCAGAAGCCGTAGGCTATAACGGTGAAACACAAACCGTATTAGTGGTCGACGATAATAAAAACCAACGCGATCTGATGTTCAGCTTATTAGCGCCTATTGGTTTTAAAGTGTTATTGGCCGAGCATGCACAACAGGGTTTTGAATTACTACAAGATAATGATATCGACTTAGTGCTAATGGATGTGCAAATGCCAGACATTAACGGCTGGCAAATGGTAAAAAATCTACGTGAACAGCATTATCAAATGCCCGTATTAATGGTGTCAGCCAATGCACGAGATGCAGAATACAACCTACAAGCCGAAGGTTATCATAATGGCTATATTGCCAAACCTCTTAATTTAGATGCATTATTAGGTAAAATTGCACAATTATTAAACTTACAGTGGCAATATAAAAATACTGATAACATAACGTCTAACGATATTAATAAGACTAATAAACCCAGCGTCACCAGCGAACAATACCAAGCTTTAATCGCCCTCGCAGAGATTGGTTATCTGTCTGGTTTTAAGAACAAGTTTGAAGAAATACAAACAGAATATCACTACCCAGAAGACAGTGCGTCGCAGATACTTGAGTATGTTGAAGTCTGTAATTTCCCTAAAATTATTGAATATTTAAACGAGTTAAACCATGGATCATAAAAGCAGTGATGTTGTATTGGTTGTCGATGATTCACCAGAATCATTAGGCATGCTCAATGTGGCACTGAACAGTCAAGGTTATACCGCATTAGTCGCCTTAAGCGGACAACAAGCACTCGCCATCGCAGAGAAAGTACCACCAGATGTAGTGCTATTAGACGCGATGATGCCAGAGATGGATGGCTTTGAAACTTGCCGACGTTTAAAAGAACTATTACCTAACACCCCGATTATTTTCATGACCGGATTAACCGATGTCGAAGACATTGTGAAAGGTATTGAAGCGGGAGGCGTGGATTATGTCACCAAACCCATTTCACCCGACGAAGTGATTGTGCGGATCAAACGCCACGTTGAAACCGCCAAGCTCGCACTAAGTGCACAGGATGCCTTAGACCACGCAGGGAAAACCGTATTTTGTGTCAGCCAATTAGGTCGATTATCTTGGGCGACACCGCATGTGCATGAATTGGTCGATGATATTTCCAAAGGCGATGCAAGTCCGTGGGCAACCTTAGCGACGTTAATCGAAAGTTGGTTATTAGGTGATACCAGCAAAGAGTTAAAAGTAGACTGCTTTTCTGAGAAAATGAGCATTGCTTACGAGCGCCAACAACAGCAAATGCATTTGTTACGCATCGTACAAACTAAAACACAAAAATCACCACAGGATTTGAAGGATAATCTCCCGATCACCAAACGTGAATCTGAGGTGTTGTATTGGGTGTCTTATGGTAAAACCAGTTGGGAGATTTCACAGATTTTAGAAATGAGCCCACGTACGGTAAACAAACATTTAGAGCAGATTTATAAGAAGTTAGGGGTGGATAATAGGACGTCGGCGGCGGCGATCTCGATTAGGATCCTAGAGGGATAGTCGTTTATTTAGCAGCAAGGGATTGCTGGGTGATCCTTTTTTTTTGTGCTTTAGGGTTCGTCTGCGTTCGTTGAGACTATTTGGATTTTTTGTTAGCAAGTTTTTCGTCTTCGCTCGTTGTGGCTTTATTAATAATTGTAACTTGGTGTTTCGCCCTTTCGGCGACTTTACTTTCTCTCTGCCAGCAGAGAAAGTAAGCAAAGAGACTGGCACCGGATCGCTTTCTTATCCAATCAATGAAGCTCTTTCTTTATGCACCACTTCATACGGCGCGTCCATGCGCCGAATGAAGTTACAGCAAACGTCCTGTTTGCTGTTGCAGAAAGAGCTTAATCGCTTGGGAAAGCTCAACGGCGGGGAGTTGTAGCCACATTGAGTAATGTTTCGCTACGCTCGTTGAGGCTATTTTATTTTTATTTGCAAGTTTTTCGTCTACGCTCAGCAAATTACATTGATACTTCCGGCTTGGTGTTTCGCCCTTTCGGCGAGTTCATTTTCTTTATACGAACAAAGAAAACAGAACCAAAAGAAACTCGCCCATATCGTTTTTGAATCTACTCTTTTGAAAATATAATAATAACAGCCTTCTTAACGCACCGCTCATACGCGGCGTCCCTGCCGCGCTCTGAGCTAGCAACCGCAAAGGGCACGCAGAGCTTAGCCCGCTCATAAACTATGCTGTCGCATAAGTCGCTCCATTCCTTAGCTTGCTAAAGGCAGTAATTAATTCAGAAAAACTAAAATGGGAAATTGATGCAGCCATATAGAGTTTCTTATTACTCCAATAATACAATAAAATTTTTGTTAAATATAAACCAATAAATCTCATTCTACCTTTCCATGGTTAATGCGAAATAATTCCACCTATCTACATGATTAATAATTGATTTAAGGTTAAAGATAACTTTAAATATTTGATTTACCGTTGCAGTAGCGTATTGTTGAAAAAATAACAAAATTAATGTATTCCGTATTTACACCTGAAATATAGAATTTTTTGGTTTAATAAACTGTTATGTCATCAGTCATACTAATATCAAATTATTTTTAACATATGAGATGTTCCCTCTTTAAATCGTAAGTGAATTATTGGGTTGAAAAATTATGGAAAATAAAATAGCCGGTTTCTCGGAGATGTCGAATTTTTTTAATGAAATTAGCGAACACCTTCGTCATGAAAATAGATTTTCTTTACCTGAAAATTTACAAAGAACAGTAGATATTTTTTGTGAATATCATTATAAACACGCCATAACAATACCTACTGGGGGCGAGTACTGGCGTGCTCGAATTAATCCTATGGGTAAAATAGATGCGTATGAATCATCAGACATTGGTGCTCCTCCTAAAGGATCTGCAAGCTCAGGACGAATTAATCCTCCTGGTATTCGATATTTATATGTAGCTTCAAATAAGGCTACAGCAATAAGTGAAGTACGCCCTTGGAAAGGGGCAATGATAAGTGTCGCAAATTTTGTACTTAAAGAAGATGTTAAGATTGTTGACTTAGTACAAGATATTAGCTTACCAGCATCAATGGAAAGTAATTCGGATGCTGTCATCGAAACCTTAGCTAATGACGTGATATTAAAGTCCATTAATGCAAAATATTTTTCAACTCCTGCACATGCTCATGATGATTATGCATATCTTCCAAGCCAGTATATTGCAGAAAAATTGAAAATAATGGGTATTCAAGGTATCAAATATCCAAGTGTGCTAAGTGAATCAGGGCATAACATCTGTTTGTTTTTACCTGATAAAGCTGAGTTTAAAATTAGTGAAGTAATAAATGTTAAAGGTGTCTCGTATACTTTTAAGTAATGACATAATCGGGTAGCCGGAGGTATCTAACCTCCAACCCCACACCACCCTGCATGAGGCTCCGCACAGGGCGGTTCATCTTATGATGAATAGTAAATGTTAATCAACAAATCCTTTAATAACATCAAACATTGAAAAAGTACGGGGCATCCAAAGGTTGTTCTTAACAGTATTTTTCGCTTGCACAAACTGAAACTTTCTTAATCATTGTAACTTAGTGTTTTCCCCCTTTGGCGGCTTTACTTTTTCTCAGCTAGCAGAGAAACTTATATTTATAAAGAGCCAAATAGACTGTCATCGAGTCGTTTTATTATTCACTTTTTAATGTTAAAACATCTTTTTACAACTGCTATAGGCGTTACTTTAACAACTACGCCTTTAGGCAAGTGCTGTATTGGCAGCTGGCTTTGGTGGATCAATGCTTAGTGATTTTATGGAGAGTAAAGTTTGTCTTTTGAAGATTGGGTATTTTGGATTGCATTTATAAATTTTTTATTATTAGCTATTGCTAGTTTTGCATTTGGACGTATTTCTCTACCTTATATTGAAAAGCAAATGGTTAAAGAAGGCACTGCTATACCTGATTGGGATAAAGGAATTGGGGGCAGAGCAATTGTCTATGCGATGGCAATTCTAATCGGAAAAGGTTATTCAAGTATAATGGTTGATAATAAAGCAATCCTTAAACATACCAGAAAGCTTGATTGGTATTTAGCATTGTTACTTGTACTTACCGTTTCAATGTTTTTCATATCTGGTTGTATTTTGTATTTTAATGATGGTTAAATTATTTTGCTCTAACCGCATACTTTGATTTTCGATAAATGTTAGAAAATAGCGTGTCATATTTTTAACAGTATTTTTTTCCTGCTGGCAAGACGTGACTAAGGAATCTCAATATGGTTTCGCGATCTAGTAAAGTACGGGACATCCAACGATTGATCTTAACAAGATCAAATAGTAAATAATAAAGTTCGATACTCAATGTGGCTACGACTACCCGCCGTTGAGCTTTCCCAAGCGATGAAGCTCTTTCTGCAACAGCAAACAGGACGTTTGCTGTAACTTCATTCGACACATGGACGCGCCGTATGAAGTGATGCATAAATAGAGCGGTACCAGTTTTTGCATGCTATGGGTAAAGTTTCAAAAAATTCAAAAAGTAAAATCGTCAACAAGGCGAAATACCAAACAACAATGTTTAATAAACCCTCAATGCGCACAGACAAACTAAATCCAGAACAAAGCTATACCCAAAACAAAACTACATCCAAAAGATCCGACCACTAAGTTCAGCTCCTGATTTCATACATTCCCCTCTACAAACCATTTATCTAGGCATTTAACTAACCATAACCTACCTAAAATAGCCTTGTTCTTGATCATAGAAATATAATTTATTAATGAAAAAATAGCTATTAAGATATAGTATGTATATAACTTAAATTTTTATTAAATCTAATATGAGCCTAATATATGAGATCGGTAAAAATCAGTAATCTATTCAATCAAAATACGACTAATGATACGTTACATCAGTTGTTCGATGCTGTGGATGCTATTTCAGTGCAAGGCTACGATGAAGAGCGTCGTGTTATATATTGGAATACTGGTAGTGAAAAGCTTTATGGCTTCAGTAAAGAAGAGGCTTTAGGCGAAAAAATAGAGAAACTGATTATCCCAACGCCTATGTCTGAGTTTGTTATTGCAGCACATAATGACTGGGTAAAAAAAGATATAGAAATTCCTGCCTCAGAAATCATTTTATGCGACAAAGATGGCCACGACGTTAATGTGTTTTCAAGCCATGTTATGTTTACCAATCAGTTTAACAAAAGACAGATGTATTGTGTTGATATCAACCTGACTGATGTTCGGAAGGCTGAAGCTCAAGTTGTGTTTAAAGAACATATGCTTGAAACCATTTTTGAAGCGACCCCTGACTTATTTTTCTTGATGGAAAAGAATGGTTCCATCATCGATTACTATGCGAGCAATCATAAAAACCTCTTCGTCTCTCCCGATGAGTTTGTGGGTAAATTGATCTCCGAGACGCTGCCTGAAGAGATCTCTAATATATTTGATCATTATGTTAAAAAAGTGATACATCACGCAGAAGCACTAACCTTTGAATATGAGTTAACACTACCTCACGGGCTTACTTACTTTGAAGCTCGAATGAGCTATTTACCACAATATGAACAGATACTAACGATTGTTCGGGATATCACTGAACAACATAAATCGTCAGAGGTTATACGTAGACACGCCTACTACGATACGTTAACGCTATTACCAAACCGTTTTTTAGCACTTGATCGTTTATCACAAATGATAATCGACTCTGAGAAAAGCCATAAAAATATCGCTGTCTTTTTTCTTGATTTAGATGACTTTAAAAAAGTAAATGACTCACTAGGCCATGAGGTAGGCGATAAATTATTAATAGAGGCAGCGCTTAGGTTAACGAGAGCAATACGTAAAGAAGACACTATAGGTCGTTTAGGCGGCGATGAGTTCATTGTTTTATCTCAAGGTTTAAACGATGAAAATGATCCGCGAACAATAGCTGACAACTTACTCAAAGTGTTTAGAGAACCTTTCCAAATTGATGGCAGAGAATTAATCCTCACCTTAAGTATAGGTATCGCAGTCTCGCCCGAAAATGGGTACACGGTATCGGATTTATTGCGTAATGCTGATACGGCAATGTATCAAGCGAAGTCATTAGGGCGTAATGCATATTCCTTTTTTACTAAAGAAATGAATATTGCAATGATACGTCGTTTTGAAATTGAAGAGCAGATGCACGGCGCATTAGAACGCAATGAATTTGAAGTATATTACCAACCTCAGTTTGATGTAAAAACCAATAAAGCGATTGGGGCAGAAGCATTACTTCGTTGGCATAGTGCTGCATTAGGCAATATTACTCCCGATGAATTTATCCCGATTGCAGAACATACTGGGTTGATTGTAGTGATTGGTCAATACGTTGTTAAACAAGCGCTTAATTTTTTAAACCAATGGCAAACTAGTGAAGGTGAGCAATATACTATTGCAGTTAATTTATCGCCTCGTCAGTTCCGAGACAAAAACCTGATCCCTTTTATTAAAGAATCACTTGATGAAGCCAATATTGGAGCAGGTAGTTTAGAGTTAGAAATTACTGAAGGCGTATTAATGACTGGCCAATCTTATATTGCAGATGCTTTACAAGCATTGCAAAAACTGGGTGTTAAACTTTCAATGGATGACTTTGGTACAGGCTATTCTTCACTTAGCTATTTACGTCAATATGACTTTGATGTGTTAAAAATCGATCGGAGCTTTATTAATGGTATTACTCAAAATAAAGAAGACCGTGATTTAGTAAAAGCAAGCATTGCAATTGCACATAACTTAGGCTTAGATGTGGTGGCTGAAGGTGTTGAGATAACAGAACAGTTAACAATATTAAAAGAATTGAACTGCGATTATGTGCAAGGTTATTATTTTAGTAAACCGATGCCTGCTGCACATTTTATTGATTTTTCAAGTCACTATAAAGAAATCAATGAAGCGTAATTTTCTATTATTTAGCTTGAACTAAAACTATTCGATAGCCTATTTACAATAGTCTAAATAGGTTACCGATTGAGACTTTGTAAATAGTACGATTGTCAGCTTTGATGTTCTTTAATGTGCTCTGAATCGTAGGGCTTTTTTAATTCCCTCTATCGCCTTAAATTGATCTTCCTCATGGTAAGTCCATTCTTTAATATAAACCTATTACAAACCTTTTGCATTTAATTAGACGATCGGTCTATTATATCTATATAACATTATCCATGGCTGTTCTATGACATCAATAACAACAAAACCACGACGTGGTCGACCATTAAAAAGTGCGCAGGAGAATCGTGACACTAAGGCTGAATTAATCCGCAGTGGTCTTGAACAATTAACAGAAAGTGGTTTTGCCTCTTCAGGTATCGATCCTATTTTAAAAAGAGTCGGCGTGCCTAAAGGATCTTTTTATCATTACTTTTCAAGTAAAGAAGCTTTTGGTTTAGCAGTGATTGAAAGCTATGCAAATTACTTTGCTAATAAATTAGATACTTACTTATTAGACGAAAGCTATCCGCCGCTTATGCGCATTAAAAACTTTGCAGATAATGCTAAAGCAGGGTTAGAACGTCATCATTTTAAACGTGGCTGTTTAGTAGGTAATTTAGGGCAAGAAGTTGATTTATTACCTGAAAGCTTTAGACAAATATTAATAGATATATTCGACGCTTGGCAGTTACGTATAAGCCAATGCTTTAAGTTGGCGCAAACTCATGGTGACTTATCAATAACCGCAGATTGTGACCAATTAGCAGAGTGTTTTTGGATAGGTTGGGAAGGTGCAGTGAGCCGAACACGACTAGTGCAAAGCACCACACCATTAGATAACTATTTAGATAACTTCATTGCAGGATTACCTCGATGAAAAACACTCATTTTTAAATTTTTAACTTTACGCATTTAATTAAAACATACTTAATTAAAGCATTTTAAAATCATTAATAGACGATCGGTCTAAAAGGAATCAATATGTTCAAAGGTATTTTAGTCGAGAAAGATGAACAAGGTTACAGAGCTGCCGTAAAAGACATCGATGACAGTGTTTTGCCAGAAGGTGATGTCACCATTAAAGTCGCTTATAGCACTCTAAACTATAAAGATGCTCTCGCCATTACTGGTAAAGGTCCAGTGGTTCGTAACTTTCCAATGGTACCAGGGATTGACCTAGTCGGTACTGTTGAACAATGTGATAGCAAGCAATTTAAAGTAGGCGATAAGGTTTTATTAAATGGCTTTGGCGTTGGCGAAACGCATTGTGGTGGTTTAGCAGAGAAAGCACGTTTAAAAAGCGAATGGTTAATCCCTTTACCTAATGCATTCTCGGCCCGCCAAGCGATGTCTATCGGCACTGCAGGCTACACGGCGATGTTATGTGTTATTGCACTAGAAAAAAATGGTATCACGCCAGATAAAGGTGACATTTTAGTCACAGGTGCCAATGGTGGTGTAGGTAGTTTTGCTATTACAATATTAGCCAAGTTAGGTTATAACGTTATCGCATCAACAGGTCGCCTTGAAGAATCGGAATACCTTAAAAAGCTAGGTGCTGCAGAGGTCATTGACCGAGCAATATTAACAGAACCAGGACGTCCGTTAGCAAAAGAGCGCTGGGCAGCAGCCATTGATTCTGCTGGCAGCCATACCCTTGCGAATGTCTGTGCCAGCTTAAAATACGGTGGTGTGGTTGCCGCTTGTGGTTTAGCACAAGGTATGGATTTACCAACAACGGTTATGCCATTCATTTTACGTGGTGTGACGTTAGCAGGTATTGATAGTGTTATGCGCCCTACTGCAGATAGAATTGAAGCATGGGAACGCCTTGCGACTATTTTAGAACCCGCTGTTTTTGATGATATCGCTAAAGAAATCACCTTAGATGAAACGATTGAAACCGCAGAAAAACTAATATCAGGTAAAGTACGTGGTCGTGTTGTGGTCAATATTGCTGGCTAGACTATTACTGCCTGGTTATTACTGAACTGTTATTGCTGAACTATTATTCGGCTTATAAATACTATTTTCTATTAAACAAGATCCTTTTGGTTGCCGGTATGATTGGTATTATACGCCTATAAAAAAGGCCATTTAATGATGCATTAAATGGCCTTTTTACTAAATGCTGCCTTATTAACAATTAACAATTAACAATTAACAATTAACAATTAACAACTAACAATTAACCATTAAATTTAAGCTGCTGTGTAAGGCGTTGCTAATGCTTCATCAGGACATACAAAGGGGATGTTCAAGCTTTCAGATACGCTAGCATTGGTCACTTTACCGTGAATAACGTTTAAGCCATTTTTAAAATGAGCATCGGCCAATAACGCTTCTTTATAACCTAAGTTTGCTAGTCGTAAAATGTAAGGCAATGTTGCGTTATTTAATGCAAAAGCAGAGGTTCTTGCTACGGCACCAGGCATATTTGCAACACAATAATGCACAACATCATCAACGATATAAGTTGGTTGGTCATGCGCTGTTGCTTTTGATGTCGCAAAACAACCACCTTGGTCAATAGCAACATCCACCACCGCAGAACCAGGTCGCATATTTTTAATCATTTCAGCACTCACCAATTTAGGTGCAGCTGCACCTGGAATCAGTACACCACCAATCACTAAATCGGCATCTAAGACTAATGATGCTAAATTATATTTATTAGAGTAAGCGGTTTTAATACTTGAACCAAATTGTGCGTTTACTTTGCGTAATGTATCTATGTTGTTATCAACAATAGTCGTATCAGCACCCAGACCGATAGCCATTTGCGCCGCATTACAACCCACCACACCACCACCAATAATAACCACTTTTGCAGGAGCTACGCCTGCCACACCACCTAACAATAAGCCGACGCCACCGTTAGATTTTTCTAAACATGCCGCACCCGCTTGGATAGACATACGACCAGCCACTTCAGACATCGGCGCTAATAATGGTAGTCCACCATTGGCATTGGTTACTGTTTCATAAGCAATACAAACGGCTTTACTCTTAATTAGGTCTTCTGTTTGTGCCATATCAGGCGCTAAATGAAGATAGGTAAACAATAGTTGGTCAGGACGAAGTAAGGCACGTTCTACGGCAAGTGGCTCTTTCACTTTTACGATCATTTCCGCTATTGCAAATACTTCTTCTGCGGTTTTTAAAATACTCGCACCCGCATCAATATACTCTTGATCACTACACGCTATTCCTTCACCAGCTGACTGTTCGATATAAACCGTATGACCTGCCGATGTTAATTCTTTAACACTTGCTGGGGTCATCCCTACACGATATTCATGAACTTTGATCTCTTTAGGTACACCGATAATCATATACTGCTCCTTGTAATATTGGGGTAATGTTTAGGTAATACTCGAGTTATAGTTGATTTAAGCTTGTTAAAATTCTCTAATTTATTAATATGAAAAATATGATTGCAAAGCATTACTGTGCAAACAACAAAAAACGCTTACTTACCGACCAAATATTGTTCAATAAATAGCTTTCAGAAACAGTATATGCATTAATAAATAGTTTTATTTACTCTATTTATTTATTAATTTTAAAATTTATAGATTATAATACCAACTTTTAGTCTTATAGCAGTTAATTACTCTGATATAGAGTTTGGATGCAGTCAATGTCACTAGATAGAATTGATCGTAATATATTACGAGAGTTGCAAAAGAATGGCAGAATTTCTAATGTTGAGCTTTCTCATAAAGTAGGACTTAGCCCTACACCTTGTTTAGAAAGGGTAAAACGTTTAGAAAAACAGAAAATAATTAAGTCGTATACTGCGTTACTTGATCCTCAATACCTAGATGCATCGTTATTAGTTTATATTGAGCTAACACTTAAGCGCTCTAGTGCAGATGTATTTGAACGTTTTAATGAAGCAGCAAAAAAACTAGATTCGATATTAGAATGTCATCTTGTATCGGGTGATTTTGATTATTTATTGAAAACGCGTGTGGCTGATATGTCTGCATACCGTAAGGTGCTTAGTGAAACGTTTCTTTCGTTGCCTGATATAAAAAGCTCTAAAACCTACGTAGTGATGGAAGAAGTGAAATACTTAACGTCGATTAATATTCCAAATTAATCGTTAAGATTTTACGAAAAGAAGCTCTTTTAAATGAGGTTGATATATCCATCTTAGATATATCAACCTTGTTTCGCCCTTCTTTTGCATTATCGGTTAGTCAGTGTGGTCTGATTTCAATCTAACTACCTACTGCTTAGCCTTATTCTACTGCATCGCTTTATACTATTGCTTCGCGACACCCTACAACTTCGCTTCATTCTACTGCTTAACGATTTTAAAGCTATCCCACGCTTGAGATGTTGGCATGACTTCTAAACTATTAATGTTGATATGTGCAGGTTGTTCAGCAATCCAGAAGATAATATTAGCGATATCTTCAGGTTGTATAGCATTAGTGCCTTCATAAATTGAATCGTATTTATCTTGATCGCCATTAAATCTCACCAAGCTAAATTCACTCTCAGATAAACCAGGCTCTAAACTTGTTACACGAACACCTGTACCCGCAAAATCACTACGTAAGTTTCTAGAAAACTGTGCAACAAAGGCTTTGCTTGCACCATAAACATGGCTACCCGGATAAGGCCAGTTACCCGCAATACTCGCAAGGTTGATAATCGTTGAAGACTGTTGTGCTTTCAATACAGGTAATAAACTGTGTGTGACGTTAACTAAGCCAGTGACATTAGTGTCGATCATCGTATGCCAGTCTGATAATTTCGCTTTATCTGCTGACTCTGCGCCTAATGCTAACCCTGCATTATTGACTAAAATAGCGACCTGCTTAAATCGCTCAGGAAGGTTATTAGCAAACGCTGTAACCGCTTCACTATCTCTGACATCTAATACAGAATAATGAACGTCAGTCAGTGCTGAAAGTTCACTACTGAGTGCTTGTAAACGTTCTTCTCTTCGACCCGTTAATATCAGTGGATAACCCTGCTCAGCAAACTTTTTTGCCGTTGCCAAACCAAATCCAGACGTTGCGCCAGTAATTAAAACTACAGGGTGTTGATGAGCTGTCATAAAATATTCCTTAATATTAACTATATGATAAATTCATTACGCTCATTTAAACATATTCATTAACTATTTTTACATAAAACCTAACGATATAAGCTATTTGAATAAGGTTATACTTCTTCAATATTTCAAATAATATGCGACCTATAAAGAGATCGCTAGAGCCAGATATCTTTTTATCTGGTATCACGTCGAGATTGAACAAACATAATCGTAATATTAAAAAATACACGTTGTAAAGATAAAGGCAAGCAGTAACGATTGGTACTAAGGAAACCCTATTCTGGCGCTAACTTATTAATAAAGCACGACTTACACTTTGTTTATTACTTTAAAATCAGCATTTAAGTATTCAGAGTTCAAGCTCAAAAATACAAAATTTGGAATATATTAATATACAAAAATAAGGAATATTGGTTATGGCAACAGGAAATAAAATGGATATGCACCCAGCGCTTATTGGTTCGCTCAGTCCAACCGTTTCACCAGATAAGGTGATTAACTTTAGTCCTGGTCCAACATCGTTACCTAAAAGTGTCGAAAATGAAATAGCAGCAAGCTTTACTAAATCAGGGTTTACCTCTTTAGCACTGTCACATCGTTCTCCTGAATTTATAGACATTCTCGATAAAACAACGGCAACATTAAAAAGAGTAATGGATATTCCTGATAATTACGAAATACTTTTTACACATGGTGGCGGGCATGGTCAATTTGCAGCGCTTCCTCTTAACCTTTGTCATGA
Organism: Psychromonas arctica; assembly: GCF_038155225.1. Lineage (GTDB taxonomy): Bacteria > Pseudomonadota > Gammaproteobacteria > Enterobacterales > Psychromonadaceae > Psychromonas > Psychromonas arctica_B. The sequence continues at coordinate 112,392 of NZ_JBAKBA010000004.1, read as the reverse complement.
ATTATCAGATGTTGCAACTTATGTAGTTAATGGAACATGGTCCGCTCGAGGAAGAGATGAAGCACAAAAGTATTGCAATGCGGAAACCATTGATGGAAAAGATCCACAAACAAACAAGTTCACACACTTTCCTGAATTAACAGAAGAAGATATTAACGTTCAAAGTAAATATGTTTACTTATGTTCTAATGAAACAGTCAACGGTATTGAATTACATCGACTTCCTAAGTTGCCAGAATCACGTAAACACATCCCTCTTGTCGTTGATGCAAGTTCTGACTTTACCACTAAACCAATCGATTGGAATGGTGATAATGTAGGGGTACTTTTTGCTTGCGCATCCAAAAACATTGGCCATCCTGGATTAACAATGACAGTGGTTCGTAAAGATCTTTTAGGAGAAGGGAAAGCCTCTCCTTTATGTCCTGGCGTATTTAATTATACAACGAACAGTGAAGCTGGAAATCTTTGGAACACCCCTGCAACATTCAATATTGAAGTGGTTGGATTGTTGATGAATTGGCTTGCACGAGAAGGTGGCGTTGCAGCTAACGAGCAACGCTCAATAGCAAAATCACAAGTCCTTTATGATGTTATTGATAACTCAAATGGGTTTTACGCGACACCAGTACCGAATAAGATGTTAAGAAGTCGAATGAATCTGCCTTTTAATATCAAAGGTGGTGACGACACATTAACGAAAAAATTCTTAATTGAAAGTTGGGAAGCCGGAATGGTTGGCTTACGCACGTTAACACCTTTTGGTGTTGGTGATTACCTAAGAGCAAGCTTATATAATGGCGTAACGGAAGAGCAAGCAAAAACGCTCGCACAGTTTATGATAACGTTTGCAATGAACAACGCCTAACACCTAAGATGCCAGCCATTAATGGTTGGCAATAACTCCTTTTTAATATTTCCGCTAGTTAACTCTACCAACTTTGTCGATTCAATCGATCCTTTATACATCTGAAAATACAGTTTTTCACATTGAATTTTTACCATAAGTAGTACATGTCGAACCGTTTTATTACAACCTAGAATAAATAGAATATTAATATAAAAGGTAAAATAGCCATTGCCCTTTTCCATTAATAAATAAGACTATAAACGGAAAAGAGCCATCGGTAAATTTAAAGGGAGGTTTCTGCAAATACGCTATCAAGCGTATCAATAATAAAATCAGCCTCTTCATATGTTAGTGTTAATACAGGACATAAACATAAGGTATTATTAAAATGCTTAAATGAACGATTAGTACGTCCGATAATAAGTCCCTTTTTCATACACATTCCTGCAACATTCATCGCAACAGATTCATCAATAGGTGTTTTAGCTACAAGGTCACTGACCAGCTCAATCCCTAGTAATAATCCTTTGCCTCGCACATCTCCGATGATTGAGTGTTTTGTTTTTAATCCTTCGAGTTTTTCTAATAGGTAATCGCCCATGATTGCACTATTACTTACTAGATTCTCTCTTTCTAATATCGCTAAATTCGCTAACGCCGCAGCAGGCCCAGCAGTACACCCCGCGTAAGTACTAACATCTCTAAAATAAGTATCACGGTCGCGAGTGTCAGCAAGGAACTCATCGAATATTGCTTCCGTGGTAACAACACAAGAGATAGCAGCATAGCTTGATGCCACACCTTTCGCTAAGGTGACAATATCTGGTTTAATACCTTAATGCTGATAACCAAACCATTTTCCAGTTCTACCCATGCCACAAACAACTTCATCGATATGGATTAATATATTATATTTTTTACATATTTCCGCTATAGCAGGCCAGTAACCTTCAGGTGCGGTAATCACGCCTCCACCAGCAGTAATCGGTTCAAAAATAACGGCGCCAACGGTATCTGGCCCTTCTCGTAAAATCACTTTTTCTAATTCTTTAGCCGCTAAAATACCGTAATTTTTTACCTCGCCAAACTGGCTTCGATACTCACAACAATGTGGGAACTCAACAAAACCAGATAAGAACGGGCCGTAATGTAAACGACGTTCTTCTTGACCTGTTGCACTTAAAGCGCCCATCGTTGCGCCATGATAATCTCGCTCACGGTATAAAATTTTATTTTTTTGACCACCGTATTTTTTCTGAGAAATCTGACGTACTATTTTAAACGCTTTTTCATTCGCTTCAGATCCCGAACTTGCGTAATACACACGGCTCATTCCTAGCATTTTCTCTAATAACTTTTCAGCGAACTCTGCACCGGGCTCTGTTCCTGCGGTGCTGGCAAAGAAGTTAAGCTTCTCTATTTGATCACGTACTGCATTCGCAATTTCTGTACGCCCATAACCAACATTCACACTCCATACGCCACCAGAAGAAGCATCAAGATAACTATTGCCTTTAGCATCCCAAACTCGCGCCCCTTCCCCTTTGACCATGATCATCGGATCTTGTTGCTTTGAAACTTCTTGTTGTTTTAAAGCACTATGTTGGCTCAAATGATGCCATACATGATTGCGATCTGTTTCAATTAACTGCGCTGTTTGTAAGTCCATCATAGTCTTCTCCATAGTTAAGTCTCCATTTTAGATACTTACACTAACTTACAAATTAGAATCTTATTTAGCACCAGCAATTTTATTCGGTAGCACCAATTTCAATAACCTTTAGACAATTTTTCTATAACATTATTTTGGGAAAAGATGGCTCTATGATTAATCTCCTTTGGCTCTAACGTTAGCACTATAATGCGACGATAGTATGTGGGATATTCAATAATTCTAAGGAAAGAACGTGGAACAAATTTGGTTTGTACTCCCAGTAGTCATCTTCGCGGCAGTGGTCAGGGGATATAGTGGATTTGGCTTTGCGGTTATCTCTGTAGTTGGTTTTAACTTCTTTTTTGAACCTCAACAAAGTGTCGCAATTGTTTTATCGCTAGACTTTATTTGTAGCATCAATCTATGGAAACAAGCCGTTAAGCAAGCTGAATTCCCCGTTCTAAAGAAACTTATTTTAGGTGCTATTTTAGGTATTCCTATTGGTTATTGCTTTTTACTATTTATCCCTGCAGAAATATTAAAACTATTAATTTGTATTGCCATTCTTGGCTTAGCACTACTGTTATTTTCTAGCTATAGACCTTTTGATGCGAGCAAAAAAAGAACACAAATTGGTTTTGGCCTAACTTCTGGTGCAGGCACAGCTAGTGCGTCTATTGGAGGCCCAATGATTGTTTATTACATGTTATCAAGTTCATTAAGTACCAGTACACAACGCGCTACTATGATTCTATTTTTTATAGCCAGTGAAGGGTTAGCCATTATTTCATTAATCAGTGGTGGTTTGACTGATAGCACCTTGCCTAAGGCAATATTAATATTGATTATTCCTACACTTTTAGCCGTTCGTTACGGCCAACATTTATTCAACAAAAAACCACCAGAATCTTTAAAAAGTTTTGCATTACCAATCATGGTTATTGTAGCTTTATTAGGGATGGTAAACAGCACTGTAACAATGATGGGACAATAATAATTGCAGATAACTTAGGTGGCTTGGATGTATTCAGGCCATATCTCTTTTAAATTCTAACATTCACTTTGTATTCAGTTAATCATAACCTCTCTATTATAGAAATTAAGCTTATTATTAGCCGTAAAATTTTTATATGATGCTTGCCTTGGAATAGAGAATGAAAAGCTGTCAGTACCCTTTAGGACTTTTATTATTAGTATCTAACCTCAGTTCCCAACAAGAAAACCGATACAACACTTCCCCCTGGATTTTTTCGTTAAATGTTCTATCAATAATCAGTTATTGCTTCAATAGTTCGCATTGGACTGCGCAAAACTAAAGGCACTGTCATAGTCAAAAAGATAATCTTATGATGTTAAATATAATGCCGCTTTCATTAATTAGAATTAAAGTTATCTAATTTACGATTTAATGGGAAAATAATATGAGCTTTATCAATTTAGCAAAAGCAACATAGAAGTGAGGAGTAAACTTTATTACAAGCATAAAAACCGAGTAATTTAATAACTCGGTTTTGAAAATGACTTATCTAAAGCGATTATCTTTTTCTTTCTTTTAAAGGCACCACTAAAACAGGGATACGAGAACGGGCTAAAACATTTCTTGCGACACTACCTAAGAAGGTTTCTACAAAGCCTTTTTCATGGGTTCCCATTACAATTAAATCTACTTCTCTTTCTCGCGATATTTTTAATATCGCTTCCATTGGAAAAGATTCGACAATATTGATGGATTTAATTTGTTTACGTATAACTAAATCTTCAGGATCAGTGACTTGTTCCCAAAAGTCTTCTTGTTTAAGTTCTAATTTAGCCTTCGCTTGTCGTTTACGTGCAATTAACATCTCAGCTCGAGAAGTATCGTCCATTACATAGCTCTCTAAGGCCATTCGCGCATCACTAGATAACTTTTCAACAACATGCAAAATATGCACCTCAGCACCCGTTTTTTTAGCTAAGAATGCCGCATATTTAAAAGACTCATTCGATCCTTTTGATAAATCAGTGCTATATAGAATTTTATTAAATTTAAACATATCTATTCCTTTGTAATTAATCTGCTTTATTCATATAAAGCAGATTATTTAATAGGTTAATATCCCAATAGCTCAGGTAGCAATAGAGCGATCTGAGGCACATAAGCAATGATAATAACAGCAATTGTTGATACAAAAGCAAAAGGTAATGCTTTGGCTGTTACTTCTTCTAATGGTGTATCTGAGATACCTGAAGCGACGAATAAGTTTTCACCCAATGGCGGGGTTGAGAAACCAATTGATAAGCTACAAACCATTACGATACCGAAGTGAACAGGGTCAATACCAAGCGTATAGGCGACGGGCAGTAATACTGGCGTTAAAATCATGATAGCAGCAAGTGTTTCCATGAACATGCCAACAAACAATAGGAAAGCAATGATTAATAACCAAATTAAATACAAGTTATCAGTTAGGCTTAACATCGAGTCAGCCACAATCGCTGGGATTTGGTTTTCTACTAAAATACGCCCAAATGCAGTTGCCGTAAATAAAATTAACAAGACACGTCCAGATAACCAAGTAGTGGTTTCTAAAGAATGAATCAGATCTTTCAGTTTCAATTCTTTATGTACGAATACACCAATAAACAAGGTATAAAAAATAGCAACAATCGCTGACTCTGTTGGCGTGAAGAAGCCAGAATAAATACCACCTAAAATAACCAATGGCGCTAAGATTGACCAAATACCATTACGTGCAGCTTTACCTATTATCGCGACCGACCAACCTTCACCGCTTCCTTTAAAACCATAGCGGCGACATTGAATATAGTTAAGCGTCATTAAACCAACTGACATAACCACACCAGGTAAAAAACCTGCAATAAACATTTTTGGTATCGATATACTTTGGAATTCACCATGTTGAGCAATCGCATCTAAAGGTACAACAAGACCTAATGCAGAAATACCAAAAATAACCATTGGAATAGAAGGCGGAATAACAATACCTAAGCCACCCGATGATGCAGTAACAGCAGCAGCGTAACCTTTATCATAACCACGGTTTACCATTGCTGGGATCATTAACATGCCAACAGCAGCGGTCGTTGCGGGGCCAGATCCTGAAATAGCACCAAAGAACATACACGCAAGAATTGCAGCCGCCGACATGCCACCCGTTACTGGACCCGCGAAGCTTTCAGCTAAGGTAACTAAACGTTTGGATATTCCGGATGCTTCCATTAATGCACCAGCGAGTATAAATGCAGGTAATGCCATTAATGGGAACGAACCCACTGAATTAAAAGCAATTTGTACCAATTTAATTGGATTTTCATCTAAATAAAAGAAAGAGGCTAACGCAGCGACGCCTAATGACACCATTACAGGTGCGCCAAGCATTAACAATGCTAAGAACGAACCAAATAACACCATTACAATGGATGCTTCACTCATGATTTTTTCTCCATCTCTAGGGAAGATTCAGAAACCGTTTTCTTGTCAGTTTGTTGGTGAATATCTTCTGATATATCAGTATTGATTAATTCATTCATCTCTTGAGATTCAGGATCAATCACTTCAACCCCTTTGATAAATTTCAAATAATTCACTTGCAGAATGCGGATTGTCATTAACGTGAAAGCGATAGGGAGAATGAGGTATATATACTTCATTGGAACGCCTAAAGTTTGCGACTTCCAAAAAAGGTTCATTCGATTGAAAACAAAGTCATAACTGATGTAGATAAAGTAGCTATTAAAGCTCACCCAAATCACATCTGAAAGCAGTTCTAAAAAAGTACTTAATTTGTCAGGTATCCATTTGTATTGAAATGTCACTCGGTTATGTGCGGATAGTTTTGCGGCATAACTTGAACCAAGAAATACAAACCATACAAACAAATAAACCGATAACTCTTCACTCCAAGTGATTGAATACCCAAATAACTCGCGAGTTAGTATTTGCACGAACAAAAGAGTAACAAACGTTACCAATAATGCCCTACATAAATAACTTTCTAAATTATCAAATATTTTTAAAATTATTTTCATCATGTTCCCTTTTTAGAGATCAGCTTTGGTAATAAAGTAAGCAATCCATACCAATTGCATAAATTTACTGTAATGACAGCTTAAAAAGGTAAGCCCTAAAGGTGTAAGAATTGTAAAATAATAATTTTTTACAATAAGTTTAAACACTAAAGCGGCTTACTTAAATTCATGTTATTGAATATTTATTTATACAATTGGTATTAAATACTTATGACTTACTAGTACATGTAAAGCTGAGTGTCTCCACTCAGCTTTTGGCATTACTTTTAGATACTTTCGCGATCTAAAAGTATTAGTAATTCATTAATTTTATCTTTACCGCCAACTTGTTCGTAGAATTCAGGCCACACTGTTGCTTGTGCTTTTTTAACCCATTCGCCTTCATCTTCTAGTTGATCAATTTGCATTTCATATTTAGCCACTAGCTCTTCTTTGATGCTCCCTTCTTTATCTTTAATCCAAGCAAGGCTATATTCAGTTGCTTCTTTACCCGCTGCTAAGATTGCTTTTTGTACATCTTCAGATTGTTCTTGGAAAACAGATTCAGACATAATTAACGGCTCTAATGCGAACAAGTAATGCGTTTCAGTTAGATACTTTTGAATCTCACCAAACTTCATAGAGTGAATCGCTGCATACGGTGTTTCTTGACCTTCAACAACACCTTGTTGAAGTGCTGTAAATGTTTCAGACCATGCTACAGGCGTTGGGTTACCACCAAACGATTGGTAAGTTTTAATGATTAAGTCGCTTTTAGGAACTCGAATACGTAAGTCTTCAAGATCACCTAGGTTTTTAACTGGATGCTCTGAGTTAGTTAACATTCTAAAACCAGAGTAACTCCAAGCAACAATACGTACACCTGCTTGTTTTAGTGTTGTATCAGTAATTCTTTTTTCGATGCTGCTGTTAATAACCGCTTCTGCTTGGTCAATATTTTCAAAAATATAAGGTAGAGAAAGAAGGCCAACTGATGGGCTGAATGGTGCTAAGTTATTAGCAGCAACAATAGACATATCTAATGTACCAATAGCTACGTCATTTACTGTTGCTTGCTCAGAACCTAATTGTCCATTAACAAATAGTGTCGTTTTATATTTATCACCAGCTTTTTCAGTTAATAATTCTGAGAATTTAACGCCTAATGCTTCTTGAGCACTGCCGCCCCCATCACCAACTGCAATTTTCCAGTTTTCTGAAAAAGCATTTGTAGATAAGACTAAACCAGCCGTTAGTGAAAGAACCTTAATAAATTTCGTTTTTTGCATTTCCATTACCTCATTTACGATTATAACTAGCCTACATCAAGTTGATGTATCCATTCCCATTGAACCTAAAAGACACGCTTCAGATTCCTATGCAGTCGAACTACTTTAGGCTAAATCAGTTAGATATATTTAACTGACCTCGCTTTCATTATTTAAACTACGCGGTGCAAAAAATAAGATACAGGGCCAGATTTTTTAATTGATAGGCCACAATTCTAACTTTAATAACGACACTGCTTTAAAATAATTTAAACTGGCTCAGAAATTGCGTTATATAAAGAAGTCCTGTCAATTACTTTGCTGGAATACAAACAATAATCGGTCCAATTTTTAAGCAGGTGATGTAATGGTTGATTTTTTAATGAATATAGAACTGCACCAAAACAGCACTTACCAACAACAGATCCGTGAAAAATTAGTAGAGCTAATTGAACAAGATACCTTTGGAGATAAGGCTTTACCTTCTGGACGAAAGATGGCGCAATTACTTAAAGTATCAAGGAATACTGTCGTACTAGTCTATGAAAGCTTAGTGGATGAAGGTTACTTAGTTGCACGTAAGCGTAGTGGTTTTTTTGTACATCCAGACTTGCTAATGGTGCAACGCCTCACCAATTCGGTGCAAACGACTTCTGAAGGAGTACTTCGTACTCCCCGTCAACCTAATTGGTCAAATAGAATACTCAAGCAACCAAGCCGAATGTCTAGCTTAAACAAAGATGAAAACTGGCTACAATACCCTTATCCATTTATCTATGGCCATATCGATGTGAGTGAATTTCCACTTTATCAATGGCGCGAATGTTCTCGCATAGCCGAAAGTAGAGGTAAATTACATGAATGGGTAGAAGGTTTTATCGATATAGACGACCCACAATTAGTAGCTCAAATACGTCAACAAATTCTATCAAAGCGGGGGATTAGTGCAAAACCGGAGGAGATATTAATTACACTTGGCACTCAAAACTCTTTGTTTTTACTGACGAGCCTGTTAGCAGATAAAACGGTGACATTCGGTGTTGAGAATCCAGGCTATGCTAATTTCCGTCATATTATTTCATTATGTGATGGTAAGATGAAACCTTTAGAACTTGATAACGTTGGGTTAAAAGTGGGTAAACAACTAAAAGGATGTGATTATGTTTTCACAACACCTAGCCATCAGTACCCGACAACCGTAACCATGAGTATTGAACGACGTAAGGCCTTACTTGAGCAAGCTTGTAAAGATGATTTTATTGTTGTTGAAGATGATTATGAAAGTGAAGTAAATTTTATTCAGGAACCTTTACCAGCATTAAAAAGCTTCGATCAAGATGGTCGAGTCATTTATGTAGGCAGCCTATCTAAATCATTGACGCCAGGTATACGCATTGGCTATCTTGTTGCAGAAAGCTCATTAGTTACAGAGTTACGAAAATTACGCGCATTACAATATAGACACCCTCCCTCTAATAATCAACGGATCACTGCTTTATTTATTAGCCAAGGTTATTATGATAGTCATGTACGACGTATGCGACGCACCTATGAAAAGAAATGGTTGTTGATGCAAGAAGGCATTAAACAATATCTTTCTACCTGCAAAGTACACTCGACTCCAGGTAGCTTTTGTTTTTGGATTGCATTACCGCTGGGTATTAGCAGTCAAATGTTAAAAGACAAAGCAGCACTACATGGCTTACTTATAGAGTCTGGTGATACGCTATTTATGCAGAAAGATGCACCAAAGAACTATATCCGTTTAGGTTTTTCGGCTATTAATACTGACAAAATATTAGATGGGTTAGCTATTTTAGGCGGACTAATCGACCAAACCTCTTCCGTAATATCAAGTCATATAGAGCCTCTGAAAAAACGTATGGCTTAGGCTCAATATAGAAAAAATCAAGAAGCGTGCTAGGCACGCGATTTTATTTTATTGGACTAATCATTTTTAAGCAATGGTGTATTCTGGTTTATCTTTACCGGCCATATTATCTAAATGGAAAAGACAAATAATATAATGCCAACATAATAACAAATGTTGGCATTATATTAAGTAGCAATCTTAATCTACCTTACTTATTACTTAGTCCATATCTGGTTCAAATAAGTTACGTTTCATATAAAACTTCACCCATAACGCACCAATAATACTTAAGACGACTAGTATTCCACCAGTGATGCTGTACACAAGTTGTGTCATTTCTGGGCTTGGTGAGTTGTTTAAAGCAACAAATAACATTGCGATTAAACCTAATATTTGTGGCACAGGAAAGAAAGGTGTGCGGTATGGTCGAGGGTGATTTGGCATGCGTTTACGTAATACCATGACATTGATATGCGCTACGCTATAAGCTAATAAAAAACTGGTTGTTGCAGCAATAATTAACACGATTAAAGAATCAATACCTAATGATAGGAAAGGGATTGTCGTTAGTACCGCGATCATCAGGATACCTACCCAAGGTGCGTTGTGTTTATTGGTTGCTTTAAGTTGAGGGAAAGCTTGTTTCTGCTCTGCCATGCCTTGTAACATTCTTGGTACTGCCGCTAATATCGTATTCATAGTACTGCAAGTTGCAGCTAAGGCCATAATAGTCGCAATAACTAAACCACTTTTGCCGAATACCGCATTTGCATAATCTAAAAATGGAAGTGGTGAACTCACTAAACTTTCAACATTTAAAAATAAACTTGCACCATAGATAAACGCTAAGAAAATACAAAAGATCATAAATAATGACAGATGCATTGCTCGTGGAATGTTTTTATGAGGATTCTTAACTTCATTGATCATTGGGCAGATATATTCCACGCCAACCATTGTCCATAATGCCAAGCCAACTAAACCGATAAAGCTGCCATCCATTATACCTGAAAAACCCCAATCGACAGTGGTGCCAACTAACTCAGGATGAGGTTGGCTCGCACCAGTAATAGCCACAAACCCAGTCAGTACTAATGCACTCACTAATACAAATGCTAAGAAATTTTGCGCTTTAGCAAAAACATCTGTCCCAATCAGATTAGTGATAGTGAAAATAACTAAAATAATCATTGGAACGACTTTTTCAGGTAATACCCCCGGCAGTAATTCGCCTAACATAGCATCAACTAAAAACATCTCAACGGGTAAGGCTAAGACAGCTACAACAACATAGCCAGCAAACACAGCCACGATAGCAGGAAAGTGACCAATAGCTTTTTGTGTATAAGTCGCTAAAGTCCCAGCCTGAGGAAACATCAGCGATAATTCAGAGAAACTCATCGCATTAAATTGCGCTAAAATAAGTGCAACAACCATCGCGGCAATAAACCCCATCCCACCAATGCCTAAGCCTTGAAGTGCGGAGATCATAGCACCTTGAACAATGACTAAGCCGATACATATGGCCATCATTGTTGGTAATCCTAATTTTGTCATTTTATTAGCAGCCGGTTTCGCAGCCATATTGACGTTATCTGAATCTGTTATAGTTATCATGTTCCTGTTCCTCTTTTGAGTAAAACGTTTTTATGATGTTAAAGTCGGTCGAAGCGATAAGGGCTTGGATCAACGAGTGGAGGGGTATTACAAACAATATCTGCCGCTAACTGACCAGCCGCGGGCCCAGTACCAAAACCGTGGCCTGAAAACCCTGTTGCAATGGTTAAACCAGGAATAGCTTTGATACGGTCAATGACTGGATTTGAATCAGGCGTAACATCGATAATGCCAGCCCACTCTTCTTCAATTTCTGATTTATTAAAAACTGGCCAAGCTGCACTTAAGTTAGCGAGTGCTTCTTGATTGATAGCTGACGAATGTTCAGGATCGTTGGTGCGAACTTCTTCAAAAGGAGAGCGTCTATCGCTTTTCCAGCGACGGCCCAATGAAAGATCTTTTAAGAATTCTCGCCCTAAAGCAGGACGTAAAAAACGATGTTGTGTACGTAGTTGTTCAAAATAACGCCACCCAATTAATAGATGATCCAAGGTAAGTGGCGCATCTAATGCTGAGCGCTGCGTGATAATGAAACCACCATCTTGATGCTTTCTGAAAGAAAAATCGGGGCCACCTACCGCAATATCAGTTGGTCCTTCCATCGGTTTAGTACGAAGCACAGAACATTTAAGTGGCAGTGTCGGTAATGAAACCCCTACGTTACTTAAAAAGCGTCTCGACCAAGCACCACCAGCCAGTAAGACTTGATCACAACGTATCTCTCCTTGTTCTGTCACCACGCCACATACTTTTCCACCTGATGTTGAAAGCGTACGTACTGCGCAGTTTTGTAACATGATGGCACCTTTTTCTATCGCCGCTTTAGCAATATTCGTTGCTGCGATAGCCGGTTCAGCTCGACCATCGGAAGGCGTATAAATGCCGCCTTTCCAATCACCTTTACCGCCGGGTGCCGTTTGATCAACTTCTTGAGCCGTCATCATTTTTGAATCTAAAGACAACGCACTAACTGATTTCAACCATGCTTCATGCATTGCCAATTGCTGCTCTGTTTTAGCTAAAAAGATAATGCCCGCCTGTTTGTAACCAACACTTTGACCAATGCGCTGTGGCATTTCAGCCCATAAGCGATCTGCAGCCATTGCGAGTGGAACGTCCTCAGCATGTCGACTTGTTTTGCGGATCCAACCTAAATTACGTGAAGACTGCTCTCCAGCAATATGGCCTTTTTCTAGCAGCACCACTTTGATATTGCGTTCAGCTAATGTCAGTGCGGCTGTCACGCCTATAATGCCTCCACCAATAATGACAACCGTTGTGGACTCTGGAAGAACGTCCGTTGTATTTATTGCATCAAGTGTTTTTGTCATGAGCTTATTCCCTACTCGTTGTAAGCATTTCTATTTTAAATAGTGATCTCTTGGATATCTGCAGTTGCCGCACCACGATAAGCGGTTACTTCTAATTCCATTTTATAAACGGTTGAGCCTAATGGCGGACAAGTGACTGTTGTCGCGGGGTTAATACCTTTGAATTTTTCGCCGATTAATTGCATAACAGCATGCACGTCTTCAGGATCTTGAATAAATACACGAGAAAAAACGACGTCAGCTAAACTTGAGCCAACGGCTTCTAACGCGGCTTCAATATTGCTAAAGACTTGCTCAGTTTGCTCTAAAGCATCTTCAGGTATCACTTTGGTTTCAGGGTTTCGCCCTGCTGTATTTGAAACGTAAATCCAGTTATCAACAGAAACCAAACGAGAATAGCTTCCTATCTCTTCAAATTTTGAACCTGTTTTTACTTTTACTATCTTTGCTATATGAGTTTTTGCTATTTGAGTTTTTTCTATTTGAGTTTGTGTCATGTTAGTTTTCCGCGTTAAAGTAAAGCTTGCGTGAATTGACCTTTATCGGTGTTCACGCTTTTTTATAATGATGGTTATAACGACTAGCTCAGCTCTGGCGTTTCCCAGAGATTGAGTTTTACACCGATATTATGTTTCATTGCGTTGTGGTAAATTTTGGTTGCCCAAGCGACATCTTCAGTAGGTAAACCGCCTACCGATAACACAATAATTTCTTGATCGTTTTGTCGCCCAGGACTTGTCGCTGTGACAATCGAACCAAGATCTTCAAGTTGATCTTTGGTCATTAAACCTTCGTCAATCATATCCATGAAACGACAGCCAATAATTGGAATGTACATGTGTGCAGGTTTTGGTACTTCTTCATGCCAAGCTTCATAAAGACCAATATTGTCCATGACTTTTCTGACATCACTTTCTTCTAAGCCTTGATCTAATCGACAGTAAGCAGGCATTGAAATGAAAGCGCCAGGTTTCACCCATTCACGTTTTATGACTGGATATGAAGAAATATCACCGGTTTCTCCTGAATTACAGTAAGTAACGATATCAGCATCTCGTACAACATCTTCCAAGGTATCGACGACTTGTACATTAGTGATTTGAGGGAAACTCTCTTTCACCCAGCTAAGAAAACTATCTAAACTTTTTTGACCTCGGCCTTTAATTTTAAGCGTGTCGATTTGTGGGCATACAGCCATGAAAGCAGCAATTGATGTTTTACCCATAACACCAGGTCCTAGAAGACCAACTACCTTTGAATCTTTACGTGCTAAATGACGAGCACCCACCCCAGGAACAGCACCAGTGCGATAGGCAGAAAGTAGGTTTGCAGACATGTGTGCTAACGGAGCACCAGTATCAGTATCGTTAAGTGTGAACATTAAGATTGAACGCGGCAGTCCTTTTTCACGGTTAGCAATGTTAGAGCCATACCATTTCACGCCACATGTTTGATAATCACCACCAAGGTAAGCTGGCATTGCCATTAAACGACGGTCTGGAGTGTGACGAGGCATCGTCGCTATTTCTGGATTTTCAGGGAAAGTAACCATGGCGCCATGAGAGTCATTATTTGCGCCAGCCATACGATAATCGCCTTTATGGAGTAGTCCGAACATCTCTTCCATTGCATCAACACAGCCAGGCATATTCTTAACACCTGCTTTGATCATGTCTGGTTCTGAAAGATATATAAAATCGATTTGAGTATTTTCTGACATAACATCACCTTAATTTCTTGGAGTAGGATTACTTACAAAATTTATTTTTACGTCTGTCTCATTACATCCAATGACATAACTTTATCAGTGGATTAACGCTTGATGAGCAGCAAGTGATTTTTATCCTAGACCTCTAAAATTTGTGCGTATTGAACTTTTACGACACGGTTTTTTTACGGGGTTAATAATCGTTCTGTTGTTACTAGGAGTGAATTTAATTGGCATTAGGTTTGCAGATAGGAGGGATATCTTAGGCATTTTTAATAAATGGAATTTATACATGTCAACCAATTCACTTGTTAGTCATCTCGCTCGAATTCGCTCTAAACAACCTTGGTTAGTGATGAATGCAGCAGAGAAATTTTCGGTATCTGGGTCTAATCACAAATCGATTTCTCATTTCTATAGTTTTCAGCCGAAAGCGTCCGTAGAGCAGACTTTTGCGATTCCAGATGGTTGTGTCGATATACTCTTTGATTGTGATGGCAGTAACCCCAATGCAGCTGTTTTTGGAACCCCGTTGGAAGCAATAACCATTGAATTAAATAAGGATCATCGATATTTTGGCGCACGATTTGTATCTGGCGTGATGCCAGATTTTTTAGATTTATCTGCAGCTGAATTAATAGGACGTCATTACGATCTGTTAGATGTTGTTCCTCAAGCAAATCAATTATTTAATGAAATTGTTAATAGTACTGATTTCTCTCAACAAGCAGCTTTTTTTGGAAAATTTATTGAAACGCAAAATGAACGAAAACCATCAATGTTAACGGCGCAAGTCTTACGTAATATTTATGATAGTGAGGGGTCGGTTCGTATTAATGAATTAGAAGATAAAACGGGATACAGTGCGCGGACTTTACAGCGACAGTTTGGAGCTGATATGGGTATGTCTCCCAAAGCTTTTTGTCGAATTGTTCGTTGTCAGTCTGCTGTTTATGGACTTAATCACCGTGAAAAAGTCACTTTTTCTGACTTAGCTTGTGATTTAGGTTTTAGCGACCAATCACATTTTTTGAGAGAGTTTAAAAAGCTTGTTAATGCCACACCATTGGATTATTTAAACCGAGTAAAGCATCAAAATTATTTAGAAAGCATACAATATTTATGATCAATAAAAGTGCATTGGTTATATTTTGTGCACTAAGGCTGTGCTTCCCCTCCGTTTACCTCTAACCATTTAGAGGCGGTTTCTATAAAAAATTAAGCGTTTTAGATTAAATAAAAAATAAATAACTGCTTAAATAAACCCGACATTTATTTACGCTAACCAATTTATGCGAGCATAAACGATCAAATGATCTCAACGCTTCTCTATTATTTAACCTTTAGCTTTTAACCTTTAACCTTTAACAATAGGCTCACCATTATTAACCACTAATAAAGCGGCTAGTTTACGCTTCTCAACATACTGGCCTAATGATGCGCCGCCAATAATTAAGATTAAGGTAACAAGGTGAACAGGCTTTAAAGTGACTTCTGGAATAAACATCGCCATCCAAATAACCGACAATAAAGGCGCTAAATAAGCAAGCGCACCAATCACCCGTGTATCACCATGACGAATAGCATAATCCCAAGTATAAAAGCTCAACCCCATTGGCCCAAGCCCTAACAAACCAATCACTAATAAGTCACTAATTGACGGGATCACCGCTTGAATGTCTGCTGTTAATGCATAACTGGTTAACGCTAAAATGCCCGAGAATAAACAAAACCCAGCCACCGCTGACATTGGCATTTTAGTATAACGACGATTAGATAATGTATAAAAAGCCCATAATAAAGCCGCAATAAAAGCTTCACCATAACCAAACAGGTCAGCAACATTAAAGGCAATTGGCTCTTGAGCAAGCGTTAGTAATACCCCGCCAAATCCTAAAATCGCGCCAATAACATGACCGACGTTAAGACGAGATTGGCTAAATAAGGGCGTCCCCAACACAATAAATAGTGGCCACAGGTATTGAATCATATTAACGCTCATCGCCGGAGAGCGCGAAAAAGCATCAAACAATAAAAAGTGGTAACCAAACATGCCAATAACCGCACTTAACCAAACTTTCCACGGTAACTTCCATTGACGCCAATATTTCAAACCAGGAATTGAGGCGAAAATCAGCACTAACCCTACTGAAAGCAATGATGGGATATGTGTAATCGTCACGGTTAATACCGCTAAAGAAGACCACATTAAAATGGTGAGTAATGCACTGATGTAAGCTCTATTCATGTCGTCTCCGATATTATTTATTTGATTTCCGTATACCTAGCTAATGATGCTTAATAAACGATTGTATTTAGTTTAAATTAAGCCCAAATAAGCTATTAATGGAATATGCTTTTAAGCGAGATTATCATGTGAAGCTTATGCAAAAAAGCAATATCGTAACAGTCTTTCTAACTTAATTAAGATTAACTTTAAGCAGTATTCTACTGCCACCTCTTTGGCTATTTAACCCAATTCTAGTTAATGAAAGCGGAATTATATTTAAAATCATAAAGTACTATTTTTTACTAGTCAGTGCCGCTAGTTTTGCATAGTTCAAGGCTAATTATTGAAGTAATAACGGGTATTGAGAAATAATTTAACGCAGAAATTCGCGGAGATAACGGTGTTGTATCGCTTTGCTTATCCAGAACTGAGGTTATTTAATGTAATCGGTATAATCTGAAATGAATCATATGGTTTAGGCTAAACACCACCATGATAATTTTTAACTTCTATCGTCTTTTTGATAGAAGGTATAAATACTTAAAGCAAAACTTAAAAAGCCTAGTATTTGAGCGACAACTTGCTGATCTATCATCTGATTATCTGATGTTGGTTTTTCATTAGAATGCTGAAAATAAATCGTATCTATTCCATCTATCGTATCTATTCCATCTATCGTATTTATGCGGCTAACGCGCTAACCAACCACCATCAACGGCAATCGTGTAACCATTAATATAATTAGCCGCATCAGACGCTAAGAAGACACAAGGTCCTGCAATATCGCGAGGTAATCCCCAACGTTGCGCAGGGATACGCTCTAATATTGCAGCATTACGATCTTCATCTTCTCTCAGTGCCGTCGTATTGTTTGTTTCCATGTAACCCGGTGCGATGGCATTAACGTTGATATTAAACTTAGCCCATTCATTTGCCATTGCGCGGGTAATCCCCATTAAGGCACTTTTTGATGCAGTATAAGATGACACTCGAATCCCGCCTTGAAAAGAAAGCATTGAAGCAATATTAATAATTTTTCCACCGTGACCTTGCTCGATAAATTGCTTCGCTACTGCTTGCGACATGAAAAAAGCTGTTTTGCTATTAATATTCATCACGTCATCCCAATTTTGCTCAGAAAAATCAAGCGCATCTTCTCGACGAATAATACCTGCGTTATTCACTAAAATATCAATACGACCAAATGCATCGATAGTTTGCTGAATGATCCCTGGAATATCATCTTGCTTAAGTAAGTCAGCACGATAATCAATAAACGAGTGACCACCAGCATGCATTTGTTCAGCAGTTTCTATGGCGGGTGTTCGGTTAACACCAACTACTTTACAACCTGCTTCGGCTAAACCAATGGCCATCGCTTGGCCTAATCCCGTGTTGCAACCAGTGACAATGGCTACTTTATCTTTCAAATGAAACGAATCTAACATCATATTAAGTCCTCGCTCAGAATGCATAAATATCAAAATCAATATACACAAAAAAACAAACACCATCAATTTCAATTGAAACGCCGTTTCATAATTGCGATTGCAGTGCCTAAAAACTGAAATCAAACGACCCCAAACATAAAAACAGAAATTATTGATAGGTTTTAACAACAAAAGTATCACTTCTATTATGTTGATTAATTAATATAAGAGCGCAAAATGCCTAGCTTATACAAGCAGTTAACACTCTAAAATAAACAACATATATACCCATTACCGTTCAAGGTGCTTTGTTTAGTCATCAGCTTAGACTCCAAATCAAGGCGTAACATAATGACAATGACGAGTTATGTTCGAAGGTTGCAACGTTGAGTTTTGCACCTTAAATGTTAATGACGATAAAATAGGATGACAGTATGAATAAATCATTAAAAGCAATACTAGTGTCGGCTTTAATCTATCCCGGTTTAGGGCATTTTGTATTTAAAAAATACGTTGTTGGTTTTGCCTTCATTGCTAGCTTTTCAATTCCTTTATTATTGCTAGTGCAAGGAATATTGGCTAAAACCAATCAAATGGTGGAGCAAATTCAACATGGGGATCTTGCTTTAGATGTCACAGCTATTTCAAACTCACTAATGACGAGTTCAGATATGCAAACGTTCGATACTTATACCTATATCATGCTAGCAGTTTGGATCATCAGTGTATTAGATGTTTATAGGGTCGCTCGTAAAACAAAAGGATAAAATGAAGATGGAGTTTGAAGTTTGGTTAACGTATGTTGTTGCTTGTTTAGTCTTAACGGCCACACCGGGACCAAGTATTTTCCTGGGTATTGTTCACTCTATTAACTACGGTTTAAAAAGAACAATATTTACCGTACTCGGTGATATCAGCGCTAATTTTATACAAATGATATTAGTGTCGATTGGTTTAGGTTTGGTTATCGCAAACTCTGAATTTGCCTTTGATATTATTAAATGGCTAGGCGCAGCGACTTTATTTTACATGGGGATCAAGATGTTACTTGCACCCGCTAAAAGCGTTGATAAAAAAGATGATTTAGAAAAAGTGTCCAACCTTCGTCTATATATTTCAGGGTTTATGGTCGCCGCTGGCAACCCTAAAGCGATTGTATTCTTTACTGCGTTCTTCCCTCAATTTATCGATACCAGCCAACCACTCTTTCCACAAATGGCGATTATGTGTCCGACGATGGCCTTATTAGATTTCACCTTAGTCATGCTGTATGCCTTTTCTGCAAACAAGGTGTTAACAACAGGAAAAGCCAAATTGCATATTATCAATCGAGTAAGTGGTGGTATTTTGGTCGGTGCGTCTGGCGCATTAGCGTTAACTAGCCGCGCATAATACGCTTATTGATTCACGACCACTCACGTTATCTGTAGTGGTCGTATTAATGGTGATATGAATCGGCGTATTAATGATCGAATTAATTGCCGTACTAATGGCGATATTAATAGTCATGCTACTCGCTGAGGCTTTTTTATTTTTTAACGAGTAAAATATCGCAAGGTAATTCCGTTAATAATGCAGTCGTTGTACTGCCTATCCAAAACTGTTCAAGCTTGTTTCTTGTCACTAAGCCCATCACTAATATATTGCTGCTATTTTTTTTGATATAAGACGTTAACGCGACTTCAGGTATACCTTCCAACAAAATAGTCTTGCCTGCAGGAATACGATGTTTCTTAGCAAAGTCAGCTAATCCATCACGATGCATGGACAATATTTTACTTTTATATTTAACCAATACTGACGTCACATGATAACAATGAGCCACTAACCAACTGGCTTTTAACTGTTTAGCCCAGTTTTCACTTAAAGTCGCAATATGTTCATCAATCGTCGTAATTCTTGCATGTTCATGCAAAGGGTCAATAGCACCAATCACGCTTAATGGGTGTTTCCAAGCTTGCTTATTAAGCAATAAAACAGGTGCCTTAATATCAGTTAAGCGTTGGAAAATAGAGTGCCTTTTATCGACGATGTTATCTTCGATCACCACTAAACTATTTTGATTATTATTAACTTCAGTATTAAGTACTTTCAGATAATCAGCAGATGAATTGATCGTGATTTCGACATCCATAGCATTCATGGTAAAAAATTTAATTAGCTGTTCTTTTTTAGTTTCAATTTTTTGCATTAATTCATCAGATAACAATTGTTTATCATTAAATAAATGCCAATAACCACGCCCTTTTAACTGCGCACTTGCATCAATAATGATCTTAATCGACTTTTGATGAGGCGGGATAAGATGAACTATTTTATCTAATGACGTTGTTTGATAATAAAATCGACTGTCAATGAACCAAATAAATTGTTCTGTAATCATATATAAATCCACATAGAAAAGGGTTAATCGAGTATATGGCACCGACCTTACCATTACAATTTATGCACAATGTTCATCTCCAAACGTAATGATTTAACTCGTTATAGGATGGCACAGGGTTGCGATTAAAAAGGTATTGATACGAACACATACAAAAAGTGACTTGAGAATAAAAAAGTAAATAGCTGATTATTTCTATCTACTTTATTTTTTGAAAAAATATAGCGCTCAATAAATATCGACTAAAATCTAGACATATTTGACTAACGCAAACTAACTGTAAGTTTACAGCCAGCGTTTTTTCTTAAACAACATTACTAAGCTTATTGAAATGAAGCCCATGAAGCTCAATAGATAATAATAGCCATTAGCAACTTTTAACTCAGGAATATACTCGAAGTTCATGCCGTAAAGACCGGCTAAAAAGCCTAATGGAATAAAGATAGCAGTGATCACCGTCAATACTCGCATTGTTGCATTTAGTTGATGAGAAGCGACAGAAAGGTAACCGTTCACTAAGTCACTACAAATATCATAATGCATCTGTGACAAACTCAATAAGCGCTCAATACGTTCATGCACATCAGTTACCGTATGAAGATCCGCTTGATTAATAATAGGCGTTTCATCTGTGACTAGAATCTTTAATTCGCTTCCAATATTACTATGGTAATTAAATGTCCGTTTTAACTTGGTTAAACGTGAACGATACAAGGTGATTTCTTGCATCATTTTATCATCACCGCCCATTTGAAATTTATCTTCGATTGATTCTAACTTTTCTTCAAATTCAAAAAGCTTTTGCAGATAAATACCACAGCTATAATGGAAAACTCTTAAAGCTAATGTGATGGGGCTTTTGACTAAATATTTTTCACCTTCATCAGCGAATAATTTATCAATAGAGATAGATTTTTTAGCATGGGTTGTAATCACGATATTCGTACCAACAAACATAGCAATCTGTAAGTGATCAAATACCAGATCATCGCCTGGATGATAAATGCCACGATAAAGCATAAAGATATAGTCATCAAATAATTCGATTTTTGGTGGATGTCGATCTCGTTGCGCATCACTTATTGCCAAAGAATGACAACCCAAACTTTTCAATAAGACGCGCTCTTCTGTCTGATCATGAGAATCAAAATCGACCCATAATGCATCACTTGGATTTTGTTTCCACATTTCAATTAAAGACTCATCACCATAAGTACATGACTTATCTGATTTTAATAACATACATCTGATCATAATTTTTCTCTTTCTATGATTAAAATAGCGCTTAACACTGGGCGTATAGTGATCTAGCTTTGGCTTTTAGTCACCTTTTAATTGTCTTTTTCATACTCTTTGCAATGGCCCTTAAGTAGCGATAAATATAAATTCCTTTGCTTCAATAAAGGTTATAAACTTTATTCCAATTTTATAACATTAATTCGGTGAAATATGTCGGTAGATATTATTATTTGGATAGCCATTGTATTGTGTATTTCACAATCAGCTATCTTTTCAGGTTTAAATATAGCCTTATTTTCACTGAGCAGATTACAGCTTGAAGTGGAGTCTACCAAAGGCAATATAGAAGCTAAAAAAGTATTAAGGCTGCGTAATGATTCTAACTTTTTATTAACCACTATTTTGTGGGGAAATGTTGGTATCAACGTTTTGCTAACTTTATTGTCAGATTCTGCGTTAGCAGGCATTAGCTCTTTTCTTTTTTCCACTATTGCGATCACTATTATTGGTGAAATTACACCGCAAGCTTACTTTTCTAGAAACGCATTAAAGATGGGTGCTTTCCTATCTCCCGTGATACGTTTTTATCAAGTGATATTCTATCCTGTAGCAAAACCGACTGCCCTGATACTTGATGCTTGGTTAGGTAAAGAAGGCATTACCTATTTAGCTGAAAGCGAGCTCAGCAGTATTATCCGTAAACATATTGAAGCAGAAGAAACAGATATCAATCATGTAGAAGGCATTGGCGCTTTAAACTTCTTCAAGCTTGATAAAATATCAGTGATTGAAGAGGGAGAGGTCATTGATCCTTTCTCTATTATCGCACTACCAACCAAACTCGATTTACCTATTATTCCTGAAATTACATCAGCACCGAATAATGAGTTTTTAAAGCTAATGAATAAATCAGGACATCGTTGGGTTGTATTAACTAACTTAGAAGGTGACCCATTGGTTGTGGTTGATTCAGACAGTTTCTTACGTGATGTATTTTTTGAAACAGAAAACTTTGACCCGTATAAACATTGCCATCGTCCGACCATTATTACCGATGAATCAACCATGTTAAACGATGCTATTATCAGAATGAAGATGGGAGAGTCGGTAGACAAAAGCTTTGATGGTGCAATAGAGCGAGACGTATTACTTATTTGGGGTGAAAATAAACGCATCATCACCGGCGCAGATATATTTGGCCTATTATTAAAAGGTATCCAACCACAAGTATTACAGAACAATATAATATCGGCGATAAAAACCTAACTCGCGTTATTGATATGAATAAATAGGCATGTGTAACAAGCAATCACATGCCTATTACGTTTTGAGTTAACACCTCGCACCAATAAAAGCAGAGATTAACGACTTATAAGCTAACATAACAATACCAGTACCAATATCAATACCAATACCAATACCAATATTCGTATCAGTAACAATGAGATGGCAAACTTTAAAGCACTGCTCAATGCTATCAAAATAACGAAAGACTTCCGCAATCTAATACAATTAACTTGTTGGTGAATAAAAAGAGCTTAAAGGGACATTACATGGACTTATCACAAATTAACGAAATACTATCTTACAAACTTATTACCATCTCAGGCCAAGCAATTACCTTGTCCCATATCTTACTCATCCCTACGGTTATATTAATAGGTATTCTCTTAACGCGATGGGTGGCTAAATTAATCACTAAACGTTTAATTTCCAAAAGAGTCGACCCTAATGTCATTCATTTATTACTACGCGTGTTTTATGTAATAGCAATGGCGATTCTATTAGTAACAACATTAGAACTGATTAACGTACCGATTACTGCATTTGCCTTTTTATCAGGTGCAATAGCTATTGGTGTGGGTTTTGGTGCGCAAAACATTATTAACAACTTCATCAGTGGTTGGATTTTAATGTGGGAACGTCCAATACGCATTGGGGATTTTTTAGAAGTCGAATCTGCAAAAGGTGTCGTTGAAGAAATTAATACTCGTTCAACACGTATACGTCGTGTCGATGGTGTTCATTTATTGATTCCTAATAGTAAATTATTAGAAAATACTGTCGTCAACTGGACATTAATTGACAGTTTGGTCAGGACATCAGTCACTGTCGGTGTTGCTTATGGCTCACCCGTTAAAAAAGTAGCAGAGCTTATTATGCAAGCAACAACAGATCAGAAAAGAATAGTAGAAAGTCCTGCTCCTGTCGTTACTTTTGAAGATTTTGGTGATAATGCTTTAATGTTCGAAGTCACTTTTTGGTTGGACTCTAGTGCTGAAGGAGGCTTAAGAGTGATGCGTAGTAACATTCGTTTTCGCCTTGAAGAACTATTTGAAGAGAACGATATTATTGTTGCTTACCCGCAAAGAGATATTCACATCGATGGTTCATTGACACTCAATAAATAAAAAATAATTAACAATAAGCAAATTTGAGTTATACCAATCTGGATAAATAAATGGTCTATTTAGGCGTTAGGGAAAATAGATGCCAGCAAGGCGTTGATTGCAGTAATTCGTTATTCTTATTACAAAATCGACAACGAAGCTAGCATTCATTTTAACAAGCATCAATGACTAGATAATGACTTAGATTGGTATTAATACATTCGATTTTATTAACCCAAACTGCCTTATTAATTAAGCCTCATTTAACGATATGGTTAAGTACAGGTAGTAATAAAGTAAGTTATTGTTAAAATTAGCAAAATAAAAACAACTAGATAAAAGTGACGAGTTAAACTAACAGTCTCTAGATAAAAAATAACAGAAAATTTAAGTGGATACCCCATTATGTTTGAAAAAATATCATCAATCGATTTAACCACTAACGCCTTTTTTCAAACACTAATCAATAATAATAGTGTCTTAACTATCGTCCTTATTTTAGCGTTAATGGCAAGTAAAAGTTATATTTTAAAATTCCTACAAAAAAAAGGAAAAACTAATAAACGCCTAAAAATCAATATTGTAAATAATACGATTACGATCCTAATCTTTATTGGTATTTTTAATATTTGGGCTGCTGAATTCCATGAATTTGCCATCTCCATTGCCGCTTTTGTAGTGGCGATTGTGATTGCGACAAGAGAATTTATTCAATGTTTTATCGGCTTTTTATACATTGTATCTAGCCGACCTTTCCGTATCGGAGATTGGATACAAGTCGGCGATTATTATGGTGAAGTACATTCGATTGATTGGGCTAAATTAACCTTATTAGAAGTGAATATTGATTCCTATGAATACACAGGGAAAACACTTTATGTCCCTAACAGTAAGTTGATTACGTCGTCGATTAAAAACTTAAACTTCTTAAAACGTTATGCGATGCACCACTTCACTATCACAAGAGATGGCAGTGTTAACCCGTTTATCTTTTTAGATGAATTATATGAAAAAGCACATGGTTACTGCGCTGATTTTAATGACGTTGCAATACGTTACAACCAATTGATTGAAAACCGTCTAGATGTTCATATTGCAGGACCTGAACCGCATATACAGGTGGCGACCTCTGACATTGGTGATACCCAACTCATATTTACTATATTCTGCCCAACCGAACGAGCATTAGAAATTGAGCAATGTTTAACAGGTGATTTTATGAGGCTATGGTTTGAACAACAGCAATTAATAAAGCAGAGTAATTAATGCTACAAAGCGCTTAAAACTGCAATTAAGACAGTAATAAAACCAAGTAAAAAACAAAGAACACACAAAATCATAAATAGAAAGGCTGCTTTATAAGCTCAATGAATAGCCTAATTTACAGCTTAAAACAATAAAAAAGGAGGGTTTATGTCATTAGAATTACTACCCGATTATATTGAAAAAATTAATAACAATTTTGAAAATGAAACGGATATTAAAGACGTCATCGTTGAAGTCGAACAAGAATTATCCGACGAACAGATAGCGCTTTTATTAGAATCATTTCCTATTAAACTAAGAATAGAGATATGGCTTTCTTTCAGTGATGAAACACAACAAAACGTGTTTATTGAAATGAAACCGGAGTCGAGGGAGTTACTATTAAATGCTTGTGATGATGAGCTTTGCTTCCCGCTTTTAACCAAATTAGACGCGGTTGATTTATTAGAACTATCTGAAAGTTTAAATGATCGATTTATCGATTACGCTGTTAGTAAAATGACAGCGAAGCAGCGCAGTCTTTATAAAAAATCATGTGATTACGCATTAGATGAAGTGGGTCATTGGCAAAACTTTACGGAAGTTCAAATTCCACAACAGTTGAAACTTTCAGCCGTCAAAAAGGTATGTAGCAAAAACTTACCCACCTTTACTGATGTTATTTATATTGTCGACGATAACGCGGTTTTGATTGGCGAAATAGCCCTTAATGCCATCTTTAAAGCAGAGAGTGAAGAAGAATATAAAAGCTTTATTAATACTGATATTGAATATATTTCTAGTAATGACGATATTGCCATTGCATCGGATAAGTTAATTGATTCAGACACTTCTGCATTACCGGTTATTGATGAAAACCGTTGCTTAACAGGTCGTTTAGACTTACCGACAGCCTATCGTTACAGAGAACAAATCGCTGAAACACAATTGATTCAAGCAGCGGGTTTAGTAGAAGAAGAAGATCTATTTGGTAATGTATGGCAAAGCTCTAAAAACCGTGCCGTTTGGTTAGGCATTAACTTAGTGACCGCCTTTTTAGCTTCATGGTTCATTGGTTTATTTGAAGCGACTATTCAACAAGTAGTGGCGTTAGCCGTATTGATGCCAGTGGTTGCATCGATGGGCGGGATATCAGGTAGCCAAACGATTACGCTAATTATCCGAGGGTTAGCATTAGGTCAAATCAATGATGCCAACAAGAAAAATATTATTGCCAAAGAGCTGAAGGTGGGTGCTATCAATGGAGTGTTGTGGGCGATTGTGATCGGCGCTATCACCTTTGTCTGGTTTGATAATCCATTACTATCACTCACTATCTTTATTTCTATTTTAGGTAATATCCTGATCGCTTCACTCTCTGGAGTATGGGTACCTTGGATGTTAAGCAAATTTAATATTGACCCTGCTTTATCTGGCTCAGTGGTGCTAACCACTGTCACGGATATTTTTGGGTTTATTGTGTTCTTAGGATTAGGTAGCTTATTGCTGCTATAAAAAAGCGATAAAAAGCCTTTAAAGAATATTAGAAGCCCTAATATCACCTCACATATCACTTAATTATTTAAATTAAGCGTTATAAAAGAGACTGTTATTAGGGCTGTTATAGGCTAGGTTCTTACATGTGGAAACAACTGTAAAACTTGTTCAATCATGTCTATTTTCTGATTTTTCGCAAGGTAACTTGCATAGATTTCACGCTTAAACACAGGCGCTTCATCAACCAGAAAGAGCTGATTATTTTTAAGGTATTCAAAGGTGATTTGTCGTGGTAAATATGCAGCGCCACCAGCATCTAAGATAAAATTAAGCGCAATTCTAGGCTGACTCATAAAGTGTTTAGCTTCAGGTGCATCTTGAAACTCTCTCAAATACTGTGCAGTAATCGACTCCCCATAATCCACCATAATAAAGTCCGTTAATGCAGCAGAACTATCAACATGATCTGGGTTAGTCGTAACAAGGTGTAAAGGGACGGTGGCGACTTTTTCTGACACAATTTCACCAACAAAAGTCGGATCAAACAAAAAAGCGATATCAATAACGCGGTTTAACAAACTTTTTCTTAGTTCAGATGCACTATAAGTACTGGTTAATAAGCTGACATCTTCGATATTAAGATGGATTTTATGTAACCAGTTTTGCAGGACAATATCCCAAATGGTGCTTTTTGCCCCCACTACTAATTGCATTGAATGTTGTGCGGTTATACCAACATCTTGTTTAGTTTTTTGCCACATAAAGATTAATTCATTAGCATGCTTAATCAAGCGATGCCCTTCTGGCGTTAGCTTTAAGTGTTTTTTACTGCGATCAAATAGCAATACACCTAAGTCTTCTTCCAACAATTTAATACGCGCGCTTACTGCTGATTGAGTTATAAATAGATTTTCTGAAGCAATACGAAAATGTAATGAACGGCTTACTTCTAAAAAGGTTTTTAATAACTCTATTTTCATGCACTTACCCACTAATCAAAAATTTTAATCAAAGACCACAAAACAATTAATTTTATTATATATCGTTTTGTTTATACACTCCACGCACTTAATTTGAGTTCGGATTAAAGACACCTTAAAAAGTGAATATAGCGACTGTGCTTTATCGCACAGATCTTTATTAAACTCAGGTTGCTCGGTATTTGCGATAGTTGCCTTGATGGCTTTCGTCGCCCCATATTAGTGATACATACACAGGAATTATATTGATGAAAATTGCAATCTTATCTAGAAACCCGAAGCTATATTCTACTCGTCGTTTAAAAGAAGCGGGCGAAGCACAAGGTCATGAAGTCGACATTATCGATACATTACATTGTTATATGGACATCACAAGTAGCCGCCCTACTGTTCGTTACCACGGTGAAG
Organism: Psychromonas arctica; assembly: GCF_038155225.1. GTDB lineage: Bacteria > Pseudomonadota > Gammaproteobacteria > Enterobacterales > Psychromonadaceae > Psychromonas > Psychromonas arctica_B. Next base: position 84,281 of record NZ_JBAKBA010000004.1, on the reverse strand, counting down.
AATTACCACAATACGATGCGATTATTCCACGTATTGGTGCGTCAGTTACTTTCTATGGTACAGCGGTAGCACGTCAATTTGAAATGATGGGCACTTTTAATATCAATGAATCCGTGGCGATTAGCCGTTCACGTGACAAGTTACGTTCAATGCAATTATTGTCTAGAAAAGGCATTGGCATGCCGCGTACTGGCTTTGCAAACAAACCAGATAACATTAAAGATTTAATTAAAAATGTCGGTGGCGCACCGGTTGTTATCAAGTTACTTGAAGGCACACAAGGCATTGGCGTAGTACTAGCTGACACTGCTAAAGCAGCTGAAAGTATCATTGAAGCATTTATGGGTTTGAAAGCGAATATTTTAGTACAAGAGTTCATCAAAGAAGCTGGCGGTGCAGATATCCGTTGTCTAGTGATCGGTGGCCGTGTTGTTGCTGCGATGAAACGTCAAGGTGCAGAAGGTGAATTCCGTTCTAATTTACACCGTGGTGGTTCAGCTGTTGTGGTTAAATTAACAAAAGAAGAGCGCGAAACAGCGGTTAATGCAGCTAAAATCATGGGCTTAAACTTCTGTGGTGTTGACTTGTTACGTTCGGAAAATGGCCCAATGGTAATGGAAGTAAATTCATCACCAGGCCTTGAAGGTATTGAGAAAGCAACAGGTATGGACATTGCTGGAATGGTATTTGATTTTATTGAGAAAAGACCAAAAACAATTACTAATAAAACTCGTGGTAAAGGATAAATAGATGAAAACATTACGCATAGGCGATTTTGACATTTTACCGGGCACTCAATGCAAAATTGAACTGCCTGTAGCAAAGTTATATACCGATGCAGATGTTTCATTACCGGTACAAATTATTCGCGGCACTAAAGATGGCCCAACCATTTTTATTAGCGCGGCAGTACACGGTGATGAATTAAACGGTATTGAAATTATTAGACGTTTAATTAATAAACCTAACTTTAAAATTATTCGAGGTACCGTGATCGCGGTGCCAATGGTCAATGTTTACGGTGTAGTGAATCAAAGTCGTTATATGCCAGATCGTCGTGATTTAAATCGCTGCTTTCCTGGCTCAGCAAAAGGATCATTAGCGGCACGTGTTGCCCATATATTCTTAACGCAAATTGTTAAGCATTGTGATTACGGCATTGATTTACATACCGGTGCAATTCATCGTTCTAACTTGCCTCAAATTCGTGGTGATATGAATGATGAAGAAACCAAAGAACTGGCACAAGTCTTTGCCGTGCCTGTGATTTTACATTCAAATGTAGTGGACGGTTCTTTACGTGAATCCGCTGTAGATAATGGCACTAAAGTCTTGCTGTATGAAGCAGGTGAAGCATTACGTTTTGATGATTTCTCTATTCATGCAGGCATTAAAGGGATAGAAAATGTTTTACGTCATCTCAACATGATGCGTAAAGTGACTTCGAAACGAAAATTAAAAGAACCGTATATTGCTAATAACAGCGGCTGGTTACGTGCTAATGCAAGTGGTGTTGTAAAGCATTTAGTGGAGTTAGGTGACCGTGTAACGACTGGCGATAAACTTGCGGAGATCGGCAGTCCTTATGGTGAGATCTTAGGGGTTGTTAAAGCAACTAGATCGGGGATTTTAATCGGTCAGCAAAACATACCTTTAGTACAAGAAGGTGAAGCAATGTTCCATATCGCTTACTTTAAAGAAGATGATGAAGCGGTGTATGAACACATTGAGTCGGTGCAAGATTTTTTGCGCCCAGAAGATGCGCATAACCCTCAGCATATAATTGGAGGCAAGTAATAATGCAATCTAAAGATAAAATGATTATTGGCCGCTTAGAGTCGATTGCATTACCAGAGTTAGGCATTAAAGACATGCAAGTACGCGTTGATACTGGCGCTAAAACATCATCGTTACATGTTGATAATATTGTGAAGTATATGGAGTCTGGCACACCTTGGGTGAAGTTTGATATTCACCCTGATATCCATAACGTGAAAAAGCTTATTTCATGTAAAGCAGTACTCAGTGATATTCGTAAGATCAAGTCATCTAACGGAACCTCTGAAGAACGCTATGTGATAGAAACTGCGATGACCTTAGGAAAGGAAACGTGGCCAATTGAAATCACTTTAACTGACCGTGCTGACATGAACTACTTAATGCTATTTGGTCGTGAAGCAATTGGTAAGCGCTTGTTAGTCGATCCATCAAAGGTATTTCTAGCGAAATAAACGTTTATTGTTACGAAGAAAATAAAGCAAAGACTAATCAGAGAGGTTTATATTAATTTATATAAACCTCTTTTTTATTGAGAAACGACCATTTTTATTGATAAACAACCATTATAAAAATGCTTATATGCCACCTATGAGTAACCTCTATAAACAATATTTATAAGAAACATACATGAATAAAAATGCACATTAACATGATTATAATGAGGATAACCTGCATAATAAGCATTCTTTAATCATTTTATTGAGTAGAAAATAGCCCATGGCAGATAAGCGTTTACATTTAATTGTTGTCACTAATGATAATGATTTTTTCCATTGGATAGCTTCAACTATCCGAGTTTCAAATCTTACCATCGAAACAATAAGCCAAGTGGCTGTTGATGCTATTTCAGATATAAAAGTCATTAGTGATAGCGACCAACTGCTGATCATTGAAGATAAAACCTATTCAAAACACTTCACGAAAATAAGTCAGACTTTTTCCTCTATTGATCATGAGTTGCCATTATTAGTGGTTACCGAAACTTATAACAATACCATGAGCAAAATTAATGCTTTCGCGATTATTGATACTATCGTAAAACCAAGCTTATCGATCCACTCTTTAGAGCACGCTATTTGCTCTTTATTAAAAGACTATAAATTAACGCAAAGACTTAAAAGACTCGCTCACTATGATTCGTTAACAGGGGCGGCTAATCGCTATTTGTTTGATGACAGAATGTCGGAAGCTTTGAAAAAGGCTAAGCGAGAGAAACAAGCTTTCTCATTGTTATTCTTTGACCTTAATGCTTTTAAGTCAGTAAATGATAATTATGGGCATGAGGTGGGTGATTTATTACTTAAGCATTTTGTCTCACAGCTTAATAAAGTCAGAAGAGAAACAGATACCTTGGCGAGACTCGGTGGTGATGAGTTTTGTATGTTATTACCTAACACTGATAAACCTAGCTTATTAAAACTTGTAGACAGAATTAAAGAAGCATTTTTATTACCACTAGTGGACTTAGGGATTGAATTACATATTCAATCAGCAATAGGTGGCGTTAATATTCAAAATCAAAGTATCAGTTTATTAAGCCCTAAAGAGATTTTAAAAATAGCAGATAAATGTGTTTATGAAGCAAAGAAAACCTCAGAAACACATTTGGTATTAGAGACTATTTAGTGTGCTTTAATAACACTCACTTTTTAACATTGATGACTGATGTTAATTATTTGCAGTTCTGACGAAATGCATTGTGACCTTGTTTCTGTTGTTGCTTTACTTTAGCTAACAGAGCTTCAATTTCAACTTTATCATTGGTTTCGCTCAGTGCTTTAAAAGTTGCGTTCAAATCCTGCATCTCTTTTTGATACAGAGCGAATTTTACTTTTTGATCTGCACTTACTTCACCTTTGCTATTAGCATCATGATGACTTGCTTTAGAAATAACAACGGGTGTCAACTGCTCTGCCTTTGCGCTGAGCTTTAATAACTCATTCGCATGCTCTTTCATCTCTGCTTGGTCTTCAGAATTAAAGCTTTTGTTATACGCTCTTAGCTCACTTTTCATGTACTTCATCATATCGCCTAGCTCGGTATCTTTAATCTCACAATGTTCTTCATGAGCAAAAGCTTGGCTCATTGGTAGTGATAAAAATAATGTTGCCGCTAGAGATAAAGCGAGTTTGTTTCTTTTAATTCTCGTAGTGCTAGTCATTGCAGTTTTAATCATGTTAGTCATGTCCTGTAAAATATGTATTGTCAGTAAGTCGGCTTAATCATGGGGGAAACTACAAGTTGAAGCTAATGATTAACAATTAACTTCAACCTAAAATACCAATTTAAGTAATCACTCAGTCTTTAATATACAGCTGATGGCGTAAGCTTACTTTTTTCCATTGGAAATATACAGCAGGTAAAATCAATAGCGTTAAAATAACTGCACTGACCATACCGCCAATCATCGGTGTTGCAATTCGTTGCATCACTTCAGAGCCAGTACCGTCACCGTACATAATAGGCACTAAACCAATCACAACGGTTGCTACCGTCATCATCACTGGACGGACACGTAAACCAGCGCCTTCCATAACAGCATCTTTTAAATCTACAACAGAAAACTGTTCAAGACGTTCCGATCTTTTAGTTGCTAACGATTGGTTTAAATATAATAACATGATCACACCTATCTCAATCGATACGCCAGCCAAAGCAATGAAACCAACACCAACCGCAATCGAGAAGTTAAACCCAAGTATGAACATCAACCAAATACCGCCCATTAACGCAAAAGGTAAGGTAGATAGAATCAATAAGACTTCGCCAACACGTCTAAAGGCTAAATAAAGCAAAATAATAATGATCAAAATAGTAATAGGAATCACCTTCGCTAAACGCGCATTGGCTTTTTCCATGTACTCATATTGACCAGACCAAAGTAATGAATAACTCGCTGGTAAATTAACTTGGTCGTTCACAATATCACGCGCTTCATTAACATAAGAGCCCAAATCACGACCTTCAATATCAACAAATATCCAACCATTTAAACGTGCGTTTTCTGTTTTTATCATCGGTGCGCCCGATTCAATATAAACCCTAGCGACATCATTTAAACTAATGGTCATTTTTGAAGGGGTAATAATAGGCAATGATTTAAGCGCAGAAACGGAATCACGATAATCATTAGGGTAACGTAAATTAACAGGGTAACGTTCTAACCCTTCAATGGTTTCAGTAATATTTTGACCACCAATCGCAACAGCGACTAGCTGCTGAATTTCAGCAATATTAAGTCCATAACGCCCTGCTTTTTCACGGTCAATATCCACTTTCACATAACGTCCACCACTAACACGTTCGGCATAGACAGAAACTGTGCCAGGGACGTCTTTTAAGATCTGCTCGACTTGTTTACCTATTTTTTCAATTTCAGCCAAGTCTCCACCAGCGATTTTGATACCAATAGGCGTTTTAATACCGGTCGCTAACATATCGATACGTGTTTTAATTGGCATTACCCAAGCATTGGTTAACCCTGGGAAATGAATTAAACTATCGAGCTCCTGTTTTAACTTGTCTTTAGTCATACCTGCTCGCCATTCGCTTTTAGGCTTAAACTGAATCGTCGTTTCTATCATGGTTAACGGCGCAGGATCGGTTGCGGTTTCTGCACGGCCAATTTTTCCCCATACGGTTTTAACTTCTGGTACGGTTTTAATTAGCTTATTAGTTTGCTGCAATATTTGACGCGCTTTACCCACCGACACACCTGGGTAAGTGGTTGGCATATACATTAAATCGCCTTCATCTAACGGCGGTATAAATTCACTACCAATTTTATTTACCGGGTAGAAACCGACTGCTAATAAACACAAAGCAAAAATAATCAATAATTTAGGGAAACGTAAACCAAAAGTTAAAAATGGTTTATAAATAGCCACCACTAAACGGTTTAAAGGGTTTTTATGTTCAGGGAGTACTTTACCGCGAATGAAATAACCCATTAAGACAGGAATCAAAGTAATCGCTAAACCAGCGGATGCGGCCATTGCATAGGTTTTAGTAAAAGCGAGTGGTGAAAACATCTTGCCTGATTGCCCTTCTAACGCAAAAACAGGTAAGAAACTGAAGGTAATAATTAATAATGAAAAGAATAAAGCAGGCCCGACTTCCGTTGCCGCTTTAGCAATAACCTGCCAACGATTGTCATCGGTCAGTTCCGTTTTTTCCATGTGTTTATGCACATTTTCAATCATCACGATCGCACCATCGACCATCGCACCGATCGCAATCGCAATCCCCCCTAAAGACATGATATTGGCGTTAATGCCTTGCCACGACATAATAATAAACGCAACAAAAATACCCACAGGTAAACTGAGTAAAACCACCAGCGACGAACGAAAGTGAAATAAGAAAGCAGCACACACTAATACCACCACAATAAACTCTTCAAGCAACTTATCGTAAAGGTTTTCTACCGCGGAATTAATCAGTTCAGAACGATCATAAGTTGGAATAATTTCTACTCCATCTGGCAAGCCTTTTTGTAGCTCATTCAATTTATCTTTAACCGCTTCGATTACCCCTTGGGCATTTTCACCAAAGCGCATCACCACTACGCCGCTGACCACTTCACCTTCGCCATTAAGCTCAGTAATACCACGGCGCATTTGTGGCCCTAAACGAATTTCAGCAACATCACCTAATAACAAAGGTGTGCCGTTATCATTCACCCGTAAAGGGATAACTTTAAGGTCATCAATAGAGGAAATATAACCAGAAGTCCGCACCATATACTCAGCTTCGGCCATTTCTATTACACTGGCGCCTGATTCTTGGTTAGCACTTTTAATCGCGTTGCTAATCGTGGTTAACGATAAGTTGTAAGCACGTAACTTATTAGGGTCAACACGGACTTGATACTGCTTCACCATGCCACCGACCGTTGCGACTTCAGACACACCCGCGACGGTTTGTAGTTCAAATTTTAAGAACCAATCTTGTAAACTACGTAATTCGCTTAAATCGTGTTGTCCGGTTTTATCAACTAACGCATAGCTAAAGATCCAACCAACTCCCGTTGCATCAGGTCCTAACGCAGACCTTGCTTGTGGTGGTAAATTCGGTGCAACTTGTGACAAGTATTCAAGCACTCGTGAACGTGCCCAATAGATATCTGTATCGTCATCAAAAATGATATAAACATAAGAATCACCAAAGAATGAATACCCTCGCACAGTCACTGCACCGGGCACACTTAACATCGCAGTGGTTAATGGGTAAGTCACTTGATCTTCAACTACTTGTGGTACTTGACCAGGGTAAGTTGTTTTAATAATTACTTGTACATCGGATAAATCGGGTAAAGCATCAATCGGTGTTTTTTGTAATGAGAAAACACCATAAGCGACAATCATAGCGGTCATCAACAACACCATGATGCGGTTTTTTATCGACCAATTAATAACGTGAGCAATCATAATGTCATCACCCTTTCGCTAGTGTACAAAGGAGATATTTGTAGCACACCTACTTCTATTGAATCTAAATCTTCTGTGCTATCCAAATCTTCTGAGCTATCTAGGTCGTCAGAATCATCTTCTCCATTTAAGTAATCAGATGTTTCTTTAAGACGCATCGACTTATCATCCATCGCGTCTTGTTCTTCTAACATACGATCAAAATCAGCACTGATACTCGATTCACTATCCAATAAAAACTGTGCCGACGTCACTATTTTTTGTCCGACTTCAAGACCAGATAATATTTCGATAGTTTGTTGATTCTCAATACCGACTTTAACCAGTACAGACCTAAACTTACCGTCGCCCATCGCTAATACAACTCGATTCATATTACCTGCATAAATCACTGCTTCACGTGGTATGTATAAACGTTCTTCATCCATTTTAGGCGTGATAACAACCGATGAAAACATATTAGGTTTAAGCATTTGATTAGGGTTATCAAACTGTAATCTGACACGAAGCGTACGATTACTTTCGCTCATTTCAGGATAGATAAATCCTACTTTCCCTACCCACTCTTTACCCGGGAAATAATCTAATGTCATACTCGCCATATCACCTAACTTGATCAAAGAGACTTGCGCGGCGAACACTTCAACATCGACCCAAACGGTATCTAAATTAACGGCAGTAATAACCGTGGTAGAAGGCGAAATAAATGCACCTTCATTTACGTTTAAGTCGGTAATAGTGCCTTTATTAGGTGCGTAAATATCAATACGTTGTGCTACTTTTCTAGATCTTATCAGTTGGTTAATCTGCCAAGTACTAATACCTAATACCTTTAAACGCGCTTTTGATGAACCAATTAATGCATTGCGATTCAACTTAACGGCATTCAATAAAGATTCTTGTGCTTTCACTAATTCAGGCGAATAAAGTGAATACAGCTTTTGCCCTTCTTTTACTTCAATACCAACCGACTTAACGTATAGTTTCTCTATCCAACCTGACACTCGGCTATTGATTTGCCATAACGCATCTTGATTCGCTTGCACACTGCCTAAGCTGTTAACATTTAAATCAAACGTACCTTTTTTTACTATCGCAGTACGTACGCCAAGGTTATTTTCTACGGCAGGAGAAATGGTTACAGTACCCTCATCGCTATTACCATTACCTTCTTCATACACGGGTACTAAATCCATTCCCATTGGAGACTGACCAGGCTTATCTCGACGATAATTAGCATCCATTGGTGCAACCCAATATTTAATCTTTGGTTCTGCTTTTTCCTGCTCTTCATAAACGGGGACTAAATCCATGCCCATTGGCGACTGACCAGGTTTATCTCGACGGTAATTTGCATCCATCGGTGCAACCCAGTATTTAATTTTTGGCTCTGCTTTTTCCTGAGCTTTCTTTTTTTCAGCGTAAACAGGCACTAAATCCATGCCCATTGGCGATTGACCTGGTTTGTCACGACGATAGTTTGCATCCATTGGTGCAACCCAATATAGAATTTCAGGTTGTTCATTTGATGTTGTGCCACTCATTCCTAAATGTAAGATTCCACTTTGGTTTACAAAAAAACCCATGCCGAATCCTGCTGATAAAACTGCGATCAGTAATAATATAGTGCGCATAATTTATTCCTTAAAGTGCCTGAAAATAACGAATTTTAGAAAGGCTTTTCAGGCCATCAAAATAGAGTTGTTGATATTCAATAGAGAGATTCAATTCATCCATATAAGCTTGAATGACGTCAATAAAGGGACGAGTATTTGATTGATAGCTTTGTACTAAAGCCTCAGCACGTGACTTAGCTTGCTTTAATAAGCTATTTTTATAACGTAATTGACGTGAAGCAAGCTGCTGATAATTAACAATTTCAGCTTTAAGTTGAGCATTGAGTTGACGTATTAAAAGGCGATGTTCCGCTTGTTTTTGACCTTTGTTATGTACTGCAGCAATCATTTGCTGATCTTGACGTTGATCAGTAAAAATTGGCAAGTCCATAGAAACAAAACCACTCAGTAAATCAGGTCGAGCGCTGCCGTTATCAAACTCAGACAAACGATGTCCATAACCCAATTCAACTTTAAAGCTTGGCTTATAACTCTGCTTTGCTAAATCAACACCGCTGTCAGCCACTAAAATATTTTGTTTTAATGCTAATACCTTAGGATGCTTAGTTAATAATTCATAATGCTCTATATTACGTGTTTCACTAGCCTTGATATAAGTTAAGGTATCAGCCCAAGCTGGTATAGTGGTTGGTAATTCTTGATAAGCTAATTGCCCTATCCATTCACTTAATAAACTACGATAGGTCAATGAATGCTGTGATAATTTAGCTAATTTTTCATCTAATAATCCCAGTTCAATATCTGCATTAATGAGATCTTCATTTTCAATAAGACCTAATGAATATTGTGATTCTAAGTCTTGATAAAGGCTGTTAAATAGCTGTTTATTTTGACTGACTAATTGAATAGATTTTTCAATAAAAAGGATGTTTAACCATAAATCACGTACTGTCTTTTTCACTAATAAGCGGCGCTCTGATCCTTGAAAAACAACCGTTTCCGATTGTAAATAAAAACCTTGTTTAGAGATAGCTAATGAATCACCTCGGCTAAATTGTTGAGCTATACCCACCGTTAACTGTGTCATTGGCTCATTATCAAGTGAAAAACTATCTGTTGGTAAATTGGCGACCCCTAGTTTTATTGTAGGGTCAGCTAATGTTGCACTGCTATTACCCTTTGCAATTAATGAGGCTTGTTGTGCTTCATAAACTTGTTGTCCTGGATCGTCTTGTAATGCGATTTGCTGTGCATCTTGTAATGACAACGCAGAAACATGCAATGTAACCACTGTGCATAACAGCACAGATAGATTAAAGATTTTCATCTATTTTCCTTTTATCCAATGAATGGATAACTAATTAATCTTTTAAAATACTGAATTGCGCTATCTCAAAAAAAAATAGATCGCGGCTTAAAAAATTAACTAAATAAAGGAGGACGGAAAAGACTTGAAGGTTGGGAATGAAGAGGTGAAATATTAAAAGATGGGTAATTAAATTGGCTGTAAGCCAATGATAAAATTTGATTGTTTTCGATAAAATGAGTCACAGAAACAACACTCATTAAGTCACAATCATTTTGACAATCATTCATGCTCATCATCTCAGTATTGCAATGACCAGAATCCATCATCATTTTGCAGTAACTAGCTGATTGAGTTTCACCTTTAGACAGCGCGACGGAAGCCATTACCTTTTGCATAAAAGTAATTTGAATCGTCAATATTAAAAGTAAAATGATAAGCTTTTTCATTAACTCAATGCTGCTCTTTATCTATCAGTGATTATTAAGTGTCTAAATTTCTAATAGCCATAACGACAAATATGACTTTATTAATTATTAAAGATAAAGCTTCCCCTAGGGGTAAGGTCAAACAATAACTTTAAAAATAGAGCGTTATCTTAAAATATCCTAAAACGATTTCTAAGCAACCTCTGATTTATCTTAAAAAGGTTGATTTCTATTGGTATTGATTCACTCTAGTCAACAATATACTTTATTGACTGCGTTTATTTACAATAAATTTGGTATTCAATAACAAAGAAATGCAAATAACTCTTCTATCATCTTATTCAAATTAAACATTAATGGAAAACTATGAATTCAAAGAATAACCCTATGGAATTAGATCTAGGACAAAAACATATTATTACACAACGAAGATATGAGGCTTTAGGAGCAATAAATGATTTTTTCATTGCAGTGTGGTTTTTAATTGGTAGTTTTTTCTTCCTCTCTGATTCTCTTGTTGAAAGTGGTACCTGGTTATTTATTGTTGGTAGTGCTCAACTATTGATTAAGCCTGTATTAAAACTAATTAGCTTGATACATGTAAAGAAAATTCATGACCAAAAACAAAAACAGAATAAATAACACAGTGATACGTCAAACAACTCAATCCTTAATAGTTTCTGTTTAGGCGAGCTTAAATAAAATTCAATAAAAGCTTAAGTATATAGTGAGTTTTAGCACGCTTAATTAATTTCAGTAAACTTCCAATAATTAATGCTCAGTAAACTTTCAGTTTACCTTCAGCGTTTCTTAAGCTTCGAAACATAATATTTCCGTATTATCTTATAGTGCGGAAATATCTATGAACATTAGCCACCTTAAAAGCCTTACCTTTTTACATCAACGCTCTTTAAATGTGAATACAATGGTATTGTTACTTGCCACCTATTTTGCAGTGCTCTTTAACCAACCTATTATTCAAAAGGTGTATGCTTTATCTAGTTATGACCTGCCTTTATATTTTATAAGTCATCTTTTACTGTTGGCCGCTTTTGTCATTATTTTTAGCTTATTAGCTTGGCCTTATGTATTTAAAATTATCTTCATCCCACTAGTGCTTTCCTCTGCATTGGCATTTTATGCAAGCAATAAATATAACGTAATGTTTGATTACACCATGATTGAAAATATTTTTGAGACAAACAGTAATGAAAGTGTTTCTTATATTAATATCAGCTCTGTTAGTTGGTTTATTGTGCTTGGTTTATTACCTGCTTTATTGCTATTGAAAATAAAAATAACGTACAACGGTAGCCTATTAAAAATGCTATTTATGAAAGCCGTCTTGTTGTGTAGCAGTATGCTTGTTATCTTAATAATTGCGGTTTTTTACTATAAAGATTACGCCTCTATTGGCCGTAATAATGCTTACTTAAATAAAATGATCAATCCAGCTCATGTTTATAATACTTACAAATATATTAAGAAAAACTACTTCAATAAAGCAATGCCTTATTCATTGTTAGGACAAGATGCGACCATCACATCAGCCAAAAACAGCAAACCAACATTAATGGTATTTGTTGTCGGTGAAACAGCACGCTCGCAAAATATTGCTTATAACGGCTATCAACGAAACACCAACCCTTACACAGAAAATATGGGGCTCATTTCATTTAAACATGTTCAAACCTGTGGCACAGCAACAGCGGTATCGTTACCTTGCTTATTTTCAAATATGAACCGTCCGGATTACAACAAACAAAAAGCGAACAATCAGGATAATGTGTTAGATATACTCAGCCATGCAGGCGTTGACGTTCGTTGGATAGACAACGATGGTGGTGATAAACAAGTCGCGAAAAACCTTGATAAAATTGACATCAATAAAAACGATAATAGCGACTTATGCAATAAACATAGTTGTTATGATCAAGTACTATTACGACAACTTCCTCGTTTAATCGCAAAGCAACCTGGTAAAGACAAGCTGCTTGCATTGCATTTAATAGGGAGCCACGGTCCTACCTATTATCAACGTTACCCACAAGACAAAACATTGTTTAAACCTGCTTGTGAACGCAGTGATATTGAAAATTGTAGCGACCAAGAAATCGTTAATGTTTATGATAATAGCATCGCTTATACTGACTATGTATTAGCTGAAACCATTACCTTACTGAAGCAGTATCAAGAAGAATATAACGTGGCACTTTTTTACTTATCTGACCATGGTGAATCGTTAGGTGAAAATGGCTTATACCTACACGGGACGCCTTATGTCGTTGCACCTGATCAACAAACTCATGTACCTTGGTTTATGTGGGCTAATGAGGCTTACTTTACTAATAAAAGCCTTAATAAAGCATGTTTAGAGCAAAAAGCAGCAAATGATTTTGTATCACATGATAATTTATTTCATACTTTATTAGGCTTTTACGGTGTAGAGACAAAACAAAAGAATAAAGACTTAGATATTACCTACTCTTGTAAGGCATAAATTGTAAAAAAAGTGATAAAAGCATCGATTAAAAAATATAGCTTAATGAATAGTGGTTAATCAATAGAGATAAAAAATGAAAATTTTAGTGGTTGAAGATTCCCAACATCTACGCAGAAGTTTAGTGGTAGGGTTAAGTAATTTAGGTTTTACCGTCGAAGCCACTGGAGATGGAAGTGAGGGGTTAAACCTCGCACTTTACAACCAATTTGATCTGATTATTTTAGATCTTATGTTACCTAACATTGATGGTATGACGCTATTAAAAACCATTCGCCAAGAAAATATACACAGTAAGGTCATTATTCTTTCAGCCCGAGTTACGGTAGATGACCGAGTTAATGGATTATTAGCAGGTGCTGATGATTACTTAGTTAAACCCTTTTCTTTTGATGAACTGCATGCACGTATCATGAGTATCCAAAAAAGAGGTGAAATATCGCACTTTAATAATGTCATCAAACAGAATGATTTTGTCCTTGATACTCAACAAAAAAGCTTTGCTTACCAAGACAACTTAATTGACCTGACTAAAAACGAATTCAAAATTATTGAAGTGATATTTAGTGCTAAAGGTAACGTGGTTAGCACCAGTAAAATAAGTGAATCTGTGGTGGGCCACTTTGATGAACTGTCTAAAAACAGTATTGAAGCGCACCTTTCATCGGTAAGAAGAAAGACCAAACAAGTGGGTGGCATACTGCCCATTAAAAATAGACGTGGTTTCGGTTATTTAGTTGAGCAATCATAATGAAATCGATTAAAAAGGACATTGTTCGTGCCATTACGATTATTCCTGCGATCATACTATTCACTATATTTATAGCAATTGATATTGTGTTAGATGATTGGGTAAATGACAAGTTTGATGAGTCATTAATCACTAAATCAAATTATTTAAAAACGTTAATAGAAGTTTATCCTAAAGGAGTTGAGTTTGATTTCTCAGATCAATTTATGCCTGAATTTGTCGATGCTAAAAGTACGCAATATTTTCAGCTATGGGTCGATGGTAAACCTTTTGAGCGTTCTAAATCTTTAGCTGAATACCCAGAAGAACAACTTGCAAAACAAGATCTCACTATTAATACTTTTAAAATCATTAATGTTGAGTTACCCGATGGACGTACAGGTCGTTCCATCATGAGCTACTTTCATCCACAAGTACCAAGTCGACTAAGAGGTGAAGTTGCCCCTTTCCAACATACCGCTTTCTTCACCGTCACCGTATCCGATGAAGATTTGTCTTGGGCATTGCTTGCTCTTGATATTGTATTCTGGCTAGTTTTTATCACCTTTATTATTGGTATGCGTTATCTTGTTATTTCTCAAATAGATAAAGGTCTAAAGCCACTTCTATTGCTCAATGACGAGATAGCCCACTTAAAAGTGGATAAATCAACCTCGTCTCTTAGAAAACTAACCGATGAACATATCGAAATAGCACCAATACGGGCTGAGTTATTACGCTTTATTGAACTATCGCAGCAAACGCTACAAGAAGAACAACGCTTATCGGCTGATATTGCACATGAACTTAAAACACCGATTGCAGAGATCATTAGCCTAAGTGAACTACATATTCAATATCCTAATGATCATCGAATCGCAGACAGTTACTCTCAAGATATGTTGTCCATTGCACAACGTATGAAACACATAGTAAATAACCTGATGATGTTAAATCAAAGTGACGAATATTTGTTAAAGCGACAAAACGAAAATGTCGAGTTAAGCGAGGAGATCAATGAAATTCTTTCATTTATCCAAAGCGATCATACTAATGCGAACGAAAGAATAAAAATTAAAAACTCCCTCTCTAAAACTATTGTTAATTTAGATATTATTAGCTTTAATATTATTATGACTAACTTAATAAATAATGCGCTTTTTCATAGTCCTGAGCACTCAGATATTAATTTAGAAATAACAAAAAATGCTCAAGGAAGAATTTATATAATACTACAAAACAGGTTAACCAATTTAATATCAGAAGCGCAGTTAAATAAAATATTTAAACCACTTTATCAAGTAGATTCATCTCGAACTAAGAACGAACATTATGGATTAGGACTCGCTATCGTTGAAAAACTGTGTTTAATTAATAGCTACGAAATTAAAGCAACGCTTCCTACACCTGACATTATAAAATTTAGACTCACACTTAATAAAATTGAACTCAGTTAAATGAAGCTAACGATAACTTTCTCTTAAACCTTGGTTTACCAATTATCATTTTTTAATGAAAAAAAATTATTCACTTGCTTTAAAAAAGATATTTGTTTAAAAAAAACACAAAAATAAAAGTATAAAATAAGACTATTTGTGGTTTGTTTTGAAAAATAATATATAAAATAGTGAAAAAAAACCAATTACACGATCAAGCACACATTTTATCCCCTGCTTTCGTGACCTATGTAATGCTAATAAATCTTTTCTTCCTTTACTCTTTCCTTAATAAAGTTTTAACAACATAAAAACTTTAAAGTAACAATTTAAGCTTTATCGATAATATTTTGATTCAAACTATAAAGTAAATTTTCAAAAAACTTGAGATGGCTCGGAATGATAGACAGATAAAGCTAAATATAAGCAACTAATTTTTAGCCCTTAAAAAGGAATGTAACGATGAAAAAACTATTTAAAACTGCATTAATTAGCGCAGGCTTACTTATGTCAGCAAGCTCTTTTGCAGCTGATTACCCTTCAAAAAACATACGTTTAATCGTGCCATTCGGAGCAGGTGGTGGTACAGATGCAGTAGGTCGTACATTAGCTAATAGCGCTAAAGATATTCTAGGTACAAGTATTTCAGTAATGAATAGAACAGGTGGTGCTGGTGCAGTAGGGATGAGTTTTGGTGCTCGTCAACGTGCTGACGGTTATACCCTTACTGTTGTAACACGTGAAATCGCTTCATTACCACAAATGGGATTAATGCAAAATACAGCAGACGATTTCAAACTAATTCGTATGGTTAACTTAGACCCAGCAGTTATTTTAGTACCAGCAGATAGCCCATTTAACACAGTTAATGATTTAGTAGCAGAAGCTAAAAAAATGCCAGGAAAAGTAAAATTCGCTTCAACGGCAGCACCAAACTTTTACTTAATGGCATTAGAACAAGACCAAGACATCAAACTTAATGCCGTGCCATACAACGGTTCTTCAGAAGCTATTCCTTCAGTATTAGGTCATCACACACAAGTAACAATGGTAACGCCAGGTGAAGCAATTGCTCAACTACGTTCAGGTCAACTTAAAGCGTTAGGTGTTATGTCGGAAGAGCGTATTTCTTACATTCCAGATGTACCAACATTAAAAGAGCAAGGTCTTAATGTTACAACGGGTACATGGCGTGGCATTGGCGCACCTAAAGATACGCCAGATGAGATCATTGAAATCTTAGGAAATGCATTTGACCAAGCAATGGCTTCAGCTGAATTTAAAGACTTTATGGCTAAAGGTGCAATGACTATTCACCCTCTTAAAGCACAAGAGTTCACTGACTTTGTAAAACAAGATACTGAATTACTTAGCAAGTTTATTAAATAAGCTTTATTAGATAAACCGTATCAATCAAAGCCAAGGCATCTACCTTGGCTTTTACCGTTTCATATTACTTAACAAATTTGTGTTTATTAGAGAGTTTATTATGCTCAACCGCAACATTTTCTTCCCAAGCCTAGTGATATTTTTGAGCCTCGTTTTTTTAGTGCTTATTTCGCAATTCGAAGAACCTAGGTATCAAGATGCACCCGTCGGAGCTGGTTTCTTTCCTGCCGTCATCGCTATTATTCAAATCATAATATGTAGCGTTTTAATCATTCAATACAAGAAAAAACAAAAACCACAGAAAGAAGTGACATTGATATCAAGCCACTCTATCTTTGGATTTACTTTTTTAATTGGTTACGCAGTGCTGATTACACTCGTTGGTTACTTACCTGCAAGTCTTATTGGCTTCACTTATTACCTTCTTTTTTATCGCGTTAAAAAGCCGCTTTATTACGTTACCGCGTGGATATTTGTATTCGCCATTTATTTTCTTTTTAGTGAAGTTTTTATTATTTCGCTACCGGAAGGTCTACTCTTTTTCTAGGTTATTATTATGATGGAATATTTACTTAATGGGTTTGCAGATGCGTTTAGTATGGCTGTCTTCCCTGTATTAGTTTTGGGTGTATTAGGCGGTGTTATATTAGGTGCATTACCTGGTTTAACAGCAACGATGGGCGTAGCAATATTATTGCCCTTCACTTTTGGTATGGCACCTACGCCAGCACTTGTTATGTTAATTGGTGTTTATATTGGTGGTATTTATGGGGGCTCAATTGCCGCTATTTTATTAAAAACACCTGGTACGCCAGCTTCAGCAGCAACCGTACTTGATGGTCATACAATGGCAATTAAAGGTCTTGCAGCGAAAGCGTTAAGCATCGCAGCTGTGGCGTCATTCATTGGCGGTTTAATTAGTACCATTGTGTTAATTGCTATTGCACCAATATTAGCTGATTTTGCATTACGATTTAATGCACCAGAATACTTTGCGCTGGCGTTGTTTGGTCTAACTATCATTGCCAGTGTTTCAGCTAAAAACATCATGAAAGGTTTACTCGCTGGTACGATCGGTTTATTAGTATCTATGGTTGGTTTAGATCCAATCAGTAGTGTACCTCGCTTTACTTTTGGCATATTAGATCTATACAGTGGCATTAATATCATCCCTGTATTAATCGGTTTATTCGCCATTTCAGAAGGTTTAAATCAATTAGAGAAATTATCGAGCGATACACAAGATATCCCACCTAAATTTGATTATAAGTTACTGAGTTTTTCAGATTTTAAGAAAATTTTACCTACTACTATCAAAAGTGGCTTAATAGGTACTTCAATTGGTTCAGTGCCGGGTGCAGGAGCTGACATTTCAGCTTTTGCTTGTTACAACGAAGCAAAACGTGTGGCTAAAAATCCAGAAGAATTTGGCAATGGTTCAATGCATGGTTTAGCTGCAGCGGAATCAGGTAACAATGGTGTAACCGGTGGTTCATTAGTACCACTGTTAACGTTAGGTGTACCGGGTGATGCGGTTTCAGCAGTATTGTTAGGGGCTTTAATTGTTCAAGGTTTAACACCGGGTCCGTTATTGTTTACTCAAAATCCTGAAATTGTTTATGGTATTTTTAGTTCGATGATCGTCGCGAATATCGTGATGTTAATTATTGGGTTTTTAGGTATTAGATTCTTCTGTCGTATTATAGAAGTGCCAAAAATAATCATGATCCCTATTATCATTTTCCTATCTGTTATTGGTGCTTACGCAATTAATAACTCTATGTTTGATGTAGGTATTGCGATTACATTTGGTTTATTAGGCTTTATATTAAATAAACTAGACATCCCATCGTCACCTATTTTATTAGCAATAATATTAGGCCCAATGGCAGAAACAAACTTAAGAAAATCCTTGATCTTGTATGAAGGTAGTTGGTCGTTCTTGTATGATCGTCCGATTGCACTCGCCTTTATTCTATTCGCCGTTTTCTCTGTTTATTCAACAATTAAACTGAAAAAGAAAGAGCGTTTAGCAGAAGAGAAAAAGTAACCTTTCCCTTATTTACATGATTAAAACTTTAAAAGGGGCATTATCTCAATGCCCTTTTTTGTATTCACTTAGCTACCTCAATCCTATTAATTCCAATCCATTTAGTACTAATACAATTAATAACGATAAAATTAAGGCTCTAAGTACTTATTTCTTTGTGGAAAAACCCTTATAAAAAAGCTTGTAAACAATCATCTCTATAGTCTTTTAAAGCCACTGTTATTTCATTAAAAGCAGCTTAAATAGAGTAATACCAATCAAACCAGATTATTGTTCAATATTGAGTTTTAACTTCTTTGAAAGAGGTTCAATAGCTGCTCCTTGGAAGAAAACGGAGATAAGCACAATAAAGAACACCATATTAACGATCGTCAATGAAGAACTCACGCCAGCAGCTGCAGGAATAAGAGCAAACACGATAGGTGTGGCCCCTTTAAGGCCAATAGAAGAAATAAATAAACGCTTTCTCCAACTCGCTTTAGGGAAGAATAAATAACAAATCTGCACCGCTAACGGTCTTGCTACAAAGATCAATAAAACAGCAGGTAATAACGAAGCATACAATACCTCAAATAAATGATGAGGGAAGATTTGTAATCCAAGTGCAATAAACATTAAGGCTTGGGCCAACCATGACAAACTATTAAAGAAATGTTTAGTCATTTCTTTTCCACGTTTAATGCCATTGCCCATCACAACACCCACAACATAAGATGCTAATAATATATTACCGCCAATGAATTCACTGCCGTAAGTGGCTAAGACAAAGCTGGCTAAAACAAACACAGGAATTAAACCATATTCTTCAAGCTTAATATGGTTAAGTAGCCATACCGCAACACGCCCAACAAAATACGCAACAGCAAGTGCACTGAATATTTGGGTAACGAGCTCAATACTAATTTGACTAGCAGAAACCCCGTTTTCGGGGGCAAGAGCAAGCTGTGTTAGCAACACAACTAAAATCAACGCAACAGGGTCATTTGTTGCTGATTCAAACTCTAATACGGTATCCGTTTGTTCTTTCAATTTAATTTTTTTAGATTGAAGAATTGAAAACACGGCCGCAGCATCCGTAGAAGAAACAATGGCGGCAAATAGTAAACAATGAATAAAGGAAAAGTCTAAAGTATACGAAAGTAATATGGAGAAAAATAACGTTGTTAGCAATACACCCAATGTTGATAATATGCCTCCCTCACGATAGGCCACACGAACACTTTCCTTGGACGTATTTAAACCACCAACAAAGACGATAATATTCAATGCAATACTGCCGACTAAGGAGGTTAAAGCAAAATTATCATATACAAAATTAAACTCCCCATTGCCAAATAATAAACCAACCCCCATGAAGATGAGTAAAGATGGGATACCAAAAGTCCGCGATGGATGATGTAAAAGAATACCAATTCCAATCAAAGCGGCAATACAAATTAGTATAAGTTGATATGACATTATTTCTTTTTTTTCCTTTATTTTGAATGTTTACTAAGGGTTATTTATGATTTATTTACGTTTTTTAAAAATTATTTGCGGTTAATACTACTTTTATTTCACGGTTTAAAAGCTTAAGTCGTACAATAATAAATAGAGACTGGTAATGAAAAGATAATGATTAATGTATAGGTTCAATTAGAGAAAAAATTTAAACCAAGCAGTGACTTATATCAAAATTATTATACATAATATCTCCTAAACTTATATTTATAAAATGCTTTATTATTGTGATTTATTATTTAAATAAAAAATTTAAACAATAAAAAACAACAAGTTAAATATTTTCGTAACGAAAATAAAAAAATCAAAAACCTCATAAATTAAACACGATCCAATTCACTTATTTGTCGAAAAGGCCATGCCCTAAAATCAACAAATTTTAGTATAGCTTTAAAGGTTCTTTAACGACTTTAAAAAGCAAGCTCACACTACCTGCTTATTTTGTTTAACTTCATTCTTGCACTCAAAAGATACAAACGCAGATCAAACTTTACAATGAACAAGAGTGTTACCAATCACAAAGAAACAAGGAAGGTCATAAGCTTATATTATTAATACTTAAAATTAGATATAGTAAAATATACTTTTATTTCATCAATTTATCATTTAATCATCTTAACTCCAAAAATTGGTACTATAAAATTAGGAATAGACGTTATGCCAACGGCTTCTATCATAAAATTTACAGACAGCTCATCTTTAAGTGAATTAAATAAAGCAATCGATAGTGTCATTGAAGAAGGGGCTAAAACAGTATTATTATTGACTTGTATCGATAATAATTACAATCAAGAAAAATCAAAAAAAGTGTTGCAGCAATACACTGTTTCGCTGTGTGGTGCGGTATTTCCTAAAATCATATATAAAAACAAAAGTTACTCACAAGGAGCGATTGTTTTAGGATTAATGGTTCACTGTAAAGTGGTAAATTATTCCATGTTGGCTGACTCAGATGCTGATTTAAAATCTTATATTCAACTAAAAAGCCAACAAATAGAAAACTACCAAAACTTTATCATCATCTCCGATGCATTTTGCAATCAATGCGAAAACTTTACCGACCACTTTTATGATTACATGGGTTCTGGCATATCTGCGATTGGTGGAGGAGCTGGTTCATTGGATTTACTACCTCATCCGGTTATTTTCACCAATCAAGGGTTGATTAGTAACGCAACACAAGTAATAGCACTTCCTTGTCCTATAACCAATAGTATCGCGCACGGTTGGGAAATTTTAGAGGGCCCTTATTTAGTAACGTCTTCTGAAGGGCATTATGTCCACTCATTAAATTACCGACCTACTTTTGAGTTATACAAAGAAATTATCCAAAACAAAATAGACTATCCTTTAGAAGATGATTTTTTTAATGAATATGCCAAGCGGTTCCCTTTAGGCATTATGTCATTGGATGGGGATATATTAGTCAGAGATTCATTACAAACAAATGGTGCTTATTTAGAATGTGTAGGCAACGTCCCTATGAATTCGATGGTTTACTTATTACACAGCGATCTACATAAAATGACACTTGCCAGTGAAAAGGCAGCACAAGAAGTAGCAAGGAAAGGTGTTGCAAATACTCTTTTATTATTTGACTGCGTTACTCGCGATCTATTATTCGGTGAAAATATTAGCGATGAACTTGAAGTAATACAACGTCCTTTCCCTAATACCAGGTTAGTAGGTGTAATGGCCCTAGGGGAAATAGCGAATACAACTAACGGGTCAATCCGTTTACTCAACAAATCAACAGTGCTTGGTTCCTTTTAAACAGCAAGGAAATTTATGAATATAGCGATGCATATAATGTCGATTCAGCATCAATTAGTATTGGCAATAGACAAAGATCCTGACTTAAAAAAAATGCTACACCAATTCTTAAGTCTTTGTAGCCTGTCTTTAAATTCAACGAATAGTCATATCTTCCTTATAAAAGACAACAATAATAATCCGGCATACCAATTAAATATAAACCATGAAATACAATTAAAACACTATGTCAGCTTTCCAATGAAAAAAAGTGGATTATTATCGAGTGAAGATACAAAATTATTTGACTTAGTTAACCAGTTTTTTCAAAATAATCGCGATGAACAAGAACAAAAAGTTAGCTCCACGTTATATCATTTTTTTAAGATAGGTGACTTTGGCGTATTAACCATTGAACGAGAAAAAAGTTTAGACCAAGCGATTCGAAATGCCCTTCCCCCAGTATTAAATAAACTCGCCATTAGCACCATTGCCGCCATTAACCATCATTCTCTTGTTATTGAAATAAAAACACGTCAACGTGTAGAAGAAAAAATAAGCTATCAAGCCTCTCATGATTTTCTTACAGGCCTTTACAATAGAATGAAAATACAAGAGTTTTTAGCGAGTGCAATTGATGACTGTATACACCAAGAACAAACTGGCGCTATATTATTGATTAACTTAACAGGGTTTAAAAATATCAATGATGTAATGGGCTACCACGTAGGAGACGAGGTATTAAAGCAAGCAGCGGTTAGGCTCAAAGTATTAATCAAAGACATGGGGATCGTCGCCAGATTTAACGGACATGAGTTTATTATATTAATAGAAAGTTTATCTCTTAATAACACCAAAGCTCAATCAATCATCAATGATGTCATTGCAGATATTATTTATGCGATGGAAATTCCTTTTGAATTTGTTGAAGGTCGATTTTCTTTATCTTGCTTCATTGGTTATGAGACTTTTAATAATGCATCAAAGGGAGTTCAAGATATCCTTAAAAATGCCAGCATAGCAGTCTATGAAGCCTTTAAAAGAGGGAAAGATAAAGCATTACCTTACAACGAAGTCATGTCAAAGCAATTAAATGACCATATCAGTTACACCAGAGAAATAAAGCAAGCCTTAGCATTTAATGAATTTGAATTGCATTATCAACCTCAGTACGACCATTTAAATAACATGATTGGTGCTGAAGCTTTATTACGTTGGAATAATCCTTTAAGAGGTTATGAATCCCCTGCTGTTTATATTCCTATCGCTGAAGAAAGTGATCTGATTATGCAGATCAGTAGTTACGTCTTACAACAAGCATGTGAAGATATTAGAAAGTTACAACAGCTTCCTTTACCTGATACCTTTAAACAAGTGTCTATTAATATCAGTGCAAAACAATTAGCGAAGCATGATTTTGCCGATACAATTATTTTAGCCATCAAAAAGAATCAGATATCCCCTCTGCATTTAAAAATAGAAATAACAGAAAGTATTATGATGGGCGATATAGAATTATCAATCGCATGCTTAGAAAAATTACATGACTTTGGTGTCGAATGCGCCATTGATGATTTTGGTACCGGTTATTCCTCTCTCGCTTATTTAAAACGCTTACCAGCTAGTCTGCTTAAAATTGACCGTTCGTTTGTCACTGATATCCATAAAGATCCAAGTAACCATGCTATTGCAAATATGGTTATAAAACTAGCGAACAGTTTAAATATGGAAGTAATTGCAGAAGGGGTAGAAACCAAACAAGAACTAGACTCTTTAATCGCTTTAGGGTGTTATCAATATCAAGGATTTTATTTTAGTCGCCCTTTAACTTTTAATAAACTAGTCGAGAGTTTAGAAGCATAATCCAACTACCTTTATTAAATCTAAGAGATTAAATATCAGTGATTTTTACATTTATCATTATACCGATTACATTAAATTTTTTATCTAAATTTTGCGATGGAAAAACAGTTCAATTCAAGGCATAAATTGCTGTTCCCTTTACGAAATTTACAACGAGGAAGTGGGCTGTTATGGTTATGTACTTATGATCTGAATCCAAGAACGACCCAATCATTAAATTAAAAATTTTATTGGAAATATAGATTTACTTTGCCATTTAAAGTTTACTTTTCTAAGGCTTATTTTCCAAAAAAAAATAACAAAGCATTCTAAACAGGTTATTTAGGCAACATCACAACTCGCCAATAACAATCAAGTAATTGGATTACTCTATCAAATCCGCCTTTGACATCTGACTTAACAATGTACCCAGCTATATTTTCGTTATACGCAGCTACTAAGTCTTCATCTGCAGATGATGTAGTCAGAACAAAAATAATCGTGTTTTTTAAGTTTTCATCTTTACGTATATTTTGTAGAAACTCTATCCCACCCATAATTGGCATATTCAAGTCCAATAAGATCAAATAAGGCCTTTGTACTATACTTGTATCACGTAGCAACTCTAATGCTTCTAATCCATTTTTTGTTCTAACAATTGGGTTCGCTAATTTAAGTTTCTTAAAACCTCTTTCAACTGCTTTAGCATCAATATCATCGTCTTCTACCAACAAGATACTGACTTCGTTATACTTTTCACTCATGCTTGTTTATTCCTTTATTTCTTGCTAACTGGCTTTATTCAGTAATTTCCTTCGGCCAAGTAAAGTAAAAAGTACACCCTTGACCTTCACTTGATTCGATTCTTACTTCTCCAGAATAATGTTCAACAATTTTCTTAATCAACGCAAGTCCCATACCACTTCCTTCCGCTTCATCTCGTGGCCTTAAAGTTTTAAACATTTTAAATATATCTTCTTGATATTGCAAAGAAATTCCAGGTCCATCATCTTTAATACTAAATTCATAAAACAACCCTGTATCTATACAGCCAACTTCAATACCCCCCTCTTCTTTATGATGGTGCTTTATGGCATTACTCAACAAGTTTCGTATCACTTGTTCAAAAGGAGCTTTAAATGTTGAAAAAGTAGGTAACTGATCGTTAATCGTTAAAGTAAAACCATTTAAAGGCGCAACTAACATAAATAAGTCATTCACTAACATATGACTGTTAATAACTGAAAAACTTACTTTTTGATGATTAGCTCGAGAATAAGTTAACAAATCGCTTAACAGTGTTTCTAAACGCCCTATTCGATTTCGCATCATCTTAAGATGATCAGGTATTTCTTCTAAATTACCTTCTTCTATATCTTCAACAACCCAAGTTGCTAATTGGTCAATACCACGTAATGGTGCTTTTAAATCATGTGATGCGACATAGGCAAAGTCATCCAGATCTTTGTTAGAGCGAGCAAGATCAATAGAGCGTTTCTCAGCGAGTACCTTAGCACTTTCAGCTTCTTTCATTAAACGAGATAAGAGTACTCGCTGGGTTTTTAATTCAACAACATGAGCTTTTAATTCTGTATTTTTATCAGCTAAAGATTGCGTTCTTTTCATCACAGTCTTTTCTAATCGATGATTTTGATTTTTTAATTCATCACTTAAAACTGTTATATTTTTCGCTCTAATAACAGCGACTTGTAAAGCATAAACTGCAAATGCTAATAATAAACTAATGACAGTACCACTTGCTAAAATCCATTTTATAACAGAAGGAGACTCAATCTGTGCTAATAAGTTTTCATTTAAAGCGATATTTAACTGCCATTTACGGTCTGGAATGGTTAAATCAAAACTAAAAAATTGATTATCGTTTTTCTTCCCATAAAGCACGCTACCATTGTCAGCATTAACATCTAATAAAGTTAATTTTAGGCCTTCAGTATCTGCACGAGCTTTAGCTTTTTCCATTAAGGTATCAATTCTAAAAACCCCAGTTGTATAACCTAATAAAGCATCAATACGCTGTTCAATATTACCAATAGGAGCCCCTTTTTTATAAACAGGGGCAATAATTAAAAATCCCGCAGAATCACTAAGCTCTTGAACTAACTTAATTTTTGATGTTGTTACCATTTTTCCAGTATTTCGAGCTGACTCTAATGACTGGCGTCGGGTATCGCTGCTATTTAGGTCAAAGCCAAGTACTTCACGATTAAAATCATAAGGACTAACATAAGACACAGGTGTGTAATATGGCTTAATTCCACTTGTAACTAACTTGCTTTTTTTTGTATTTTCTTTAATTTCAAAATTAGGTTCCTGAGTTTGTAATAATGCTTCAAACGATTTTCTTTGATCGCCTGGTATTAAAGGCACCCAACTAAGTGCTTGAATATAACCACGGCTTTTTATATCCAGAACTCCCATATATTGATTAAATTCATCCTGAGATAAGTGTTCTTCGTTTGCACTATAAAAAGCCTGTAAGCCTTGTAAATCATTAACTGATTTATCAATTGCATCCTGAAAACGAATAGAGATTTGCTCTGATATATTCTCTATTTTTAAATAGCTCTCTGTTTTTAATTGATTACCAACTTGTAACGAGACTGAATAGGTACTTACAATACCAACACCACTTATAATAATGGCTAAGATTAGAGACTTAATAGAAATTGAGTTCACCTTTAAAATCCTTTTAAACACATAAATTTTATATTCATAATATCGATTATGGAGGGTAAAACGGTATAAGACAGAAGTGATATCAGATATACGTTACTGATATATATTTATATAAGTAATTGTTTTAATAATAATTATATATTTTAAATTATCTAACCTCTATTTTATATCATTTATTCTAGTGTTAGATCATTAGGAAGTATAGCCAATATAAAAATCAATTAAATAAAATAATATTATCCTTATGTAGTTAGAAAATATAAAGACAGATATTGATAGTGAGAAACGGTTTAAGAAATCAAAAACAACATTAAAAATAGGGTTTAAGATAACTATTAAATAACAGTTTTATTGATTGGATAATGAATTGAAGAGAAAAACACCCCTAACAAATTAGGGGTGTGGAATTATAAAACTATATTAACGATTAACGTTCTACAGCTACTTTACGAGTTTCTTCGATATTGATTTCAATACGACGATTCATTTTGCTTGCTTCGGCAGTGTTACTTGAATCAAGTAAGTTTGTTTCGCCGTGGCCAATAGCAGTAAGACGAGAAGCATCAATACCGTATTCAGATGTTAGTAAACCAGTAATCGCATCAGCACGCTTTTGTGATAGCTTTTGGTTGTAGCTAGCTTTACCTACTGCAGAAGTATAACCATCAACAGTAATGTTTACGTGTGGGTATTGCTTAAGGAAAGCAGAAACTTTAGCAAGTTCAGAGTAGTACTCAGATTTTACAACAGCTTTGTTGTTATCAAAGTTAACTAATAAACGGTAAGAAAGACGTTCTTTTTCAAAAATAGTACAACCTACTTCATCAACTTTATCATTCATTGGTGTAGACGCACATTGGTCTTTACCGTCAACAACGCCATCTTTATCAGTATCAATTGCAACTGGTGCAACATAAGCAACTGGCTGAGGTTTAACTGGAACAACTTTTTCATTAGTATCAAAGAAGTAAACAATACCTACTTGAGCAATAGCATCTGCGTAGTTGCCATCAAATTGGTAGCTTCCTTTACCTTCAACGTAACCTGCAAATTGGTCAGTGAAGTATTGACGATAACCAAGACCAACATTAAGAGCAGCTTCTGTATCAGTATTAAAATCTAAAGCGTTAAGACCACCTAATAGGTAAAGGTTTTTCTCTGTAGGGAAGAAAAGTGCATCTAAGCCATATTTATTAATACCTTGAATGTTACTACCACGCTTAAGTTCAGCTTCAAAGCGAGAGTAAGATAAACGAAGTTCTACAGGAGCAGAAAGACGGTAACCTAATTCAGCACCGTAACCACCTGCACGGTTAAATGAACTAGTGTTTAAACGATCGCTATCAGCTTCTAAATAAGCTCCGTGTAAACCACCGTAAACATTACCTACTAGTGTTTCAGCATCTGGTTGAGCTGCATTAGCTGCAGAAAACTGAGTAAGTAATAATGTGCTAACAAGAAGTGAGGTTTTATGTTTCATCATATCGGTATTCCATTTGATTAGTTAATTGAGTAAAAAAGTGATTATCTTTATATATAAACACTTAAAAAACACAATAAAAAATAATAATTTTAGCAAAAAATATCATTCTGATATTTAATTTGCAAATTAAATGTTGGCAAGGTCAAGAATATAAACACTTCCCAAAGGTTCTTCAAAAAACTGTCCTTTATTACCAATGTATTTAATAAACTTAATTAGTAATAAACCAATTTAAAGTCAAATTAAAAACAAAGTAAAACATAAAAACATCTCACTAGTGGTATAAATATTTTAGTATTCATTATTTAATGTGATATAAAAATAATGATAGATAAAATAACTAGCATGCCCAAGTATAGGATAAAAATTCTAAGAACGGTCTATTATAAAGCAAATTTAATAAACGTATAATACTTTGTTATATCTCTACTTAGAATTTTTAAAGTAACTAAAATTAAAGTCTATAAAAGGACAGCTACAAAAGAACAATAAGATTATCTAACAGCCAGTACGTAAATAAGATTAAATAAGATCACTATTTAATTAAAAATAATTGAAAGTTAGATATTGGATTGATTAATATCAGTTTTTTTGTGAGATAAAGGAATATATTTATACTTATATTTAATCAGTATAAAAATATCTTTATTTTTAGAGGAAGCAATTTACCGAGTACAACTTGCCAAAAATACGGGGTAAGTTAGCCTTTGCTATAAAATTTATTTTTTATAAAAAACGTTTTTGCAGGGAATTAACACGGATTTAAGATCTACATATGTAAATAATAGTCAAAAAAAGACGTTTTATTCGGTGTGGTGTATAAATGATAGCAAATAATATAATGCCTAAATATTGCTCGCTATCTTAATTTCAATTTAAAACGACAGCTAATTTATATGAGCTGATTGAGACCAAAGTAAATAAACTCATTTATTTTGTATGAGGTGATACTTACATAAGCATCACCTCATACAAACATAATGCTAACGTTTTCTTAATTCAAATAAATCAGTTCGTCTATCTTTTAGATTTTTCACACTACCAAACTGATGCAACTCTTTTAATAAGTAAAGATCGACATCCGCAATCAATATCATTTCAGTATTAGGTGTTGCTTCAGCTTTAACGCCATTAGCAGGGAAAGCAAAATCACAAGGTGTAAATACAGCAGACTGTGCATATTGTATGTCCATATTATGCACTTTAGGTAAGTTACCTACCCCACCTGCAATCGCTACATAACACTCGTTTTCAATCGCCCTTGCTTGTGAACAAGCTCTTACACGTGAATAACCATTTTGTGTATCTGTTAAGAAAGGCACAAATAAAATATCCATACCGTCATCTGCTAAAATTCGGCTTAACTCAGGAAACTCTGAGTCATAACAGACCAATACACCAATTTTTCCACAGTCAGTATCAAAGGCTTTAAGTTGAGTCCCACCTTCCATTCCCCACACTTTAACTTCATCGGGTGTTACATGGAGTTTTTCAAAGCGCTCTTTAGTGCCATCTCTGCGACATAAATAACCAACGTTATACAGTCGATCATCAACAATTTCAGGCATGCTACCTGTAATAATATTAATATTGTAACTAATCGCCAAATCAGTAAATTTCTGTACGATTGTTTCTGTATGTTTCGCTAATTCTCGAATCGCCTGAGGTTCACTGATATGGTTATTTTCAGCCATTAATGGCGCATTAAAAAATTCAGGGAATAATGCAAAATCAGAACGATAACCTGCAACAGCATCAACGAAATACTCAACTTGTTCCATTAACTCATCAAGATTTTTATATGAACGCATTTGCCATTGTATTAAGCCAAGACGCACTAACTTCTTAGTCGGAACCGTTTCTTTATTTGGTTTTTCATAATAAATATTGCTCCACTTAAGTAATACAGCATAATCATTAGAGCCATTATCACCTTCAAGGTACCCTTTTAAAATTCTCGCAGGATGAAAGTCGTTAGAAATTTGAAAGTTTAAAACTGGATCGTGGATCTCTTTGCGTTTTACTTTTTCAATGTATTCTTTAGGCGAGATTTTATCGGCATATTTATGATAATTTGGAATACGCCCACCGAAAGTAATGCCTTTTAAATTTAATCTTTCACACAACTCTTTACGGTAATCGTAAAGACGTCGTCCAAGCCTTAAACCACGAAACTCTGCTTTAATGAAAACATCAATACCGTATAACGTATCGCCATAGGAAGTATGTGTATTAAACGTATCGTTACCAGTAATCTCGTTATAAGTATGCGCTTCTTCAAAAGCATCATAATCAACTCGAATAGACAGCGCGCAACCAGCAATATGGTCATTCACTTTAATAACGATTTGTCCTTCGGGAAACTTATTAATCAAGGTTTCAATCTGATGCTCTTCCCAGTATGGGTCAGCAAGACTAGTATAAGCGTCAATCATGGCGGCTTTCAGTTCTTGATAGTCATCAAGACTTAAAAATGATAATTCTACATTCTCTATGTTTTGCATTAAAAAACCTACAGTGAGTATAAAGGTTTGAGTATATTTTAGTTTTTCATTTGTTTACAGGGAATAAGAATATAAAAAATAAGAACAGTCTTATCGGTATATATAACCAAACATAAACTCTCTACAAATCATGATTCTTCACGAAAAAACTTAAATAGACTGCTCTTTTGCAGTGCATGTTTTGCACTAAGAAAGAAAAAATAATGTTAAAAATTTATCTAACACTTCATAAAAAAAAGTAACCTATTGTTTTATATAAAATTTTATCTAATCAAAAATATGGCACGTCCGTTGCAAAAATAACAAATAAAGTTTCGATCGTTTCACTTTGACCTATATAAATATATAATCTCAAACGCTAATCAACCTTTGACTAATAAGTATCGACCTAAATCACTTATAAGAAATAGGCTAAGACATAAAGCATTATCCCTGAAACAGAAGCACAGTAAATTTTCTGACTTATTTGAAATAATATAAAAGATAAAAGGACCGACAGTGAAAGGAAAAGGAATGGGAAATGACACACAATAGCCACTCATTAATCGATCGTATTAATCATCATTATTCTGAATTAACAGCGAATAGTCGTCGTTTAGCTGACTATTTACTGCTTAAC
This sequence comes from Psychromonas arctica, assembly GCF_038155225.1. GTDB lineage: Bacteria > Pseudomonadota > Gammaproteobacteria > Enterobacterales > Psychromonadaceae > Psychromonas > Psychromonas arctica_B. The sequence goes on along the minus strand of NZ_JBAKBA010000004.1, from coordinate 53,260 downwards.
CCAGAGAAAATATTGATCATGTCAACCAATGAAATAGCTGAAGTTTGTTCTGTTTCTAAAACCAGCGTTAGTCGTTTTATTCGCCGTTTAGGTTATGCAGATCATTTGTCATTACGTAATGAACTCTTACAAGTGCGAGAAAGTGGTGAACCGGTATTAACCAAGTCATTGGAAAATTGTGATTTTCATCAAGAGATTCAAGCGCTAGAACTTCTACGAGAGCAAATTAATAGTACAGATCTTGGCCCTCTTATTGATAGCCTCGCTAACGCACCGCGCATTAAAATTATTGGTTACCGCAATAGTTATCCACTAGCGATGCATTTTAGACAGCAGTTAATGCAATGTCGCGGCAACGTAGAACTACTGCCTTTACCCGGGCAAACAATCGGGGAGGATTTAGCCGCTATTGAAGACACTGATTTTGTGATTGTGATAGGGATCCGTCGACGAGTCAGTCATTTTTCTAACATGCTAGAACAGTTACAAGGTAATAAAACATTATTGATCACTGATCAATCAGGGCAAAAATATGCACCGAGCGCGAGCCACCTGTTGATATGCCACATGAATAATGAAACACCACTCGATAGTTATTCAGTCCCAATGAGTTTAATTTCTCATTTGGTTAATAATACTTATCAAGCATTAAAAGGAAACGCCACTAAAGTTAGTAGCAAAATAAGTGTAAATTACTCAAAACTCAATGAGTTAGAGTAGTTAATTAAATTATAAAACTGATCGAAAGAGTAAATAAATAGATGATAAATATTATAAGTAAGCTTAAAAAAGAATGGTTTTTAGTGGGTATGGTCGTAGCGATTGCGTTAGCTGCTATTAGCGCTGATGTTGGAAAAAGTGGTGGGTTAATTCATCTCGATAAAATAACGGGTATTGGCGTCGCCATTGTATTTTTCTTACATGGTTTAGGCCTATCACCTTCTGCTATTAAAGCGGGTATCAGTAACTGGCGCATGCATATTTATATTCAGCTAGCGACCTTTGTGGCTTACCCACTACTTTGGGTTATTTTTGGGGATGTTTTCTTAAATTATATGCCAGCGGCTTTAGCGTTTGGTTTTTGTTATCTATTTGTTTTACCAAGTACGATCTCCTCTTCAGTGGCGATGACCAGTGTCGGTAAAGGTAATGTTCCTGGCGCCATCTTTAACGCATCGCTTTCAAGTATTTTGGGTATCTTTATTACGCCATTGTTAATCCAAGCATTTATGGGATTTGAAGGTGTAGAGCTAGACTTAATGGCGTCGATTATTTCTATTTCAAAATTATTATTATTGCCAATGATTCTTGGTCAGTTAGCACGTCCGTTATTATTGAAATTTGCTCAAAAACATAAATCAGTAGTTAGTAAAGTTGATAAATACGTCATCTTGTTAATTGTTTATAACGCTTTTTGTGACTCTGTGGCAAACGGTATATGGAGCACATTCACAATAGAAATGCTGATTACCTCCATCGTTATTTGTATCGTTGTATTGCTCTGTATGGTGCACCTTATTCAATGGGGAGCACGCCGCAGTAAATTTGAACGAGCTGATGAAGTCGCTGTTGTTTTCTGTGCGACTAAAAAGACCCTTGCAGCAGGTATTCCAATGGCCACGGTTATTTTTGGTAGTAACCCAGATCTTGGGATGATCTTGTTACCTATCATGTTGTATCACCCAATTCAGATCTTCTATTGTGCAATATTAGCTAGCCGCTATGCAGCACAAAGTGAACAAGTGAACCCGGCTTCAAATAACTAGTCATTTAGACGCGCTAAATATCAATAACATTATATAAAAGGAACTTTAAATATGAATGAAACAACCGCTAAAGACACTCGTGTTTATTGCATACAAGGCCCAAGTAACTTAGCTGCAACGGCTGAAGGTATGCTTAGTGAATTAACATTTGTATTTAAAGACCTATTTGATGTGAAAGGTTATGCCACAGGAGCTGGCAACCCAGCTTGGTTAACAAGCCATGAGCCAGCCCAACAAACGGCAAGTGTAATTAAAAAACTATTAGCGCAAGGTGCTAATTGTGTAGGGCGAGTGCAAACCGATGAATTAGCCTATAGCTTAAATGGTCAAAATATTCATTACGGTACGCCAGTGAACCCTCTTGCACCTGGTTGTTTACCCGGCGGGTCGTCAAGTGGCAGCGCGGTTGCCGTTGCTAACGGTGAAGCTGACTTCTCAATCGGTACTGATACCGGTGGTTCGGTACGTGTTCCGGCGAGTTATTGTGGTTTGTTTGGTTTGCGCCCGACACTTGGGAAATTAGCTTTAGACAATACTTTTGAACTGGCAAAGAGTTTTGATACAGCAGGCATATTTAGTCATGACTTAACCATTTTATCCACTGTGTTTAATGTATTGGCAGAGCAAAAACAGCCAGGGCAAAAAGCGACAACACTTTACCTTGACAGCACCTTAGCAAATCAACTTAGCCCACAGAGGTTAAGTGGGCTGAAGCATTGGTGTGTAGAAGCGAATATCGAATTATTAAGCTGTAACCTATTAGCCGATACAGAACAAACTCTGGATGACTTAAGCTTATTATTCCGCACTATCCAAGGCTTTGAAATTATTGAAGGGCACGATGCTTGGTTAACAGAGCATGGCGACTCATTAGATCCCTCTATTATGCAACGCGTCATTTGGGCTCGTAATATCACTCAGCAACAATATGTTGAAGCGAAAGCACAACAACAGACATTCCAACAAAAACTCTCCGCCTTATTTAATGAAATGCATGGGTTATGGATATTGCCTACCACGCCATCAGGTCCACCAGCACTGACAATGGCAGGCGATGAATTAGCTGAATATCGTTCACAGTTAATGGGATTAACCAGCATTGCTGGTTTAGCAGGTTTCCCACAATTACACCTACCGATGCAAGGTCTAACGGAAGGTCCTTGTGGTTTCTCGTTAATGAGTATTGCAAATAAAGAAGCAGATTTAATCGAAACCGGTCTTAGCTTATGGCAAGGAGAGTAACAAATGGCATTTCAAACTTCATTTACCGCACCTCATTACAAAGCAGCGCAAGCTGGGCAAGCAATATTAGACGCAGGCGGGACCGCTAGTGAAGCAATGGTTGCAGCTGCGGCAATGGTAACCGTGCAATATCCACACATGAACAGTATTGGTGGTGATGGATTCTGGCTCATTTGTAAAGCAGGTGAAAAACCAATCGCGATTGATGCTTGTGGCGCAGCGGCACTGAATATAGATGTTGAAAGCTATCGCCAACAAGCGGATGAGCTACCAGAAAGTGGCGGTAATGCAGCATTAACCATGGCGGGCACTATTGCAGGTTGGCAACAAGCACTCACCTTAAATGCGGGTAATCACACATTAAATTCACTACTTAAACCCGCTATTGATGCCGCTGAACAAGGTATTGAGATAACGCAAAGTTTAGTCGATGCCAGTGACAAAACCTTCTCTCGTTTAAGCCATTTAAGCGCTTTTTCAGAACGTTTTTTGAATCAAGGTGAAGTATTAAAAGTGGACGACAAACTGACTAACCAACCGTTAGCAGATACCTTTAAACACTTAGCAAAAGCAGGTTTAGATGATTTCTACCGTGGTGAACTAGCGCAACAAATGGCCGATGAACTAATTGAAGCAGGTAGCCCATTAACCTTAGAAGATTTTCATCAGTACCAAGCAACAGTCTCAACCCCCTTGACCGTCGATATTTCAAAGGGCAGTTTGTATAACCTAGATGCGCCAACTCAAGGCTTAGCTTCATTATTAATTTTAGCCATTTATGATCATTTAGTGGATCAAGTGACCTCTGAGGTTGAACATATTCATCTATTGGTAGAAGCGAGTAAACAAGCCTTTATCATTCGTGACCAACAAATTACTGATCCTGCTTATTTACAAAAACCATTACAAGAGTGGTTAAGCGACGATGTGATTACACAGTGTGCTGCGAACATCTCTTTTCAAAAAGCCTTACCTTGGCCACATTTAGCTAAACCAGGCGATACCGTGTGGATGGGCGCAACGGATCAATATGGCACCATGGTCAGTTTCATACAAAGTATTTACTGGGAGTTTGGTTCAGGTGTTGTACTGCCGACAAGTGGCATTACTTGGAACATTCGCGGTAAAAGCTTCACGTTAGATGCCAACCATCACAATGTGCTTGCGGCAGGCAAAAAACCATTCCATACCCTAAACCCTGCCTATGCTGAATTTAATGATGGCCGTCGACTCGTTTACGGTTCAATGGGTGGCGAAGGACAACCACAAACTCAAGCCTGCTTATTTAGCCGTTATATCTATCAAGGGATGAATTTATCAGATGCAGTGGCTTCTCCACGTTGGTTATTAGGTCGAACTTGGGGTGACAGCACCAATAATTTACGTTTAGAAAATCAGCTTTATCAACAATATGGCGCAACACTTCAAGCGCTTGGTCACGACATCACCACAGTGACAGATAACAATGAATTAATGGGGCACGCTGGTGCCATTATGCTCGATCAATACGGGAAAGTAGTTGCAACTAGCGACCCACGTAGCGATGGGCAAAGCTTACTCGGAGAAAACAATGACAACTAATACTTTATTTGAAACGCTTAATCCACCTGTTCGTCTATTAATGGGACCAGGCCCAATCAACGCGTATCCACGTGTGCATCAAGCGATTTCATCTGCCTTAATCGGTCAATACGACCCAGTGATGACAGGTTACATGAATCAAGTGCAATCACTTTATCGTGGTGTGCTTGAGACGAATAATAAACAAACTATGTTGGTTGATGGTACTGCGCGTGCAGGCATAGAGGCCGTATTAGTTTCAATTCTACAGCCGGGCGATAAAGTGTTAATCCCAGTGATTGGACGCTTTGGTCATTTATTATGTGAAATTGCACAACGTGTTGGCGCCGTGGTTAAAACCATTGATATCGAATGGGGTGAAGTTTGTCCGCCAGAGTTAGTAGAAAAAGCGATTAAAGAATTCCAACCAAAACTATTAGCAACGGTACAAGGTGATACTTCAACCACCATGAACCAACCTCTTGCTGAAATCGGCGAAATTTGTCAACGTCACGGCGTTCTATTCTACTGTGATGCAACAGCGTCTATTGCCGGCAACGAATTAAAAATGGATGAATGGCACTTAGATGCGGTTTCTGTTGGATTACAAAAATGTCTAGGTGGCCCATCAGGTAGTGCGCCAATCAGCTTAAGCGATCAATGTGCAGAAGTGATTAACCGCCGTAAACATGTCGAAGCAGGCATTAAAGCAGAACATCATACAGCGGGTGCCGATATAAGAATCCAATCTAACTATTTTGATTTAGCAATGGTCATGGATTACTGGGGCCCAGAGCGTTTAAACCACCACACTGAAGCGACTAGCATGTTATATGCAGCACGTGAATGTGCACGTATTTACCTTGAAGAAGGCAGTGAAAATGTGATTGCTCGCCATAAACAAGCTGGCGACGCAATGGCAATGGGTTTAAAAGCAATGGGTTTAAAACTATTCGGTAACCAACAATACAAAATGAATAACGTGGTTGGCGTGTATATCCCAGATGAAGTCGATGGCGATAAAGTGCGTGAAGAATTATTACTTTGTTTTGGTATTGAAATCGGTACTTCGTTCGGCCCATTACACGGTAAAATTTGGCGTATTGGCACAATGGGTTTTAACGCACGACAAGAATGTGTGTTAACAACCTTAGCGGCACTTGAATCTGTTTTATTGAAATACAAAGCACATATTCAACCGGGTCAAGCAGTGACCACTGCAATGCAGTATTACACTGTTTAAAAGGAGAATTCATGCCACAGAATAGTAATGAAGCAGCCACTAAAATTATGCAGTGGGCAGATCACCTCGCTACTTTCACGGCAATGGAAGGTGGTCTACTTCGCGCTTATTTAACACCTGAGCATAAATTAGCACATCAACAAATTGAAAAGTGGATGCAACAAGCTGAACTACAAACGTGGGAAGATAGCGTGGGTAACCAATGGGGACGAAAAGTATCATCGAAGCCAACATTACCAACCCTATTAATCGGTTCTCACAGTGATACCGTAGCGAATGCTGGTAAATATGACGGTAATCTAGGTGTACTACTAGCGATTGAAGCCATGTTTCAATTAGTCGGAGAAGACCTGCCCTTCCATGTTGATATTGTCGCTTTTGCCGACGAAGAAGGAACGCGCTTTAACACCACATTAATTGGATCAAGTGCGGTTGCAGGTTGCTTTCAACAAGACTGGTTAGCGATACAAGATAGCCAAGGTATTAGTATGGCTCAAGCAATGCGTGACTTTGGTTTAGATCCCGCGTTAGCAGGCCAAGATAAAAAAACCAAAGAAGAGACGCTCGCCTATTTAGAAGTGCATATTGAGCAAGGTCCAGTATTAGAAGATCTCGATTTACCAGTAGGCGTAGTGACTGGTATTGCCGGTGCAAAACGCTATCAATTCAAGCTTAAAGGGATGGCTGGCCATGCTGGTACGGTGCCTTTAGCTTTACGAAGAGATGCGATGTCTGGTGCCGCGCAAATGATCAGTACCATCGAACAATTTGCTTTTGAACATCAAATTGTCGCAACGGTTGGTCGTTGTGATGCTTTCCCTGGCGCAGTGAATGTCATCGCAGGTGAAGTTCATTTCACAGTGGATATTCGTAGTCAATCTCAATCAACATTAGAGAACTGCTGCACATTACTGCTACAGCAATTAAGCGATATCGCTGAAGCGCGTCAACTAACTTTACAGCATGAAAAACTGTACCAAGCTGAAGCGGTTTTATGTAGTGATGATTTACAACAGAAATGGGGTGAAGTCGTTGAGCAGCATACTCACAAAACACCGTGTTTTCTATCCAGTGGCGCAGGGCATGATGCAATGGTAATGACCAACATTACTGATATCGGCATGTTATTTGTTCGCTGTGAAAAAGGTATTAGCCATAACCCAAGAGAACAAGTCATTGAAGCTGATGTAGCTATTGCTTTGGACTGTTTAACAGACATGATCAGAAAGCTAGCAGTATAAAAAAGCATTACAATAATCAGTAAATGTGCTTGAAAATAGCTTTTAAAATAACGTTCAAAAAAACGGACAAAAACGGCGCTTAAATAATGTATTTAAGCGCCGTTTTTATGTGAGTTCACCAAATAAAAAGCTGTGTTAATTAAAGATCACTCCGAGTAAGGGTGATTTTCTATCCAATGTTTTGCAATCTCATCTCGGCGTGCAATCCATACATCATCATGTGATTGTACGTAATCTAAGAATTTTTTCAGTGCCATAAAACGACTTGGTTTACCTATCACACGGCAATGTAAACCAATCGACATCATCTTAGGTTTGTCACTTCCTTCTGCATAAAGGCAATCGAAACTGTCTTTTAAATACTGGAAAAATTCATCGCCATGGCTAAAACCATAAGGCGAAGAAAAGCGCATATCGTTATTATCAAGTGTATAAGGGATCACTAGATGTGGACGAGTTTCTTCACCGTCTTCACAGCTAGGCACTTGTGTCCAAAAAGGTAAGTCATCACCATAATAATCAGAGTCATAAAGCATGCCTCTTTGCTCTGCTACTAAACAACGCGTATTAGGTGAATCACGGCCGGTATACCAACCTAATGGGCGACTACCAGTTAATCCTTCAATAATATCCAAGGCTTGATGCATATGTTCACGTTCTTCTTCAATTGGCATATGCTGATAATGAATCCACTTTAAACCATGACAAGCAATCTCATGACCGTCTTCTATAATCGCTTTAGTGACTTCTGGGTTACGTTGCAAGGCAGTCGCAATACCAAAAACAGTCAGCGGCAAATCACGAGACTTAAACTCATTTAATATGCGCCAAACACCGGTTCTAGAACCATATTCATACAATGATTCCATACTCATGTGACGCTCAGGGTAAGCTTCTGCACCGGCTATTTCAGATAGAAATGTTTCAGAATGAGCATCACCATGTAAAACACAATTCTCACCACCCTCTTCATAATTCAGAACGAACTGAACGGCTATTTTTGCTTTATTAGGCCAGTTAGCATCGGGTACATTATCGCGACCATAACCAATATAATCACGTGGGTTTTCACTATTCATTGTTAACTATCCTTATTTACTTTTTGATTAGTCTGTTTTTATTGATTAGCTGCCCTATTGATTAGCAACTCTTATTGATTAGAGGTTTTTATTTTTTACTACTTGTATATTTACTACTATTGTTTTTTACTGCTACCCCAGTGCTGATAACGACCATGAAATGCTTTATTTAATGGCAAACCATATTGGCCTATTTTGCAAGTGTTAAGACCAAGCTGATACAAAGACTCTGCTAGCTTTACAGCCGCTGATACGCCATCGATAACCGGTACTTGTAGCTCCTCTGCCAACCTTGCGGCTAAATCAGACATACCAGCACAACCTAATACAATCGCTTCAGCACCATCAATTTGGATGGACTTTTCACATTCATTTTTAAGCTCAAGATAAATATCCTCGCTTGTATCTTCAAGGTCAAGTACTGCGATATCAGTGGCACGTGCACCGCTGCAAAAGTGTTGATAACCATAACGTTGCAAGAGGTGTTCACTGGCGGGTAAGGTACGTGTCATGGTCGTCACAATACCAAAACGATAGGAAACTAAACTGGCTAACTGGAAAGCTGCACCAGCAATACCAATAACAGGTACGGTGGCAATCTCTCTAGCAGCATCAAGTGCAGGGTCGCCAAAACAAGCAATAATATGTGCATCGACTTTTTGCTCTTCACCTTGTCGAATCACATCTAATAGTGCGGCAGAAGCAATGACTTCATCAAAAGCACTTTCAATACTTTCTGGCCCATGTGTTGGAGATGAGGCAATAATGTCGGTTGTTGCTAATGCCACTGATTTAGCTGAACTCGCAATTTTTTCAGTCATTCCTATACAGGTATTAGGGTTGATTAAATTTATTTTCATGGCTTATTCCATTTAGGAAAACAGTTGTTGGAAATTAATTTTCTGGTCATCGCTTATATTCAATTTCAAAGAAGACTTAATATGCATTAAATGACGTTTCATCCATTGTTGTGCTACTTCACTTTCGTTATTATCTAATAGATCGATTAACTCAAGGTGATCACCACAATCACAACTCACGCTATGCCGTGTTCCGAAAGCAGCAATAATCAATGAAGAGCGATAACAAAGTTGCTCTATAAAATCCGCCATTACCGAGTTACCTGATAAATGTGCCAATTCATAATGAAATTGAGCAGTCAGTTGAATTAAAGCAGCTTGATCTTCAATTTTTTCTGCTTTTCTTTCAGCAGCAACCATATGACGAAAATGCTTTGAATTAGCTTTAGACCAGCTTTTTAACACTTCAGAAATAAGCAATGGCTCTAACATAATGCGGCTATCTAACACTTCTCGTGCCTCTTGCTCACTAGGTTGATTAACCTGTGCTCCTTTATTGGGGGCAATCGTTACAATACGTTCCAATGCTAAACGTTGTAATACTTTACGAATACTAGTGCGACTTCTACCAAATGCCTCTGACAACTTATCTTCAGGCAATCTAGCGCCTGGGGGCAATTGATGTTCAACAATCGACTTTAATATCTTTTTGTAAATGTCTTCATCGCTCAAGTTATTACTCACTACTATTTCCTTCCCTTTATTGTATACAATAAATCCCCTTTAAATGTATACAATTATTTTTTATCCTATTAAATAGTTTAGCCTCTCCATTTTGTAAATCAAGCATGATAGCGCACCAAATTGATCTTAAATGCTTAAAAACAGTGCGTAAATAGCTTTTTAAATACAATTAAAAATAAGCAGATCCCTAAAAGTATCGGATTTTAGAGGATTTTTTAATATTGGCGCATTAATTGCTAAATTAAATTGTATACAATAAAACATTGGAGGTTTGTTATGTCAGATAAATTATTAATTAGTCCACGCCTTAGTAATGAGGATTTATTACCTGAAAAAGATCAGAAATGGGGGTGGTATAGTATCTTTGCTTTTTGGATGTCAGATGTGCATAGCGTTGGCGGATATGTATTTGCCGCGAGTTTATTTGCATTAGGTTTAAACGGTATCCAAGTCTTTATCAGCTTATTAGCCGGTATCTCTATCGTGCTATTGTTTGCTAACTTAATGGGTAAACCAGGGCAAAAAAGTGGTGCACCTTTCCCTATTATTGCTCGTATGGCCTTTGGCGTATTTGGTGCCAACATACCCGCGATTATTCGAGGGCTTATTGCTGTTGTTTGGTACGGTATTCAAACTTACCTCGCTTCAAGTGCGTTTATTATTTTAATACTTTATTTTTTCCCTTCTGCTGCTAGCCTAGCTGATGCTTCATTCTTAGGTTTATCTTATTTAGGTTGGGTAGGTTTCACCTCGATGTGGGTGCTACAGGCAATTATATTTATGTTTGGTATGGATATGATCCGTAAGGTGATCGATTGGTCAGGTCCTGCTATCTATATTGCGATGTTCGCGTTGTGCATCTATTTAGTTAATCTAGCTGGATGGGACAACATTAGTTTCAACCTAAGCTCACAAAAACTCATTGGTTGGGATGCCATCACGCAAATGATTATCGCAACTTGTTTAGTCGCGGGTTACTTTGCAGGTCCGACACTTAACTTCAGTGACTTCTCTCGTTACTGCGTTAGTTATAAACAACTTAAAGTGGGTAACTTATTAGGGCTTCCAGTCAACTTTATTATCTTTTCATTATTTAGTGTTTTAATTGTATCTGCATCTATTCCTGTCTTTGGTGAAATGATCACCGATCCCGTTGAAACAGTAAAACGCCTCGATTCAGGTTTAATTACTATATTGGGTGCACTTACGTTCATCTTCGCAACAGTTGGTATCAATATTGTCGCTAACTTTGTAGCTCCTGCTTTTGATTTCTCAAATGTAGCACCGCAAAAAATCAGCTTTAAAGCAGGTGGATTCATCGCCGCCTTTGGTTCAGTACTGTTAACACCTTGGAATCTATTTAATAACCCTGAAGTTATTCACTATACCGTTGATGTATTAGCGGCGATGATCGGTCCGTTATACGGTATTATTATTGTGGATTATTACTTTATTAAGAAAGGTAAAATCGATATTGATTCACTTTATACGGAATCACCTAAAGGTATTTACTGGTATCAAAACGGCTTTAATATGAAGAGTATTTATGCTTTATTGATTGCTGGATTACTGGCTGTTTACGCTACCTTCTTTATTGATGGGCTTGCTAATTACGCTATCTTTATTGGTGGCTTCACAGCGGCTTTTGTTTACCGTGTACTGATGACAAAAGAGAGAAACGAAGCTATTTCGGTTAGTGCAAGCTTAGCTGAACAATCATAGTTTATATTGGCCTAATATTTAATTTAGACCTTTGTATATCATCGATTAACTCATGTTAATCGATGATATACATTCCTAAAAATTCCTTTCGACTCCCCTCCTTTATTGCGCACTTAAAGTGCGGTTACTGCACCAATAAAGAATTAATATAAACTAAAAATCATTAAAATAAATTTAAAAATATTAATAAACCACTGTTTTTAATGATTATTTATTGTTTTTTATTAAATGGCACGATCGTTGCAAAAATAATACAAATAGCCGCAATCGTTTCACTGAATAAATAAGGAAATACACATGAGTGATGAATCTGAGTTAATTTATAAACTCGATGATAATCCATCGAATAAAGAATCATTTTTTGCTGCAATACAACATGTATTAGCGAGCTTTATTGGTGTCATCACACCAACACTTATCATTGGTGGTGTACTTGGCTTAGGTGATGAAATTCCTTATTTAATATCGATGGCATTAATGGTTTCAGGTGTTGGTACTATCATTCAAGCTAAAAGACCAATGGGTATTGGTGCAGGCATGATATGTGTTCAAGGCACTAGCTTTGCATTTTTAAGTTCAGTATTAGCAGCAGGTTTTATTGCTAAAGCGAATGGCGGTGGCCCAGATGAAATCCTAGCACTAATTTTTGGTGTTTGTGTTCTAGGTGCTTTTGTAGAAATTTTTGTGAGTCAGTTTGTTGATAAATTAAAGCGCGTTATTACACCAGTAGTAACGGGAACGGTAATTACTATTATCGGCATTAGTTTAATCAAAGTAGGTTTTACTGACTTAGCTGGCGGGCAGTGGTTATTAACCAATAAACCAGAGCTTTTTGCGAGTTTTGATAATCTATTTTTAGGTGCCTTAGTGATGATCAGCATTATTGCAGCACATAAATATGGCAATCAATGGATACGCTTATCTTCGATTATCATTGGTATGATTGTGGGTATGATAGCGGCAATGATGATGGGTAAAGTTAACTTTAGTGCCATTACACATGTTGAGTCAGTAATCAGCCTTCCTATCCCATTTAAATATGGTTTTTCGTTCGACATCGCTGCTTTTATTCCTATTGCATTAATTTATTTAATTACAGCCATTGAAACATCGGGTGATATCACGGCTAATTGTATGGTTTCAAAACAGCCAATCGCAGGTAAGTCATACATCAAACGTATTAAACAAGGTATTTTAGGTGATGGTGTGAACTCATTAATTGCAGGTGTATTCAATACGTTCCCTAATACAACATTCAGCCAAAATAACGGCGTTATTCAATTAACCGGTATTGCGAGTCGCTTTATTGGTGTTTGGATTGGCGCTATATTGATCATCATGGGTTTATTCCCGCACATTGGTGCGTTATTCCGCGCGGTACCCAACTCGGTATTAGGTGGAGCAACAATAATAATGTTCGCTACGGTCGCGATTGCAGGCGTAAAAATCCTAACACACGTAGAATTAAACAGAAAAAACATGTTAACACTCGCAGTGTCATTCGGTATGGGATTAGGCGTATTATTGGTCCCTGAAGTGGTTAATACAATCTCTGTTAATATTGGTGGCGACTTAGGTGCTATCGTGAAAAGTATCTTTGGCTCTCCTATTACTGCAAGTGGTTTGAGCGTGATTTTACTGACACTGTTTTTAGGTGATTATCCTGAGCAATACAACCCAATCATTCAAGATTTTCCAATTGATGAAGAGATCTCTAAAGGGATCAAAAACTAGAGTATAAATATCTTGAGTTGGTCATATCATTAACCAATTCAATTTTTTCCATTATCAAAAATAAGCTATGTGGCTTAATTGAAAAAACTATCGTATTAAAAAGGTAATTCTTCAATTAATTTTTAGATAGTGTGATAATTGTCTTAGCGATTTATGCAACGACATTAAACTTAGGAAGTAACTTAAATCGCTATTAGGTATTCTTTACAACTTGGCGTATTTTAGTGGATGTATTTTATTAGATAGCTTTTACAGATGATTTTTTAGACAACATTTTTATACTACTCTTTTTAGATCATTTTATTGTAGAAAACTGATAGTAGATAGACGTTATAATAGTTAGTGAATTATTTTTACCAACCAACAATACATATATATTAAGGACAATTTATGAAAAAAATATTAACCACCACTGCGGCTGCTGTATCAATCGCCCTTTGTTCACTTGTTGCCAATGCGGCTGATTTCAAACCCGCTGTTGCTTATGATTCAACGGGTAAATTTGATAAATCATTTGGTCAAGCTGTCGCTGAAAATGGTGTTATTAAATTTATGGCGCAGTCTGATACTAAAGTACGTGAATTAGTACCTTCAAGTGACGCACAGCGTGAACAAGGTCTTGAGCGTCTAGCACGTAAAGGTTTCAGCCCAATTCTTGTTGTGGGTTTCTTATACGCAACGCCATTACAAAAAATAGCGGCTAAATACCCTGATAGCAACTTCATTATCATTGATGCTGTTGTTGACCTACCGAATGTAAAATCAGTGCTATTTAAAGAGCAAGAAGGTTCATTCCTTGTGGGTGCACTGGCTGCAATGAAGTCTAAAACAGCTAAAGTTGGTTTTGTTGGCGGTATGGATATTCCACTGATTCGTCGATTCGCTTGTGGTTATGAGCAAGGCGTAAAATTTGTTAATCAAGACGCTGAAGTATTCCAAAACATGACGGGTTCAACAAACGCAGCATGGTCTGATCCAGCACGTGGTTCAGAATTAGCAAAAAGCCAATTTAGTAAAGGTGCTGATATCGTATTTGCAGCCGCTGGCGGAACAGGCGTTGGTGTTTATCAAGCCGCTGCTGATGAAGGTAAATATGCAATTGGTGTAGACTCTAACCAAAACTACATTCACCCAGGTGTGATGTTAACGTCTATGGTTAAACGTGTTGGCGTTGCAACTGTTGATGCATTTAACGCAGCTGAAAAAGGTAACTTTACTGCTGGTATCCAAAATCTTGGCCTAAAAGAAAATGGCGTAGATTGGGCATTAGACGAGTTCAACCGCGATTTAATTACACCTGATATGGAAGGCAAAATTGCTGGTATCAAAGCACAAATAGTCTCTGGTGAAATCAAAGTACACGATTACATGAGTGATAATACTTGTAAGTACTAAATCTCCTCGAAAAAAATAATTATGCCTTCTTGTAGTCAACTCTTTGTTGCTAACAAGTAGGCATTTTTAGCGATCTTTATAAACGGACAGCATAGAGAAACTTAATTTATGTCTCAACCCCATAATCAACAAAATATTGCCTTAGAGCTCTGTGGTATCGATAAAAAATTCGGTGCGGTACATGCTAACTGTAATATCAACTTAAAGGTACCTGCAGGCACGATCCATGGAATAATTGGTGAAAATGGCGCAGGAAAATCAACCCTAATGAATATCATTTATGGGTTTTATATTGCTGATTCTGGCGATATTAAAATATCAGGTAAAGTACGTAAATTAACCAGTTCTAAAGAAGCAATACGTTATGGCATAGGCATGGTTCATCAACATTTCATGTTAGTTGATAATTTCAGTGTATTAGAGAATGTTATTTTAGGTGCCGAAAACGGTGCTTTATTAAAGCCTAGTTTAAAAAAAGCACGTACAGAATTAGAACGCTTAGCGAAAGAATACCGATTAGATGTCCCATTAGATGCCTTAATTGAAGATCTTCCTGTGGGTCTACAACAACGTGTAGAAATATTAAAAGCCTTATATCGTGGCGCCAAAATCCTTATTCTTGATGAACCAACAGGTGTGTTAACGCCTCAAGAAACAGATCACCTCTTTAAAATATTTGATGCGCTACGTGACAAAGGCGTCACCATCTTATTAATCACTCATAAATTAAGAGAAATCTTAGCAGCCACTAATAATGTATCAGTGATGCGCCAAGGTGAAATGGTCGCCCATCGCATAACTGCTGAAACCAATAAAGAAGAACTTGCAGAGCTAATGGTTGGGCGTAAAGTCAGACTTAAAGTAGAGAAATCAGTAGCAGCACCTGAAAACGAATTATTATCTACCTCAAAGGTAACTTACACCGATGAAATGGGAGTCGATCGCTTAAAAGACGTTTCTATCTCAATCAAATCTGGTGAAATCGTTGGTATTGCAGGGGTTTCTGGAAATGGACAGTCAGAACTAATGAGTGTATTGGCTGGACTAATCAAACCAAATTCAGGCCAAGTTAATATCGGACAAACATGTATTGACTCAATGCACCCAAGTTCTGCAGCACAAATGCGAGAGCTAGGTGTTGGTCATATCCCAGAAGATCGCCTAGTAATGGGATTAATAAAATCATTTAATGCAGAAGAGTCGGCTATTTTAGGCTATCAAAACTCGCCAACCTACAATGGAAAACTACTTAATAAACCAAAAGTGATTAACCAAGAATGTGCTCGTTTGATGGAAGAGTGGGATGTACGTCCTCGCGATCCTAAATTACGCAGTTCATTATTCTCCGGTGGTAACCAACAAAAATTAATTATTGGGCGAGAAGTCGATAAAAACCCAGATGTGTTATTGATTGGTCAACCGACTCGCGGTGTGGATATTGGTGCGATTGAATTAATTCATAAACGCATTATCGAATTACGAGATCAAGGAAAAGGGATCTTACTTGTCTCTGTAGAGTTAGATGAAATCATGGCTTTATCAGATCGTATTATTGTTATGTTTGATGGTCACATCGTTGGTGAAGTGAGTGCAGAGCAAGCAAATGAAAAAATCCTCGGCATGATGATGGCAAATATAATGCCTGATGAACTTTTATCAACAACACAACAAACAACATCTGGAGAGCAAATATGAATGACTCAAAGATTCCAGCATGGGTAAATATTATTGTTCTTCCTTTAATTAATATTCTTTTTGCCTTTGCTTTTTCTGCCATTATTTTTATTGCGGTTGACGTTAACCCAATTGAAGCAGCACAAACTATGATCAGTGGTGCACTCGGTTATCAAGAAGGGATTGGTTACACTTTTTATTATGCAACAAACTTTATTTTTACAGGTCTTGCTGTTGCTGTCGCCTTTTCTGCTGGTTTATTTAACATCGGTGGTGAAGGACAAGCTTATATCGGAGGACTGGGTGTTGGCCTTGTTTGTTTAGGCTTAGACCATACTTTACCTTTTTGGGCTATTTTACCGATCACTATGTTTGCCAGTATGGCATTTGGTGCATTATGGGCTTTTATTCCTGCCTATTTACAAGCTTATCGCGGTAGTCACATTGTAATTACCACCATCATGTTTAACTTTATAGCCTCTTCATTAATGGTTTATTTAATGGTGAATGTGTTGAACCAAGAAGGACAAATGGCACCCGTATCGCGTGTTTTTGAATCCTCAGCAGTCTTGCCGGGCTTTCATGAAATCGTTGGATGGTTTGGGTTCAGTTTTTCTGAATCACCGATGAATTTAAGTTTTCTTATCGCACTCGTTTGTTGTGTATTAGTTTGGTTATTACTATGGAGAACACGTTGGGGTTACGCGATACGAGCAATGGGAGCAAGCCCTTCAGCCGCTGAATATGGTGGAATTAACCGTAAACGCTTAATCATCATTGTCATGCTAATCTCTGGTGCTTTATCAGGTTTATTAAGCCTGAATGAAGTACAAGGTTACGGACAACAACTTAAATTAGGTTTTGTAGCAGGGTATGGTTTTACCGGTATTGCGGTTTGTTTAATCGGACGAAATCATCCTTTTGGTATTATTCTAGCGAGTGTTTTATTTGGTATTCTTTATCAAGGCGGTGCTGAGCTTTCTTTTGATTTCCCAAATATTGACCGTGAAATGATCCAAGTAGTACAGGCATTAGTTGTTTTATTTAGTGGTGCCCTTTCGTTAATGTTAGTAAGACCAACAGAGCGATTATTTGTATACCTTGATGCCAAAAAACAATCTAAAAATCAACTAGCAGCGGAGGCTTAAATTATGTATGAAAGTATCATTTTAATACTCGATGCGACCTTAAGGGTAGCTGCCCCACTTATTCTTGCTGCATTAGCTGGTTTATTTTCGGAGCGTTCAGGCATTGTAAATATTGCCCTTGAAGGAAAGATATTAGCTTCAGCATTTGCAGCTGCAGCCACTGCTTCAATAACAGGGTCGGTGACATTAGGATTATTAGCCGCCATGGCGACATCGGTTCTGTTAGCAATGCTACATGGTTTTGCGTGTATAACGCATCGTGGTGACCAAATAGTCTCAGGTGTTGCTATTAATATGCTGGCTGCTGGCTTAACCGTCACATTAGGTCGTTACTGGTTTGGACTTGGTGGTCAAACACCACCTTTATCGCAAGGTGAACGCTTTACGTCGATTACTTTACCAGGTGCTGATGCAATTGCAGACGTACCAGTGATTGGATTACTTTATAGTGAGCTCATATCTGGGCATAACATCTTAGTGTACTTATCACTATTAATTGTGCCTGTTTGTTGGTGGATCATCTTTAAAACACGTTTTGGCTTACGTTTACGTGCAGCAGGTGAAAACCCACATGCTGTTGATACAGCGGGTATCTCTGTTGCTTGGTTACGTTATCGAGCACTGATCTGTGCCGGTATACTAACAGGCATAGCGGGTGCTTATTTATCCACTGCACATAGTGCTGGGTTTGTGCCCAATATGAGTGCGGGTAAAGGTTATATCGCACTAGCCGCGCTTATTTTTGGTAAGTGGAAACCTGTTCCAGTGTTGTGGGGCTGTTTACTGTTCGGCTTCTTAGACGCGATGGCCATTCGACTACAAGGTGCGGAGTTACCATTTATTGGTGAAATACCAGTGCAAGCAATTGAAATATTACCTTATGTATTGACGGTATTGTTACTTGCTGGCTTTATTGGTCGCGCTGTAGGGCCAAAATCAATTGGTGTGCCTTACGTTAAATCTCGTTAGATTTGTATCTAGATTGCTGTTTTTTAGCAGCAATCTAGATTTATTAAAACTAAACGAAAATCACTTATCTACTCTATTACTCGACTTCATTTTAAAGTGCTTATTCCTCACAGCCTTTAATTAGATCACCACCAACAACCTACTACGAATTAACACTGACGATTCATCAAACAATATCAAGTCATTCAAGTGATAGAGAAATAGACAGAATTAAATTATATTAATCTAAGTCGCTGCCTGATGTATCAGGAATGGCTTTATTTTTAGCTCTATAAGGCGACATTCCACTCGTTATTATAGAGATTCTATTTAGATTACTTAATCAAGGATGTTAAAACGTTATGACCAATTTTTTAAAAAAATCACTCCTCACTATCGCACTTTGTAGTCCTTTTATAACACCGGCAGTATTAGCCAATGATCATGTCGAAACAGCAAACCCTTTACTGTATTCAGTGGCATGGAAACAAACAGCAGCAGAATACCAAGCGCTTTATTATCAAGGCTTTAATATCGCTCGTATGCACGTAGAACTCGCATTAGCTAAGCATAAAAAAGGCGATAAACCACTTGCTATCGTATCTGATTTTGATGATACCTTAGTACTGCCCCTTGATTACTGGGCAATGTTAGTCGACAAAAATATCGACTTTTTTGACGATCCGATTTGGGATGAATGGATCCCAAAAAATAAAATGGTCGCATCGCCAGGCTCAAAAGAATTTTTAGCCTTTTGTGCAGAGAATAATGTGGAAATTTTTTATATCACTAGTCGCGAACAAGGCGAAAGAACCTTTGAATATGCACTTGGTAATATCAAGCACTTAGGTTTCCCATTGAAAGATGAAAGCCATCTTACGGTGTTACGTGACACATCAAATAAAGAAACACGCCAGAACGAAATAATGAAAGATTATGATGTGGCTGTTTTTCTTGGTGATAGCCTAAATGATTTCCGTCGTAAATATTATGTCAAAGGCGATGTTGCAGGACGTAAAGCGAAGATGGAAGAAGACCGTGATTTATACGGTAAGAAATACGTATTATTCCCTAACCCAACCGATGGTCATTGGATGGCAGGTATTTTTGGCCAATCAGAACCTGAAGCTAACGATGAAAATAGAGAGAAGTTAAAACAAGCAGCAGCAGGTAAGCTTTAACCTTAAATAACATAATGTCAAAATAAAGCGTTAAAATAAAAAGCGCTATTGGATCTGTTCGATTAAATAGCGCTTTATTTTGATGAGTTTCCCCCTCTTTACGAAAGGCTATCTCTCCAGTCAACTAACGCTTCAATATGGGCAGGGCCAATACCGCAACACCCTCCGATAATATTTGCACCGAGGCTATGCCATTTTTTAGCAAATTGTAGATATTCTGCAGGTGATAAATCACGAGAACCTTGAACAGCTTCATTGGCTTTGTGAGTAGCTGAAATAGGCACAAAACTATTAGCGAACGCACCGATACTTATCTGCTGTTTACTATCTTCTGTATTAGTCTTTTCTTTATGCTCTGCATCGTTTATAACGCGTTCAATTAAGACTTTATTAGTATCACGTATCGCTTGCTCAATGACTTCAGGAATAGAACAGTTAAAGAAAATGCCATCAATATTACCTTCTCGCAAAATCGCTTCAATGGCCGTTGTCACCAACTCGCCAGAACGTAATCGTGCTGGTTCGCCAACTTGATCACTCAATGTAAATGCATAGTGACAAGGCTTTGTTGACCCTTTAAGCACCTTAACGATGACCAGTGCCTCTTCAACACTTGAAATGGTTTCAGCAAACCATAGGTCGACGTGTTGGTCCTGTGCGTTAAATAAAGTGCTTAATATTTCAAAAGCACGTTTGCTCTCAAATAAGTCAGGACGATAAGACCCAAAAGCAGGCGGTAACGATCCAGCGACTAAAACGTCTCTTTTCGACGACTTAACAACATCTTTCGCAATAACGGCAGCTTGCTCAGCTAATGCATACCCTTGCTGCTGATAACGTGTCTCGCCGAGATGAAATGGCACACAAGCATAGCTATTAGCAATAATAATCTCTGCACCTGCATCAATGAATCCTTGATGTGCTTGAGTCACATAATGTGGCGCTTCTATTAATGCTTGTGCACTCCAAAGTGGTTGAGAAAACGGTGCACCAATGCGCTTAAGTTCTCGTCCCATACCACCATCTAGTATTGTTAAATTTTTCATTATGGACTTCTATACGTCTAAATTAATATAGGCTTATTTAAACATATTCCAAGAAAAAACATAATGAAACTTCATCAGGGTAAAGATGAGGAAAATTCAATATATACCCGTCACTATTCAAGATGCAAAAATTAGCAAGTCGTGAAGTAGGCAGATTATAGGCATAAAAGTAAAGATTTAACGGGTTACTTCACGACGGCCTTACCGGTCATCAACTCGAACTGCATTGTAACGTTCGATAAAATTAGCCAATACCATCAACTGTCACTTTGTATTAGCGTCTGAGTGAACAACTGAATAATGCATCTTGATTGGTAACGGGTGTATGAGATTTTATCTTCTCTACCTAAACTTAATTTCTTAGTTTCTTAGTTTCTTAGTTTCTTAAAAAGATAAAATGAAGCGGGCGAAGTGAATGTTTTGTAGAATGGATTATCTCGAGCGGTTTATATACTCACCGATGTAAAAAAGATTTAATAATGTTTAAAAAATCTCAATATAAAATATCAACACATGGAAATACTTAATCACACCTGAATATATTTATAGTGACTGTAATCATTAGATTACACCTTTAGTTACCTCTCTCATTAGATTATAATGATAATATAAAAAGTTGACTTTTTAGTAAATTATCAAATAAATACAGCTCTATAACACTGGTTAATTAGTTATCTACTAATAGAATAGAATTTAATTATCCTAGGATACAAGATGTCTAATGTTCACCCCAAATTAATAGAAGTTGTGATTAATCAAACACCAAGAGCAATGGCTGCTATGTTGGTCGTTTCTTTTGCTTATTTGTTTATATTTATACCATTCATCCCCTTAATTTTTATTTTTACTTGGTTATTATTTCAAATAATATTAGCTGCATATCGTTTACAAAATGTAAAAATGTTTAAAGAACATTTACAAAATAAAGACACAATAAAAATAAATAAAACGGAAGTTTACTTTATTGTTTTGAACGTATTTCAAGCTGCAATGTGGGCTATTGCCTCACTTTTAGTGTTAGCCTATGCACCTCAGCCATTTGAGTTTGTTATGTTCTTAGTCTCTGTAGGGGTTATTACAGCAGCCACTTTATCCATGTCATCACTCTATAAAGCGTATTTAATCTTTATCTTTAGTCTTATTACACCTCAAATTTTGATCATGCTTTATTATGGAGACGAGCAGCATATCGCATTGGTTATATTTATTATGATCTATATTCCTGCAATTATTTTACTCTCTAAAACAATGTTAAATAATCGAATATCGAGCATTGAGGCACATGAAGCATTAGAGAAAAGTACCGAAAAATTTCGACAATTATCAATAACAGATGCACTCACTAATATTTATAATAGACGTTACTTTTTTGAAATCGCTAAAAATATAATTTTAATCGCCTCTAGAGAGCAAAAATGTACTGCTCTTTTAATGATTGATATCGATTATTTTAAACGTATTAATGATACTTTTGGCCATCAAGCAGGTGATTTTGTATTGATAGAACTAGTTAAGTCTATTAAAGGTAAGATGCGAAGTAGTGATCTTTTTGCACGTGTCGGTGGGGAAGAGTTTGCTATTTTACTTAATAACACATCACTTACTAAAGCAAAGGTTATCGCAGAGAAAATCCGTTCTATGATAGAGAATAAAGAGTTTATTTATAATACTGTTTCTATTAAAACAACCATCAGTATCGGTATATCTGAAGTCAATGAGGGTAACTTTTTACTTGAAAATATCTATAAAAAAGCAGATACACAACTCTATAAAGCAAAAGAAATGGGTAGGAATAGAGTCTGTCCATAACCTAAACAAACAGCGTTTATCTCTTCATGTTATAGAGTAATTTTAACTTGAGCGGTGACGGCTTTAATGAAAAAATATTAAAGCCGTAACATTTATGATATTAATCTAAGTTTTTTATTACTCACCGATACTTAGATTACTGCTTCGCTGCCTTTTTAATACGGTAGTTTTCAATCCAAACTCCTAAGGTTTCACGCTCTTCCTCTGTCATATTAGTTAAGTTTGCTAGCGGCATATCTTTATTTAATACGGCGCGAGAGTAAATTTTCTCATGCTGTGTTTCCACCGCTTCTATTGAATCAAGTGTAAATCCTAATGGCGCACTAGCAAACATTGCTGACGTCGGCGTTGCACTATGACATTCGGTACAATGCTTCTCTACAATATTCCAAGCTTGTGCATCTGAAATCTGTACAACATCAGCTCCCCCTTCATTAGTCGCAGCCACTCTCGGCGCAAAGCTTTCCCAAGGAGCAATCGCTAACATCAGTACGAAAAAAGCAGCAATACCACTGATTAAAACCGATGGTTTATTAATATGTCGATGCTTAAGGTTGAAGTAATGTCTTATCCACATCCCAATAACGATCAAAGCAATTAACACTAACCAACCATATTGATGTGTATAAGTGTGCGAAAAGTGATTACTTAACATGATGAAAATAATCGGCAACGTCGCGTAGTTATTGTGAATAGAACAAAGTTTAGCTTTTAACCCAACCGATGGATCTGGAATTCGCCCTGCTTCAACTTCTTTCACTAGATAACGCTGACCCGGCATGATGATGTGATAAACATTACCCGCCATACAAGTACCAATTAACGCACCAATATGGATATAAACCGCTTTATCGGCAAATAATTGGTCAAATCCCCAAGCCCATAAACCTAGTAATACAACACTTATTGCTGCGAATAAAAAACCATTTTTAACCAATGCTGAGTTACATAACGCACGATAAACAACATACCCAACCGCGATACTACCGAATGACGTCCCAATCGCCGCTAATTTAGTTAATTCACTTTTACTGCCGTCTAATAAATTAACATCAGCACCAACGTAATACAGCAAGCTAAACAACAATGTACCCGTGATCCAAGTCGTATAAGCTTCCCATTTAAACCAGTGTAACGTTGTTGGCATGTGCTCTGGGCCATTCTTATATTTAGCGACTTCATAAAAACCACCGCCATGTATCGCCCATAAATCACCACTAATGCCTTTATCAGCCTTTTCTTTCGGTGGTGTTTCTAAGCTATTGTCTAACCAAGCAAAATAAAACGATGCGCCGATCCATGCAATACCTGCAATTACGTGGAAATAGCGTAAAACTAAATGTGCTACTTCGATTAAATAATTTTCCATATTTGTTTATCCTGTCTATTTTTTGCTTTGTTATTTTTATTTTTTGAACTTTATCTGTATGTCTAACACCCTATTAACAATACATTTTTACTAGCTTCCTCGGTAAGTTGAATAACCGTATGGAGCTAATAACAAAGGAATATGGTGATGTCTTGAATCCTGTACTTTAAAGCTAATTTCAGCACTTGGATAAAAACCATCGATGCTTTGTTTTTCCCAGTAATCTTCAAGTGAAAAAACTATTTTATAAGTTGCAAACAACTGCTCAGATTCTTTACCTTGATACCACCCTGTCTCATGCCAATCATCAACTCGACCATCTTCATTAGTCATCGCTGAAGAGAGTAATGTCCATTCATTATCTTTTAAAATAAACAATTGAATTGCGATACTTGCAGCTGGTTTTCCTAATGCTGTATTGAGTATGTGCGTTGTAATTGGGTTGTTATTCATAATAATTTCTCCAAACGTATGTTAGTGATTTTAGCTTGCTCAGCTGCCGCAATACCCAACTCTATTGAGCGCTCGTTCCCAATTCTATTTCTAATTAAATCCAACATTTCTTGTGCACTTTTACCTGAAGCACAAACAATAAAGATAAAACCAAATTTCTCTAAATAAGTTTGGTTTAATTGAATCATCTCTTCTAATACTTTACTGTCAGCAAGCGACATACCAGCCTGTTCGTTGCTTGCTGTACCTGAAGTATTGGCATATTTTTCATGTAAAGTTTTTAGATTGCCTATCTGTGGATGACCCGTAAAAGCGATAAGGTAGTCTTCATCTGATAATTGTGAAAAAGCGTGTTTCGATGCAGCTAATAAAGCCTTTGAATCGACAAAAGGACGAGCACTAACCATAATTTCAATCCAATTAGGCGCACAGCAACAACTTTCAAAAACAGCATAAGCATCTTCTGTATTTGCCGTGTTTATTTCATTTAAACTCATCAACTTTCCTTTTCAAATTTACTCAATTATTTCTACTGTTTGACACGATTTAAAATGAGAAATAATTTTCTTATAAAGGCAAAATGACTCACACAAAAACTCGACATTTTTTAATTTAAGCCCATATATGGTGCAAATTAATTTAAAATGTACACTCTTGGTGCTTCTTGCCTCACTTTATATTCTGTTCGTATATAATGACAAAATTGCACCGTGTCATTTTTAATATCTATAACCTATTGTAATAAAAGGCTATAGAGCTTTTAGCATTTTTTATAGTAGTTAATTGCTTATTAATTAGATGCAGTTTTTAAATAACTGGTAAGCTTATTGCTAATATCATACCAACTTTGACCAATTGGACAGGTTACAGCAAAAACATCATAAATAAGGGGTGATTCATCGCATAATGTCGATGATATTGTTCTATCAAAACAGGTGTAATTAACAGCTGTTAATAACATTAATTAGATCATAATAATCTGTAATAAAAGGGATTTATCAATGAGCAATGTTAAGCGTTTAGCGATGCTTGGGATCACCAAGGAATACCCAGGCTGTAAAGCTAACGATGAGGTATTTCTAGATATAGAACATGGTGAGATCCATGCGCTGTTGGGAGAAAATGGCGCAGGTAAAAGTACCTTAATGAAAATGCTTTATGGTGTGGTAAAACCTGACTCAGGTAGCATTATATGGAATGGAAAACCTGTTTCTATTGACCAACCTTCGGTAGCACGCGGTTTAGGTATTGGTATGGTTTTTCAACACTTTTCATTATTTGAAACACTCACTGTTTCCGAGAATATCGCCTTAGTATTAGGTGACCAAGCTGGTAACTCAAAAACCTTAGCTGATCGTATCAAAACCACTTCAGAACGATACGGAATGCCACTCGACCCAGACCGCCGTATTTCGAGTTTATCAACAGGTGAGCGCCAACGTGTTGAGATTGTGCGTTGCTTATTATTAAATCTTCAATTACTTATTTTAGATGAACCTACCTCAGTATTAACTCCGCAAGAAGTCGACAATTTATTTAAAACATTAAGACAG
The DNA here is from genome assembly GCF_038155225.1 of Psychromonas arctica. GTDB lineage: Bacteria > Pseudomonadota > Gammaproteobacteria > Enterobacterales > Psychromonadaceae > Psychromonas > Psychromonas arctica_B. The sequence continues at coordinate 27,553 of NZ_JBAKBA010000004.1, read as the reverse complement.
CTAACCAAAGAAGGTTGTTCAGTACTGTTTATCAGCCATAAATTACATGAAGTCACAGAGCTGTGTGATAGTGCGACGATTCTACGTGCAGGTAAAGTCACTGGGCACTGTAATCCAAAGGAAGAAACATCAGAGTCCATCGCACGCATGATGGTCGGTGAAGATATTGCTATCAGTAATGATTGCCGTCGTTCATTAGGAACTGACGTATTTGCGAACATTGAAAACTTATCGACCACATCAACGGGGCAATTTGACGTTGCCTTGAAAAATATTAACTTGCAGGTAAAACGCGGTGAAATAGTCGGTATTGCTGGTATAGCAGGTAACGGACAAGAAGAGCTACTTAAAGCGTTATCCGGTGAAGATATTCACCCAAACTCAAAATCCATCACCTTTGCAGGGACAGTGATAGATCAATTAACACCATTACAACGTCGTCGTTTAGGTTTAGCCTTTGTTCCTGAAGATCGCTTAGGCCGAGGCGCAGTACCTGATTTAGATTTATGCGATAACGCCTTACTCACTAGCTTTGATTCAGGTTTAGTTAAAAATGGCTTTCTACGAAAATCTAAAATAGTTGAGTTAGCAGATAAAATAATAAAAAAATACAAAGTGAAAACAGCAGGTAATCATGACGCGGCTGCGAGTTTATCGGGTGGTAATTTGCAGAAATTCATTGTCGGTCGAGAAATAGATCAAGAACCTAACTTTTTACTGATGTCTCACCCAACATGGGGCGTAGATATTGGTGCTCAAGTGGCTATTCATGATGCAATTTTGCAGTTAAGAGATCGTGGTTGCGCTATCTTAATCGTTTCTGAAGACTTGGATGAATTGTATAAAATCAGTGATCGTTTAGGGGCTATTTGTGATGGTCAAATTTCACAATTTTTAGCGCCAGAAGTATTGCCTTTAGTTAAGTTAGGCCAATGGATGGCAGGTGATTTTGATACGACAACTGCTGACAATAAAGGAGTATCGCAACATGATTAAATTAGTCCCTCGCGCTCAAGCCTCTGCTAAGTGGGGATATTTATCGCCTATCTTAGCGGTATTTTTAACCTTAATTGCTAGCACTATTTTATTCATGGCATTAGGTAAAGATCCCGTAGAAGCGCTTTACACGTTTTTTATTAGCCCGATTGTCAATTGGTATGGCATTACTGAGTTATTGGTGGTTGCCATCCCAATCCTACTTTGTGCCTATGGCTTAGCTTTATGTTACCGCGCTTCTATCTGGAACATTGGCGCCGAAGGTCAACTGTTAACCGGCGCAGTAGTTGGCACTGTAATGGCATTGCAGTTTGTTGATTCGAGTAGCGCTTGGGCAATGCCTTTAACATTAATCGCAGGTATGGTCGGGGGCATGATTTGCTCAGGTATATCAGCGTTCTTGAATCTACGTTTAAATTGTAATGAAACGTTAGTGACGATCATGATGAACTACATCGCACTTAATACATTGTTATGGGCAGTTTACGGGCCATTAAAAGATCCTAATGGCTACAACTTCCCAGAAAGTGCCTTGTTTGGTGATAGCACCCTTTTACCTATTTTGTTTGAAGGAACGCGCTTACACGTTGGTTTATTATTAGTGGTATTGGCGCTTGTCGTGACATGGGTATTCATGAGTAAAACTTTCTTAGGTTTCCAAATCAAAGTACTCGGGTTAGATAAACCCGCTGCACACATGGCAGGTTACAAACAGAAAAAATTAGCGGCAATGGTGTTTTTAGTATCAGGGGCATTAGCAGGTTTAGCGGGCGCAGTTATTGTGACTGGCTCAACAGGGCAATTAATACCTGCCATTTCGCCAGGTTACGGTTACTCAGCTATCATTGTTGCCTTTCTTGGGCGTTTACACCCTGTGGGCATAACCTTAGCAGGGCTATTAATTGCACTACTGTTTATGGGCGGCGAAATGTCGCAAATGATCTTGAATTTACCCAGGTCAATAAGTGGGATATTACAAGGGTTGATACTATTCTTCTTACTTTCTTGTGACGTGCTTATTCGTTACCGAATTGCCTTCACGTTTAAGCGTTCAGGTTTAACTGCTACGGCAAAAAATTAAACAGTATTAAGGAAATTAACTGATGGATATTGATTTAATAACAAATATTTTATACGCCATGATCATGACAGGCACACCACTTTTATTGGTGGCTTTAGGTGAAATGGTGTGTGAAAAAAGTGGCGTGTTAAACCTAGGCCAAGAAGGCATGATGTTGATGGGCGCGGTCGCTGGTTTTATCGCAATGTATCACACTGATAGTTACATTCTTGGTTTTGTATTCGCAATGCTAGTCGGCGTTGCTATGTCGCTTTTATTTGCAGTCATTGCATTACAACTTAACGCGAACCAAGTAGCCGCTGGGTTAGCACTCACTATCTTTGGCACAGGCTTATCTGCGTTCTTAGGTAATGATTATGAAGGTAAACAAATTTCTATTTTACCTTCACTGGCGATTGCTGAATTGCAGCATATTCCAATCATAGGCAAAGCTATTTTTGCACAGAATGCCATTGTCTATTTAAGTTGGGCATTAATTGTCGTTGTGTATTTATTTTTCCGTTACCACCGCCAAGGTTTATCGGTTCGTGCAGTAGGTGAAGATCCAAGTGTCGCGAGTAACTTAGGTTTACCAGTTATGTTGATTCGTTATTTATCTGTTGCCTTTGGTGGCGCTATGGCGGGGTTAGCAGGTGCTTACTTATCGATTGCTTATACGCCAATGTGGACGGAAGGTATGGTTTCAGGTAAAGGTTGGATTGCACTGACTTTAGTGGTATTTGCAAGCTGGCGTATTGAACGCATCATTTTAGGCGCTTATCTGTTTGGTTTTGCAAGCATCATGCACCTCGTTGCACAGGGCTTAAACTGGGATATTTCATCTAACTTATTAGCGATGATGCCGTACATTGCAACGCTAGTTGTGTTAGTCATGTTAAGTCGAGATAAACAACGCTTGAAGTTGTTTGAACCGATGGCATTAGGTAAACCATGGCATAGGAGTAGTTAACCTCGCGAGGTTGGTAATCGCTTACTTTTTTTATTTAATAGAAAGTATTGGCCGTTGTTATGGCGATAGCAACGGCTTTTTTTATGCTTTTTATTAGTGCGGGATCTAGTGTTTAGAGTTGAATTCGTCTGCGCTCATCCGGTCAGTTTGATATTTATTATCAGTGTTTTCGCCCTATCGGCGACTTTACTTTCCTTTGAATGGCCAAAAGGAAAGTAAGCAAAGGAAAGGCCAACTGAGTAAAAAAATTTTGACTTTGGGGCGCTGACTTTAGTCTGCATTCTTTGCTTTTGTGTGTTTATTTTTGCTTCGTATACTTCACGTAAGAAATCATACTTTTTAAGCTTAATTTACTTTGAGTTGGATTCGTCTGCGCTCATCCGGTCAGTTTGATATTTATTATCAGTGCTTTCGCCCTGTCGGCGACACGTCTTTCTTTTATCAGAAAAGAAAGGCGGCAAAGAAACTGACACCGAATCGTTTTCTAATCCAAATAATAAATTGCTTTTATAACGCACCGGCTCTTACGGCACATCCATGTGCCAAACGAGCCTAATCCAAACATCCTGTTTGGCTTTGCTAAAAGCAATTCATTATTTGGGAAAACTAGACGGCGGAATTGTTCGTCCACATTGAGCAATGTTTTATGCTTTGCTTTTACCCTTTTATGAAAACCTAAGATATGCACTCAAACGATGCTATTACCAATCTCTGTAAAATACCTTTGAATTTGGGCCGCTGACTTTACTCTGCATTCTTTGCTTTTGTGTGTTTGTTTTTTCTTCTTCTACTTCACGTGGAAACCATACTTTTTAAGCTTAATTTAATTGCGTTGGATTCGTCTGCGCTCATCCGGTCAGTTTGATATTTATTATCAGTGTTTTCGCCCTGTCGGCGACTTTACTTTCCTTTGAATGGCCAAAAGGAAAGTAAGCAAAGGAAAGGCCAACCGAGCGTTTTCTAATCCAAATAATAAATTGCTTTTATAACGCACCGGCTCTTGCGGCACATCCATGTGCCAAACGAGCCTAATCCAAACATCCTGTTCGGCTTTGCTAAAAGCAATTGATTATTTGGGAAAACTAGACGGTGGGATTGTTCGTCCACATTGAGCAATGTTTTATGCTGATTTTAGCCTGTTTGACAAAAACTTAAGCTCACTCTCTACAGAATAAATATATTTCTGTATTTACGTCGTAAATGTAGAACAATTCTGTCTATCCAGATGATGAAGGTTTTAGTTTTATTTTTAACTTTTTGATTGGTTTATTTATTTTTAGTACTCTACTGTCAAATTTAAATAAAATAGAGCGTTCTGTCTATCCGCCGGAAATACGGAATGATTCTACTTAATTACACTGTTATAAGTAAATTATGAACATAGATGACTTTATAAATATCATTACATCAACATACACATCTCTCGGTGGGGCTGCTGTTGTTCTTGTTGCCTTATCTGCTTGGCTAGGTAAAGTATGGGCAGCAAGAATCCTGCAAAAAGAAATAAGCAAGCATTCTGAGAATATAGCAAAATTGCAAGTTGAATTGGATTCATTAAAACAAAAGGATATCACTCGTCATAATGATAAGCTCGCTACATATAGGACTGCAATCAACCTTATTTGTGAACTTCTAAGTGAGTTTGAATCAGTCGCTTTAGAAAAAAAAAGCTCTATCTCCAGCGAAGTAGAGGAAAATTTCTCTATAAATAGAAATATAATTTATGGAAATATTTCTCTCGTATCTAGTCAAAATGTAATGAACAAATACAACGACATAATCGATTATTTTATACCTATAATGTATGAGGGAAAACCGTTATTATGGGAAGATATGAGAGGTAAAGTTGATATTCTACTTAATGAGATGCGTACTGATTTAGGAATTACTGATGGGACGGTAATTTATCAAGGTGTGCGTTAACTTATAACAAAGCAAATCACCAGACGCATTACGGTTGTCCCGGTTTTTGCTAAAAACAACAAGCCAGCAAAAATAGCGCCAACCTACGCGCAAGTATTTGCGGCGTTAGCCGTCTCTCAAAATTGGAGTATATTCAACGTGAGTTTGGAATTTTTATCAGATTGGAAATTTTGGTCTTTTACTGTCGCTTTCGCTGCTTTAATTTTATCTCAATTACCACCAATAGCCCTGTGGTTTAAAAAAGCTAAACTAGATTTGGAGTTATATTCACGAGTCCACCTAACTCACAAAGTTGGGAATCCTAATGTTCAAATGCATATGATCTTAAGAAATACTGGAGGACGAAACGTTAGAATTAAAGCAATTAATATAGATATAGAAAGAGATAGGAAATTAGTTGATTCGCTAGAAGCTCAAAACTATTTACCAGACCCTTTGAACAACCAAAGCGTTTTACTTACTAGTTTTTCGCTTGCTCCTAATGATGAGTGGTCAAATAGAGTTAACTTATTAAATTTCTTCGATAGAGAGGAAGAAAAATCATATAAAAATTCAGAACAAAAACTCAGAGAAGAAATAGTACGATTAAGAAAAGATTTAGCTGATAATGATAAATCGAATGTTGAGGTTACAGATGTGTTTGTTCAACCGTTTATCGACTTCTTCGAGAAAAAATTTATATGGCAGCCAGGAGACTATAAATTTCACATTAATATTACGACACTTAATGAAGATGCAGATCTTAAAAAATCATTTAGGTTTATATTATTTGAATCACAATCAGATGATTTAAAGTCTTACGTCAAAGACTTTAATATAGGTGCTGGGATAATGTTAGATTCAAATGATCATACTGGTGTATTAGTTCAGGTTGAAGAAAAAGACGGCTAATCGGGTAGCCGCAGGTATCTAACCTCCAGCCCCCACACCACCCTGCATGCGGCTCCGCACAGGGCGGTTCATCTTATGATGAATAGTGAATATTAATCCACAAATCCTTTAATGACACCAATCCTTGTCCTGCTAAAAATTCATTGCTGACCGTACTATTGAGCCCTTTGGTTTTCGAACTACGACAAGGGCTTTTACTTGTACTTTTTATAAATCTACTAGTACAAGAGATAGCTAAACCGCTACTGACACCAAGTTTGATCAATGCTCTCACTTTCGTCCGTGGTTTTAGCCATTGCCACCAATTTTATTGACGAGAAAGACATACGTAATAGACGGTGGATCCAATGATCAAGTTCAATCATCAATTGGTAGCCTTTGACAATCATTTATGAAAATCTAAAAATATAAATTCGAACGGGACTATTACCAACTTAGCAAAACGGCTTTGACTTTGGGGCGCTGACTTTAGTCTGCATTCTTTGCCTTTGTGTGTTTATTTTTCCTTCGAATGCTCCACACGGGGATACAGAGCTTTTAACTTTTAATGTATTTTTTTGAGTTGAATCTACCAGACAAAGAAGGCGGTAAAGAAACTGATACCGGTTGTTTTGTCTATCTACCGGAGATAGAGAATGATTTTAATTAATGACACTGTTATATGCCGTAATGGTATCGCAGTTGAGCAATTAGAATAGTTTCATCTTTGTATTTATAAACGATTCTGTGCTCATCATTAATGCGACGTGACCAATATCCAGATAGTCCATGTATTAAAGGTTCTGGTTTTCCAATTCCTTCATTTGGACTTCGTTGAATATCTTTAATCAGTAAATTTATGCGTTTCAATATTCTTTTATCGGTTGTTTGCCAATATAAATATTGTTCCCAAGCTTTAGTTGAAAAGGTGAGCTTCATTCAATAAGCTCTCGTTCTGTTCCATTGCCAGCTTCAAGTTCAGCAATTGAATCAAGTAGATGTATTGCGTTAGCAGGAGATCTCAGTAAATATGTGGTTTCTTCCATTGCGTTATAGTCTTCTAAAGACATCATCACAACGGGAGCTTCACTCTTACGAGTAATAATTATTGGAGCATGATCATTACAAACATGCGCCATTGTGTTTGCTAAATTTGCTCTAGCTGCTGTATAGCTTATTGCATCCATGGTTAACTCCAATCTGTTCATGTACGTTAATTTGTACATGTTAGTTTAATGGCATATAGCAAGTCAATTCAACTAAAACAAAACTGCGGCATCGCTATACGATTATAGCCCTCTGGTTTTTCCAGTTAATATTACGAAGGGGCTAATGTGGAACTATTGAAACGTAAAACAGAAAAATGATTTGAAAATTAAGGGTATATTACAATAGTTGAAAACTATCAAAGCAAACCCATGTACTCAAATGTTGTCCCGTATATAAAATGTATAATAAGGTAGCCGGAGGTATCTAACCTCAAGCCCCACACCACCCTGCATGCGGCTCCGCACAGGGCGGTTCATCTTATGATGTATAGTCTATAATATAATTTTTCGCCCAGCAGCAACTAAGGTTTAATGAAAAAAATGAAAGACCATATGCATAGTAGTGGGATAAGTGAGTTCATAGAGATCGCAATAGATGCAACTATCATTATTAGTGAGCATGGTATCATCACTCACACTAACCTTAGAGCTGATAAATTATTTGAATATCCTACTGGTGAACTAATAGGACAACCAATAGAGGTCTTGGTACCAAACCAATATCGTCATAAACATGCATCACTTCGTCAATCTTTCTTTGATAATCCAACCATACGTGAAATGGGCAAGTATGTTGATTTAACTGCAAAAACTAAATTGGGTAATGATATTCCAGTGAGTATTGGCTTATCACCATTTCAAGGTGTTGAACAACAGTTCCAAGTTTTGGTCTCTATTCGTGATAATGCGATGCTGCATGAGGCCAAAGCACGTATTGATGATTATATTTCTGAAATACGAAATATTACTGAAACCGCTATAGATGCAATTATCACTATGGATGATGACTCTACTATTTTATCTTGGAACAATGCAGCGACTCATTTATTTGGTTATACAGAAGAAGAAGCCATAGGTCAGTCCGTCAGCATCATCATTCCGAAAAATATGCGCAAAAGTCATTTTAATGGTGTTGCCAATATATCTAGCGAGAAACAAAGTAAAATAATTGGAAAAACGGTGGAGGTTGAAGGCTTACGAAAAAATGGAGATACCTTTCCTCTTTCGCTATCAGTCTCAAATTGGGTGAGTAAGCGCGGTCGTATTTTTTGTGGGATTCTACGAGATATTAGTTTAAGAGTCGAAGCAGAAAAAAAAATTACTGAGCAAAATAAACAATTACAGTTAATTTCTGTCACAGATCCTCTTACGGGCGCATTTAATCGTAGACAGTTTGATTTAGTTGGTAATGAAGAGTTTGCCAGATGTAGAAGAGGTGCCAAGCCTTATACTATTTTAATGCTAGATATTGATCACTTTAAAGTTATTAATGATATTTACGGTCATGCCCTTGGCGATGAAGCAATAATAGAAACGGTATCAATCATCAAACAAACCATTCGCCAACAAGATAGTTTATTTAGGTTAGGAGGTGAAGAGTTCGCCATCATTTTACCTGAAACAAGTTTGACCTCTTCTCAAAAGTTAGCTCAACGAATAAGAGTTTCTATTGAAAACATTGAAATACATACAGCCCTCGGTAACATTAAATACACTATTAGCATTGGGGTTGCTGAGTTTTCTGCAAGGGATGAAAATATTACCACAACGTTGAAACATGCAGATGAAGCGCTGTATAAAGCAAAATCATTAGGAAGAAATAGAGTTGAATAATTCTATAATACTTTTATAAGTCCACCAGAATAGTAAGAGCCGGTGCGTTATAAAAGCAGTTGGTTACTTGGAACAGAAAATGACTCTGTTAACCTTCCTTTGGTTTTTGTAGGTTTAGTTCCTTTCGTCAATCAAAGGAAAGTAATGCGCTGCAAGGGCGGAATACCAAAGCCTATCATTAACCTTAATGACTGGACGAACGCAAACGAGCTATACTAGATAGCAAAAAACCATTAACCAACCTTACTTTTTTTGCTTTGCAAAGCACTTAAATGAACTAAGTTATTTTGTAACTCTTTCCATTCTTTACCCTTTTGTTTCGGTTGTTCAACTTGTAAGCTTTGGTAAAGATCCACCAGCTGCCCTGCTATTGAAATAGCGACTTCCATTGGGAACTTACCCGAGACTTCTTTTAGGCCAACAGGACAGGTCATGCTTTGTACCTGTTTTTCTGTAAAACCTCTTTGCGCTAAACGATATTGGAATTTTTTTGCTTTAGTATCTGAACCGATAACACCAAGCCATAACGAATCGGCACGTTTAATAATCGCCTGAGTTAATGAAAAATCTAATTGATGATTATGAGTCAATATTAAAAATGCCGTATTTTTAGCGGCACTTTTTACTTGTTCAGTAGGTTCTTCATCTACTATTTTTTTCACGTTTGCTGGTACGTGCTCTGGGAATAAATCTGCACGGCTATCAATCCAGCGGACACGTATTGGAAGTTGAGCGAGAACCGGTATTAACGCTTGCGCGACATGACCTGCGCCGTACACATCTAATTGCATACTATCGCTAGCAAATACTTCAAACAATACAACGACCTGTCCACCACAACATTGGCCTAGATTGGCACCTAGTTGAAAGTTTTCAACTTGCTGACATGTTTCACCTTGTTCAATCAATTGGCGAGCCTGTTTAATCGCTTTAAATTCTAAATGCCCGCCTCCAATGGTGGCGTAAATATTATGTTCACTGACCACCATCTTCGTACCACTAGCACGAGGCGTAGAACCTGCAGTACTTAGTAGCGTTACGATCACATAGGTTTCTGTGCCCTGCTCAAGCTCTGTAGCCGCTTCTAACCAGCTATGGGCGTGTAAGCCTTGCGTTGAGATATTAAGCATCGCCTGTTCCTTTTTTATCAGTGCCTTGTTTCTCTGATTTTTGATCCTGTAACCAATCTTTCGCCACTTGTACTGCACCTAAAACACATTCAGCGGTAGCAGGTGTATTCAAGCTTGGTGCAAATTGATAGTCAGTGATACTCGCAACGGCATTACGTAATGCACTCCATACGCTGATCCCCAACATAAATGGCGGTTCACCGACGGCTTTAGATTTAAACACAGTGGTCGCAGGATTTTTTGAATCATAAAGCGTCACGTTAAATTCTGCAGGGGTATCACCAATCGCAGGTATTTTATAAGTCGCAGGTGCATTACTTGCTAACACGCCATTGTCATTCCAACTGAGATCTTCCGTTGTTAACCAACCCATACCTTGAATAAAGGCCCCTTCGATTTGACCAACGTCCAATGCTGGGTTAATTGAGTTACCCACATCATGCAATATATCAACACGTGTAACGGTATTTTCACCGGTTAGCACATCAATTTCGACTTCACTCAAGGCAATGCCGTACGCGTAATAAAAGAAAGGATGCCCTTCCGCTTTTTCACGGTCGTAGTAGATTTCTGGTGTTGCGTAAAACCCAGTAGAAGAAAGTGAAATACGGTTTAAGTAAGCAAGGTTAATCAACTCAGCAAAACTAATTTGACCTTTTTCATGGGTCAATTGGTTATCCACTAACGCTAAACTATCTGGTTTCACATCAAAATGTGTAGCTGCAAACTCAAACAATCTTTCTTTAATGGTATTGGCCGCGTTCAATGCTGCCATACCATTCAAGTCAGTACCGCTTGATGCTGCAGTAGGTGAAGTATTTGGGACTTTATCAGTGCGCGTTGCGTTGACTAAAATATATTGCATATCGATAGACAATGTTTGCGCGACTATTTGTGCAATTTTAGTATTTAATCCCTGTCCCATTTCAGTACCGCCATGGTTTACATGAACGGTTCCATCGGAATAGATAACAACTAATGCTCCGGCTTGGTTTAAATGTTGAACCGTAAATGAAATACCAAACTTAACAGGCGTTAATGACAAGCCTTTTTTGATAATAGGTGATGTTTTATTAAAGCTTTCAATGGCTGCTTTACGCGCCCAGTAATCGCTCTCTTGCTCCATTTGGGCGATCATATCTTGCAATATAAACTGCTCTACTTTTTGTTTATAAGGCGTTAAGTCACGCCCTGGTGCATACAGGTTTAATTTACGAATTTCTAACGGATCTTTACCGAGATAATAAGCGATATCGTCCACTAATTGCTCCGCCATGATCATGCCTTGCGGACCACCAAAGCCACGGAATGCAGTGTTACTAACCGTGTTAGTTTTACAACGATTACCATTAATGTGCGCATTAGGGTAATAATAAGCGTTATCAGCATGGAACAAAGCACGGTCAACAATCGCATCAGATAAATCTGGCGAATAACCACAATACCCATTGATATCGATATCAACACCTGTGATTAAACCGTTATCATCAAATCCAACTTGGTAAGTATTATAAAAAGGATGGCGCTTACCTGTGCTTTTAAAGTCATCACTACGTGCTAAACGAATTTTAACGCTACGACCTGTGTAATAAGCGGCTAAAGCAGCTAAACAAGCCCATGGTGCAGCTTGTGTTTCTTTGCCACCAAAAGCCCCACCCATTCGACGCATTTCGACAGTAATGTAGTTAAATGGTTGGTTTAATACTTTAGCGACTAAATGCTGAACCTCAGATGGATGCTGACTTGAAGATTGTATAAACATGCCTCCATCTTCTGTTGGTGTTGCAATACTTACCTGCCCTTCTAAATAAAAGTGCTCTTGACCACCCACATATAACTCACCACTCACTTGATGCGTTGCATCTTTAATCGCTTGTTGTGCATCACCTCTGTGTAGCGCATGTGGAGGACGAACCCAGCTTTTATTGGCAATGGCTTCTTTAATATCAATGACAGCGGCGGTCTCTTGGTATTCAATCGCGACTTTTCGGGCTGCAATACGTGCAGTTTGGTAACTCGTTGCAACCACTAACAAAATCGGTTGGCTATGATATTCAATGACGTCATCTGTTAATAAAATATCACCCGAAAAAACCGGACCAATATCATTTTTACCTGGAATATCTTGTGTACCATAAATAGCAACAACACCTTCAATTTGTAATGCATCGCTGGTATCGATTGATAATATCTTACCGCTACTAATCGTCGATAACACAGGGTAAGCGTGCAAGCTATTCACTTCCTCTGGTCTATCATCAATATAAGCCGCTTTACCAATAACTTGTTTTACGGCGCTTTCGTGTATGAAAGAGCTGCCAATTGCATTCTTCGTAGACCCACTTGGTTTATCTGTTTTAAAGTGACGCATGATTAATCCTTGTGTGAATAGCTGAAATAGAATGAATGGCAAGATCACTGTCTTGCTGCAATTGGATCTTCCCAGATCCTTGATACCAAATACGGTCGAATAAATTTCTACTCACTTGTAAACGATAAGCTGAAGAGGCTCTGACGTCAGACAATGGCTGAAAATCGACTTGTATTTGCAATGCTGCGTTTTGTAAGTTTTCTAAACTGAAGGTTTTTCCCTCTAATGCCTGCGCTACGTTTTTGGCTAATGCAGGTGTTGCCGCCATCCCCCCCATTGCGCATCGAACATCTTGCATTTTGTCGCCATCAAGTTGATAACTTAAAACTAAACACACCGCTGAAATATCATCTTCTATGCGTTTTGATATTTTGTGACAACTTAAATTAAATTCAGGATTACGTGTCGGAATATGAATGGCCACAATAACTTCGTCTTGTGCTAATTGTGTTTTTCGGTAATCAAGAAAGAAATCTTGTAATGGCATAATACGATTACCGCGAATGCTTTGTAATTCGAGGCTAGCGTTCAATGCAATAAATAATGGTGCAGGGTCGCCAATCGGTGAAGCATTAGCAATACTGCCGCCCAATGAGCCTGCATTACGAATTTGTAAAGAGCCTAAACGTTCAAATAATTCATGTGATTCAGGGTAAATCTCTGAGAATCTATCAAGGAATTCGCTGTAAGGGAGTGCGGCACCAATATGTAAACCTTGCTCATCTTCATTAAATTGCATCAATTCAGGACAATAACGTACTGAAATTAATTGGTTGTTATAACTGAGTCGTTGGCTAAATTCTACAGAGAGGTCAGTCGCGCCAGCCACAAATTGTGCTTTTGGATGTGAAGCTTTTAATTCACATAATTGCGATAGATTCTGTGGTAAATAAAAGTACTGTCCTTCTCTTTCGCTTGTTGTGTTTTCAATCATTGGTATTTTATTTAATGCTAAGTCTTTTTCTAAGGAAATAGTTAATGCTTGGACTTGTTTACTAAAGCGATGATCTTTGTGTGCAATATTTTGTGCAGCTTGGTTTTGATAGCTAAAACATTTTTCAGCGGCTTTTAAAATAGGTTGATAACCAGTACAACGACATAAGTTTCCGCCCAATGCTTGAATCACCTTTTCTTTACCTGGGTAAGTTTCAAAATTCATATATAAAGCGAATAAGCTCATAATAAAACCAGGTGTGCAAAAGCCACATTGTGAACCATGGCATTCAACCATTGCTCTTTGTACGGGATGAAGATCTTCAACTGCTGGATTCATTTTTGTGGTCAATGCTTCAACGGTTAATAAATGTTTACCGTGCAAGTTACCTACTAACATTAGACAAGCATTAATACTTTTGTAATGCCATTCGCCATTAATTAAGTCGCCAACCACTACCGTACACGCACCACAATCTCCAGAAGCACAACCTTCTTTGCTGCCTACTTTCCCCATATTGGTGCGTAACCAATCTAAAATGCTCAAACTTGGAGCAAATGCTTGTAACTTAACCATTTCGTTATTAAGTAAAAATTGAACCACGTAAACCTCTCTTTATTAACCAAGCCTTTATTACTAGGGGCTTAACGTTATTTCTTAGCTGACATTAAAAATATTTAAAACACTTTTGACCATTTGGTCAATACATTGCATTGCATACTATGTACCAACCTTTGATCTAGCACTCAAAAAAGCTATTTAATAAGGAATATCACGGGATTTTTTATCACTGGCGTTAAAACGAGCTAAATCTGATGAGTATTCTTCTGTCTGGTTTAACAAACTTAAATAGAAGTAAAAATGTTTTACAGAAAGTATTTAACAATAATGCGTGAGGATGGCGCTATTTTTGCAGTGATACTTTGTAATCGTATTACTATAAAATAACTATGCTGTTATACATTCTGTGTTGTTGAATATAAGAACTATATTAAACAACGAACAATATCAGAGATAAACAGTCCCTAAACAACTTTTAATACAAAACAAAAAGTCAAAATATTGGAGAAAGGAAGATGAAAAATATTTTCAAGATGTTGTGTTTAACACTTACTTTAGGTTTTTCTGCATTAAGCAATGCAGCAGAAGAACCATTAAAGATAGGTTTTGTTTACGTTAGTTCAACAGGTGAAGCTGGTTGGACTTACACGCATGATCAAGCAAGACTTAACTTAGAAAAAGTATTTGGTGATAAAATTAAAACAACTTTTATCGAAAATGTAGCAGAAGGACCTGATGCTGAACGAGTGATCACTCAATTAGCCCAAAGTGGACATAAACTAATATTTACGACTTCATTTGGTTATATGAACCCAACATTGAAAGTAGCAAAACGTTTTCCTGATGTGAAATTTGAACATGCAACAGGCTATAAACGCGCTAAAAATGTAGGGACTTATTTTGACCGTATTTATGAAGCAAGATACCTAACAGGTGTGGTGGCTGGTTATATGTCTAAAACCAATGTCATTGGTTACATCGGTGCATTTCCAATTCCAGAGGTAGTACGTGGAATCAATGCATTCACGCTAGGAGCTCAATCGGTTAACCCTGATATTAAAGTGAAAGTTGTTTGGGTAAATACTTGGTTTGATCCAGCAAAAGAACGTGAAGCAGCCAATAGCTTAATCGATCAAAAATCTGATGTAATTACATTCCATACTGATTCGCCAGCAGCAGTACAAGCCGCTGAAGATGCAGGTGTTTATGCGATTGCTTACCACTCAGACATGAGCGAATACGGACCAAAAGCTCAATTAACAGCAGCTGTACATAACTGGAATGGTTTTTACGAGCAACGTGTTCAATCTGTTTTAGATGGTACTTGGAAATCTGAAGACGTGTGGAAAGGGATTGCTTCTGGTATGACTCAATTAGCACCTTTCAACGAAGCTGTACCAAAAGATGTTGTCGCTAAAGTAACGGCACTATCAAACCAAATTGTTGACGGTACATTCCACCCATTTACTGGTCCAATTAAAGATCAGTCTGGCAAAGTAATATTGCCTGCAGGTGAAGTAATGAAAGATGGCGACTTATTACGCATGGACTACTACGTAGAAGGTGTTGATGGTAAGTTGAAATAATTAGAATACATCTAATGATATTTTAATCGTTTATTTGAACTCAGTGTCAATACGACCTGAGCTACATCAACGTGTTATAAATGAATAACCGTTAAAATAACTGATTATTAGGGGACTTTATTTCATGCTAAGTCCCCTACTTTTTATCACTTTATTAGCCCTGTAACTTATCCTGTAGAGCATTATTAATTTATGAAAAAAGTAATAAAAAAAAAACCTAAATCACGTGGTTCATTAGCTGATATACGTAAAGATAACTTATATCAAATTTTAACATCAGCAGAACAAGTTTTTGCTGAACGAGGTTATAGAGGCACGACGGTTGCTGCTATTGCTGAAGCTGTGGGCTTACCAAAAGCGAATATTCTTTATTACTTTAAAACCAAAGAAGGCCTTTATAAGGCTGTGATCAACCAGCTATTAAAGTTATGGATGAGCCACATGAATGAAATGAGTGCAGATTCTCATCCTAATGAAGCCTTGCCTAAATACATTTCTAATAAAATACGCCAATCAAAAGAGCACCCAAACGCGTCACGCATATTTGCAGCAGAAGTTTTACATGGTGCACATTATCTACGAGATTCACTACAAGCAGAATTAAAAGATCAATTTGATCAAACTTGCCAGGTATTTGATGCTTGGGTTGAGAAAGAATGGATGGACCCTATTAATTCAGAGCATTTACTGTTTATGCTTTGGTCTACAACACAAGCCTATGCCGATCATGGATTACAAATCAGTATTTTGATGGGTAAAGAACACTTAGATGAAGATGACTTTGAAAAAGGGATTAAACTACTCACACAAGTCACTTTAAAAGGCTGCGGTATCAAACCTCTTTAACTGAAATAATAGTTTACAGTGATCGCTTTTATTAAGCGTTTGTATCGATGGGTTTGTATTAATAGTTTTGTATTGAAAGCTTATATTAATGGTTTGTATTAATAGTTTTGTATTGAAAGTTTGTGTTGATGGTTTGTATTAATAGTTTTGTATTGAAATTTTTAATCACACCAATAACGATTTCAAAGATGGTTTATTACTAAGATATAGAACGTTACTAATGTGTAGCAGCGATTGAAAAGAAGTAAAAGCAACCTTACTGTTAGGTCTCTGATATGAATTACTAAAACAGTAAGGTGCTTTATATTAAACTTTATCTAACTTATCTTTTGTCTATCTTCAATATATCTTTAGCCTCTTTTGAGCTTACTTTTAACTTATCTTTAGCTTACTGCCGTTGGCATCAATTGCTTAGGAAGCCATAGTGCTATCTCTGGAAACATAATAATTAAGAATAAAATAAGCAACATTGGTAGCAGAATAATGCACACTTCTCTTAATACTTGAATAACATTCATTCCTCCAATCGATGCTGAAATTAATAAGCATAAACCGTAGGGGGGTGTTACCAATCCGAATGCGAGTGAAATGATACCAATAATTGCAAAAATAATAGGTGAAATATCAGCCTGTGTTGCTACCGGTAAAAGCACTGTTCCTAAAATAATAATGGTTGGTATCGCATCAATAAATAGACCAAAGAACAGGAATAAAAAGGCAATAACAAGCAATGTACCTAATTGTCCGAACTCCATACTGACCATAAAATCAATGATTAAACGTGGCACGTTATAATAAGCAAGCAACCATCCAAATACTGATGCAGTCCCTATCGCAAACAATGAAATTGAAGCAAATCGACCTGTATCGTAAAGGATAGGTCCAACATCACGCGGCTTAACTGTTTTATAAACAACCATGCCTAAGAATAGAGAATAACCTGCTGCAATAATGGCACTTTCAGTTGGTGTTACTATGCCAGCCACAATACCGTAAATCACAAAGACAGGTGTTAGCATCGCCAATGCAGCCCCTTTAAATGCTTTAAAAGCCATTTTAAAAGTAGGTTTTACAGTGATTGGGTAGTTATAAACTTTTGCGTAACCGTAAACAGTCGCCATTAATGAGAAACCAATTAACAGCCCCGGTATAGCGCCCGCTAAAAACAACGCGCCAACAGAAACTTGCATGACTCCACCCCACACAATCATCAATATACTAGGCGGTATTATTACACCCATTACTGACGAACAGGCGGTAATGGCAATGGCAAAACGTCTATCATAACCTTCGTTAATCATGGCAGGGATTAAGATTTTCCCACAACCGGCAGCATCAGCAGTTGATGAACCAGAAATACCAGCAAATAACATAGAAACAGCGACATTTACATGGCCTAAACCACCAGGCATCCATCCTGTTAGTACTCGCGCTAAATCAATTAATTTATCGGTTATTTTCCCGGAATTCATTAAATTGGCGGCTAATAAAAAGAAAGGAACAGCCAGTAAAATAAATGAGTTATACGACTGAAACATTCTATCGATAATGATAAAAGGAGTCAGTCTAATATCTAAGAATACGACGGGAAGTGTTGCAAGCCCTAATGCAAATGCAATCGGTACACGCAATATAACTAATAAAAGAAAGCAGCCAACGAGTAACGCACAGGCTACTCCAGTAGTAAGAATCATTGCGTTATCCCTTTGCTTGATTTGTATATTTGAAATGCTTCTGCAAATTTAAATAGAGAAAAAACACACCATAATAGCCCTGCAAATGGCACGGTAATATGGGTGATTAATAAGTTTGCGTTCATCATGACTGAATGTTGGATACCGCCAAATTTTGCATAATCGATACCATACCAAGTAAACATGGCACCAAACCCGCCCACTAATAAGTACACAATTGAACGTTGAATTAACAAAATTAATGGATTTGAACTGTCAGGTAATACTTGAACATCAAAATGTGTGTTATCCCAAACGGCTAACACTGAACCAATCATCACTACCCATACAAAAATAAAGGTCGCTAATTCTTCAGTCCAAAGATAAACAGGTATGATACCTGTATATCTAGCAATAACCTGCATTGCAACTGGGATGACTAATGCACCCACTAATATTGTTAGAGTTACTTTTAGTACCGTGCAAAGCAACTCTAAGCCTCGTTTAATCATGGGTAACCTCAAAGAAGAAATTCGTTTATAAAGGGGAGATAACTACGTGATCTCTATTTGGATCACGTAGAGTTATTACTTATTAAAGTGTTAACAGTTTAATTAGGCGGCCTGTAGTTCAATGCCATTTAATTAAAAAGTGAGTCTTAACTACTTTAATAAAATCATTGTTACCGAGGTAACTATTGTTAATATTGCTGTTGTTAATTTAACTGTTACTTACTGCGAATCGCTTCAAGTAATTCAGTTGCATTAATACTTGCAGCAAATTTATCTTGAACAGGTTTAACAATCGTTAATAATTTTTCACGATCAGCAAACTCTGCAACTTGAATCTGTCCAGCATCAGCCATTTGCTTCAATTTAATACCGTCTTCACGTGTTTCTAACTCACGACCAAAATCACCCGCTTCTTTACCTGCTTTTTTGATAGCAGCTTGAAGTTTTTCAGGCAGTTTACGGAAGCTTTTACCACTGAATACAATAGGACGTACTGTAATAGTGTGACTTGTTAAGGTAACGTTTGGTGCAACTTCATAAAATTTCAGATTCTGGATACTAGCGGCTTCATTTTCTAGACCACTAACAACACCTGTTTGTATTGCGTTGTACACTTCATTGTAAGAAATAGCAGAAGGTGCTGCGCCGATAGCAGCAAAGATTTGCGCTTGGATAGGTGCGCCCATTACTCGCATTTTGTGTCCTGCTAGCTCATCCATATTACTGATGCGTTTACTTGAAATAAGGTTACGTGTACCACCGCCTGCATAACCAACAATTACAATATCAGCTTTGTCAGAAAGTTCTTTTTCAAGTGGTGCTAATGTGTCGCTTGAAAGCACTGTGTTCCAATGGTCTAAATCACGAAATAGAAAAGGCATGTCCATTAATGGAATTGAAGGTGCAAATCTTGCCATGTTAGAAGGTGCCAATATCGTATAATCAATCGCTACGCCTTGGTTTAAAAAAGTAACGTAATCTTTTTCAACGCCTAATTCACCATTTAAACGTAAATCAAATTCAACATCACCATCGTAATACTGCTCAACTAACTCACCAAATTTAACCATTGTTTTAGTAAAAGTATGATTACCATCGAACATACTAGCGCCACGAAGTGTTTCCGCGTTTACTGATGTTGTTGATACAGCTAATGCAGCAAACGTTGCACAAGCTACCGTAGTCTTAATGACTTTTTTAAATTTTTGACCAAATAACATAACTTTTCCTTGTTTATTTTTTCATATTGAAAGTATTAAGTAGTACAAAATAAACGTTAAATACACAAAATAATAAATATGTGTAAGTGCTTAATATTACTGATACTTATTACGGGATAATGACACTTTCCAATAATAAATTACTACAAACTTAACGACATTTAAGTCTGTTTTTTTAAAGTAAAATTAACATTTATTAAACAGCTACTTTACAAAACAAAATGAGTATAGAGTTTATTTTGGTAGGACCAAAGGATAGGGATCACAGTTAATTGATCGGAGTATTTTCTCGACCAATTATGAGACACCAAACAAGATAAAATCTCAAGTAATTGATAAATAGATATTTAATTATATTTTAATAATAAGAAACTAACATAAACAAGTAATTGGTAGACCAATTAATGGATTTTTGTGATCAAATTCATTTTTATAAACTATCAAAAAAATTGAATATGCTAGATAATTTACTCAATAAGAAATTTAAATTATTTAACTTTTTTATCGATGCAATAACAGAGGGCCATCAACTTATAAAATAAGAAGATCATATGTCGGTGATAACAGGTTTATAATGGTATGTTTGAGATCATGACCTTTATTAAACTTACAATATACTCAAGCAAAACAGCTCATCGTATTCAATAGCAACATCATTAAGTACGAATGATTAAGATATATAAATAGAACAGATGAACAAGGATTTATAAAGAAGCCATATTAATAACTATTTGGTAAATTTAAATTGATAAAATTTTGCACATTTACAAGTTAAGCAAATGTTAAACTTAACCTTTAATATCTATAAGTTACATTTTAAATGGTCATTGAAGTATTAAATAAAAAGAATAATAAGAACTGATATTACTTAAACCAATATTATTGGCTGATAAAGACTCAAATCTATACAAACTACAAACTTATAAAAATGCACTTAGCTTTTATATCTATTCTCTGTACTTAGCCTTTATATAAAAGTACAAAAAGCTAAGTAAGCTCACTATCAAGAAACTTAAAAGGTTTTGTAAACGATGAATTCGCCAAAACGCCTTTACCAAGAAATTGGTATCGCATTAAAAAAACGTATCTCTAGCGGAGAGTTTTCGATCGGTCAAAAGCTTCCTCCCGAACGTGAAATAGCACATATAATGAATGTCAGCAGAGCTGTTGTACGTGAGGCTTTGATTATGTTGGAGCTTCAAGAAATTGTAAATGTACGCAAAGGCTCTGGTGTTTATGTGACGCGTATTCCCTCTGACGAGATTAACTCACAAGGAGACCAGGCTGATGATATTGAAAATGAAGACAATGATGTTGGACCTTTTGAGTCACTGCAAGCACGACAGCTCCTTGAAAGTCGCATCGCAGAGTTTGCAGCCACACAAATAACCAAAAATGATATAGATAAACTCCGTCAAGCACTTGAAATGGAACGCCTAAATTTAGAAAATAATAGTAAAGATTATGACGGCGATGAAATGTTTCACATGGCGATTGCCGATGCGACACAAAATAGCGTGTTGAGTGGGATGGTCCACGACCTGTGGGTACAGAGAAATAATAGCCCGATGTGGCGACAACTGCATTTACACATTAACAATGAAGATTATCGTAAAGTGTGGTTGAAAGATCATGAAAAGATTTTAGCTAGCCTACAACGCAGAGATGCGGCGGGTGCGCGAGATTCAATGTGGCAACATTTAGAAAATGTGAAACAAACATTATTCAGTTTATCTGATATCGACCACCCTGATTTTGATGGTTACCTGTTCAGTACCAACCCTGTGATTAGTTATTAAGGTTTAGGTCTAGGTTTAAATTTAGATTTAATTTTAATTAATGACGCAGTACTGACCAAAAATGCTCAACCAAACGGTCAAAAAAAACCTAAAAAAATAAGTGGTCATCGATGTAATACTCGAGACCACTTACTTTATCTAGCTTATTTTACCTGACGACTTCGATAGAAACATAACTATAATTAGAGATGAAAATAGGATTTCGGTACTTAGATTAAGAGTGAATACCTAAGTTAATGTTTAATTGATACTGAAGTTCAGCTGAGGTCTAAATGACATAGATCTCATTTTAAATTCGACTTAAAAAATCTACCTCACATAAATGCTAATCCCATGATGGATTTATATGCCCTCTTTTCAAATTGTTTAATCAATCACATAAAATAATACAATATCACTATAGAGTGACTTTTCCATTAATAGAGATATGCGTAAGGGATTAAAATAATGAAGAAAATTTATTTAGGATTAGTGATAACAGGTTTATTAGCAGGTTGTGCCAATACTGCAGATACAACATCAAAAGTTGTTTCAACAACAAACTCTGTGGTCTCAGTCGCAACCGGCAGCAATCTAATTATCGATCCACAATTAACTCAGTTTAGAAGTAATAGTGGTAAAAGTGATGTTTGGAAAAAAAATGCAAATAAAAATAAAGGTCTAGGTGATGCTGGAAGCTCTAAAGATACAGCATTTGGTGAAGAAGGATCATCTCGTTTACGCTTTACGGCTGCGTCTGATGACTTTACTGCTCAACCTGGTTTAAGCCAAGAAGTATTCGGCTTACAACCTAATACAGATTATGAATTCTCTCTCTATTACAACGACAAAAAAGGTGACGAATCACCAACAGAACTAGTGTTTGGTGCAACAAGCGCATCTGGTCAATCATTAGCTACTAAAACAGTACATACCTCTGAACTTAATAACGCACCTAGAGGCGCAGTAAGAGATAGCTTCCGTCAAACATCGGTTAGCTTTAACTCTGGTGCAGATGTGTCAGTGACTGTTTATGCAAAACTACACATTGCAGACCTATCTAAAATTGATATGGATGGTGACGTTGCGAAGCAAACGGAAGTGCGTATCGATGAATTTAAATTAGCAAAAAAGTAGCTTTATTTTCTATCGATTAAATAACTAATTACCTAGTTATCTATTACATCAATAACGGGGTAAATATTATAGGGCAGCTACCTTAAGGTAGTTGCCTTTTTTTATTAAAAAAAATAATCATGCTTCCTAATGACTATTTTGGCTAGAAAGTAATAACGCGTAGTTAAAAGGTAAGTTCAAAATCAACTTTTGATTATTAACTTTGCATTGTAATTGCTGATATAAACTATCAAAACCAGAAAATAGTTGTGCTTTGGTTATTAAGTTTAAAACATCTAATTTTATCTCTTCATTTTTTTGACTCAGCTTTTCGCTCTTATCTTGGTCGCTATTTTTATTTAGGTTCACCGCATAAATAGTACATTCACCTTGATAATGTCGAGCGAAAACAAAACATTTATTTTCTGCGTACAATGTCAGATAACTCCCCACTTGAAGCTCTTTACGGTTTTTTCTTAATACGATTAATTGCTGATAAAAAATAAATAACTCACTGTTTATATCTAACTCATTCCACGGGAAACAACGTCGATTATCAGGATCTTGTCCTCCTTGTAACGCCACTTCAGTGCCGTAATAAAGACAAGGCACTCCAGGATAACTAAAGAGCAACATGCTTGCTGCTTTTAATCTCTGTTGATCTCCTGCTAATTGAGTTAGAAATCGCATTGTATCGTGGCTATCTAATTGATTAAGTTGTGCTAATTGATTCAACCATGGTATTTTACCACGGCTTTCAGCTAGCCAAATATCCAACTCTTGAGCATTGATGTCAATCGCATGGTAAGCAATATCTAACCCAGCAAAAAAGGCACGAATAGGATGGGCAAATCCATAATAATTCATTGCACCATCTTCTTGCTCTCCTTGCAGCCATTGAGTCGCCTCGTAAAAATGTTCACCAACAATATAAGCTTCTGGGTTAACTGCTTTAGCAGAGGCCCTAAAGGATTTCACATAGTGTGTATTATTATAAGCACCAACGCCTTCCCCTAGCATGTGGATAACATCAAAGCGCCAACCGTCAATATGATAAGGTGGTTTTAACCAATACTTTAAAACGGAAGACTCGCCTTTATAAATATAATGCTGCACATCGTGATTAAGAAAATTAAGCTTAGGTAATGTGTCTATACCATTCCAAGTAATATAACGCTCTTCTACATTAGATCCTTCTTCGTCGCATTCTTCTTCATGGCTACTTTGTTGAGTAAAAATATAATGATCTCGATAAGGGGAATCAGGATGTTTATAAGCACTATGTTCATCTGCTTGATAACGCCCAAACCAAGGATGCTCATAGGAAGTATGGTTAAACACCGCATCGAGTATTATTTTCATACCACGCTGATGTAGGTTGTCAGTTAATTGTGCAAACTCAGTATTACTACCGAAGTGTGGATCAATATTAAGATAATCCGTTGTATCGTATTTATGATTACTTGGAGAAGTGAAAATAGGATTAAGATAAAGTACGCTGATACCAAGGTGTTGTAAGTAATCAAGTTTGTTAGCTATTCCCTTTAAATCACCACCATAAAACTCACTCGCTCCCGTTGACTGATGCCCAGCTTGTGCAACAGGCTCTCCCCATTTTTTAGCAATCACTCGATGTTCACCATTTTGATAAAGGTACTCATCTGTTTTGACAGCAATATCAGGATTTCCCTGACAAAAACGATCTGGAAAAATTTGATAGAAAACCTGTGATTGAACCCATTGAGGAGGACGATGTTGGGCATTGTATTTGAAGTGGCTTTCTAACCCAGGAACACGATTAACAGTACCAGCAGCACTTAACCAAATCTGATTTTTATCCGTTAAACACTTTATCGCATAATAAGTATTATCAACATGCGTACTTAATGGGATACGCGCTTGATAAATAACGCCAAAATCAGATAAAAAAGACAGCTTAATTTTTTCACACTGAATTAATCTATCCTCATTGTTAGGCTCGCAACGAACAAAACAGGAATGGATCATCTTTGTCGGATCATTACATAGAAAGCGTATGATTAACTCATTGCCTTCTTGTTTTAGCCAATCATCGGTTTGGCCATGAAATAAGAACAATTTGGATGACAACATAATGACGCCTCTTTTATAAATACTCACGTAAACGCGCTTGTAAATACAACCATCGATTATAAGATGCCCAACAACTAAAGTTGAAAATAATGACAGGGTTAAGGCGATTAATTGAGCATTGTTATAGCCCCAATTTATACCTCTATCATTCACACATTCACAAAGTTCAAAGTTCACAGCTGCCTCTTGATCGTTAGCTGAAAACCAACTCTCCGTTGCAACTTTCGATAAAAACTAGCCATTGTCATCATGTTGCGCCTTGATTTGAAATCCAAGCTAACGACTGAACAAAATGCCTTGAACGGTAACGGGTATAAATAAAGATAGATGAAGAAGGGTAAATAAAAATATAACGAAGGAAACAGCATAGAAAGCATAATGGACTTAAACGAGTTAAGCCCACCTATCATTAATAACAATTACATCAACTAAAATATAGCATTAATACTGACGAATCTTTTTAACCATTGCACCCATCTTATCTGCTGCTTGCTTAATTTCTGGTTTATCCGCAACGGCGGCAATACCACAACGCCACCAAGACTCATAACCATGCGTCATACTTTTAGGCAGTACTTTTACATCAATCAATGTCGATACTGTTTGTTTTTTAGCATCAGCAATTGCGGCAATTAACTCTGCTTCGTTACGCACTGTATAGGTTACACAACCATAGCTTTCAGCATTTTTAGCAAAGTCGACAGGGACAGATTTACCGGTTAACTTACCTGTTTTAGCATCTCTAAAGCGGTTTTCTGTGCCAAAGCTACCCATACCGTTATCCATTTGCAGGTTATTAATACAACCAAAACTCATATTATCTAATAATACGATATTGATTTTAATCCCCTCTTGAATCGCCGTTTGTAACTCTGAGTGCAGCATCATATAAGACCCATCGCCTAATAAGGCATACACTGGCTGCTCTGGACAAGCGATCTTAGCGCCAATGGCTGCAGCAATTTCATATCCCATGCATGAATAACCAAACTCCATATGGTAGGTATCTTGTTGCTTAGGGCGCCATACTCTTTGTAAATCAGCAGGCAATGAGCCAGCCGCCCCTACCACAATGGCATCATCAGATAATTCCTGATTTAAAAGACCTAATACACGTGTTTGTAGTAATTTAGATTGTAAAACGTCTGCGTATTCATCAAGAATGGCATGGTCTAAATGTCCTTCAATTTCAGGTGAAAACTTAGTTTCTTCATAAGTTACATTATCTAAACGTGCAAGTTCATCAGCCCATGCGCTACGAGCAGTAGATATTTCATCTTTGTATTCAGAACAATACCCTTCTTTTTCTAACGCATCGGATAATGCATTAAGTGCTGCTTGAGCATCAGCAATAACGCGAATACCGTCGAGCTTATAAGCATCAAAGCTGGCAACATTAATATTTACAAAGGTCACCTCTTTATTTTGGTATTGAGACTTTGAAGCCGTCGTAAAGTCTGTCATACGTGTACCAACACCGATAATGACATCTGCATCTTTAGCTAAAATATTCGCAGAATAAGTCCCTGTTGCACCAATACCACCACAATTTAAATAATGGTCAAAAGGCACTGCACTTTTACCTGCTTGGGTTTCACCAAATGGAATATTAAACTTCTCAGCAAAAGCTTTAAATGCATCATGCGCTTCGGAATAACGCACACCGCCACCACAAATTAATAACGGCTTTTTCTTACCTTTAATCGCTTCAACTGCATCCGCTATCATAGCTTCAGAAGCGGGACGTCGCTCGATACGATGTACTCTTTTTTGAAAGAAATGCTCAGGGAAATCGTAGGCTTCACCTTGCACATCTTGAGGAAGAGAAATAGTTACCGCACCTGTATCAGCAGGATCAGTTAACACACGCATTGCATTAATCATTGCTGTCATTAATTGCTCAGGACGCATCACTCGGTCAAAATATTTAGAAACTGGACGGAATGCATCGTTCGTAGAAATAGAGTAATCATGGAATTGTTCAATTTGCTGGATAACCGGATCTGGCTGGCGTGAAGCATAAACATCACTAGGTAATAATAAAACAGGAATACGATTAGCAGTTGCCGTTGCCGCTGCAGTGATCATATTGGCACAGCCAGGTCCAACTGATGCACTCACTGCGTATATTTTCTTTCTTTTGTGCTGTTTCGCAAAACCAACAGCAATTTGTGCCATACCTTGCTCGTTACAACCTTGGTGCACAATTAAATCGCCAGGATCTTGCTCAAGCGCTTGCCCTAACCCAAGTACATTACCATGGCCAAAAATAGTAAACACACCGTGCACAAATTTTTCTTGCTGACCATCAACCTCAACATACTGTTGGTTTAAAAATTTTACTAAGGCTTGTCCGGTAGTTAATCGAAAGGTGTTCATATCTTTGCTCCAGGGTATTAATAGTTTTCACAAACCATTTAAAATATAAAAACGCAAAATAGAAAATAAATTTCAAAATATAATACATGATATTAATGAAATGAAAAGATTAATAGTGGTTTGATATAAAAGTGTTAAACCCATCATATTATATTAACAACCACGACAACAAATAAATTCAAGCCATTGTTTTATATATAAATATTAAAAATAAATAATATACTTAAAATTCAATAATTAACATAATCACTTATTAATCATAGAATAGAACACCATTAACAAAAATAAAGCACATTATAGAAACAGGTGTAACAAAAAATTAAAATAGAAAATATTTTTCACTTTATTTAATATTTAAAATAAAAACGAGTTCAGATAAATAAAATACCAAATAGATAAATGATCAAATAATCGTTGATCAAAGTATAAAGAGGAAAATTGATAATAAAAATGGATAGAAAAGACATGGTATATAAAGATAAAAATCAGGCGTTAAATATGGTCTATAAAATACATGAGGTTAAAATTATTGAAAGTGTTGAGATAGCTAACAGCGCTAAACAGGTCTTATACCAATGAAATTAAATAAGTGATCAGAGATTGCGCAGGAAAAATTAACACTAATAAGGCGTGA